>CAZPNU010000005.1:0-115263 GCA_964588075.1 uncultured Candidatus Cloacimonas sp.
TTCAACACATCACAGTATTGACCAAGGTTGGATTGTTCAATGGTCTTTGATTATGCAATGACAGCAGAAAGCAGCCAAGATTAGCTAACGGAAAAGCCGTTTTCTACTTATAAGGTTTTAACCATCCACACGATATCGAACTTTTGTCCGTTTTTCTCCCCCACTGCAGGAATGCAGCCACATTCTTTGAAGCCTGTTCTCTTATGGAAGGCGAGACTTTCCTGGTTCAAGGAAGAAATGTTTGCTACAAGAGTGCTTATACCTTCTTGTTTGGCAGCATTCTCCAGAGCAGATAGTAACCTCTTACCCAAGCCTTTTCCGGTATGCTCTGGGTTGATGAAGTATCCTACTTCAGCACTATGGGTGAAACTCTCTTTACCCATAAACCACTTCAGCATGGCGAAACCGACAACCCCTTCACCGGGGATTTCCGCCACCCACAGATTGTTATCGCGGCACATAGATAGCATTGGCACCCAAGCTTGCACAGGCACAGGGCGCTGAGGATAAGCCGCAAGACTGTTTAGGATGTAGTGATTCAGTATCTCCAGCACAGGTTCTTTATCTGCCTCGGTCGCAAGTCTGATGATCGCATCCATGATGAACTCCTTGATAAGTTATATTTAAATGGTACACTCATACGATGCATGGCAACTCGTCAAGCGGAAAAAAAAGAAAGCATAAGCCTTGTTTAGCCTTAGCATTGAAGGAATCCGGCACCTAAAAGTAAGAAATGAATTGACAGCTTGAGGGACTCTACGCACAAAGGCAATATCGAAAGAATAATGAGGATAAAGAGATAGCTTTTGGCACTAACGCCGCTGAAAGTCAGGATATGAATAATGAAAGGTATCATCCTCGCCGGAGGTTCCGGCACCAGATTGCACCCCTTGACCATTGCCGTAAGCAAGCAGCTTATGCCGGTTTACGATAAGCCGATGATATACTATCCCCTCTCTGTGCTGATGCTGGCAGGAATCAGAGAGGTTTTGATTATCACCACTCCCTCCGAACAAGCTAGCTTTATTAAGCTTTTGGGGAATGGCAACCAACTGGGAATGAGCTTTTCCTATGTGGTGCAGGAAGTCCCCAATGGATTGGCACAAGCTTTTGTGCTTGGTGCGGATTTCATTGGGGAAGACAGCGTTTGCCTAATCTTGGGTGACAATATATTCTACGGGGCAGATATTCAAGGCAGATTAGCAGAATGTGTGAACCCCGAAGGCGCAATTATCACTGCCTATCCCGTGGTTGATCCACAGCGTTACGGAGTAGTGGAGTTCGCTTCCTGCGGGAAGGTGCTAAGTTTAGAGGAAAAACCAAGTGAACCAAAATCCACCTATGCGGTGCCGGGATTGTATTTCTACGATAACAGCGTGGTGGATATTGCCCGAGAGATAGAACCATCAACCCGAGGTGAGTATGAAATCACGGATGTGAACAAGGTTTATCTAGAGATGAATAAGCTTAATGTGCTTGTTTTTGGCAGAGGTTATGCCTGGCTTGATACCGGAACTTTTGAATCTTTGCTGCAGGCATCGCAGTTTATATCTGTGATTGAGCAAAGACAAGGCTTCAAGATAGGTTGCGTAGAGGAAATAGCTTACCGCAAAGGCTTCATCGATAAAGAACAACTGCTAAACATCGCTGCACCGATTAGGAAAAGCGGGTATGGTGAATATTTGGAAAGTTTGGTGTAGAAGGGGGGAATTTTGAAACAGATTGTGAGAAAGGCTAAGATAATCGGCACCGGTTCATACGTCCCGGAGATGATTTATACTAATGAATATCTCGCAACATTAGTGGATACTAATGCAGATTGGGTTTACAGGAACCTTGGGATTAAGGAACGCCGTATTGCATCACCTGAGCAAGCCACCAGTGATTTGGCTACAATAGCAGCACAACGAGCATTGGAGAATTCCGGACTACAGCCGGAGGACATAAATCTTATTATTGTGGCAACTGCTACTGCTGATAGGTTGGCACCATCAACCGCCGTATATGTGCAGCGTAACTTGATGGCTTATAATTCTGTGGCGTTCGATATTGCAGCAGTTTGTAGCGGGTTTCTATACTCATTGTCTGTCGCCACCCAATTCATTGCCAGCGGGGTATATGACAATGTGTTGGTTATCGGTGCAGATACTTTTTCTAAGATAACAGATTGGCAACGTAGAGATTGTGTGTTCTTTGGCGATGGAGCGGGTGCTGCGGTTTTATCACATTGTAATGATGAGGAAGGTTTTTGGAACTTCAGGCTTTACTCTGATGGAAGGGGAACGGATGGGTTTACCATTCCGGCGGGTGGATCAAGGATGCCGGCATCAGAGGAGACCTTGCGTAACAATCTGCATACCTTTAGAATGAACGGAAAAGCAGTGTATGAGACAGCAACTGAAGTTCTACCTAAAGCTATTATAAGTGCATTGCAAGATTGTAACCTGAACATTGATGATATTGATTATATGATACCTCATCAGCCCAGTATAGAGATTTTAAAGGTAACAGCACAGCGAATTGGGTTACCCTTTGAGAAGGTAATGACAAATATGGACAAATATGCTAACACCTCAGGTGGCACCATTCCCATACTATTGGATGAAGTGAATCGTTCGGGGAAACTAACTCCGAATAAGAAGGTTCTTTTCGCAGCAGTTGGGTCGGGCTGGACTTGGGGTGCAGGAGTGTATATATGCTAGACAACACTAGAACTGCTTTGGTAACAGGGGGAGATAAGGGAATCGGAAAAGGCATTGTGGAAGTGTTATCAGAAGAGGGCTACAGAGTCATCTTCACCTATAAAAGTAATGAGGTTGGTGCTCAAGAGCTGTGTCGAACAAAAGACGAGGTATTTGCCGTGCAATGTAATCTTTCGGATGATACCAGCGTTAAAGCAGCTTTAGAAGCCATTGCTTCTATATCCAACGGTGTGGATGTAATAGTAAATAATGCAGGGATAGATAGAGATTCGCTTTTACTTAAGATGGATTTTGAAGCTTGGGAAGAAGTAATTAGAGTTAACCTTGTTCAGTTGTACCACTTCCTTAATCGCTTTGTTCCAGGAATGCTGGAAAAACAATGGGGTAGGGTGATAAACATCTCTTCTATAGGAGCATTTCAAGGATCATATGGCAAGAGCAACTATGCAGCCTCAAAAGCAGGAGTATTAGGCTTAACCAAAGCCTTGGCGTTGGAGTATGCCTCAAAAGGGATTACTGTGAATGCAGTATGCCCAGGAGCTTTTGACACAAGTATGTTTCACCGCATCCCGGAAAGATATCGGACTGAAATAGAATCACAGATACCCATGAAGCGTTTGGGACAGCCGGTAGAAATGGGGAAATTGGTGAAGTTTCTGGCAAGCGATGATGCAGCTTATATCACAGGACAAACAATACACATAAACGGAGGTTGGCATCTTGGATAACATAAGCGTTAAGTATATTACTGATAATGCCGTGTTGCTGACCCTTGATTCCGAGCCGAAGAATTCTCTGACTCAAGAGGTAATTGTTCAGCTTACTGCTGCCTTTGACCAGTATGATAAAGACCCCATGGTTGAGATCATCTGTTTAACCGGTAGCAATCGGGCATTCTGTACGGGAATGAATCTGGAGGTGATGGCTGCCCTTGATGATGAGGATGCAGTAAGAACACTGTATTTGCTTGATATTCTGCTATATAAAGTGTTGCGTAGCTCAAAGCTGCTAATCTCTGCCATCAATGGGCACGCAGTCGGCAGCGGAGCTGTGCTTGCCTTTGCTACAGATTACCGCATTGTTGAAGCCAATGATAAGATTAAGATTGGCTTCCCAGAATACCCCAAAGGGATTAGTTTACCCATCCTGATGCGTGAGATAATCTCCCGGGCTGGGTTGCGTAGTGCAAAGATGCTGCTGATGGGAGAACTTATTAGCCCACAGCGAGCCGCCGACTTGGGCCTTATGGATGAACTCTGCGAAGCTGATGTTCTTAACCGCGTACAAGAATTGTGTAGTATTCTAGCCAATGGCAGTCATAACTATAAGCTTTATAAAAAACACTTCGTTAAGCAGAACGGCTTCAATATGCCCCAGGCAGATGATCCTGAATACACTCAAGTGGTGGAGATGGTAAAGGACCTTGCACAAAGGGAGAAGCCGAATGCCTAATGACACGAAAGTTCTACGCTGCGTTAGGGTTACTACTCTAATGCATGTAGATAGCATGCGTCAAATCTATAACGATAACCTTGATATGTTGGCAACTGTCAGTCTTCCATATCGCAACCCTGATGAGCAGGTTGTATGGTGGAAAGAAAGCAAGCATCACATGCGTGCCTACCTCTTTGAGAATGTGGATAAACCAAGCACTTATATCGGTTTTATCACCTTAACTGACAGAGGTGAGTTTATGACTCCTATCCTTGCAGTAAGTAAAGAATATTGGGGCAGGGGCTATGGATCGCAAATGATAAAAGCCTATATCAGGCTTGCTCATAAACCTTTAGCAGGTTCACAGTTGATTAGCAATGAAGCTATTAGACACATGAATGCAAAGCATGGATGGCAGATTGTCGGCAAAGCAGACAGTCCCGGGGGAGAAATTGAACTTGTTTATCATCCGGGAGTGTCTCGCAAAAACCCCGGAACTGAGCACAGTAAGGAAGTAGTTACCGCGTACTTAATAGATAAATACCAAGGTTATGCCATATGATGAAGGTGGAGCTTATACCGATAAACACAATGTTCGATGCACGTGGTAACTTATCGGTCGTGGAGGGTGAAAGTGATCTACCTTATATCATCAAGAGGATGTTCTACATCTGGGGTAATGAAGCTTGCCACCAACGCGGTGGACACGCTCACAAAGCCCTTTACCAAAGCTTTATCTGCGTGCATGGTGGATGTAGGTTGCGGATATGTGATGGATTCAATACTCAAGAGCTATCACTAGATACCCCTATGTATCAGGCTACTGTAGCTCCCGGTTTGTGGGTGGATATTGATTCATTCCTTCCGGAAACCGTCTTGATAGTGCTTTGTTCCGAGCATTATGACGAAAGTGACTATATAAGAGACTACGACGAGTTTATCCGCTATGTGCAAGCCTAAGATACCCTTCTACGATATCGGCAACAGCTATCGCGAACTGAAGGAAGAGATAGACTCCGCCATCGCCAAGGTGCTGGCGAAGGGCTGGTATATTCTGGGTGAGGAAGTGTCTGCTTTTGAGGAAGAGTTTGCCCAATACATCGGAGCAAAGCACTGCATCGGTGTGAGTAACGGTCTTGATGCTCTGTTCCTTACCCTAAAAGCTTGGGGGATTGGTGCCGGAGATGAGGTTATTGTCCCCTCCAACACCTACATTGCCACCTGGTTAGCCGTCAGTTACTGCGGTGCCACGCCCATTCCGGTTGAACCGCATAAGCATACTTATAACCTTGACCCAGACCGCATTGAGCAGGCTATCACCCCGCTCACCAAGGCTATCATCCCTGTTCATCTCTACGGTATGCCTGCCGATATGCAGCCCATAAACTCCATTGCAGCTAAGCATAACCTAAAAGTGTTAGAGGATGCTGCCCAAGCCCATGGTGCATCTTACCAGGGGAAGAAATGTGGTTATTGGGGTGATGCCGCTGCTTTCAGCTTTTACCCCGGCAAGAACCTTGGTGCCTTCGGTGACGGCGGTGCAATCACCACCGACGACGACGAGCTTGCTGCCAAGCTACGCATGCTGGCAAATTATGGTTCCAGCCGCAAATATCATAACCAATACAAGGGTTACAACTGCCGTTTGGATGAGTTGCATGCTGCCATCCTGCGGGTCAAGCTTCCTCATTTGGATGCTCACAACCTGCTGCGCCACAAGCTTGCCTTAGCATACCTGCACCTTAACAACCCTTTAATCTCCCTACCCTACAAAGAGTTAAGTTACAACCCTTATATCAACGGCGAGTTTATCCCTTGCTGGCACCAGTTTGTCATCCGTATCGATAACCGCAAGGCACTGGAAGCTCACCTGCAGCAAGCCGGTATTGGCACCATGATTCACTATCCTATTCCTCCCCATAAGCAAGAGGCATACATTGAGATGTCCTCTGCCAGCTTCCCCCTTGCCGAGGAGCTTGCCGCAAGCTGCCTTAGCCTACCCATGAACCCATATCTAAGCACTGAGGAGCAACAATACATCATCAGCACCCTGGAGCAGTATGAAGGCATTTAGCATATCAGCTTTCCTGCGTTTCTCCGGTGTAGGCGTAGTGGTTACCCTAATCTCCATGCTTATCCTCTTTGTGTGCCTGGAGATATACCACACCCCTCTGCAACTGACATATATGCTTACCTACATCGCCACCATTCTTCTTTCCTACACACTGAACCGCAGCTTCACTTTTAACAGCCGTCACAGCAGCAAGCAAATGCTGCAATACTTCGCTGTGTATCTTTCGGGTATGCTGCTGGGCATGCTGCTGCTATATGTGTTCCGCATGACGCTGCCGTTTCCGGATTGGCTGCTTTCTTACATCGTTATCCCCTTCACTCTACTAAACAACTATCATTGGTCGCGCATTGTATTTTCCCCCAAAGGAGGAAAGCCATGAGAACGGGTTTGTTCTCTCTCATTTTGTTGTCCTACCACAGCGGTAACCGCATCCCTGAAGTGTATCTCAAGCTTGCTTCCGCCTTCCAAACCGAGGGCATAGATTTTGAGTTCATCGTTATTGACGACGGCTCCACTGATGATTCCTATAGCATCGCCAGGCAACTGCAAGCAAGCTCTCCAAACGTTAGGGCATACAGGCTAAGCCGTAATTTCAGCTCGCATTATGCCATATTTGCCGGACTCTCCGTGGCAAAGGGTGATTTGGTTAGCATGATGCCGGACGATTGGCAAACCCCTTTGGAAGCTTATGTGCAGATCTACCGCGAATGGCAAAAAGGTGCACAGGTGATTATTCCTTTCCGCAGTAAGCGCAACGATGGCATCCTCAACGAACTCTTTGCGCGCAGCTATTACTTTTTAATGAATAAGCTCTCGGACATCCGTTTTCCTCCTCTGGGTGCCGATATCTTTGCCGTGGATAGAGAAGTAGCCGACATCTTGAATCATCGCATCCACCCCATCAACACCTCAGCGCTAATAGAGGTTATGCGCCTGGGCTTCGATCCGGTTTACTTTCCCTATGAACGCCCCTGCACCACCGGGCATAAATCCCGCTGGACATTTAAAAAGAAGCTTCGGCTGTTTAAGGATACCTTCTATGCCTCTTCGGACTTCCCCATTCGCCTGATTTCTTTCGTAGGCAGTGCTTCCTTTGTGCTGTCGCTGGTGGTGATTGTTATCTCGGTAATCCTCAAGCTTATGGGTGAAGATCAACTCGGTGGTTTCCGTGTTCCGGGCTGGACAACCACCCTCATCATCATGTCCTTTTTTTGCGGACTTATCCTCCTCTCCATCAGCGTATTGGCGCAGTATCTGCTGCGTGTCTTCGATGAGGTGAAGAACCGTCCCGGCTTCATTATCCGCAAGGACGATTAAGGTTGCTGCTTGCCTAAGCATCCCGCTAAAGTTTTAATCGGCATCCTGCTGGTTATTTTCGCTCTGGCAATCCTCATCTGGGGCTTTGACAAGGCGTTTGATTTCAGCGATGCGGGTTATTATGTGCTGCGTTATCAGGATGCCCAACCTGTGGAGTTCGGTGGACACATGTATGAGCACATCCTGCTCCGTTCCGTGCTGCCTGCGTCCTTGCGAAGTCTTATCCCTCTACGCTTTTTGGGCTTGTTGCTTAACTTGTTGGCAAGCACCTATCTTGCCTTCTCCCTCACCAAAGTGCTAAACCGCCAAAGAGCTATAAGGGGCAGCTTCCCCCATATCTTCATGGCAGTCTTCGCCGGCTTGATAACATCATATGCCGGCTCACCCTCCGAGCTTTCTTATAACAGCCTGAACCAGTTTCTGCTAACTCTCTTTGCCGCCTCTTTGCTCCTTGCCACATCAGGCAGTGACAAACACCGCACTCTTTTTGCAACGCTCTCTGCCATCCCGCTTGCCATTATCTTGGCGGTTAAACTTCCCACAGCTTTAGGTGGGTTGATTGTGGGCATCGTTGTGCTGATTTGCTCCGGCACCCATCGATGGCGCAACCTGCTTGCTTTCTGGTTTGCCTGGCTCATCACAGCAGTTCTGCTGAACAATCTAATCCAACCCGGATTTTTGGATTATTATACAAACTTTTATCGCTACCTAAGCCGTTTCATGATCTACGATGCCGATCTGCTCCTCAAATCCATCCGTGATATATTCACAGTGAACTTGCTTGCTATGCTGCAAGCATTTGCAGTAGTGCTCTTTATATGGATTTACCGCATCATCTCCCCCAAGAGCCTTAAGATACTTAGCACTTTATCGGCATTGGGCATAGCGCTGTATATAACGGTAGGCGGAGTTTACCGTCACCTGCGTGGTGAGATGTTGCTCTCCGGCTTCGTTTTATTCTGGGTTTACGTCATAATCGGCTATCTCATATTAGACATCGCACATAAAGGGCAGCTAAGGCTTTCACCCATCATGCGGTTCATCAGAAGCAACGTCGCCAATCTGCTGCTCATTGCTATGCTGCTCTATCTGCCTTATCTGGGTGCTCTGGGCTCCTCAAACCCGCTTAACTGGGGTGCCAAATATTACTATTCGCTGCTACTGGGCGGGCTCTGCCTGCTGATGGGATTATTCTATCCCCCCAAAGCCTCCCGATACACTGCGTTTATCGCGCTATATCTGCTGTTTTTTGGCGTGTTTCAATATGTTCAGCATCCATACCGCTCTCAGCCATTATACTTGCAGAATAACGAATTTCGGGGCGTTAAATATGATTTCGCCAAGTGGTCTTTCTTAACTCAGACAGAGAACATACTTGCCCGTTACGGATTTACCCCCCCACAGGGGATAATCGCCGTGTATAAGCACCCGGGGTTGGTTTATGCTTTAGGCAGCCATGAGCCGGGGACGGTGTTGTGGTCACAGGAGGCTGAAGATTTGTACTTTGCCATTTTGGCGAAGAGCAAAACTCCTCAAAAGCCGGTGCTGCTTTCTTTTGGCAAGGATCTGAACCCGGATTTCACCCGCAAGCTGGAACGCAGCTTGAACATAGACTTCCCGGCGGACTATCACCTTGTGGCATCTTATCCCTCTTATCTACAAGGGGATAAGGTGTATGTTTACTTCCCTCGCTGAGCAATTCCTCCTGCTATCATTACATAATCATTACATGTTTATTACGGATGAAACATGCAATGATTATGTAATGATCACGTGATTCCAATAGGAGAACTGCACTTAGAATCTCCATAAGGGCTGTAAACTTAACGGGGAGAATATTATGTTTGCCCCGATTAACAATCGGCTTAATATGTATATCAAGTGAACTTAGGTGGAGTGTGCTCATTTGAGCAGCTCGACGCAAACAATCCCGAAATTGTGTGTTAATCAACAGCAATGGATGTAATTATGTTGATGAGGAAGTTTTGATGGATGTAAGCAAAAACCAAGAGCCACACCTGAATCCTGATTTGGCAAATCTGTTTTTTGTATCTTCGGTGGATTTACTTTGCATCTGCACGAGGGAAGGTATACTTTGTAAACTCAATACCACTTGGGAAGTAACTTTAGGGTTTCGTACGGAGGATTTAGAGGGGCGCAGTATCTTCGATTTTCTTCATCCCGATGATATGGAAAGTACAAAGCAGGCATTTCTATCCCTGGCAAAGGGAAACAGAGTGCGGGACTTCATCAACCGTTACCGTGCCAAGGATGGAGCATACCATTATCTGGAATGGTGTGCATCGCTTGCGGGAGATTACTTGTTTTGCTCTGCAAGGGATGTGAGTGAACGCAGGAAAAAAGAAGAAGAACTCCGTGAGAGTGAACACAAGTTTAGGCAGGTATTCGAAACATCAAATGCAGGGAAGTCCATCACTTTGCCCAGCGGTGAGATATTTGTTAATCAGGCTTTCTGCAGGATGCTCGGTTACGAACCGGCAGAACTACGAAGCAAGACCTGGCAGGAGATTACTCCTTCTCACGATATTGATGGGATAAGCAAGTTGCTATCCCCCCTAAGGCAAGGCTTGCAAGACCAAGCACGCTTTAATAAACGTTACATTCACAAGAATGGTTCATATATCTGGTGCGATGTAAGCGTGGCAGCTCACAGAGATGAATCAGGTGATTTGCTTCACTTCTTTACCACTGTTATCGATATCTCCCGGCAAGTTAGGGCAGAAGAAGCTTTACGTAACAGCGAGGCATCGGTAAAGAACATACTTCATGCGATAACTGATCCGGAGCATGACCTGGGTGAGTTGAGACTTGAAGATATCCTGGATATTGAAGCACTGGAATCCCTGATTATAGATTTCCATAAGCTTACAGGAGCCGTGTGTGGGATCTTGGATGCTGAAGGAAAGGTGCTTGTTTCGGTAGGGTGGCAGGATATTTGTAAAAAATTTCACCGCATGAATCCGGAAACCTTGAAAAACTGCACCGAGAGCGATACAATCCTTGCCAGTGACATACCTGTGGGAAGCTTTAAGGGGCACCGTTGTAAGAATAACCTTTGGGACCTGGCAACCCCCATTGAAGTGGGAGGGAAGCATCTGGGGAACATCTTTTTAGGCCAGTTTATGTACGAAGGTGAGATGCCTGATGAAGAACTCTTCCGTGAGCAGGCAAGTAGGTACGGTTTTAACGAAGAAGAGTATATAGAAGCCTTAAAGCAAGTACCTCACTGGAGCAAAGAGAAAGTGGAAACCATCATGGCTTTCTACCAGAAACTGGCAGGGATGATATCCAGCTTAAGCTATAGCAAACTACGCTTGGCAAGTATCTTGGAAGAACAGAAGCAGATAGAGATAAAGTATCAAACGCTTTTTGATAAGATGCTGGATGGTTTTGCGTTGCATGAGATAGTTTTAAATGAATCCGGAGAGCCGGTGGACTATATCTTCTTAGCTGTAAATCCTGCATTTGAGCGCATGACTGGATTAATGAACCGGGATATTGTTGGTAAAGCTGTTTCATATATCATTCCCTCAATAGAGAAGAGCTGGATTGATACCTATGGAAAAGTAGCTTTGACCGGAGAGCCGGTGCATTTCGAGAACTATGCAAAGGAATTAGACAAGCATTTCGAAGTTACTGCCTTCCGTCCTGCTCCAATGCAGTTTGCCTGTATGTTCATCGATATCACGGAGCGCAAAAGAGCCGAAAAAGAGAAAGCCTTGCTTCAGGAACAGCTTAGTCAAGCTCAGAAAATTGAATCCGTGGGACGTTTGGCAGGTGGAGTTGCACATGACTTTAACAACATGCTCAGCATCATCCTTGGTCATGCGATGTTTATGGCGGATGAAGTTGGTGAAGACAACCCCCTGTATGACGATTTGAACGAGATAATCAAAGCCGGTAAACGCTCATCCGAACTTACCAAGCAGCTTCTTGCCTTTGCCCGTAAGCAGACAATCTCACCCCAGGTGTTGAACCTTAATAAAGCCCTGGAGAATATGTTGAAGATGCTGGAGAGACTTATTGGTGAGGATATCAACCTTAAATGGTACCCCGGAGATGATCTTTGGGAGGTGAAGATAGACCCCTCTCAGCTTGATCAGGTGCTAACCAATCTGTGCGTTAATGCCAGAGACGCCATATCCAATGTGGGAGAAATCAAGATTGAGACCAGCAAGGTAACAATATACGAAGAGGATAGTGCCCGTAAAAGCGGAGTCTTGCCCGGTGACTTTGTATGTCTGTCGGTTAGCGATAACGGTTGTGGTATTGAAAAAGACCAATTGGAAAGCCTCTTTGAACCTTTCTTCACTACTAAGGAAGTAGGTAGAGGTACCGGACTGGGACTATCCACAATCTATGGTATTGTAAAACAAAATAATGGCTTTATCGGAGTGTATAGTGAGCCGGGGGTTGGCTCTACCTTCAGGATTTACTTCCCTCGCTATCTGGGTGATTCAATCGGGATTAAACAAACCGAGCACAGCAACCAGATTATTCAAGGAAGCGGGACTGTTTTACTGGTGGAGGATGAATCTGCCATCATGCGCATCACAAAAAGGATGGTAGAGCGCATGGGCTTTGAAGTTATCTGTGCTTCCTCTCCCAGAGAAGCCATAGAGATAGCCAAGAGTTGTAAGCTAGAGATTAAGCTGTTGATCACTGACGTCATAATGCCTGAAATGAACGGGAGAGATCTAACCAAAAATATAAAAGCACTACACCCCAATATCAAAAGCTTGTTTATGTCCGGTTATACTGCAAATGTGATAGCCCACCAGAGTATATTGGACAATGATGTGCACTTCATCTCCAAGCCTTTTACTCTTAAGGAGCTTTCGGAAAAGATCGCTGAAGCCCTGGAGGAAAAAGCCTAAGCTATCCGCTTTAAGCAGTTTCCTCCAAGCTCAAGAGTGCTATTTAACCAGTATCTGTTTACCCGTGAAGCTAACGCTCCCCAGCTTCGCTCTGTATAGATAAATGCCATCTGCACAAGTTCTGCCTTTAGCATCACGACAATCCCACAGCAAACTGCTTGCTTCTGAATAGGATGCAGGCAGGGAAAGGCTTCTCACTTTCTGCCCTTTGAGGTTAAAGATGTTTACCTGTAGCGGCAATCCCTTGGTGTTGCTGAAGCTGAATTGCACCTTGTCTTTAGCAGGATTGGGATAGTTTATCACGCTGCGAGCAGGCATGATATTCGTTTCATCCTGCAGGGAAGATGGATTATCCGTGCTTATTCCCAAAGTGTCACACACAATGCTGAGCATATCTGTGAGGTTGTTTTCCCCCTCCAACACCCTTGCCAACGAAAAGGATGATGCAATACTGCGGTACAGTCCATTGCTATTCCAGATCGAGATATAGGCATCGATGGGATCTATATTGTTAGTGGCGAACAGGGGTTGAGCAAAGACTGCTTCCGGATTAAGGGCTTGGTACAGGTTCATGCCTGTATCATATTGCCATGTCATATTAGAGCCAAGGTGCCTGATGCTTTGTATTGGGGTAACGGCATTAGGCAGAGAGCTAACCCCTAGTTTTGCCCAGAAAGGTGAGATGGTGGTGTTGGGTATCGTTCCCCTTTCCAGATACAAGTTTCCCCCTTCCTCGAGATAGCTGTTTAACAAGCCATGCTCAAATGAATTAGGCTCAAGCTCGTATGTTTCCTCGCCAAAGCCGAGCAGGCAGAACACAGCAGCAAAGTTGTGGATATAATCATAATCCGGGATAAGCTTATCTGTGTAGATTACATTCATGTCCAAGTTTTCCCGCAGGGCATTCACCACTGTAATACCTTGCTGTCCCGTGGGTTCCCAAACCAGAACCTCTCCTTGGGGAATGTTCTGGACAGGGTTGTATCCAATCAGCGGATCGCCAAATAGTAGGTAGGCATATACATTTTGCAGTTCAGGCCATATTATTCCACCCGAATCCAGAGGATCTCCAAAGAGGTAATAGCGAGTATGTAACAGGTTTGTATAAGCATGGGAAGTTCCAAGATCCAAGCCTGCTTCACGGAAGTTCTCTAAAAAGTGGTAATTGTAAGAGCTTAGCCCACCCCAACCGGGGTTACGCCATCCAACCTTATACCATCCGGTGCGGGTAGCTGCCAGCACACCTACGGCACGCTTTTGCAGGGCATATTCTGCCAAGCAAGGCTCATCAGCATCGATCAAACCATTGTAGCAAGAGGCAGCAAAGATCACGGTTCCCGTAGTGGTGTCCAGATTGTCAAAGCTACTTCTATCAACCAAGCCCATCCATGTCATCTCGTCCTGATCCGGGAAGTTATCATTATTGATGTCGTCCATCCAAATCTTGCGTGCAGAGGAGGTACCGCTTCCATGTGCACTCCAGTTAATCATTCCCCAGCTTTGGCTGTTCAGCACTTCCCGAAAGTTCTCTTCAGACAGAGCAAGGTCACCCGGATAAGAAGGCACTACTCCAAGCTGTTCATACATGCTGAAGTTCTGCTGTCCTGCCAATGCAGTAGCTTTGGCAAACTCCATAAAGTCTGCACCATCTGTGGCGGACAATCCTGCTTCAGGCTCGTTGTTATAGTTCAGATACGCTGCTGGAAGCAGGTTTTTCCCTTTCCAAGCTGCGCTTGTCTGCTCATATGCCACAATCCTTCCGGCAATGCTCTGCAATTGTGCCGGACTATTTGTGGAAAGCCTTCCCACAAACACTTCCGGAGTAAAGTCCACTTCATAATCCTGATTCAAGTTCCCGCCGGAGTATTCCCCCAATCTCCCATCGTTATCGCTATCCCAATTGCTGCTTAGGTCTCCATAAAAGAAGTCCGAGGGAACTTGATCCCAACCATCCGGTTCCGGAGTGAGATAAGCGACGGGGATTGTATTGTAATCCCCTAACAGCAGCAGATAGCGGAAGTTATTGCTGCTATACTGGCTTTGTATATAGCTACGCAACTTCTCAGCATTGGATGTCCCCGTTCCTTGGCTTAGGGCTGTGGATATTTCGGTGAAGCTTACCTGCAAGCCCTGACTGAAGCGGAAGCTCACCCAGCTTGACATGGCGGCATATAGTTCAGGAGTTCCGATCACAAGAATATCATAATTGCGTTGGGTATCTCTCGTGTACCATTTACTCACTTTGCCGGGGTTTACAAAGAAGCTGTTATCGGAAAAGCTGGAAGGTATTCTTCCCGTAGCTCTGTCTTGGCTGTAACTAATATCTATGGTGCAGGAAGTACTCCACTGCCATAATCCATCATCCCAGGTTGCGGGCAGCACGTTAAAGGCAGCATAGCAAAGGTCTCCCCACTTACGCATTCCCAGATACACAGATGCAGGAAGCTGATGATCATCATCCGCCCTGCTAAGCTGCTTCTCTGTATCACTAAAAGCGTTGTTACGCTGCGGAGCAGATCCGATAACCTGCTTTGGGGCTATCAGAGTGATTGCATAATCCAACACCTTAGCTCCCGGAGGCAGCAGCACATTAATGCTTTTAACGGGCAATTGAAGGCTTCCGGGACTCACCGTGCTGCCATAACCCAGTTTCGCCAAAGCGCTGGAATCAAATCCATCGGTGGGAACTTCAAACGGTATTGTAAGTTGCATGCTCCATACAAGCGAGCTTAGGCATATCAGCAAGAACAGTGTAGCAATCAAGCGTTTCATATTTATCCCTTCTTAGTCTTATCTTTCCGAAAACGTAGTTTCTGCTCCGGAGTCATCTTCTCCGTGGCATATTGGATTATCAATCTGGCACAGTGATTCTTATGCTGCAGCAGGAAATCCTCCACAGGCTGCGGGTGTATTTTCCACAGCTCTCTAAGGAACCAGCCCAAACCTTGGTGTACAACCCTTTCCCCATCATCCATCATCGGATTTAGGAAGCTTAACAACTCCTGTGGATTTGCTGTCTTGCGCAGGCAAAGCATGGTTACGGGCACTGCGCGACGGGTCCATCTGCTCTCGGCTTTTCGCCACGAAGCAAAGCTATCCATACCCACGATTCCTTTCTCCAAGAACACCGGAGTTACCCGAGAGCAAAGGATGTCCGAATGTGCCCAATTGTTAACCCCAGAGTCAAACCAGCTTTTTACTCCCAGCAAAGTACCGGCTTCGAAGGCAGAGCTCTGCATAATCAACAGGAGAATCGCCACCGAGCCGTATTCATACTTCCCTGGTTGTAAAAGCTGTTCACCCAAGCAGATGATTTCCTGGCAGGTTAAATTGTATTTTGTGGCGATATTATCTCGGAGTGCATGCACCTTTTCTTCGCTAAGCCCAAAAGCGTCATAACCTTCCTTAAAATATCGGCTGTACTTCTCCACCAATGCGGGATTTCGGTTTTCTATGCAGTAATCTGACACTTCTTTTAGAATATCTGCATATAAAGCATCACTTTTGCTTGTCATTATCAAGCTCCTTACACTCAGGAAGCTCTGCTCGTCAGTTACTTCTGCTCTGCTTCCTCATTGGTATCTTCAGTCTTTTGGGCAGCAATTTCCGAACCATAGCCCAGACCTTTTCCGGTTACCAGCACATGGAAACGGTTAAACATCTGCCTGAATCTGTAAAGCATTGTCTTGTTTGGGTTAAGCTGCGCCATCATCTTTTTCAGGAAGCCTTCCCAGTTAGTGCTCTCATAGCTACGGAAAAAGCCGATTGCCTGCATAACCTCAAGCATATAGTTGCGGATGCTGTCCAGCTCTTCTCCACTTACGGCGTGCAGATTGGCGTTAAACTTGGCTTGTTCATCCATGGGTAGGGCATATACTTCCCAAATAGCCAAAGCTACAGCTTGTGCTAAGTTAATGGAGGGGAAGTCCGGGTTTGCGGGGAAGTGACAGCGAAACTCGCATAAATCTGCTTCTTTATCGGTTAATCCAGAGGTTTCTCTGCCGAACACCAAACCAATCTTAAGCTTGGGGAGCTTGTGTACATAGCGTGCCATCTCGCGGGGATTCATATCCATCGGTTTGGTTTTGCCGATACGGCGGGAGAAAGCGATAACCCTGTCTAATCCGGCAATAGCCTCTTCCAGGGTGTCAAAGGTCTTCGCCTGTTCCAGGATGTGCCCGGAGTGCATGGCAAGATAAAAGTCATTCTTCTCGGGAACTTTGCCTACGATGCGTAGTTCGCTGACGTTAAAGTTGTTCATGATGCGGGCTATTGCACCAACATTCCCGCTGTAGATGGGCTCTACCAGGATAATGGCGATGCGGGACATCCCATATTCCGCCATATTGAATGCCTCTTACTTCTTGTTTTTCAGGTTTATGATGCCCGCAAGCTTGTTCCCCATGCTGGAAACATTGTGATTGGAGTCGTTTCTCCATTCGTGTACAGTGCGTTGAGTGATATTTATGAAGTCTGCCGATTTGTCTCTTTTACTCTTCTGGGTGAAGATGTTGGCAAGCTTCTTCATGGTCTGCCAGATTGTGCGGATACGCTTTTCATCGGCATCAATCAACCAACGGCGGACATTGCTGTAGCACTGCAAAGGGCGTTGACGCCCCACTTGGGTGAGGATGTGGCTAATCTTTTTCTGAACTTCTTCGCTTTCGTCATCCAGCAGGTTGGAGATAAAGGTAAGGATATATTGGGGGTGCCGTGAGGCTATATTTTCCATGCCATGCATACTGATGGCACGCTTCTTTTCGTTAGGGGATTCTGCCCAGCGGGGCATATGTTCCTTCATCACTTCCGGAGCCTTCTTCCACATATCGAAACAGATAGTTTCGGATTCCCAGGGTACTGTCTCAAAAGTCTTCTCTATCGTTTTAACAATCACTTCCGGACGGCTTTGGTGCTTGTAATAAAAGTAAAACAACCCGGTAGCCCGCACTCCGTAGATGAAATTATCCAGCAAATGTCCGCAAATTTCATCCATTTCGCCATTGCCGGAGTATTGAGCCAGTCTTTTACCCAATTCCTCGCGCACAAAATAGTTTGCCGTGTTGCCGAGTTCAATTATCTGTTTTTCTGCCAAGGCGAATTTGCCTTTTTCTACATTACGGAAGATTTTCTCCACCGATGCATCCAGAAACTTAAAGTCGTCTATGTTAAGACGTCCCATTTCTTTAATCATTCATCCTGCTTCGTGGTTTTTTATGCAAAACGCATAACCACTTTTGTAGATAGCTTTAGTGCCCGCTTGGGCAAGGTAACTTTGGTTTATACCAAATACTAAACCCTGATGAGGGTTATTGGATTTTGGGATTGCTCTATTGCGCTGATGTATAATTACAAGATAATTGGCAATGCCATTCTGTCAAGAACTTTCTCTTTTCCACAAGCCCCGCATTTCCTCTTTCCCTACTGGAGTCACATGATCATTACATGATCATTGCATGTTTCATCCGTAATAAACATGCAATGATTATGCAATGATAGCAGGAAAGCGTCAAAAGCCTTGACACTGCATAGCGTATGTTTGGTATGGATACCATAAACATCTGGAGTTATACATGCCCGAGATTTTCATTCACGAAACCCGAGGTGAGGTGGTGGAATGCCTGCACCGGGGAGATGCCGTTGTGCTAAACCCCGCCGGGGAGATAATAGCCTTATGCGGTGATACAGGCAAATACACATACTTCCGCTCTTCTGCCAAACCATTGCAAGCTGTGAACTTAATCCTATCCGGAGCTGCCGAACGCTTTGGGATTACTGATGAGGAACTGGCGGTGGTTTGTTCGTCGCACTATGCAGAGGATTTTCACCTCTCTGCTGTTAGGAGCATCCTTGCCAAATGTGGGCTTACGGAAAGCGATTTACAAAGCGGAGTTACCCGTTCCATCAAGCCGGAGATTGCTATGGCACAAGCCCTGGCAGGGATCGAACCCCAACGAATACTAAGCGATTGCTCCGGCAAGCATAGCGGAATGTTGGCGAGTTGCGTAGCCAAAGGATATTCCATCTCGAATTATCTTGATCCGGATCATCCTCTGCAACGAGAGATTATTGATATAGTCGGTAATATCTGCGGGTATCCTGTAAAGGATATTTCTGTGGGAGTGGATGGATGTAATGTACCTGTGTTTGCCATGCCCATATATAATATGGCTTTAGGCTTTGCACGTTTTGCTAATCCGAGCTATTTACCCCAACACTTTCAAGCGGCTGCCACCAAGATTGTAAATGCCATGATTACATACCCGGAGATGGTTTCCGGCACAGGTGGATTCTGCACTGCACTGATGCAAGCCACCAGAGGAAGGATGATAGGCAAAATAGGTGCGCAAGGAGTGTATTGCATCGGGATTAAAGAGCCGCAATTGGGCATTGCTCTTAAGATAGAGGATGGAGCAGTTGGAACCGCAGCCATGGCAGCCATGCACATCCTAACAGAGCTTAATCTGCTTACCGGAGAGGAATACAAGCAGTTGCAGCACTTTCACATCCGTAGTAATCTGAACGATGATCGCAAAGAAGTGGGAAAGATATACCCAGTGTTTAACCTGAGCAAGCCTGCTTGAACCGAGAGCAATGAAGAACCAGTGGTATAGATTCCACACTCTCAGCCTTATTGGTTATTGCTAACATTTTGTGAAATATAGCGGTTTATTAAACAAAGAAAAGGGTAGCAACCGCTACCCTTAATGATTGTTATTAGTAGAAAGGCTTTCTTATTGTTTAACAACTCTGGTTAGGGCTTGCTGTTTATCTGCCTCCACACGGATGAAATATACTCCGGCAGGAGCTTGGAAACCGCTATCGTCCATGCCGTCCCACATCAGTTTGTTTTCGCCTGCGGGAAGGGCATAGCTGTGGCTGTACACCTTTTGACCTTTTAGGTTATAAACACTTGTGGTGATGGGTGCTGAGGTCTTGGTATGCACGGTGATGGAGGTTTCAGCATTGAAGGGATTGGGATACACCGCAGAAATATGGAGAGCGGGAATATACATCTGGATATCATCATCGTTGTCACTTCCGCCCCAGATGCGGGAAACAAACTCCGGATGGTCAATATAGGGGTTGCGATTGCCCTGGAAGTTATATACTCTTGTGTTGCGGGTTACTTCCTGAGCATCGGGTGGATCGGCAAAATGCCATTCAAGCAGAACAGGAAGCATGTTCACATTCTGCTGAGTAAGGCTTTGTCCGCTATAACGGGTGTTAAAATACAGCAAGGCACGGGCAATATTGCCCTTGAATTGATCAGCAGGTTCGAACACCTGAATACCGCCGGAGCTGCTACCACGGTAGCTTTGCCTGGGGGTGCTGGTGTAATACACCGTTGCTGAACCGTGATTTGCCACATTGGTTAATGGCAGGTTACCACGTGAGCTGTTAACAGTGGAATCTGTTATAAAGAGGTGGTGCAGGTCTGCCTTTTTGATGCTTTCTTCGCTTGAACTGAACCAGCTTTGGGCATAGGTATGCTCTGTGTTAGGGTCTCCTCCGCCATTGTAGGAGGAGTTGATGGTATAGTTCTTGCCGGTATATACGCAGGTCACCGTTCCATTTCCATTGTTATCCACAGTTTGGAATAGCTGAGTCTTGGAACCTGTATAGCTATTGTTGGTATTGGTGTCAATCAAGCCACGTAAGCCATTATATAAGCTCTGTCCTGTGAGGTTAATCACAGAATCGTAATATTCTGCATTGAGGCAAAACACTGCTGTCAAAAGCAACAGTAACAGTGTGTATTTCCTTAAGATACGGGTCATTTTGATTTCCTTTATTCTAATGTTTAGCAAGATTGGGAGTCATGAATCGGAACGGGGTTTTCCGTCAAGAACAGTTCTTTCTCCACCAGTTGAATTATGAGATGTATGATTACTCCATGCATTTCTTGGATGCGTGCGGTATCTTGCGAGGGGATAATAATACGGTAATCGCACATATCTTTCATCTTGCCTCCATCTTTTCCGCCCAAGAATACTGTTAGGCAATCTCGGGAGATGGCTGCTTCCACACCTTTGATAACATTGGGGGAGTTCCCGCTGGTGGAGATGCCGATAACCATGTCTCCGGGTACGGCATAGGCTTCAACTGCACGGGAAAAGATGGCATCATAGCCATAATCATTCGCCACGCAGGAGATATGGCTGGGGTCGCTAACCGCAATCGCCGGTAGGGCAGGACGGTCGTTATGAAAGCGACCGGTAAGCTCTTCGGCAAAGTGCATGGCATCGCACATGCTTCCTCCGTTGCCAAAGATAATCAGCTTACCTTTTCGCAGATACACGCTTGCTATCTGATGGGCAATCTTCTCTATCTCACGGCTGAAGTATTCATCAGCCATTAATAGCGATAATAGGTTGCGACTATCCCGCAGAGTATCCTGAATTATACTTATCATGGGCAGCTTATCCTATAAGTTTTCTTTTACTTTAATCTTGGTCTTCAGCTCAGCTTCCTCTATCTCCTCAAACTCTTTAAGCGTTTGGTTGATGAGGCGCACTCTTTCCTTGTAAGGAACGAAAGCACTTTTGAAGCCATTTAGGATAACATATTTCACAGTGGCATAGTCCAAGCCCAATTCGTTGATGGCAAGCATGTATTCATCTGTCACGGTGGTGTCGCTGATGGTACGGTTGTCTGTATTAATGGTTACGCGTAAGCCGTAGTCTATATAAAAGTCAATCGGGTGGCTGCGAATATCTGCCACAGCCTTGGTGTGAAAGTTACTCTTGATGCATATTTCCAAGGGTATGCGGTGATCATTCACATAATTCAGCAGGTCGCCATCTTCAACCAGACGGGTACCGTGCCCAATGCGGTGTGTTCCGCAGTAATGCAAAGCCTGGTGGATGCTTTCGGGACCGTATGCCTCACCTGCATGGATGGTGATATTAAGGTTGTTTTTCAAGGCAAGGTCAAAAGCTTCCTTATGATCTTTGGCAGGATGGTTATATTCTCCGCCTGCAAGGTCAAAGGCGATAACCCCTTTATTCTTAAAAGCAATGGCAAGCTCGGCAAGTTTTAGTGATGTTGTGGGATCCATGTTGCGGATACCGCAAATGATAACTCCGGTTTTAATACCGAAATCACGCTCTCCCATCTTTAGTCCGTCAATCACTGCCTGGGAGATTTCGGTGAGCTTAAGACCGTTGTTGGTGTGCAGTATCGGGGAATAGCGCACTTCCATATAGCGCACATTTTCCTTGGCAGCATCTTCGGCTAGCTCATAAGCAGCGCGTTTCAGGCCTTCTTTATCTTGCAGCACCAGATTAACAATGTGGAATCCACGCAGGTAATCTTCCAAACTCTCAGTTTCATCGGTGCAGACAATCATATTACGCAGTTCTGCCGCATCCATAGTGGGCAGTTTAATGTTATTCTTCTTAGCCAGATCGATGATGGTATCGATGCGTACACTGCCATCCAGATGCACATGTAGATCCGTCTTCGGCAGCTTTTGGATAAAGGCTTTCGTCATTTTAATCTTCATTTTTCTTTCCTTCTCTTAAGTTGCGTAACAAGATACACAGCATTGGCTTTATGTCAAATGCTTTTATTTCTTGTGCAAGATGGGGAGGTTTTTCAGCATCAGATTCACCTTCCCCCGGCAAGGCATAATCGTGATGTTCCTCAGGCTATACGTCAAGAAGCAACAATGCTGGCGTATTGGTTTACATGATAGGCTATTTCGCTCTTTCCCTGAGAATGTTCTTGACAAGAATTTACATACATGTATGGGAGTATTTAGAAATAAAACGCCTTTGGATAAAGCGTTACTCAGTATTTATCAAGTGGTTTGATTAATCTAGGCGATGTAGCCGAATTTACTTAAACCATAATGCTTCCCATTCTCTAATCGTGTGTGTGAATGAGGCTGCACTGGCTTGATGCTCCATTTAATAAACTTAACCTGTGTGTCCTGAGTAGTCGCTCCAAAGCTGCAAAAAAGGAGCATAGCCATGTCTATGGTAAATGTTGACGCATCCGTCATCGACAGTTTACAGACAACTGTCCAATTCTTAACTCAGCAGATTGCATCCAAGCCACTATTTGACACAGGCAATACCGGCTTCATGTTGCTCTGCTGTAGCCTTGTGATGCTCATGACCCCCGCCCTCGCTTTCTTCTACGGTGGTCTCGTGGGCAGAAAAAACGTCTTAACCATCATGATGCAGAGCTTTGTATCGCTTTGCCTCACCACTGTTATCTGGTATCTGGTCGGTTATTCCCTGTGCTTCAGCGGTAACATGACCGATGGCACAGACTTCTTCGGACTCGTGGGGAACTTCGATAAAGCCTTCCTGCAAGGAGTTACCCTAACCACTCCTTTCTCGGGTAACGGTACCATTCCGGAGGTCGTCTTCATCGCCTACCAGATGATGTTTGCCATCATCACCCCTGCCTTGATAACCGGAGCTTTTGCCAACCGCGTAACCTTCAAAGCATATCTGTTATTCTTGGTTGCTTGGTTGTTCCTGGTTTACTTCCCCTTCACCCACATGGTTTGGGGTGGCGGACTTATGGCGCACTTCGGAGTTCTTGACTTTGCCGGTGGTATCGTTGTTCATGCCACAGCCGGTTTTGCTGCCTTGGCCTCGGTTATCTACGTAGGTAAACGGAAGGTGGTGGATTCCGGTAACCATAACATACCCTTGGTGGCTATCGGAACAGGCTTGCTTTGGTTTGGCTGGTATGGTTTCAACGCCGGCAGCGAGTTGTCGGTTGACCCGCTTACATCCATAGCCTTCCTGAACACTGATGTTGCGGCTTCCTTTGCCGGTATAGCCTGGCTGATTATCTCCTGGGTAATCGAAGGAAAGCCCAAATTTGTAGGGCTTATGACAGGTGCCGTGGCAGGTTTGGCAACCATCACTCCCTGTGCCGGATTCGTGCCCCTCTGGTCAGCCCCGCTTATTGGTATCATTGCCGGTGCAGTATGCTATCTTGCCGTGAACTTCAAAAACAAGATGAAGTGGGATGATGCCCTGGATGTATGGGGCGTGCACGGTGTTGGTGGTGTTACCGGAACTATCCTGCTTGGTGTGTTTGGTTCTGAACTGATTAATCCAATTGAGAAGGGTGGCGCATTGCTTAGTGGTAATGTACACTTCTTTTTAACTCAGATCATAGCCGTAACTCTGGCTTCTGTTTATGCCTTTATTTTCACTTACATCATGCTGATTATCATAAACTTCATAACCCCCGTTAAGGTTACCGAAGTGGATGAAACTCTTGGTTTGGATGAAACCCAGCACGGTGAAGTAGCTTATATAGACTAATTATGTCACAAAGCCGTATCCATTCTGCTAACAAGGGAGTGGCTACGGCTTTATTCATTATTTTAAAAGGGAGTTTATGAAACACTTAGCTTTGTTGAGTCTGATGCTTTTATTAACCTTCACCTGCTTTGCAGCCACCGGGCACGAAAGTGTGGTGGAGCGCATGCCAAACTTGGTGATGCAGCTTGGAATCCTCATTCTTGCCGCCCGCATCGGAGCAGTTGCCGTGGAAAAGATTGGTATCCCCGGAGTGCTGGGGGAGTTGCTTATCGGTGTGATAATCGGTCCCTACTTATTAGGTGGCATTCCTATCCCCGGTTTCTCCGATGGTCTTTTCTCCACCGGGAATGAAGGCTTCCCTTTACAGCTCGAGCTTTATGGGATTGCCATCATTGCTTCTATCATTCTGCTGTTTCTATCAGGTTTGGAGACGGATCTTAACCTTCTGATAAAGTTCTCTTTTGCCGGATTGGTTGTGGGTATCGGGGGAATAGTGTTTTCTTTCCTCTTCGGCTCACTTACCGCCATGTATTTTCTTAAAGCGGAGTTCATGGATCCCAAATGCCTCTTTCTTGGGATAATGAGCACTGCCACTTCGGTTGGCATAACCGCAAGGATACTATCCGAAAAGCGTAAGATGGACACCCCCGAAGGGGTAACCATCCTTGCCGGAGCAGTTATCGATGACGTTTTGGGGGTTATTCTGCTGGCTATCGTATTGGGCATATCCGTTGCCACCAAAGCAGGAGGAGCTTCTGCCCTGAACTGGTCAAATATCGGCATGATCTCCTTTAAAGAAATTGGTATCTGGCTTGGATTCACCATTGCCGGACTATATTTCGCCAAGCGTATTGGTGGTTTCCTGAAGAAACTGGAGAATCGCTTTGTGTTTTCCATCATCGCTTTCAGCTTTGCCCTGGTTATCGCCGGGTTCTTCGAGCGAGCAGGCTTAGCCATGATTATCGGAGCTTATGTGGTTGGCATCTCCCTCTCCAAAACAGATATCAGTGTATCTATCCAAGAGGCTTTGCAACCGCTCAAAATGTTCTTTGTGCCTGTGTTCTTCACGGTTATGGGCATGCTGGTTGATGTGCGGGCATTATTCGCTCCCTCAACTCTGATATTTGGTGTGGTGTACACGGTTGGAGCGCTGTTGGCAAAGTATCTTGGCTGTGGGATTCCCTCCCTGGCACTTGGCTTTAACATGAGAGGTGCACAACGCATCGGGCTGGGAATGATTCCCCGTGGCGAAGTTGCCCTAATCGTGGCAAGCATCGGTCTTTCTTATGGTTTTTTGGCAGATCCCAATTATGACATCTTCGGCATAGCCGTGTTTATGACCCTCATTAGCACCACCATTGCCCCGCCCTTATTAAACATGGCATTAAAATCACCTCTAAAAGGGGTTAGAGATTCCGTTACCATGCCTGCTAAAGAGATTGTGGAGTATAACCTACAGGATGAAGAGCTTGCCGAACTACTTGCGCATAAAATCGCTAAGCAGTTCCTCTCCATGGGCTTCTTTGTCAGCCATCTGGAGTCCGATATGCATGTGTTCCATATTCGCCGTCACGACACCATTGTTACCATGGAGCAACATGGTAACGACATTCAGCTTCACACTGTGCCCGAAACGGCTGTCTTCGTGAAACGCATGATGCATGAGGCAGTGTTGGAGCTTAGACAAACCGTGCAGGGTGTGCTGGATATGGAACAAGTGGCAGAGGTGGAGAAGATAAAAGACTTTCATCTGGGGGACTATCTTCACGCTGAGAACGTCTTGCTCCGACTAACCTCGGACAGCCGAGAGGGAGTGGTGTGGGCAATGCTGAATCACTTAAACGAAAGAGGGTTGATAGATGGTGTTAAGCCCAGTTATTATGCCCTGCTTGAAAGCTGGAAGATACTTGGTCCCGGCTTGATAAACGGAGTGGCGATTCCCCATCTGCACACCGATGCCGTTAAACAACTAACCATAGTTTGCGGGGTTACGGATCATGCCATGGATTTTGGCTCTGTGGATAGAAAGAAATCCCGTTTGATATTTTTGGTGCTAACTCCCGGCGATCAATCCGGTAACCACATTCGTCTGCTATCCGTGCTGGGCAGACTCTGCCGTCAGCCCGAAAAGGTGGAGGAGATAATCAACACTGCCGATGCCCAAAGCATCCTATCTAAGGTGCTGGAGGCAACGGCATAACCTCTTAAGTTACTTTTTCCCAAGGCTTTCTTTCCGCAAAGCCATCCTTTCTCAGGTGTCAGTTCGTGCATGACTGGCACCTGTTCTTTATGTGCTTGTCTCATATGTGTTTCGCACTGCTCCCTTGCTTCAAAGTGTTAATCACCTCTTAATCTACCCTTAATCAAGCCTTAACAATTAAGGCTTGATTAAGGAGTGATTATCACTTGATTAAGGCTTTCTATTAAGGGAGAATGAGTTACGAATCACGGGTAAACGGGGTGAGCCAAAAAAATCATTGTGCTCTCTCCAAAAACAATTTGCTATCCTGCAAGATTGAGTTATCTTGAAGTAAACGTGGCTTTCTAAGTGAGCTGCGAGTAACTACTTTGCGAGGTGAAAATGAAAAGATTCGTTTGCTTTTTTGTAGCTGTACTGCTGTTTTCCGTAATGGTTGCAGTGGACGATGTTGAGGTAAATCTGGATGGCACTACAAGTAGTAATGCATTCACAGTCAAAGACAACGCTACTACTCCAAACACTCTGTTGAAGGTTGGAGGAGACGGCAATGTCAAGCTTCAAAGTGGTAAATATTTAAACTACGGAGCTACTGAAGGAGCCACAGGTTATGGCTTCAGAGATAATGGTGGTGTTCTTGAATACAAGAATTCAGGTGGTGTCTGGACCCCTTGGGTAGCCTCTCCCTATGGGTTTGCTTCTTCTGCATACAGCTATGGCGAAATCGCATATAATCATGGCAATTATGGCACTACACAACCAACCGTATCCATTGGTTCGTCAACTGCCTATGCCAGTATGTTTCCGTGCACCCTTGGTGGAGGAGGGGGAACCCCATATGAAACCAAAGCAAGTGGAAGTGTCCAAGTAATAAATGATCCAGGTGGCAGCTCTCGTCCGGCATATCTTAAGATAACGGAAACAGGCACTTATCGTATATCTGCCAATGTAGCCTTGCAAGGAACATCGAATACCTCGATTGAAGTTGAAGTATTTCGTCAAAACTCCGGTTCTGTGCCCTCTTTGGGAAGTTGGGTTACTTTCACACATGATCTTGAATCACTCTCTACTGCTCTCAGCGTCACCAATACCCAATATGATGCCGGAGCAGTAACAGGTATTTATGATTTGAATGCGAATGATTATATCGCACTGATGTCAAGAGTGGTAAGTGGAAGTTCCAGTAACCAGAAAGTAATCTGTCTCAACTTGAATATCCAACGTATAAAGTAGCAACGGCTGCGAAGGAGCCGAATATGAAAAAGCTACTTTCTATCGCAGTTCTACTGTGGGTAGTGTGGTGCTTTGCCGCACCTTCGGTAGTGATTAACTCCGGTTTTATGAGTTATCGAGGTGACGCTTATCTATTTGTAAATAATGGTGTGGTTACGAACGCAAACACCGGCACTCCATTTTTTGCAGAAAATGTAAAGAATTGCAGCGTCCCAACTACTTTTTATGGACCGGAGGGAAGCCTTGATGCTTTAATAGTTACTCCTTCAGGTGATATGGGTGAAACTTCGGTAGACATCTACAGCGGTAGTTATCATCCCAACAACGGAACATCTGTTGTGCAGTGGTGGAGGATCAACCCCACCGTAAACCAAGCTTGTGATCTTGAATTCCGTTTCCGCAATACATATCTCGATAACCTTGTTCTTGAAGACCTAGCTGTTTGGGAGTATAATGGTGATTGGGTTAAACTAAGCGAAAACATTACTTCTGCTGTAACGGGTTCAGCTTTCACAAGCATCACTTTTGGCGGAGTCAGTTTTTCGGAATCTAAGTCTGCACATCAGCTCATCTTGGCTGATAAAGCAGATCAAACTCTTCCCGTGGAGCTATCATCCTTTAATGCTGCAACCGGGTTTAACGGTAGCATCACCCTGTCTTGGGCAACACAGTCAGAAAATGGCATGATGGGATTTTACATCTGGAGATCTTCTGATGCTTATCTTGAGAATGCTGTTCCGGTAAGTAACCTCATTGATGCAACTAATACTTCAACTACTCAGCGTTACATTTTTACTGAAGAAAACAACCTGGATAGCGGAGTATGGTATTACTGGCTGCAAGCTGTAAATATGGACGGTTCTGACCATTTTTATGGATCCTTATCCATAACGGTAAATGAGGTTGCCCCCGGTACTCCTGAGATTCCGATTGTAAGTGGATTGAATACGCTGTATCCTAACCCCTTCAACCCCAATTTAAATATTGCATACAGCCTGAAAGATGGTGCCGTATGTGATATGAGTATCCTCAATCTCAGGGGTCAAGTGATTAGGAACTTACAGCACAAGAAATTAGCCCCCGGAAGCTACACTCTTCATTGGGATGGAAAAGACGATAGTGGCATGTTATGCGGTTCGGGAGTATATTTCGTAAAGATGGTGTCTGGGAAGGAGCGCTATTACAAGCGTATAGTGTTCATGAAATAGGATATTACACAGTGAATTAGGGCAGGATACCGTATCCTGCCCTTTCTCTTTGTCTTGGAATGTAAGAGATTAAAATAAGCGCTTACCCAAGCTATAGCTAGGTATCGTGCAGAACGAAATGCAAATGGTAATTGCAAAAGTAAGGTAGTCTGTGCAGGATTTCGCTTGACAGCATGGTTAAAAAATAATATCCTGCCACAAAATGGAACTGGCGGTTAATTAGTAATCATGGTATCAATAATCATAGACCCCAAACTATCACGCTTTCAGAAGGAAATGAAGTTTGTATTTCGCTTCATTTTTGAGAGTTTAGGATACGGAAGCAGGTTTATTACCGATATAAAAGAGCTGAAGGCTAACGATATTTTCTTAATCTATGGGCTAACCGAGCCCACACCCGAAGAGCTGAAAGAGCTTGCCAAATACTATATCACCATCTTTATCCCCTGCGACTTTGAACTGTATGATGCCAAAGCATACTCCGCAGACAGGTTACGCCGCAGTATCCGCGAGATTAAGCTGTTATCCATAACTCCCGTGATTTCTGCCCGCAAGTTTGAGTATCTGGCAGAGAATTATCGAGAAGAGGATGTGAACGGGGGCAAGATAAACTTTGACCTGGCAGGAAACATCTTCTTTCACCTGGCAAACCTCGAGGAAAGCACCGATGCTCAAGCTCTAAGCGGTGGATTTTATCCCGATGAAGCAAGTGCGTTTTACAATTACCGTGAAACGCCAATCGTGAATAACCTCTTGTGGTTGCTGGATAGCATGATCAAAGAACACTGCAGGGCAAAAAAGAGCTTTATCACCCAAAAGATGTTCTGGCCAGGAGCTCAGCAAGCAGCAGTGTTGCTGTCTCACAGTATAGACGACCTGCAAAAGTGGGATCTATCTTCCCTTATACTGTCTGTAGCGGATGATCTGGCTATGCTTTTCACCTTTAAGTGGAAGCAACTTGCACATAATATTGCCGGCAAGATGAAGTATCTCTTTACCAATTACGAGTTATACTGGAATTTCGAAGAATTCCGCAAGCTGGAACGGGATTCCAACTGCCGCAGCACCTACTTCTTGGCAACTGAACCTTGCGATGATATAGACTACAGTTTGGATGATCCGGACTTGCAGGAAGAATTGCAACAGATTATGCGCGAAGGAAATGACATTGCCATGCTTGCCACCTCCGACAAATTAAACAGGGATGATTTCCTAACCCGTAAACAAATTCTACTCCATCAATTGAACAAAGAACATATCGGCATTCGTCAGTGCGGGTTCAAGGTAAACGACACAACCCGTGATCTACACAACAAGATTGTTCCCAGTTTTAGCCAGAGCGTGGCATTCCAAAGTGTTCCCGGTTTTAAAAAGGGATTGTCTTTACCATGGAGATCATGGTTTGCGGGAAATAGGGCAGAATATCTGGAGTTGCCTACTTTGTATCGTGATAAACACCTGCAACTAACCAAGCACAAGCTTGTACAGCTGGAAGATGCCAAGCATCAGGTGAAGAAGCTGTATCATCTGGTAACCCGTGCTCATGGCATATTCAGTGTGGATTTTTCCATTGCCAGCTATAGCGATATACATTATTGCAACAAGCTTTATGCCTATATTCTCGCTTTGGTGAAAAGTGGGGAAAACTATATTACTACTGCCGCAGAGCTTGCCACATGGTGGGAAAAACGCAGCCGAGTGACAATCGATGAAGGTGAGTACGAGATAAGCATCATCTTCCCGGATGATCTGGAAAGCTTTGTCCTGTGCCTGCACGGTGAGCCAAAGATACAGGAAATTGTGGGCGTAAGCGCTAAGGTTGACGGCAACCAGATTCGTTTTACCAATGTTAAAGCCGACGCAGTGGCGTGTATCAGATTAAATAGAACTGCATGAAAAAGCTGCTCCACATCCAATTGCTCCCACTAATGTCGGGAGTGCAGCGCTTTAGCCTACACCTGTTAGATGGCTTGGATGCGGATGAATATGAAATATATGTGGCTGCCAAACACGGTGGCGAACTGCAACAAGAAGTTATCAAGCGTGGTTTTAGCTTTATCCCCTTACCCAGCTTTTGCCATCCCATTTCGCCACTTGATTTTGTTACTTTCTTACATCTGCTGTGGCTGATTAAAAGTCACGGCTTCGATATTGTGCATACCAACAGCTCAAAGCCGGGGCTATTGGGACGTTTGGCGGCAAGAATGGCGGGTGTTCCGCTTATTCTTCACACTGCACATGGCACTGCATTTCAGGACAATCAAGCTCCCTTGCTTTATCGCTTTTATGCTTTCATGGAACTTGTGGGCAATAAGCTGGGGCACAAAACCGTGTTTGTTAACAACACAGACAGAGAGAAGTGCCTCTCCATGCATTTATTGCCGGCAAGCAAGGCAGTAACGGTGTATAACGCAATTCCTCCGGCTCTGGGAGCAAAGTTAACAGAGATTGGCAACTCTCGCAAAATGCCCGAAGAAGAAGTGATAATCGGCTCCACACTTAGGTTTTCCGAACAAAAGAATGTTATCAGATTGATAAGTTGTGCATGTAAAGCCTGTATGCAAGCTCCCAACCTACGCTTTGTCATTATGGGCGATGGCGAGCACTTCGAGCTGTGCAAAGCCATGGTGCATTCGTGCAACATGGATTCACGCATACTACTCCCCGGTTGGGATAGTGATGTTATCCCATGGCTAAAGGTATTTAATGCTTTTGTGCTATATTCCAGATGGGAAGCTCAGCCCTTCAGTATTATCGAAGCCATGAGTGCAGCTCTACCGGTTATCGGTTCCGACATCCCCTCGATTCGGGAGTTGGTGGATGAGCAAAGCGGATACATTGTTCCTCTGGATGATGATGAAGCCCTTGTGGAGACATTCACTAATATGGCGCAGGATTTCAAGCCCGCATACGCCAAAGGTATGGCGGGACAGCAAAGAGTTAGTACCCTCTGCAGCTACCAAGGCATGGTGGCTGCCTATCTGGAGCTTTACAGGAGCTAAGGAAGTGTCTAACATGGTTCTGCTGGTGCTTATCGAGTTCGTATTGATTCACTTGCTGACACATCTGTTGCTGCCTTTTAACATCAAGTTCTCACGCAAGTTTAAGATAATGGCAGAGCCCAATGAACGCCGCATCCATAAAGTAGCCATCCCCGAAGCGGGTGGACTGTGCTTTGCCATACCAATAATTGTTGCCCAAGCCAGCTTTGGTTTGTTTAGTGGAGATCCTGCCATGGGCAGGATGCTACTGCAGCTTAGCGGAGTAGGCTTGCTTACCCTTCTCTTTGGCATATGGGATGATCGGTATGAAAGCAGCGCTACATTAAAGCTCTTGGGGCAGATAAGCATCGGTGTGGTGATGTATTTCATCGGCTTTCGCGTACTGTTCCTCACCAATCCCCTAGGTGAGCATTTCGTGTTGGGCTGGCTCTCCTTTCCCGTAACCATCATGTGGTATCTGATGATTCTTAATGCCATTAACCTCATTGACGGTTTGGATGGACTTGCTAGCGGGATAAGTATCATTGTGTGTGCTGTTCTGCTGATTGTGGGGATACAAGAGAACTATAGCCTAGTGATTGTAATCTGTTCCTACCTGATTGCAGGTAACACGGCTTTTCTATTTTACAATTTCTTTCCGGCACGCATCTTCCTGGGTGATACGGGAGCTTTGTTTATCGGGCTGAACATTGCCGCTATCTCCACAGCAGGCTCTTCACAGTTTAAAGGCATCACCTCCATGACCTTGATGATTCCCCTTGCCGTGTTGGCAGTTCCTTTGCTGGATGTTGCTCTGGCGGTATTCCGCCGTATCCGAGTGGGCAATATCTTCAAAGCTGATAAAGCACATATCCACCACACTATGTTGGCATTTGGCTTTTCCCAGAAGACCATTTCGATTATTGTTTACATTGTAACCCTGCTATTTGGACTAATTGCCATAGGCTTCTCTTTCTCGTCCAAGAAAGTACTGTTTTCTGTGCTATTGGGACTTATGGCTTTAATGGTTGTGATTGCATATGCATTGATGCGCCAGGAGCGTAATAAATGAAATATTATCTACTTACTCTAATAGCCTTGTTGAGCTTGACCCTAACTGCAGCTACTTGGCAGACATTTACCAATACGAATCATGTGTACGACATCAACATTGATGGCAGTTCTATATACATCTCTTCATGGGGTGGTGTAGTTAAGCTGGTTCCCCTTACCCCTAATCCGCATGATCTAGCCGATTATCGCGAGGATAATGTGATCAACACGGGTAACGGATTGGGTTCAAACGATATCCGCAGCCTTGCGCACATAGGGTTTAACAATAGCTTGTGGTTAGGCTCCTCCGATGCGGGAATAACCATCATGAACCCATCAGGAAACCAATATCTTAGCACTTCGTTGGGGCTACCTTCAATTAAAGTGAGTAGAATCATCGAGAACAACAACACAGTACTGGTTGCTACCTCAGGTGGGCTCGCTTCTTATTACTATATGGAAGGGGTCAGTTTTCCCCTGATGCTAAATCAATACACGGCACAGAACACTGCCGGAGGTTTGGCCGATAATCGTATTAATGATATGGCTTTATCCCAGGATAGTTTGCTCTTTGTGGCTACTTCCACGGGGCTAAGTTACATACCTCTTGATTCCTTGAATAACGACAGTGCCTGGCAGAAACTTACAGGTAGCGGAAGTCCCATACCCATGGGACAAAGCTCCAAGATTGCCCTCTCTGCCACAAAAGTTGCCATTGCCCAGAGATATAAGGTTTATGTTAACGATTATAGCCTGAACAATGCCAACTGGCTACAATACCAAGCCAATAATCTGCTTACCGGAAAGGAGATATCTTCGGTGGCATTTGATAATGAAGATAACCTTTGGGTCTCCTATGGTGTTTGGCAGGAGGATACCCTAAAATACTCCCTCGATAGCGACATCCTGCTCAGCACCATCTATGCCGATGGAAGCGTGAAGCACTGGAGCAAGGGTGAAGCAGGCTTGGGGCAGAATGTGATTAGCAGAATCGTTTTTGCAGATGGAAAGCTGTTTCTCTGCACCTGGGGTGAGGGCATATATCAGCTTACCGGAGATGAATGGGTAAACTTCTCTCCTTCGGGCATCAGCTTCCCCAAGATAACCCAGATTGTAACCGACAAAAACAATGCCGTGTGGATAGGAAGCGGTTTCATAGATAACCAACCCACTAAGAAGGGATCTCTGGGGGTATGTAAGTTCGAGAATGACCAATGGCATGCTTACAATATTTTCAATAGCCCAATCCACTCCGATAACATCCTTACTGTTGCCGTGGATGAACGCAATCGTAAATGGTTTGGCACCTGGGACACCAATAACAGCCCCAGCGGTTGGCTTAATGGCTTGAGTATCTACGACGATAGCAACGACGTTTGGAAGCATATAAGACGCACAGGGATAAGCACTTGGAATAGTGTGACTGAAGCTTGGGGTGCATATAGCCCATCCACCACTCTGTTAACCGGTACCATCGGAGGCATCTATCCTGCAGCCAATGGAAATATGCTGGTACTCTGCTATGATGGCGGAGTGACCGTAGTGAACTCCAATGATGAGTGGGTTACGGATTTTCGCCTACCCAACAGCGTCTATCAGCGTTCTTTGTATGCTTACTTCGATGGGGAGAAGTACTTCTTTGGCACCAACAACGACAGAGGTTTAGTTATTTGGAACCACCCTTCTCTGCCTGAGACAAATGGCATTCATTGGGTTATTCCCTCCCCACCGGAACTTCGTAACTGTGTTATCTATGGAGTTGCCACCATCCAAACTCCATATGAAGGCAAACAACACTGGGTGGCAGCCAGCACAGGCTTATTCATGTGGAACGGAAGCAAGTGGTATCGCTATGATACCATGATCAAACGCTTCAAGTATAACGAATCGACTGCTACTTGGGTGAACGATATATTATACTACGAGAACGAAGAACGCCTCTTTGGCTCTGTGCGCACCACTCCCACAGCTATCATGCTCGATCCCTTTAATCATTTGTGGATTGGCAGCTTGGAATATGGGCTTAGCATGTATGATCCTGAAACAGAGCGCTTCACCAATTTCTATAAACCAAGTGCCCCGCTCCTTAGCAATAACATCACCACTCTTGGTTACGATCCCGTTGGGGGACGCTTGCTTATTGGCACTCCTGATGGATTGAATACACTCAATATAGGCAGAACCGTGAAACCCCAAACTAAGTTGAAGGAACTTAAAGCCTTCCCCAATCCCTTCAAACCAGACAAAGATCTGAACGTGCAGATTGTTAACTATCCTGATGATAGCCTACCACAGGGAGAAAGTACTTGCCGGATTTACGACAGTTCCGGAGCGCTGGTTGTGGTTATTCCCGAGAATCGCTATTCTCGCTTTGAGTGGAATGGTTTGAGCAGTTCAGGCAAGGAATGTGGAAGCGGTGTCTACATCTTTGTAGTTACGGATGCAAAAGGCTATTCCAAACAAGGTAAAATTGCGCTTATCAGGTGAACTGGGTGTCCATAACAATCCTTTAGGTACCTAAAGGATATCTGCCACGACACTCCAGTCTTCCCAATCCACGCTGTATATTACAATTTTGAACTCTTCGTGGTGGGGATATGTGTCGCACTTAGCTAATACCTGAAACCCCCACGGAGATAATTCAAAACGTAATTTTCCCTGATACTCTCCCCGCAAAAATGCATCAATCGGCTCGTGCAAACAATCCTGTTCCAAGAATTTTAGCAACCAATAACGCTGACTGCGATGCCCCACTTCGCGAAGCAGTAACAGACGCTTCTCGATATTCTGAATATGCATATCCAGTTCATCAGTTTCATAAGGCAGGGGTTTACCCTCCAACAATGCCAACATTTGATATTGGTTCAGCAGGTCTGTCGTTCTGCGTATCGGAGAAGTGGCATGCAAGTACTGAGATGCGCCTATACCGGGATGAAAGTCGGCAGTTGTGGAAAGATATGCCTGGCTCGCCGGTGTTTCATGGTTGGGGTTACCAAACACAGTTATATTACGGAATATCATGGGGCAGTTAAACCGAACGGCATAAGCGGCAAAGCTACTGTTATACTCAATCATGAGTTCTTCGATGATTATTCTTGCGGGACTGAGGTTATCCACACGTTTAACCCTTAGAACACCATTTTGCTCCTTAAGATAGTAATAACATTGCTGCTTATCTCCGGAATTTGCGCTTTGCCGTTGATGTTGTAGTTGGGCGCAGAACTTCTGTAAAAGCGAAAAGGGTTCTAAGTTTAGTGCTTTATCCACTTGGCGATAGCTGTAGTTATTAGTTATTTTCACCATTTCGGTCTTAAAACAGCGTGACTGCACATTCAGCTGATCATCCAACTCCAGATACAGTGAAATCACCGGTTTCTCCGAGTCTGCCGTTAAACTCAATGCCTTCTCAGACAAGTGTGGTGGAAAGAGCGGGATTATTGCATTGGCAGCATATAGGGACGAGCTTCTGCGCAAAGCCTCATCCAAAAGGAAAGAATCTCGCGATATACAAGCAGCCACGGCACTTACATGGATACCTAGGAGCCATCCTCCTTCACACCGTTGCAGGCTTATAGCGTCATCATAATCACGAGTATCGGCATCATCAATGCAAAAAGCCTCGGTACCGTAACTCTGCCAGTTCATAGCCTGCAGTTTGTCCTTCATCACTTGCGGTGAGAATCCCACCGGGATGCCTGCCTCAGCAATAGCAGGATCAATCTCATTCCCCAGTTCTCCGCATAGTCTGCGTAGTTTCAGGGCTGCCTCCTGAGAGCTTAACAACGGTATGGAATCTCGCAGAATGCGCTGTAAATCCCTGTGCTTGTTTTCCAGAAGCAATTCCGGCAGTTCTTTATACAGTAGGTTCAAGGTATCTTCACAAACCTGCTTTCCGTCTATCATCAGTTGCACTTCGGCAAGATAACGTTGCCGTTGCTGTCCCAATGCCAGTTCAGAAAGATATTGTTCCTGTTCCTGTTCGGATTTAAGGCGAAACAGCTCTTTTTTGAAGCTGAATAACTCAGGATGTGCTTTTAAGTGGTTATAGAGAGCAAAAACCGCACTATCCGAGCTTAACTCAAGCCGTGTCGTTATCTGCTCAAGCGTGTGCTCTTTATCCAGGAAGCTGAAATCCACTTTCTCCATCTTTTTTGCCTCTACCATCATTGCCTCGCTAAAAATCTCCAAGCAACGGGGTACTTCATCAAGTGGATACTGTCGATTACTGATAAGCACAAATCTCGCTGCAGCATACCATCCGCAATCCTTTTCGGAAGAGATTACCCTGAATCGCCCTTCGGCACACTCCGAGATTATCCCCAACTCCAGGCTACGGGCTTGGTAAAATGCCACTATTGCGCCAAGCTGTGCTTTCATGCTTACTCGCTCCCAAAAAAGTTTTGGCGCCCCAGAGATGACTTGAACATCCGACCAACGGTTTAGGAAACCGGTGCTCTATCCACTGAGCTACTGGGGCGCACATAGTGGTTACCAGTTCCCTAAAGCACTGCTTTTTGTCAAGTTTACATTGACAAATGCCGGGCTTTCACAAACTGGAGCGTGGCTCTTTTTGCGCATGCAGCAAGAAGCCACCATTATGTTAAACACCAGATATTTATGAGGTTAGATATGAAGATAGCCATAGTTGGCGCTACCGGTGAAGTTGGTAGAATGATGATCAGTTGTCTGGAAGAAAGCAATGTGCAGATCTCTGCTTTAGAGCTTTTTGCTTCCAGACGTTCCGAGGGCACAACCCTCTATTTTAATGACGACCCCATCAAAGTGCAAACGCTAAGTGAAAGCAGCATTGCCAAGCAATTCGACTATGTTTTCTTTTCTGCCGGTGCGGGAGTTGCAAAAACCTATGCCCCCATCGCAGCCGAATATAGCGAGATAGTTATAGACAATTCTTCCGGTTTCCGCCAAGACCCTGCCATCCCCTTGGTTGTCCCCGGTGTTAATGAAGACCTGCTTCAGGGTTATCGTGGCATTGTTGCCAATCCCAATTGCTCCACCATCCAGATTGTGCTTCCTTTGGCGGTGTTGGATAAACTCTTTGGTTTGAATAAGCTTATTGTTAGCACCTACCAATCTGTTTCCGGCAGCGGACATCAGGGAGTTACCACCCTGATGAATCAACGTAAAGGTAGTTCCGATAAGGGCGTTTACCCCCATGTGATTGATCTTAATGTTATCCCCCAGATTGGTGGCTTCCAAGATAGCGGCTATTCTCAAGAAGAGGAAAAGATGCACTTTGAATCCCGCAAGATACTGCGTCTTCCGGAGCTTAAAGTGAGCGTCACCACCGTGCGTGTCCCCGTTGTTTATGGACATAGTGCTGCCGTATATGCCCAATTCGATAAGCACGTCGATATCCCCCAGGCAGAGAAAGCTCTCAGCGTAGCCAGATCCATAGTTTACTATCCAAATTCATACGTAACACCTCTGGATTTGGGCAACTCCAATGATTCTCACACCTGCCGTCTGCGTTACGGTTGTGACGAAAACTCCTTGAACTTCTGGAATGTGGGACACAATGTTCGCCTCGGAGCGGCAGCCAACGCCATCGAAATCTTCAAACAGCATGCCAAATATTCAGGTAGGATATAGCTGTGGATTTCATAGCCCTGCGTCATGCTCTGCACAAGATCCCGGAGATTGCCTTTGGGGAACTAAGCACCAAGGCTTTGCTCCTTAACACCTTGAAGCAGATCAAAGGTATTTGCGATCCTGAGTGGAAGATACACGAGTTTACAACGAACACAGGTATTCTCGTGATTTACCAAGCTACGGATGAAGCTTACAAGCTCTTTCGTGCAGACATGGACGCTTTACCTGTGCAGGAAAACACCGCCAGCCAATTCAGTTCACAACACCCCGGCTTCATGCACGCCTGTGGTCATGATGTGCACATGGCAATTCTGATGGGGCTTATCGCTCAAATTGCAGAGCAGAAACCTGCCCGGAATCTGATGTTTCTTTTCCAACCTGCCGAAGAAGGCAAGGGCGGAGCGCAATCCGTGCTTGCAGAAGGCATCATCCAAAGCTATCCTGTCAGTAGTGCATTTGCCCTGCATGTTGCCAGCGGACTTCCCGTGGGCAGCATCTCCTCCAAAGCCGGTATTTTCTTTGGTATTCCCCAAGAGTTTGATGTCCGTTTTATCGGAAAAGCAAGCCACGTAGCATATCCTGAGCAAGGGATAAACGCTCTGCATGCGGGCAGAGACTTCCTTGCCTGTATGGATGAGGCTATTGCCGAACTTGCTAAGACAGAGCGAGTTATCTACCATGTGGGCAAGATGAGCGCCGGAGATATCCGCAACATCATCCCCGCTTTATGCACTCTGGAAGGAACACATCGCAGCTTAAAGAGCGATGTGCGGGACACCATGAACAAACTCACTGCCGAATTGGCGCACCGTAGCGCTGAGAAATTCAGCGCTGAAGCAGAAGTGGAGTTCCTGTGCAGCTACGATGCCGTAGTGAACGACACCGCGTTGACCGACAAACTCCGCAGTGCCTGCAATCAGCTTGGCTTGGATTACCGGGAAGCAGAAACGGCTATGACAGGTGAGGATTTTGGCTTCTTTACCACTTTATACCCCGGTTTGCTGTTCTGGCTTGGCAGCGGATGCTCCCACCCCCTCCATTCGGATAAGTTTTTACCACAGGACGAATCTCTTAGCATCGGCATTAAGCTGCTGACACATTTAGCGTTAAGCTGAGTATAATCCTCTATTCGCTTTTTACCCGCTCTTGGGATCATTACTTAATCATTACATGTTTATTACGGATGAAACATGCAATGATTATGTAATGATCCCGTAATTCATGTAGGTGACAAGCCACCGGATTCTCGGAAATAAAACGGGACTTAAGCCGCAAGTTTGACACTTTGCCACAGATTTACTGAATTAATTTACACCACGGCAAAAAAGTGCTTTACATCTTTCCCCATTTGATAAGTTTAGCGTTCTCAGGGTAAATTGGGAGTATTGTAGGAAACTGCCATTTTTCATGGCCTCGTGGCAGTACTTGGTGTAAGGGGGATAACCCCGATGGTCAAGATGGGGTGTTGGCTAAGTTAAATGATTATTAAATTAGATAAATAAAGGTATTGGAACATGGATAAAAGGTGGCTTGTCCCGGAACCTCCGGATGAAGAAGCGCAAAGGATTACGGAACAACTAAGTCTGAAGCTGAAGCTTCCCAAGCAAGCAGCTGATTTACTGTACCGTAAAGGTTTGCGCACAGAGGAGGCAATTCAGGATTTCTTCAGCCCCAGGCTGGACGGAATGTTTGACCCCTACCTTTTCCCAGATATGGAGAAGGCCGTGTTGCGCATCATGGATGCCATCGAAAAAGGCGAGCGCATCACCATCTATGGTGATTATGACGTTGATGGCACCACCGCGACTGCACTGTTGTTTTTGGGCTTGAAACGGGTGGGAGCATTGATAGATTTTTATATCCCCCACCGCATGATTGACGGTTATGGGCTGTCGCTTGGTTCGCTGGATGCTCTGCGGGAAACCGGCTCTTCTTTAATAATCAGTGTGGATTGCGGAGTTAATGCGCTGGAAGAGATAAACGCCCTGCGAGATATGGGGATGGAGATAATCATCACCGACCATCACAATCCCAAGGACGAGCTTCCCCCTGCTTATGCCATCATCAATCCCAAGCTTCCCGGCTGCCCTTACCCTTACGAGCATCTTGCCGGAGTGGGGGTTGCATTTAAGCTGCTGTTGGCAATATATAAGAAAATGGGCATCGACACCCTGGATAACACGCTTAAGTATATGGACTTGGTGGCAGTGGGCACCATTGCGGATATAGTCCCCTTAACCTCGGAGAACCGCACCTTTGCCTATATAGGCTTGCAGCACTTGATTGAGAAAAAGAACCTGGGGCTGAATGCCCTGATTCAGATATCAGGCATGAACCAAAAGAATCTGGATACCACGGATATTGTGTTTGGGATTGCTCCCCGCATAAATGCCGCAGGTAGAATGGGAAGTGCAGCCCTCTCCGTGGAACTGCTGATTTCCACCGATGAAGAGCGCAGTGCGGAGTATGCTGAGATTATTGAACGGCAGAACTCGCTGCGTCAGCAGGAAGATCAAAAAACCTTCCATGAAGCCTGCGAGATAATCGAAAAGAAGTATAAAGACATGCAGAATACATCTTGCATGATTATCTCTTCGGACGATTGGCATCAGGGGGTGATTGGGATTGTGGCGTCCAAACTGGTGGAGAAATACTACCGTCCCGTGATCATGATATCTTTCAAGGATGGCTTTGGTAGCGGATCGGGACGCAGTGTTGCGGATTTTGACCTGTTTGAAGCACTTAAACACACGGAGCAGCACCTGCACAGCTTTGGAGGGCACAAGTATGCCGTGGGGCTAACCATATACCAGGAATATATCGATAGATTCGAAAATGAGCTAACCCGCTATGTGGCAGATAACCTACGCCGTGAGCAGATCCAGCCGCCTTTGCAGATAGATTATGAAATTGAGCTGTATGATATAAACAATAACTTGCTGGATGCCATGGAACGCTTTGCCCCCTTTGGTCCCGGGAACAACAGACCGGTATTCATGACCCGTAAAGTATCTGTGGCAAATTATCCCTATAATGTGGGACGTAACCATCTTAAGATGAAGGTTGTTAAGGACGGAATATATCTGGATTTGATTGGCTACAATTTGGGGGATTATCTGCCCCTGCTGAAGAAAAACAGCGTTCTGGATATTGCCTACACTTTGGAATACAACCGCTTTGGAAACAAAACCTCAATTCAAGGTAAACTGCGAGATATCCAAATCTCAGGAGCTTGATATGAAGAAGAAAGTAAACTCCACCCACAAAACTGTTATTCTGTATCTATCGGTCTTGATCTTGGCACTGATAGTCACAGCTTGTTCCGGTCCACAGCGGAAAGCACCGATGGACATTGATGTCTTCAACCTTGTGTCTTCCCTGTCAACCGACACTTCGGTGCAGAAAGCCTTGTTTCACCCGCAGAGCGGGACGGTTTATGCCATGAGCACCGCATCCCAGCAGATAAGCATCTACAGGGATTCGAAACGAGTGAACGTGGTTGGCGGTTTGGGAACAGGTACTGCTAACTTCCGCAATCTCAGCGATATTGCCCTCAGCATGGAGGGTAAACTGCTGGCATTGGATTCCGTGGCAAAAAGCCTGAAAATATTCAGCGATGATGGCAAAGCTATCGGAGAGATGGAACTGGAGGGCTGTGCGCAACCAGTGGCTTTAGCTGCGGGAAGTGACCAGAACGTGTATGTGTATGATGCCGCTGCAGCAGAGATTATCGTATATTCCGTGCTTGATGGTGCAGAATTGTTCCGCTTCGGCAAGTTTGAGCTTCCGCAGGTCTCGCAGCTTGGCTGTAATCGGGACTATGTGACTGCATATGATGCCGTAAACGACAAGAGCCACATATTCACCGCATTGGGTCAATTTGTGAAGCAAGAGGACGGACAAACCCTGTATGACGATTATAACAATGGAATAAACCTAAAAGATGGGTTGCTCCTCAGCCAAATGAGTCCCGCTTCTCTTAGCATGGGTGTGAATAACGGAACACTGACTTTGTCCGGAGATATCTTAGTACTGGTGTTCGGCCAAGAGATTAGAATGCTGAAAATAGGATACACACAGGTTAGGTGATAGTGCCGTTAGTTTGGGTTGCGCTCAGCGTTATTCTGGTATGCCTTTCACGCATGCCTCTCCATATGGGGTGGCTGGTGTTTGTGGGCTGGATTCCGCTGCTGCATGCCATGGAGATGAAGGGTTATAAGCCATGGAAAGCTGCGGCAGTGTTTGCCCTGGTGTATATCAGCGTGCTGTTCTATTGGATAGCAGAGGTAACTCCCGGAGGCTTGGTAGGGATAGTGCTGCTGTACTTCCTTTACTACATACTTGCTTTCTATCTGATTAAACTTATCGGCGAAGTGCTGCCCAAGTATCGCTATCTTGGTTTTATCTCAATAATGCTAAGCTTTGAGTATTTGCAGAACTATGGGGAGATGCGCTTTCCCTGGTTCAACAATGCATATTCTCTGGCGGATTACACGGTGCTGATTCAGCTTGCCGATCTGGGCGGAGTAATCCTGATATCCGGGCTTATATTGCTGCTTAATGTGCTGCTATACAGAGTTATCCGGGGCAACAGGAAGCTGATAATACCCACCTTATTGCTGGTACTGCTGTGGCTATCATATGGAGTGTATTGCCTTAAGAGCTTGCCTCTTGACAGTCATGAGGCAGATGTAAGCGTGATGCAGCCCTCTATTCCCCAGGATGTTAAGTGGGATCAAGCTTTTTACGACTTTATTCTGAAACGCTATGATGAATTGTGTGCCAAGGCAGCAGCAGACTCGGTGAAGCTGCTCATCTTCCCTGAAGCAGCCATTCCGGACTACCTGCTACATAACCAGGTTGCCATGCAACAACTGCAAACTCTTTGCAGCAAGTATAACCTGGAGATATTCACCGGCTTTCCGCACTTCAGTCCCGCACCCGATACGCATGTAAACCCGGTGTATTACTACAATGCTGCAGCGCTATTCAAGCCGGATGGCTCGGTTTCATCATTGTATTACAAGAATATCCTGGTTCCCATAGGGGAACGGATGCTGTGGCTGGACTACTTTCCCTTCCTTTGGAAGCTGCAATTCGGGCAGGCAAACTGGGAGTTTGGCAAGGAACTGCTGTGGGTCAAGAGCGGTGAGTTTACCCTTTCACCCTCCATCTGCTACGAGATTGCCTTTGCCGGATTGAACCAGCAGATGGCAATCCCCAAAGACCGACAAAGCCAGAGGTATAAAAAGAGCGACTATCTGGTGAATATCACCAATGATGCATGGTTTGGCACATCGTATGGGCCTTGGCTGCATGCCACCATGACCAAGTTCCGTGCTGTGGAAAACCGCATCCAGATTTACCGTAGTGCCAACACAGGGATTTCCATGATTGTGGATCCCATGGGCAGAGTTATAAGCAAGGCAGGACTGTTTGCCATCACCAATATCACCGCACCGCTTTACACCTGTCCGCGCATTCCTCCCTACCGCAGAATAGCATCCTATCCTCTGGCAATCGTGATGGTGGCATTTATCCTATGCGTGATTAGTATATTAGGCAAGAAAAGGCGACAAGAAACATGAAGAAGTACTACTACACTATTGGCGAAGTTAGCAACCTCCTTGGCGTGAAGCCCCATGTTATCCGCTATTGGGAGGGTGAGTTCCCGGTGTTGCGCCCCAAGAAAGCAGCTGGACGCATCCGCAAATATAGCGAAGACCACATCCTATTGCTGCGAAAAATTGACGACATGCTACACAATCAGCGCTTCACCATCGAAGGCGCACGCCAAAAGCTGAAGCAGGAAAAGAACATCATCCGCGCCATAGCCGACGATGCCGAACCCGAACAGCTTTCTTTGAAGCTGGATGATGAAACTCCAAACGAGGAAGTTGGCAACGTGTTAAGCCAAATCCGCACTGACCTTCAACGTATCAAATCACTTTGCAACCAATATCTTAGGAATAATAAATGAACTTTCAGAACATCATTCTAACCCTGCAAAACTACTGGGCGGACAAAGGCTGTAACCTCGTTCAGCCCTACGACATTGAGATGGGCGCAGGCACCTTTCATCCCGCCACCTTCTTCGGTGCCCTGGGTAGCAAACCAAGTGCCGTTGCTTACCCCCAACCATGCCGTCGTCCCAAGGATGGCAGATATGGCGAAAACCCTAACCGCTTTCAGCATTATTACCAGTTTCAGGTGATCATCAAGCCATGCCCGGACGACATCCAAAACTTATACCTAAAGAGCCTTATCGCCATTGGTGTGGAAGTGGAGAAGCATGATATCCGCTTTGTGGAAGACGACTGGGAATCCCCAACCTTGGGGGCTTGGGGTTTAGGTTGGGAAGTCTGGTTGGACGGCATGGAAATTAGCCAGTTTACTTACTTCCAACAGGTGGGCAGCGTGGATGTATTCCCCGTAAGTGTGGAGCTTACCTACGGCTTGGAACGGCTTGCCATGTATATCCAAAACGTGGACGACTACCGTCAGTTGAAATGGAACGACAGCACCTATTACTCAGAGCTTTTCTACACCAGAGAGCAGGAATATTCTGCCTATAACTTTGAATATGCCGACACTGCCTTGCTCTTCAGGCTTTTTACCGATTATGAAACCGAGTGCAATGCTCTGCTTTCCCGCAAGCTGGTGTATCCTGCCTATGACATGCTGTTGCGTTGTTCGCACAGCTTTAACCTGCTGGACGCCCGCGGGGTTATCAGCGTTACGGAGCGTGCTGCCTACATTGCCCGCATCCGCAACCTCGCCCGTGCCTGTGCCACCACCTATATGGAAAAATATGCCTAAGGGGGATATATGAAGCATGATTACAGCTCCGTAATGAAGGCCTTGCAAGGCTTTGAGGCAAACCTCATTCAGGTTGCCACTTACAGTAACCCCAATCCCAGATGCGTTATCATTCTGGATAGTGATCCACCTTACCTGCTGGAAAGCCTGGGTGCTCTGCGAGATTATTGCCGTAAGCACCGCTTGCCCTTCCCTTTGCTGGTTAACCGTGAGTTCGTGCTCAGCTCCCTTGATTCCTACCCCCTGGAGTTCCTGGATATCGTTAGCAGTGGATACAAGAACCTACTTTGCCGCGAGGATATCCTCTCCGGCTTGAACTTCTCTGCCGAAGATTTACGCTTACAGATGGAACGCGAACTCAAAAGCAAATGGCTTCACACTCGCTTGGCAGTTCTGGAACAGCAACAAAAGCCAAAGCTATTGGCAGAAACCCTTAAACTCTCCATTCTTGCCATCCTGCCCGTATTGAAAGGCTTCTGCTATCTGGGAGATAGAGTTATCCCCAATGCCACGGAAGACCTCTGCGCCCAAGTGTCTGATATCTCCAAGCAAAACCTAAGCCTCATCAACTCTTGGCTCATGCTGGACAAAGCCGACATCTACATCATCAAGAACTATCTGGAAATCTTACAGGGACTCTTAACTTACCTGGATACCATGTGATATGATCGGCGGTTCCTTCGTTTTTCAGGATAGCAAGACCCCCATCCTTGCCTTCTCCATTCACAACGGGCATCATATTCCGCCCGAACTGCTTGCTTACACCGAAGTGGACGAAGCAACTCGTATGATGGAAGAGGATCCTTACACCTGCGGGTTTGCGGGACTGTTTCCCAATTTCTTTGTCCCCCATGCCAGCCGTTTTGCCATAGACCTGAACCGCTCTCCCGAAAAGGCAGTTTATCTGAAACCGGAGGATGCCTGGGGCTTACCCGTACGCAAGGGAGACTTAGCTGTGGACTTGCTGGAAAGGCTCTACAAAGCCCACGAAGCTTGGTATAAACTTGTCCATTACCAGATATCCAGATTGCTGCAATCTCATTCCCATCTGCTTATTCTGGATTTACACAGCTACAATCACCGTCGTGACGGCATGGATGCACCTTGTGCCCCGCAAATTGACAACCCGGATATCATCATCGGACGCAGCAACATCTGCCGGGAGCAGTATCCATCGGTGGAATCATTACGGGAACTGATTGACGGCTCACCTTTCCAAGGCGGAAAGATAGATTGCCGTTGCGATGTGAAGTTCAGCGGAGGTTATTTCCCCCGCTGGGTTAATGCCACTTTCTCCGGTTCCTGCTTGTGCCTGGCAATTGAATTCAAAAAGACCTTCATGAACGAATGGACAGGTGAGCTTAACCTTGAGGCATACGACGAATTACGCTTCCTGTTCCACGACAAAGTGATGCAGTGGCATAGCCTAAACAGTTAAACTATTTCAGCACCATTTTAACGGTTCTGCTTGTGCCATCTTTGGTGCTTGCTTTCAGCAGATACAACCCCACCGGCAGCTTGCTCCAATCACCCGGAAGTTCCCACTGCCCTGCTTTCTCAAGCGAGCTATAAGTCCCCAGTTTCTGCCCTCTTAGATTAAACAGCTCCACCTTGCTTAAACCCTCGGCACTATATAGCTTAACTCCTGCTCCCTGCCTTGCGGGGTTGGGATACACCTGCAGCTTCGGGCTTTGTGGAACTGCTATTTCGTCATCATTGCTAACCGGCTCGGTGAAAAGGTACTGCGTGGAAAGAGTTATCCCGGGACGTGCATACGCAGGCTCAGCAAGAGTTGCCGCTGCCCAGATGATGTTTCCCGTGGTGGGAATATACTGCACTGCCAGCAGATTGCTTTCCAAACCCGCAGCTCCGGCAAGCACCTGCCACTGCCTTTTGGCACTAAGCTGTGGATTGGTGTAAAGTGAATCCTGAATATTGTAATAGCGCGAACAGCACACCCCGCTGGAGAGCACACGGAAGTGATTGGTTACCGCCAGATGGTGTGCGGGCAAGTTACCGCTTTGATTATACAATCTATTCGCAATAGCCCCATATCTGCGCTCTATGGCACTGCTATACACTGTCCCATTGTTTTCGGATAATGTATGCGTGATGCTGGCGGATAGATTGGGCATAGCATCGATGGAGGCAAAGATGTCCAAGGGATTGTGCAACCCATTATGGTCAAAATCCACCCTCTCCAAACCCTTTCTGAGGTCAAAGATGATGGGGCTTAAGCCGTTATAATCTCCGGATTCATGCTCCGAGCCAACATTCAGCCCGGCAAACACCCCATCCTGCGAAATAGCCGTTATGGCACCCAGAAAGCCCGGCATAGTAAAGCTAATCCATTTCTGCTCATCTGTTTCGGAGGGATGGTGCACCACCACCAAAGGGTTATTGATGAAAGCGGAGTTCTGGCTAACATCCAAGAGGCGGGTAATCACCGATGCCCCGGCAAGCAGTGTATCCGCAGCCGTGGCATTTCCCCAGCTTGAAAGTGAAGCGCAGCCAAGCTGCACCGCTTCTCTTCCCTTCCCCACTCCACTCACGGCTATCATATCGTAGCTGGCATTGAGTAACAGGATATCCTCCGCGGTAAGCTCTCTGCCCAAGCCTGCATGATGCATGTTTATGCCCGTGCTTTCCATGCCCGCAACTAAGCCATTAACTTCCTGCACCATGCGTTCATCCGTGCTGAAGTGTTCCATGTAATAGCTCCACAGCATGTTATAGAACTCCAGATTGCCAAAGCTATACATCGTCCAATAAAAGTCGTTAAACACTTCCTTAATCTGCGGAGCAAGGTAAAATCCCTGAGCATAACCCCGTTCATAATGATTGCCCCACACCGATAGTATTTTCTTCTCCCCAAACTGCGTCATATTTCCGTTGGCTTGGGCGAACAGCCCTGAGGCTGCAAGCAACAGGAGGAGCATTATTATTATCTTCGTTCTCATCATATTTCCTTGAAATGCATTGTGATATACATGATAAGCAATAAGTGCGCCATGCCAATGGCTCTTATTCCAATTACGCCTGCATTGCGCCTGAATTACGCGTCGCATGCGTATTTCAGGCGTATTACAGGCGTAGTTGGAGCACGTTAGATGTTAACAATGTTAAATGTTAGACGTAGGGCTGATTATCTGGCAGTCAAGCAAAGGGCTGTCAACCTCCCGGTTGACAGCCCTATAGCACCTTAGGGCGACATAACCCTCTGGGACACCAAAACCGCTCGGTAATGCGAAGGTAACAAAAGAACTGGATTCCAGCCGAACCACCCCAACAGCCAAGGACTTGTCTGTCGGGGACCCCCGACGCTGGAATGACGGAAGTGTTTAGCTGAGTGGAGATGGGTTCATGAATAGCAGGTGCTATACTTGCATAATACTGATTATGATAATGGACTTAAAACCAAAAACCGTTTATTGGCATACCCTGTTTGACCAATATCCAATAGCCGTTTAATGGCTTTTGTCAACGGACTCAATACACCAATATTCGCTTGCTGGATAGCCGCGTGATGCCCTCGGAGATGCTGAGGATATACACTCCGCTTGGGAGTTCGGGAAGGCTGATGCTGCTTGTTTCCCCACGACTGCTGTCCTGCGTTTGGAATACCCGCTGTCCCTTCAGGTTGTAAAGCGTGATGTTCTTGGTCATGGGCTGTGCATAGCCCTTGCCCAGATAACGGAGGGAGAGGCTTTTACCCGCAGGCAATGGATTGGGGAAACTGCTGAACTGCCATTGGTCTTGTAACTGCGGGGCAAGCTCATCCTCGTTTGCCACGGTGGTATCGGCAAGCAAGGTATTACCGGAGTATATCACCACTGCTCCGGGTATGTCGGATAAACCGGGGGATGATTGTGGTGCTCCAACTGCCAAATCATCGATGCCATCATTATTGAAGTCACCACATGCCATGGCATAACCGAATTTTGCTCTGCCGGGAATACTCAAAGGAGACCTTAGGTACAGGTCAACCACCCCATTGAAGTTCTGCTTTCCCAGCCAGATCGCCACAACTCCATCGTCACCGTAAAGAGCATGTTGAGAACCAATCAGGTCTTCAAAACCATCATTGTTTAGGTCACCATGAACTAAATTATAGTCTAATATACTGGAGCCAAAATAATCAGGAAATAAAGAAACATCGTGTTGGCTTGTGATGTTTGTTCCTCCATACCAAAAATAGCCATATCCATAGCTATCTACCAAGACATCTCTTCCTAGAAAATCATCGAAGCCATCTCCATTAACATCACCTGCTGCCATTGGTTTCATCGCCCATTCATCATTGCTTTGGTCAACTAACACTAAGCTGTCGCATTGGGTAATATCCGAGCAACCATAAAACAAGGTTACACTGTTATTGTAGATGTAATTGAAGTTGGAGTGTCCTATGGCAAAATCGGCAAATCCATCACTGTTAACATCTCCCAATCCGTTGATAACAGGTATTGAAAGGAAATCTATATATGTGTCATAAATTGTGCTAATATCGTACGACCCACCATAGATGATGTCGATTGACTCGCGGTTAACACCGTTCCAATCGCACACAACTCCAATGTCAGAGCAACCATCACCGTTTATATCACCCAGGGCGAAGGGTGTGACAGAATCAACACCGGGAATACCATCAAAATTGTATGCCGGATACTCATACTGATAGCCGGGAGTGGTTGAGGGATTCTCTCCTCCAAAGTAAACACATATCCGCCTGAATCCCGGGTTTACACTCCAAGTCATCAATTCTGTAACAAGATCATCGAAACCATCACCGTTAACATCACCTGCTCGAAGGATGTTTCTGGAAGTATGCCCTTCATAGGGGTTACCAAATATTGTCAGATCAGGTACAGTATCAAAGTTATCTCCTCCATACATAACCATAATGCGATCATATTCGTAAATCCCTTGATGCTCGGGTCGGGGATTGTTTGCTTGCTGTACAACAAGGTCTTTAATACCATCTCCATTGAAATCAAGTGAAGCTAAACCCATCCCCATTTCGGAGCCATTGAACTCTCCCTGAATGATGTGCATGATATCAAGATGATTTGTGGCAAGCAGATTGATGCCCATCAATGTAAAGATACAACACGCAAGCAAAAACAACCTATTCATGGTTCCTCCCATGTGAAGGCAAAAAGAGTATTGGCTTTGTCTCTTAGCCCTCAGGTGCAGAGTCATACAATGGGAATAATATGTCAAGCAAAGTGTTATGTCTTTATTTCGCATATTCTGCTTATGATGTTACGGGTGAGTTTCATGGAAAACCAAGATAGGGATATAGTCTATATCAAACACAGAGGGAAAGCAGAGAAAAGCCGAGAAAAGCAGAGGGATATGCTATGCCACTGCGGAGCATTATTAACCCGTTAACCCGCTAACCATTAACTTTTGTCCCATTTCTGTCACCAAAACCGAAATCTGTCACCCGCACCATTATGATGGCAGGTATAACTGCCATGATCTTTAACTAAGTGTATAGAGTGAAAAAACGGTTTGTTTACAGCAACTGATGGCTGGGGAAGAACCTATATCAGCCCTTGGGAAAAAGAAAGGGACACAGCAGTGAACTGCCATGTCCCTTGTCAATTGCCTTAACTATATCTAGTTAGTGGTAAATTGGTTACTATTCCCTTTCGGCAAGTCTGCGGGATAACACAGCCAATGAGGAGAACATATCCACATACTCCACAATGATGTCTGCGGGGACAATAATCTTGTGGGGTGTGAAGTTCCAGATAGCCTTTATCCCGCTATGCACCATGATATCTGCAATCAACTGGGCAGATTCCGGGGGCACAGTGATGATGCCGATGCGGATGTTTTGCTTTTGTGCCATGGCGGTGAAATCCAGGGCGGAATACACCGGAATACCATGCACAACCGTATCGATTAGTTCCGGGTTATTATCGAAGCCTGCCACGATGGACAGACCTTTTTGGGCAAATTCCTGATAGCCCAGCAGAGCTGAACCAAGGTGTCCCACCCCCACAAGGAAGCTTGCTGAGGTGTCGTTCCAATTAAGCAGGTTCTCGATGGCGGCATAGAGTTTATCCACATTATACCCGCTTTTAGGATTGCTCTGCACATCTGTGAAGGCAATATCTTTGCGCACCAGGGTTTGATGCACATCGGCGAAAACGGATATCTTGGTGGTGCCAACTTCCTTCAAGCCGGCTCGCTTTAACTGGCGCAGAACCTCCATATACTGGGGCAAGCGTTTGATGGTGCTGGTGGGGATTTTGACCATAGCTAATCCTTATTCCACAGGGAATGAGTTTATGAACGAGGTTAAATGCATACTGGAGAGAATGGTGCCGATAACCATCACCACCACCATCACCAGCTTGAAGTAGTCCTGTGCTTTCAGCATGCTAACAAGTTCAAGATTTCGAGATAGGTAGGCAGAAGCAGCGTAGAACTCTTCACCGATAAGGGTGTAGTCGCAGGTGGTGATAAAGAAAGGCACCTGAGTGATGGCGTCAGTTGCGGCAATCTGCACTGCTCCGGCTTGGTTACCTGTTTCGGTAAGCAACAATGCCTCGGCATTGAAATAGCCCATGTAAAACACGGTGGCAACCCGTTCACGCACAGTGATACCGTTAACCCCGGCGCAGAAGGGGAATTGGTCGCCGGAAACATAGAAGATGTTGTTTTGGTCAAAGGCATCGCTACGCCCCACTTCGCTATATGCACTCTGCACAATTTCCTGTGCCATGGGGAGCACCATATAGTCGCAATGGGGAGAGATGAGGCGAATATCGAACTCGGCAGCTTTCTTGGCTATCTGGCTAAGAATCATCATGGATGAAATGGTGCACACATCACCAAGAGTACCCCATCCGGGGACAAACATTAGAGGTCTGCCCATCTCGGTGGCTCTGCCGATGGCGTTATCTATCTCGTGTAAGCCGGCAATCGGGCGTATATATACATCCTTGCGTCTGGTTTGGATGATGGCAAACACCAGTAGCAATCCAAAGAGGATAGTGGCTACGAAGGTCATCAGCTTGGTATCGTCCAATATCTCGCTGTAGGGCATGAACCACTGGTTTTTCTTATCGTCCAGATAGGTGTCACTAATCACAAACGCACCGTTGCCATCGGTTTTAAGAACTCTGTAGGCATAGCTGCGGAAGTTCTTATCACGCTCTTTGAGCATTATCTTCAGCCATTGCTTGTTGCTTTTAGCCTCTTTTGCCTTAAGGTAGGTAGGATGCTTGGTTACATAGTTATAGTTTGCTTCCAAGCCCTGCAATTGGGCGGAGAGGGAATCGGGAGCGGAGCCGGCAGGATAGCCTTTGATAGCAGTTTTGATTTTATCTATCTCGGCTTTGGTATCCGCCAGGTCTTTCTCCAGTTTATCCTTGAATAGAGGAATGGCAAATGCATAACCGCTATCCGGGACAGCATCGATATTGATCTGCGTGTCAAGAATCAACTGCTTACTCTTGGCATCGTAGCCGGTAATAGGTTGATAGAGCACATCTTCGTAAGGAATATTATGATCATAAGCCCGGGTAACGGCATTGGTACGATTGCCATACATGAAGGCAGGATCGAAGTGGTTACGGGTCATGATGTCGATGTATTCTTTACTAATGGGCTCACCGGCAAGCATAAGGTCTTTTCCTTTAAACAACTTGTTAACCTTGTCATATACCACAGTCTGTTCAGTGTAATCTGGTTCAAAGGTTTTGTTTTTATCCACTTGCACAGAAATACGCAAGCGGAAATCAGACAGTCCCACATACTCTTTGGGAAACTTGAAGACAAGGGATTTATCAACAAAGAACTCGTCCTTTTCCCCAATCTTCTTGCCTTCTTTCGTTAAGAAAGTGAAGCGAAGCTTAGCTATCTTATGATGCTCGTTATCCGCAAGTTCATAGTTTACCTTTACTGCCTTCTTGGTCGGGTTGGTGAAGCTTGCGCTAACCATGTAAGCTACAGGCTTTCCCAGAGACACTATAAGATTATCGCCTTTGTCGTTATTCTTGTCAATAATCGATAGCTTGGGAACAGATGGGAGAACCGAAGATTGGATAACCCGGAAATGTTTAGCAGCAACGGCTGCGCTTTGGCCATAGTAATCGCTGTAGGATAACACAGCAACATAGTCGCTCATGTTTGCGGGAAGAGGGATAGCTTCGGCTTTGGTATCAACTTGGTGATACAAGGTCCCCGGAGTGTAGTAATGGGGTAATTGGAACAGCTGAGTAGCGGAAGCTTGCCAGTTCTCGGGCAATGTAGTTGATCCGGGTGTGGTAATACTCTTTGGAACAATCCAACCTTCCCAAAGGGCAATATCCGGGCTGGAAACCGCTGGTACCCACTCGAAATTCATTATTCCTTTGTCTGCCACATAGGTGCTGAAGAGGATGGCTGTGTTATCAGGTGCATTATCTTCGGGCACTATCTTCTGAACTTTGGCGTAAGGAAGCAATTTACCGCGCTCGTTGACTCCCAAGACTGTGTAATAGTATTCCTGACCTGCTACGGGATTGGCAAAGATGTACTCGAAGTTATACATCTTGATACCGGTGAGGATATCTTCTTTGTCCTTGATTGGACGAGCAGCTTTATATAGCTTGGAGTTCTTGATTCCACCAATGAAGTTGTAACGTCCAACTAGCGAACCGAGAAGTTTCGGATCTTGGGGGAACTTGCGATAAAGCGGGCTTTTGGCGTCCTGCTGCTTTTCTTTCTTTAACTTGGTGGGAGCGCTTTCAAACTCAATCAGAGGTTGGTCACCACGGTCATAATAGTATAAAGCCGGTGCCATAACACCCATTTTAGGATCGACATCGACAGTGGTAAGTAAAAATAGACTATCGGGAGAAACACCCCGGTAAACATTGTATTGGATTATGCGATGAGACTTATCCAGAGGCTTCCATTTCAGGACAATGCCGGCACCATCATCAAAAGGCATATCGGAAGCAGTGAACTCCGATATCTGACCCTTGACATAATCCGGTTTTGCCTGATCGGTGCTGACTAAAGCGAGGGTAAGCAACAAAGCTGCACATAGGGCAAGCATGGCTTTTTTCATTTCTTTATTCCTTTGAAATCACGGAATGGAACGAAGAATTACTCCGTTCCATTCGCGCAAGATCAATGCACTTTATTTCAGCAAGCCCATTACATCATTCACGAGGAACTGAATACGACCGATAAGCAGAGAGATACGAGCCATCACCGTCATACCGAAGGATGCACCAAAACCAATCATCATATACCATTTGCCAACATTAACAAACTTACCATAGGCACCACTATGGGCCTTGGAGAAGAAGAAATACAGCAACACGGCAATTGTTCCGATAAAGATAAGGAAGAGGTTTACGGTCTCAATGGGCACCATACCCTGGCGCATCTGAACCAAGATGGAGGCATGGATTCCCAAAGGAACGCCCATACCGATGGACATCATGGAGAAGGCAATGGGGTAACGGGAAAGCCATCCCAGCTTCCTAGAGAAACGGAACAGATACAGAGTACCCAAGATGGCAGGTATAATCAGGATGAAATTATGCTTCAAAACGATTGGTTGCCACAGGAAGGGCACAAAGATGCGTTCGTAGGTGAACACCAAGCCATAGCCGAGGGATATACCCACCAGTAACTGCTCGGACATCTGGTAGAAAGGATTGTCCTTGTATAGGAAGGAGAAGATACATAAGGTGAAGAAGGCACCTACTAAGTTACTCATTAATTCAAAAGACATTGTTTCCTCCCCTTAGTTCTTTGCCGCTTTGGCTTTCTGAATGAAATAGCCAATGTTACCCAAGATGATAAACACAATTATCATGATGTGAGCAACGGACTGCGCATTCATACCTATACGGGCAACCTTGAATTTGTATATGGTGTTACGGGTCAGACGGTTGATATCGGCAAAAGCTATCTCACCCATTTGATCTCTAAGCTCGGGGGTTATCTTGGTAACATCTACTATTACCTTATCACCCTCCTGTTCTTTAAGGTTGTTAAAGATAGCCGCTTGAGCAGGATACTTGGCAATAAAGCTGTTGTATTCCTGTTGAGAGAACTCGGCTTTGGTCTGTGTGGTTATCTTAATCAGCTTCTGAGTGCTTTCATCATTCAGAATTTCTCTACCGAAAGGACGGCCAGGAAGCAGTTTATTACCTTCTGCATCTACTTTTACACTATAGTCGCGTCCGGGTTCACGGTAAGCGGCAAATACATCTACCATCTTCTCATACTCGGCTGCGCCTTTAAGACCGGCAAGCATTCCGATGAGCTGTCCTGATTGCAAGTAAGGATATTCGTCCGCTGCCATAACCGCAGTAACACCAACAGCAACATTCAAACCGAACTTCGGACGTGCATAAGTGAACCATGCTCCACCGGCAGCGGAGCCAGAGAACTCTATTACCAAGTTCATCTCATTATAGTTGGTTATTCCATTCATAATGGGCAGGCTTTCCAGCTTACGTCCTTCAGCATCTGTGCTGATGGTGGTGGCAATGTTATCGCCCATACCGAGAATCATAGCAAGAGCTTGAGGTTTGTAACCGAAGTTACAGTAATCCACACCGCTCTTTATATCCGGGTATTCCTCTTTTACGTTATTTATAGCGAAATCGATAATGGGTGCAGAGGTTGGATACCAGGTCAGGGCAAATACCTTAATGTTGCGTTCAAAGCAGTGCCGCAAAATTGCTACTTCCATGGGATAAAGCTCCGGCATGGTTGAGGCGTCGTGAATAACACTTAACAGGATTGCGCGATCTTCACGGCCTGCGAAGGAATCTATCATTTGATATAGATTCTCGGTTGGCGGAGAAGTAACGTTATCGGAGTTGTAGGGTATCATCAGGGGGATAATGATCGCCAGCGCCACAACTATATAGATATAGCGACGGTCTAGCTTTTGGATGCGTTCAAAAAAGTTCATCTTCATCTCCTCCTCATCAATCCCCGCCACCTAAATAGGAGCGCTCAATACCGAGTAATATCTTTAATGAAGTTGCAACCGAACCAAGACCAACACCAAGGGCAATACCGCGTTTGGAGGCAAGGTTTGGCACATCAAGAATCCATTGGGAAACGGTAGGCAGGTGCTTGGATATTCTCACTCCCAGAGGAACCTGTGCTAGCATTACAAATATGGCAGCAGCAAGCAACACTGTGGCTTCCAGTGAACGAGCACGGAAAGCTTTATAGGCGGCAGAAGCCATATAAAAAGCCAATAACGAGAACATGGTGGCACTCATGGGCATCTGCATATTCTCAAACATCCACATCAACAAGCCACCTTTCTGCATACCACCGATCAGGCCGGCAAGTGCGGTTACGATGAAACCTGCAAAGAAGAAATAGCTATACTGCCACTTTGGTGCACGCCGCTTGATTTTACTGCTGTGCATCATCGATAAGCTGATTATACCCAAAAGGGCAGCAAATGGTGCGGAAGCATAGCTCCACGGCACATAGAATTTATTATAAAAGTCATCTTGAAGGAACTTGTGGGGGCTAAATGCATAAGCCACGAAGATAAGTCCGCCAAAGATTACGATGAAGAGCGGGATGGTCTTTTTCATATATTCCTCATTTATTTAAGCGGTAATAAGTCGTTTAATCCGGTGAACTGGAAAGTGGAAAGCACTGCACCTGCAATCATTACGACCAGGATGAAGAACTTGAAATAATCCTGTGCTTTCAGCGTTCCCAACAACATAGGTTCTCTATTCAAATAGGCGGAAGCAGCATAAAGCTCCTCACCAATCAAGGTATAGTCGCAAGTGGTGATGAAGAAGGGCACCTGTGTAACGGCATCAGTTCCGGCAATCTGCACTGCACCCACGGCATTACCTGTCTCTGTCATCAACAGTGCTTCTGCTGCAAAGTAACCCAGGAAGAAGTTTGTTGCCATGCGCTCGCGGATCATGATACCATTCACACCGGCAACATAGGCAAACTGGGCATTGGTTAGATAGAACACGCTATTCTTGTCGAATGTATCAGGTCTGCCAACAGAGTAGTGAGCTTCTCGCACGATTTCCTGAGCGATGGGCAGCAGAATGTAATCATAACATGGCACAATCAGTTTCGTATCATATTCTGCAGCACGTTTTGCCACCAAGCCCAGGATACCCAATGAGGCAATTGTTGCCACATCAGCCAAACCACCTATACCCATGCAATAAAGCATTGGGCGTCCCATTTCGGTAGCTCTGCCTATGGCATTGTCAATTTCCTGTATACCAGCTATGGGGCGGATATATAAATCTTTTCCACGCTTTGCCAAATTCACAAACACCAACACCATGGCACCGAAAAGCACTGTAGCAAACAGTGTGACTATCTTATTACGGTCAAACCACTCCGACGTAGGCTTCATGTATTTAATATCATCGCCATCTTTGGGTAATTCGCTTTCTACGAACATCCCTTTTCCATCAGTTTTAACCACTTGATAGCTGTTGTAACGGCTGTAATCTTCGCGGATTTTGGCGATATAGTGCATGCGGTTGCGCTTACCTTTGATGGAATTGGCTTTCTTCAGTTCGGGGTTTTCGCTATACGCTGCAAGTTGTTTGCCAAGCCGTTCAATCTGGCTATCGAGCTGCGCTGCCATGGCGGGATCCGGCACGGCTGCTTTCTGAGCCTTCATTTCGGCTATTTGAGCCTTCAGATCGTCCACTTTCTTTTTGGCTTGGGTTGCCCCCAAATCCGGGAACAGGCTGGTTTCTATTCTGGTTTCGTTTTTCTTATCATAAACAAGGTCAATATCTGCAGAAAGCAATGCCAACGGAGTTTTAATATCTCCTGCTTTAAGCTTTCTTGCTTTGCGTTCCATTCCTTGATTGCCCTGGATTAAGGTTATCAAGGAATCTCCCTTGGCGAAGCTGAAGCCCATCACAGGCTTTTGCAGCACGCTGGGGTAGGGAATTGTCACATCGAGGTTGTTATCGAAGGATGTGTTCTTCTTCACCAAGCTCAGAGCAGGGGAGGCAACAGTCTTTCGATACACCACATTGCTTATCTTGGAAACATCCAGTCCATTACGATACAATGCCTTGGTGGGCATAATCGTCATCATGGAGCTGTCGAACATCATATCTTGTTCCAAAACATAGTCTTTGGGGATTTCCGGAACACCCTTCATGGTGATCTTTACACGGAAGCCTTTCTTATAATCATAGCCTTCAGGAAGTTTAACCACCAGTTTGTTGTCCTGGTAAAACTCATTTATCTTGGCAAATGATACTTTATCACCTGTTTTGAAGAACTCAAAGTAGATGTTTTTAACTTTCTGGGTTTCAGTTTTATTGAGTTGGTAATTCACCCTAATCTTGCTGAACTTGTTATCCAGTGCGGTTGTTTTAACCACAAAGCATATCGGGTTATCCCAGGTTACGGTCAGGCGGTCACCTTTGTCATTGGGTTTGTCTTCAATGGCAAATTTCGCCATGGGAGGAAGGGCTGCGCTGCTACTCAAGCGAGGTACTGAGAGAGGAGAGTAACTGCTGAAACCATCATAATCCATCAATTCAAGGCTGTAACGTGCATTGGCAAAAGCGGCAACCGGCATCTCTGCAGGGATGCTGAAACTGGTGTAGTTCTTCAAAGTACCGCTACCAACTCCACCCTGGGCAATCACGTTGGTCTTGCCTTGCAGGGCTTCTGGATTTTGCTTCATGGATGCCCACAGCGTATCGCTGATTGCGGGGAGCTGATGGATGCGATATTGGGCTATGTCGTCTTTGTATAGGGGATATTCCCACTCAAACTGCATGGTTTTCTTGTCTTCCAAAACCACACTGTACAGTGCAGGTGAGGGATCGGGAGGATTAGGCAGGGGGGTGCCGGCAGTTATCTCAGCCGGTTGTTGGAATTTGTTACGCTCATTAACCGCCACCACAGTGTAGTAATACTTTTCTCCGGGCTTCAGGAAGCACAACACGGATTGTTCATTATCCTTCAAGCCGGCATAAGTGTCTCCGCTTTCCGGAATCTTTCCATCCGGCCCGGGTTTGGTGGGCTTATCTGTTGTGAACTTTTTGCTGGAATAATAGTATTTACCTTTGTCCACCATGGATAGCAGCGAGAACTTGCCTGCCATTTCGGACAGGAAGGGAATGTCGCGGGGCATCTTGCGATAAAGCGGACTTTTGTCATCCTGTTGCTTCTCTTTCTTGAGATGGCGAGGGGATGTTATATCAATGAATTCTGATCCGGCGTTGTCATAATAATACATCTTCTCCGAGGCAACCCCTATCTTTACGTTGACGGGGATGGCATCGAGGAAGAATAGCTTATCCGGACTAACTCCGCGGTAGATGCGGTATTCAATTATCCTCTTGGAACGTTCCAATGGCTTCCAGGACAACACCAATCCGCTTCCGTCATCCGCAAGCACATCATTAACCTGAAAGTCTTTCACAACAAACTGATCTTTGTCTCCCTGCTTTTGTGCAATAATCACCGTGCCGAGCACTGTGAAAGCCAATAGCAGGAGTAAGATCAAACGACGTCTGTCCAACCTCATACGCTGTAACTCCTATTCTATGAAATAATTCTCATACATTTACACATCTGTCCAAAGGCTGTAAATACGCCAATTGTGTCAATCTCTTTTTTGGGAGAACGGCTAAGCCTCATAATGCTGCGGGTGACAGATTCCCATTTCGGTGACAGATTTTGGACAAAAGTTTGTGGTATCCGGGTTAATGATTAGCCGGTTAACAGGTTAACAATGCCAAGTAGTGGCATGAGCAGTTCTGTGTGTCCCAAGTATATTACCAGGACATCAGCCAAGCTGGCAGACACACGGGTCTCCCCCTACACTTATGATTGAACCTCCGACACCTGTGGCTTCTTTTCCCCTGGCGTAATCAGTGCGCTTCGTACCAGTTAACCCCCACCCCCACATCTGTCTTTAGCTCCACAACAGCCCTCAGCTCTTCCGGCAAGGCATTCTCCATTGCTGTTTGCACCAATGCCTTTGCTTCCTCCACACAGTCCTTGTGCACCTCGAATACCAGTTCATCATGCACCTGCAGGATCATCTTTATTCCCGGTTTGTCCTTCAGCAGTTTGTCTATTTCTATCATTGCCATTTTGATAATATCCGCAGCCGAGCCTTGGATAGGCATGTTAACCGCTACCCTTTCCGCTTCGCTCTTCAAGCCCTGATTTCTGCTCTCTATATTTGGCAAATATAGCCTCCTGCCAAAAAGGGTCTCACAATAGCGTTCCTGTCTGGCGTTGGCTATGCGGGTGGCAATGAAGTTCTTTATGGATGGGAACTGAGCAAAATAGCTGTCGATGATTGCCTTTGCTTCGCTTTGGCTAACTCCTATATCCTTGGCAAGCTTCCGCTGACCCATGCCATACAGAATACCGAAGTTTATGGTCTTTGCGGCTCTGCGTTGGTCTGTGCTGACCTCTTCCGGGCTGATTCCATATATCTTGGCAGCAGTACGTTTGTGGATATCCTCTTCATTACGAAAAGCTTCCACCAGCGCTTCATCCCTGCTCATCAGGGCAAGCAAACGCAGCTCTATCTGCGAATAATCCGCAGCCAGAATTAGATGCTGCGCATCCTTCCCGCAGAAGGCTTTGCGTATCTGCCGTCCCAGCTCGGTTCGCACCGGAATGTTCTGCAGGTTGGGGTTGGTGGAGGATAGCCTACCTGTTGATGCCACAGTCTGGTTAAAAGAGGAGTGGATGCGGTTTGTACCGGGGTTTATCATCTTGGGCAAAGCTGACACATAAGTAGATTGCAGCTTGGTCAACTGACGGTGCATGATAAGCTTTTCAGCAATCTCAAATTCCTCGGCAAGCTCTTCCAACACACTGTTATCTGTAGAGTAACCTGTCTTGGTCTTCTTCTTGTTGGGTAAATGCTTTTCCTCGAACAACAGCTTGGCAAGCTGCTGGGTTGAGTTCAGGTTAAACTCATATCCCGCATAGCGATAGATATAGTCCGTCAACTCTTTCAACTCCAGGTTTATCTTATGCGAAATATCCCCCAGGATGCTGCAATCCACCGAAACGCCGTTTTCTTCCATCCGTCTCAGCACCTGTAAAAGAGGCAGCTCCACCTCGTCAAAAAGCCTGTGCATACCGGAGAAATCAACCCGCTTGCGATAGATGGGATACAAGCAATACACCGCCCAAGCATCTTCCGCTGCGTAACGGCACGCTTCGTTCACATCAACCAAATCGAAGCTGATTTGGTTTTTACCCTTGCCTATCAGGTTTACAATTGGTATCATCTCATATCCCAGTTCTCTTAGGGCACAATCATCCAAACTGTAGCTATTTGTCCCGGGATCAAGGATATACGCTGATAGCATGGTATCAAAAAGCGGATTATCAATCTGCCAACCATGCCTGCCAAGGACAGTTAAATCGTATTTCAGGTTATGTCCGATAATCAGCTTACCTTTCAGCGCATCCTGCAAATGCAGCAACACTTCTTTTATAGCCAGGTTTTCCGCCATGCGATGCCCAATGGGCAGATAGTAGGCTTTATCCTGCTGTACGCACAGTGATACCCCCACCAAAGATGCCTGCATGGGATCCAGCGAATCTGTCTCTGTATCCATGCTAATAACCTTTGCTGCCTTCAGTTCCTGCAGCATCTGCACAAAGTTCATGCTGTTCACTAACACCGCGGTGAAGGATAACTCACTTGCTGCCTTAGCCTCCCTAGCAGGTTCCACTGTTTCCGCAAAGATGTCGTCCTGATACTCCTGTTTCTCTTCCCCCTTGCTATCCGGCAGGGGAGGGTATTTGCTTTCTATCTTACGCTTAATTGAGCCAATTTCATATTCTGTCAGCAGGGGTAGGGCTTGCCTTAAACTTTGCGCATTAAAAGCCAGTGCTTCATAATCAGGCAGTAGCATGGGTGCATTCTGTTCGATGCGGGCAAGCTTTTGGGAGAGATAGGCGTTCTCTTTTTCGCTTTCCAGCTTTTCTTTCAGCTTGGGGGCAAGCTTTTCCAAGTTTGCATAGATGCCGTCCAAACTGCCATGCTCTTTCAGCAATGCCTCCGCTGTCTTTGGTCCGATGCTCTTCACCCCCGGGATGTTATCCGACGCATCTCCAACTAAGGCAAGGTAATCCACAAACTGCTCCGGATAAACGCCATACTTGGCAAACACCGCAGCCCTATCCAGGCTAACATCCTTCATGGGATCCAGCAGCGTGCAGTGCTCATCCACCAATTGGCAATAGTCCTTGTCACTGGTAACCATCACCACCTGATATTTGCCTTTGAATTTAGCTGCCAGGGTACCCAGAACATCATCCGCCTCAAAGCCATCCATCCCCAGTTCCGGCAAGCCGATAAGGCGAAAGAACTCGTGCACCGGCTCTATCTGCGCCACCAAGTCCTCCGGCATGGGGGGACGCTGGGCTTTGTATGCCAGATACATTTCGTGGCGAAAGGTGGGTGCCTTACGGTCGAAAGCAATGGCTATGTGTTGCGCATCCAAGCTCTCCACCAAGCGGATGAAGGAGCTTGCCACTCCGTAGATAGCACTGGTGTTCATGCCTTTGGAATTTATTAAAGGATTCTTGATGAAAGCGAAATGTGCCCGGTATAAAAGGGCGGTGCCATCTATCAGATAAAGCTTTTCTGCCATAAGGATACTCCCTGTCTGTTTGGGTAAAGTTTTTATGGCAGGCAGTATCTTGGCAAGAGATTTGTGCAGGTTGCATCCCTTTTTGTTGGAAGCTGCCAATTTGAATTACGGGATCATTGCATAATCATTGCATGTTTCATCCGTAATAAACATGTAATGATTATGCAATGATCCCAAGAAGGCAGGGTAAAACAAGAGGCAGAGAACTTAACGCTTGACAGATATGCTGCTTAGAAATTGAGTGCACCTTCAAGACAAACCTAACAAGGAGAAATGATGTACGCCATCGTAGAGATTAGTGGATTTCAGTTCAGGGCTGAAAAAAACGCAGTGCTTCGCGTTCCCTTACTGAATACGGCGCAACCTGGCGAAAGCTTAACTTTCGACCGTGTTCTCCTGCTTCGTAACGAAGAGGAGATAAAAGTAGGTCAGCCCGTAGTCGAAGGCGCAGCAGTTGTTGCAGAAGTTATCGAACATGCTAAAGGCAAGAAACACGTTATCTTTCACACCAAGAGACGCAAAGGCTATCGCGTGAAAAAAGGATACCGTGAACAATATACCAATATTAAAGTTACCGATATTCGGGTATAAGGAAGGGATGAAGCATGGCACATAAAAAAGGTGTTGGAAGCAGCCGTAACGGTCGGGATAGCAATCCCAAGTACCGTGGAGTTAAAAAGTACGGAAGCGAAAGCGTTATCGCCGGAAATATCATCGTTCGCCAAAAGGGAACCAAGATCCATCCCGGTAACAATGTCGGCATAGGCAGAGATTTTACCATCTTCAGCCTTATCGACGGAAAAGTGCAATTCGTAACCAAGAAAGAAGGCAAGAAATTCGTGAGCGTTATTCCTAACGAGGAATAAGGCAAGTTTTAGAATAACCTTCTGTTAGATATAGACCCGCTGCATCTGTGGCGGGTTTCTTTTTACCGGCAGATGGCAACCCTGAGGCGAAGCGTTTATACAGCCCGGTAAGCCGAGTGAATTCGCTGTTCCTCAGTTTAGCTACAGGTAATTGGCTTGTCTTAGGAAATAGCTGGGTTCAAAATCTCGTGCACGAACTGGGGCAGGGCAAAAGCAGCACAGTGAATGGTGGGGTTGTAATAATGCGCACTGATGTTGCGGGTGTGGCAGCGCTCTCCGGCATCGAACTCCAGAGGATGGTGCCTTTTGGAGGCAAGCTGGAACATCCACAATCCTGCCTGGTAGGTTTGAATGGCAGCGGTGTATGGCATAACAATGGGAAACAGATTACACAGGTCAGCATACACATTGTGGATTACCGGCTGCAGAGAGCTTATCCATGGGCTTTCGCACTGCATGCAGAGAATGCCGTCCTCTTTAAGTGCTTTGTGGCAATCTGCCAAAAACTCGCTGCGGAATAAGCCTTCCGCAGGTCCCACGGGATCTGTGGAGTCTATCAGAATTATATCGAAGCTGCTTTCCTGCTCTTTCAAATACTTGATGCCATCCCCAAAAACAAGCTCGGTTCTGGGATCGTTGCATGCTTCGGTAAGCCGGGGGAAATATTGTCGGGATACTCTGGTAACCATCTCATCTATCTCTACTTGTACAACTCGGGAAACAGAGGGATGTTGCAGCACGCGGCTAAGAGTCCCACAATCCCCGCCCCCGATGATTAGCACTTGTTGGGGTTGGGGATGGGTTACCATGGCGGGATGGCACAGCATTTCGTGATAAACAAACTCGTCTTTTTCGGTGAGCATCAGCACATCATCCAATAGCATCAGCTTGCCGAACTCCGGAGTCTGCACAATCTTAATCTCTTGAAACTCGCTACGCTCTGTGTATAGCAACTCTGTAACCTCGAAGCTTAAGCCACGGTGTGGGCTGTGAAAGTCAGTATGCCAATAGCTCATCTTACGCTCCGTTTGGTTTGTGTAGCAGTTTTTCCTCGCCCAAGTCAAACAACCCTCTCTTCATCTCCATATTGCTGGCATGTTGGCTTTTAAGGGCATCTTTCAGGTGGTGAAACAGCTTCCAGGGTTCGATGGTTTCGCCACAGGTGAAAATATCCACCGCAGCATAACCGTATTCGGGCCAAGTATGGATTGCCACATGTGATTCGGCAATAACCACCACTCCGCTAACGCCAAATGGGCTGAAACTGTGAAAAGTGTGAGCCACCACGGTTGCCATGCCAATCTTGCAGGCTTCAATCATCGCTTCGGCTATATATTTCTCGTCTTTGAGAATCTCATGATCACAATCATAGAATTCCACCAGTATTTGTCTTCCGAGTGCTTGCATAGTATTATACCTCATATTCTTTCTTATTTGTTGGTGCCCGAGGGCAGGTTTGGAGCACAAGGCATAACAAGTCACAATTCACACCGCTTGAGAGCGGTGCATGGATAATGTATTGCCACTGCGGGAGTCACGCAGTAAAGCAAATGGATTGGGGACTTATTGCCTTGTTAGAATAGAGGTGTCAATGTTGCGCTGAAGGCGAAAAGCTTAGCTAAAACCTCCTCATCATCAACGCATAGGGGTGCGCGCATGGTCATAAAACCATACAGGGCAGATTTTACCGAATGGATACGGAAAAATTTCAGGTAGTTCACGGCGACTCCGTCCGTTATTATTTTGTATGTTGCCACGAATCCTGATGGAGCTTTCGCTGTCAATATAATTCTGCCGGTTGGGTTTAGCTGGATGCTTGCTGCATCATTGAAGATTGTTCTTGACTTATTCACAGGATGGCAGAGCTTTAACCTTGTAAAGATATTTACATACTTCATGTGAAGATACCCAAACTTGGGAGTATATATTATGAAACAAGCATCTATGATCTTACCTGTTCTTTTCATACTACTCAGTATCAGTTTACTGAACGCAATTCCTCCTATCCATAACCTCTACACCAGCGGTCTGGTGGTGACTTGCAGTGCGGTGGATGGTGATTATATATGGGTTGGAACCGGCGGTGGGCTGGTTAAGCTAAACCGCAACAACGGACAAATGCAGCATTATAACACCCTAAATTCTGCTATTCCGGATAACCATATCAATTGCGTGTATGTGGATAATCAGTCTGTTAAATGGATTGGTACCTCCTATGGATTGGTACGTTTCGATGGAAGTTATTTTACTCTTTACAATCCAGAGAACAGCAGTATGAGCAGGGCGGAAGTGTATGATGTTGCCCAAGATCCCCAAGGCAGTATCTGGGTAGCGAGCCGGGATTATGTGATGAAGTACGATGGGCTCAGTTGGACGAACATCGGAGGAATGGGCAGCCCATTGATGTATAAAACCCTTAGTTCGCTTGCCTTTGCTGCCAATGGAGCACTTTGGGTAGGCTCCACCACGCTTACAGCCAACAGCGGTTTGTATCGTTGGGATGGGAACAACTGGACAACTTTCAGCAGTGCGAATAGCGGAATAGGCGGAGCTGCAATAAACGATATAGGTTTTGATGCCCAAGGAAAGCTGTGGGTTTGCCACGATTTTGTGCAGAATGATGAAGGGGAAATGCTGAGCGGTGGAGTTTCACGCCTCTTCGATAATACTTGGACACATTACTTCACCGGCAACTCCGGCTTAACAAATAATGCTGTTACGGGAGTTGCTTTCAGCACCGATGGGTTGGCTTGGTTCACCACGGAAAATGGATTGGTTAGCTTTAATGGTGCAGATTGGACCAGCTATTATGTGCCTTACAACATATCCGAATCAGGAGCTTTAGGCAGCATCAGTATTGATGGACAAAACAAGAAATGGATGGGAGGAAATGACAAGCTGAAAGGCGATGGACTCCTTATCCTAAACGATGAAATCTGGCAGACACTTAACACCTCATCATCAGGTTTGAACTCAAACTATATCACTTGTTTGCAACGTGATCTGGATGAAAAGCTTTGGGTGGGCACAGAAAAAGGATTGCAGAGCTTTGATGGCAACAACTGGCTTAACTATACACCTCTTAATAGCGGTATCCCGTATGGAGTTGTGCATTGTGTTGCTATTGACAATAATAATGGAAAATGGTTTGGAGTGGGCAATAAACTGGTTAGTTACATCGATGGCAACTGGGCGGTGGAATTTGAGTATTCCGCTCCTATCACAAGCATCGCGATAGATATGCAGAATGTTAAGTGGTTGGGAGTGGATGATCCCTATTATGGCTGCTTAATCCGTTTGGATAACGGTGCATTCATGATGTATAATGAAGAGAACTCCGCCTTACCGGGGAGAATGATTACTGATGTGTATTGCGATAGCCAAGGCTTGGTTTGGGTTACCAGCAGTAACAATGGTAATGCTATGGGTTTATCCAGATATGAAGATGATAGCTGGACTAATTACAGCACTGCAAATACTCTACTTCCAAGCAACATTATCCATGGGATAGTGCGAGACTTGGATGGTATTGTGTGGGTGGCAACAGAGAATGGTCTGGCACATTTCAATGGCAGTATGTGGGCAGTATATAATAGCACCAATACCACTATGCCATACAATTGTGTGCGGGGAATCGCCATTGACCAATTCAACAATAAATGGCTCTCCTGTGCAGAGGCTTATGACAGCGGTAGCTCCATGTTGGTAAAATATTTCGGCAACCTATGGACACGCTACAACGATGCTGCGCCAAAGTATCGGGGGTTTAACTTCATCTCGGTGGATAACGAGGGCAGTAAATGGTTGGCATCTAACAACGACGAACTTGGCTTGGTGCAATTCTTTGAAGGCTCGGTGGCAAATGAGGATTATACAGCCACCATTCCTGCCTCTATTGTAAGACTAACCAATAGCCCCAATCCCTTTATCCACAGCACCAATATAGTATGTAAAATGCCTAACCCTGAAAAAGCGGAATTGAATATATTTAACACCAGAGGGCAACTGGTGAAAACACTGTATAATGACACGCCAATGAACACTGAACAGAGCTTTGTTTGGGATGGAAGCGATAATCTTGGCAATCTCTGCGCTGCCGGGATCTACCTCTGCAAGTTAAACAGCGTATCGAGGAGTGAAACCTTGAAAATGATTAAGCTACAATGAGGATTAAACGATGGACAAGCTATTTCTAATCTTTGCCTTATGGATTGTGTGCGGCTTTGCTGCATTAAACGCTGTTAAAGCAGTAAACCCCGAGGATTTCTGGAAAAATGGATATTGTGTGCAGAAGACCGTAAAAGTCCCTGCGGTGGATGCCAAGCGCATCGAAGCCAAGGTGGATGGCAAATGGCAGAGCTATCCTCTGACTGATTTCCCTCCTGCATACTGGGAGTGGAACAGAGCTAAACGCCTTGAATATCTGGATATCTTTAAGGAAATGCTGGAAAAAGGCTCGGAAAGCACACGCCAACCTCAGCTTTCGGGACCGCATAACGGCATGGTTGCCACCTATGGAGCAGCTCGTAAAGATAGCAGATTTAAGCTGAATAACGCCGTGAAAGGCATGGGATTCCTGCCCAAAGCAAGCAAGATGACAGAGATTATCGGCATCCTGGAAAGCAGCATGGAAGCCCCCCTGAATGAGAAACTGATTGTACTGGATAGCCTATATCGGCATGCTGAGGAAGTGTTTGCCACCGATAGAATGGTGTCTCTGGAACTATATTCCGAACCGGGTTACACCACTCAGAGCTTCCTGAACCAAATGGTTAATCCCGCATGCGTAACGGTGTTTCTGGATATCCCAACCTATAAGGTGAAGCAGATAGCTCGTCTGATCCACCCCAATGACCCTAACCTTACAGACTACGAAAAACAAGCTTGCCACTATGTGAACCTGATGCACAGCTATTTCCATGGCAAGTTTCCCAAAGATTACATTGCTGTGATATACTACAGTATCGAATTGTATGACAGCTCCCCGGGCAGAAAAGATGCCAGGGGGACAAAGCTTACCCCATAGAAGGAATATATGACTATAGAAGAATATGACGTTCTGGATGATTACGAGCTGGAACAAGAAAGCTGGGAAAAACTGGAACGGGTGGAGAAGACCGCCTTCACCGCAGCCCTTGTTCGACAAGGCGAAACAGATGCCGAGACACAGGATACCCTGAACGAACTGCAACGCCTGGCTGATACGGCAGGCATTGAAGTATTAGGCAGCTACACCCAGAAACGAAACACACCCGAAAGAAGCACTTTCTTTGGTAAAGGATTCTTGGAGGATATCGCCCATAAGATGATGCAAGCCCAAGCTGAGTTGCTCATCGTGAACGAAGAGCTTAGCCCTGTTCAGGGAAGGAACATTGAGAAAACCTACGGAATTAAGGTTATCGACCGCACCGAGGTTATCCTTAGCATATTCCATGACCATGCTCGCACCAAAGAAGCCAGATTGCAGGTGCAGCTTGCCGAGTTGCAATATCAATTACCCCGCCTTAAAAGACTGTGGGGGCATTTTGATAAAGAACGAGGTGGAGCAAGAAGCACAGGCGGAACAGCTTCCCGCGGCATGGGAGAGAAGCAACTTGAAATAGATAAAAGGCTTATCCGCTCCAATATCCACAAAATCAACGTTGCTATTTCCCGTATTACTCACCAAAAGGTAACGCAACGTAAGCAAAGAGATAAATCTCGCAAAGCATGCCTTGTTGGCTACACCAATGCCGGCAAATCCACGCTGTTCAACCGTCTTACTCAGGCAGGAGTGCTGGTGGAAGACAAGCTGTTTGCCACTTTGGATTCAACTTCCAGACAGCTAAAGCTCTCCACGGGCAACCCGGTGGTGTTCACGGATACAGTTGGATTCATCTCCAAGCTTCCCCATCATCTGGTTGCTTCGTTCAAGGCAACCTTGATGGAAGTGCAGGATGCCGATTTACTGCTTCATTTGGTGGATGTATCGGACGATAGATTCGAATACTACATCCAGGAAGTGAATACCGTGCTAAGCCAGATAAATGCCATAAACATCCCTCAGGTTTTGGTGTTCAACAAGATAGACAGGCTTAACGACCAACTCCTTAGTCTCTTGGTGCGCCGGTATCCCGATGCTGTATTTATCTCCGCTACCGAGGATAGGAACATCGACACCCTGCTTGCCACCATGGAAGCCAGGATACTGGGCAACATAACTGTTCCCATACTGCTGCCATATGATAAGACGGCCCTGCTGAGCAAGCTGCATGAAATAGCGGTGATAAAAGAAGAGGATTACCAAGAGGATGGCATCCACCTGGTAATCCAAATAAGTAAAGATGATGCGTATATCGTGCGCGATTATGTGCACTAAAAGCGATTAACCACGCAGGGGACGGTTAACTCCACCTCTGTGGCTTTAACAACCTCTTCCACGCTTAGCCCTTCTGCAATTTCCAGAAGGGTTAAGCCTTCTTTTTTTACTTCAATAACCGCCATATCCGTGATGATTAAACTCACCTTAGCTTTGGCAGTTAACGGCAAACTGCATTTCTTGAGTATCTTGGAGTTCCCATTCTTGTCACAATGCTCCATGGCTACGATAACCTTCTTGGCACCCGTAACCAAGTCCATAGCTCCGCCCATACCGGGGACCATCTTGCCGGGAATCATCCAGTTAGCCAAGTTACCCTCTTGATCAACCTGCAAGGCACCCAAAACAGTTATATCTATATGTCCGCCACGAATGATGGCAAAACTGGTGGCGGAATCGAAGTAGCTGGCTCCCGGAAGTGCTGTGATGTAACCACCTCCGGCATTAACCAAATCCTTATCTTCTTTGCCTTCTTCAGGTGTTGGTCCGGCACCAAGCATCCCATTCTCGGATTGGAATACTACATGCACTCCGGCTGGGATGTGGTTCACTGCCTCCGTAGGTAGTCCGATGCCAAGGTTCACATAATCACCATCTTTCAATTCCTTAGCGATGCGTGCGCCTATCATTGCTCTTTTATCGTTTGCCATCTCAATGCTCCTTACTTAAAACCAAATAGTCCACGAATACACCGGGGCAGGTGACTGCTTCGGGGTCTATCTCGCCAATTTCCACTATCTCATCCACTTCCACGATAGTAATCTTACCAGCCATTGCCATGATAGGGTTGCTGTTGCGAGAGGTTTTACTAAAAGTCAAATTACCCATTTTATCCGCTTTATGCGCCTTCACGATGGCAAAGTCGGATTCGATTGCCGGCTCCAGTATATAATCCATGCCATTACAGGTGATTATCTGTTTGCCTTCTTCCACCACTGTGCCAAGACCGGTGGGGGTTAACACTCCTCCCAAGCCTGCACCAAAGGCACGCACCCGTTCCATCAAAGTACCTTGCGGAACGAGTTCGATATCAATCTCTCCCGCGTTCATCTGCGCTTGGATAGCCTTGTTTGTACCCAGATGTGAAACCTGTGCACTCTTCACCAGATGATTCACCACCAGCTTGCCAACCCCGCGGTTTTCCCAATCGGAGGCAATAACAATCATATGCAAGTTATCAACCTTACCCTCCACAAGAGCATCGATGATGGTCTCTGGTGCACCGGCTGCCAGAAAGCCACCAATGGCAACTCTGCTTCCGGGTTTAATCATGGCTGCTGCCTCTGCGACAGTTATTTGCTTAACCATGCTAACTCCTTTATATCTTTATTCTTCCATATCTGTTTAGAAAAGCTCGAACAGCAGTTCTTTGGTGGCAGGAGCATTCTCGATGGGAGCAATAATGGAACGGTAGTTATTGTAAAACATCATGCCAATCTCAGGATCGAACTGCACTTTTATATTATCCCTAATCTCCAAGCTTGCCGAATAGGGATCAAGATTCATGCGATAGGGACGCTGACTGGTCATCGCATCATAGGAATCCGCCACCGCCACAATCCGGGCAAACATCGATATATCCTCACCCTTCAAACCATTGGGGTATCCTCTACCGTCATACCACTCATGATGCTGAAGAATAATATCGTGCACTGTGCTTGGCAGTCCAATGGGCCCAATAATCCTTTCGCCAATTACAGGGTGTTGCTTGACCATCTCATACTCGTTCATCGTTAAAGCTTGCTCTTTGCTCAGCAGAGTGTTATAGATACCAATCTTCCCCAAATCATGCAGGATGGCACCAATACGCAATAGCTTCAGTTCTTCCATATCCAGCTTCATCAGTTTGCCCATCATGATGCTGATAACCGTAACCCGCTCGGAATGACCGCGAGTATATATATCGTTCGCCTCCATGGCATACACCATGGCATAGATGGTATTCAAATAGTGCTTTTCCAATTGGCTCTTGGCTTTTATCAGCTCACGGGTGCGGTCGTCAACCAGACTTTCCAGGTGATTGCGATAATTCTCATTCTGAAGTAACAGCAAATTCTTCTGCAAGCCCTGTTTAACTGCCACATGCAGTTCAGCTATCTCAAAGGGTTTGCGCAGAAAGTCAAAAGCTCCCAATTGTATAGCTCTGCGCATCTTTTCGGGGTCGTTCTCACCCGTCATGAGGATAACCGGCAGATTTGGGTCATGCTTCACCACTGTTTCCAGAAGTTCTAAACCACTTAAGCCCGGCATTTGTATATCAGAAATAATCAGGTTATATTCCTTGCTGCGAATCAGATCCAATGCTTCCACCGGATCTCCCACCGCTTGAACCCAATATTCCTGCTCTGAGTGCAAACTCATGCGTATGCAATCCAATATTGACTGATCGTCATCCACTACCAATATATGTTTCTTTCGTGATGTCATAAAACCTTATATTAACTGAAAGATATCTGCCTGTTGCACCTCAGACTTGGCTTCAATGATGCAATCGGCGCAGTTATAATTAATATTGTTTACCAGTTTGTTTACCGGATACATAGAAAGAGTTATCCCCGGATCGGGGCTTAATATCGGCTTCAAGGTAGGTATTTCCTGATTCCCCGGATTTAGCCAGGCATTCCACGTTTTAGAGCTTAGCAGCAAAGGCATCCGTTCGTGAATAACTCCTACCGTACGGTCAGCAGCAGTGGTGATAATCCCCAAAGACGGCACATAGCTGCCATCAGGACTTTCCCAAGTGTCATATATCCCTGCCATATACAGCAGATCTCCATTCGCTGCCCGCAGGAAGAAGGGCTGTTTATCTGCCTTGCGCCATTCGTAGAATCCTGTTGCCGGGATAATGCAGCGTCTGCGCATAAAGGATACTTTAAAGCTTGGCTTCTCGGTGATGGTTTCGCTGCGGATGTTTATCAGCGCTTTGGAGGGAACTTCTTTCATCCAAGAAGGGATCAGCCCCCAACGAAAATAACCCATATAGCGGATGTTATCCTTGGCAACTATGGCAGACACCATCTGCGCCGGTGCCACGTTGAAAGACAGCACCATTTGCTCGGATTGGTTAATCAGCTTTAACTCATCCTGCATCTTCTTCAGATCTTCATGCACAATAACTTGGGCAAAGCGTCCGCACATCGTTACTCCTTTGATGTTGACAAGATTTATCACCCCTGCATTTCATGCAACATATTTTTATCGCCCTTTTTTTATGGCGATTACGCGGGAGAAAGCATGAGTAAGTTCGACATTGATACTGTCATGAAACGCTTGGGAGAGCACTTCCACACTGTGCAGACCCCTATCGTTGATCTCATCCAAGCCCAAACCAAAGAGCCCTTTAAAGTGCTTGTTGCCACTATCCTTAGTGCCCGAACCAAGGACGAAACTACAGCTAAAGCGGTGCAAAAACTCTTTCAAGTGGTACATAAGCCGGATGACTTGGATAAGCTCAGCTTTGAGCAACTGGACTCTATCATCTACCAAGTGGGCTTTCACCGCACTAAAACCAAGCACCTCAAGGAACTTCCCGCTGCTTTAAACTCCCATTTCGGCGGAAAAGTGCCTTCCGAAATCGAGGAACTTATCACTCTGCCGGGGGTAGGCAGGAAGACAGCCAATCTGGTGCGCACCATCGCCTTCTCCTTGCCTGCCATCTGCGTGGATGTGCATGTGCACCGCATCTGCAATCGCTGGGGCTATATCAGCACTTCCACGCCATTGGAAAGCGAGATGGCTCTGCGCAAAGTTCTTCCTCCCCAACACTGGAGCAACATCAATTCCTATGTGGTAGCTTTCGGGCAAAACCTTTGCACTCCGCGCAAACCACAGTGCCACCGCTGTCCTGTGCAGGAGTTATGCCGCAAAATTGGGGTTGAATAAGCTCTTACTTGGGTGCGTAACGCTGATAACTCACTAATTTATAGTATCTTAGCATGCTGCGCAGCCGCATCTCTACTTCTTTTGCCCCATGCTTCTTCCTCTTTCCAAGGCCTTAATCACCTCTTAATCTACCCTTAATCAAGCCTTAATTATTAAGGCTTGATTAAGGAGTGATTATCACTTGATTAAGGCTTTGGATTGGGGGAGAGTAAGATAGCATATTTAGGCAAAAAAAGAACTCACCGCTTTGCCAGCTACTTTGACACCAAGCAGTGAGAGGTTGATTGTTGGTAAATTATCTATGTATTAGCAGGTATTTAGCCTTACAGATAGCGGAGCATCTCCCTATCTATAACACCGGCATAAAGCTCGATATATGGCTTAACAGGACTGTTGTTTATCTTGGGAAAGAACACTTCTTCAATCTGGAAAAAGCCAACCGAAGCAGTCATTTCCACTGTGATGCAGATTGGTTTCTCTGTTCCCCTGCTTATCTTCACCTTTTGGATGGATGAAGCTGAGGTGCGGTGAATATCCCCCACTCTGGTTTTCATGGAGAGCATACTGGGGATGCGAGCTCTGCCCTTCTCCATGTCGCTGCCGTCACCGATAAGCACCAGTCCGGCTTCCAGCGAATGTATCTTACGGGTTGCCATGTGCCCAAAGATGCCTTCGATGGCAATGGAGCGGATGGCAGTTTTGGTCATCAAATCTCCCGGTTCGTGTAGGGCGTCCAGAATCCTATCGATATATGGAGTGGCAAGCTGGATGCTTAGCAGTTCATGGCTGTCGCGAGTAATGGTCATGCCCAAATCGTGCAAGAGGGAAGCCATAATCACGGCAGTCAGGGAATCGTCGGCAGTGCCTACTTCCTCTTTTTCCAGGTTCATTTGGATGCCTGCTTCGTTTAGAAGTTTGAACATCTTGATGGTGTTGAGGGTGGCGGTGCGCATGTGCACAGGACCATGGTCGTTATAGCCAAGCCTTTTAATGGAAACGATATTGGCATATTCCTGCACGGCTTGCAGTTCGGGATCGTTAAAGATAAGCTCCGCCGTTTTGAGGGCTTTGCCGGAAAGAAGCTTTAAGATGCGAGCTTCCAGATTTTGTTGTTTAACCGATTTATACATGTTTCTTTATCTCCTTAGAATCTATTGAGCATCTTCAGCCAGAGGTTGGTGACCGAGGACACCACCGCGATGGCGATGGATATAGTCCCGGCAATCAACAAGGTTTGCAGGATGCTCTTTGAAGCCTGAACATTGTTGCCGGCGATATAGTATTGCATGGATTCGAACAATCCACGCCCCGGCACCAATGGGATGATAGCACAGGTAACGAAAACCGAAACAGGAGTTCGCAACCTTGGGGCTACAAGTTCCGCATAGATACATACTAAGATAATCGAAATGAACACTGAGAACAACACGGACTTACTGTAATACAATACAATAAGATAAAAAGCCCAGCATAAACCACCGCTGAGGGCTGTGTAAAATATCTTTATCCCCTTCAGGTTTACGCGGATGGAGAAGCCGAGGATTGCCAGAAACGCCCAGCAAAACTGCATTAAAGTGAGAGCATCAAAGGGGCGCATATCAATACCCCCAGAGAGCAAAGAGTTTAAGCATGGTGCCACTGCCTGTAACAATGCCAATGGTAATAAACAAGGCTTCCACCCCTCTGGCAGTGCCGGAAACCAAATCACCGCTCATGGTGTCTCTAATGGCGTTGGTGATGGATAAACCCGGCACTAACAGCATGATTCCGCCGATGATGATATTATCCAGCCTGATGAAGGGGATATAATAATCCATGCTCTTGGCAATGCACACGATAAGAGCTGCTGCAATGGCATTTAGCAGGAAGTTATTGAACGCCAGCCGGGATAAAAGCTTCATGCCATAACTAACTATGATACCGATGATAACGGCGATAATAAACTCCATCCAAGCTCCGCCAAAGAGTAAGCAGAAGAATCCGCTTGTTGCTCCACCGCAGAGGTTACGCAGCCAACCCGGCCATGCCTCTTCTTTATCTATAGCATTCAGCTCTTTCCGAAAGGAGTTCACGTCCAGCACCGCCTTTCCCTCAGGGCAGTTTTGCTTTTCATCCAAGCAGCTTACCAGACGGCTGACACGGGTTATCTTACCAAGGTCTATCCTGCGGTTATCGATACGCTTGATGCTGGTGCTGATGCTCCCCTCTGCATCGTTGATGCTAATGAAGATACCGGTGGGAGTAACGAAGCTTTCCGTATTGGGATAGCCAAGTCCCTTGCAGACTTTAAGCATCATCTTCTCCACCCTGTTCGTGGTACCACCGCTTTGCAGAATGATTCTTCCCACTTCCAGAGCAAGCTCGGTGGCTTGTTTAACATTTAACTTTTCCACTTAGCATCACCTCTCTTTATTGGTTAAATCCCCGGTTATCTCTTCCGGCATACCTAATAAAGCTGCTATTTTGAAGGCGCATCTTGGGGGTGGAGTTGCGGTTCTTTGGGGAACAAGGCTATAATCCATGGCTTCGGACAGCAGTTTCAGACGTTGCTTCATATCTTCATCCGTCAACCTTGCAAGCCGAGTGAAACTTTCTTCCGCAATGCCTTTGATGCTAAAGTGGGCAATGCCCTGCAGGCTTGTGGGAGCATTGAAATGGGTGGCAGCCATCAAGCTATGCGGAGTGGTGGCTAAGTATTTAATCACCGCAACACAGAGAGCTTCGCCTTCGGTGGGATTGGTGCCCTTGGCAAATTCGTCCAGCAGCATAAGGCTGCGTCCTTTCTTGTTCAACGCCGCCACGAATGCCACCACTTCCTTGCCAAAAGAGCTGAGTGTTTCGCTACCATCGTTGCCTACATGGTTATAATAGATATGATCATATATGGGCAAGGATGCAGATTTTGCGGGTAAAGGGATTCCCAAACCTGCAAGATAGCATAGCTGACCAATGGTGATGAGGGCTGTGCTTTTACCTCCCATATTGGGTCCGGTGATGAGGTTCATGGCATTATCCATCGTTATATCCAATGGTTGATAAAGGTGCTGACGCTGCTCCAAATGCAGCTTAAGGGAGAGGTTTACGGCAGAACTTAGCTTAATCCCGGGGAAAGCTTCTGCATTCCATGCCAGCAGCTTGGGGATGCAGCAATGATATGAAATGGCAAATCTTGCCCGCATATAGTCCCAACAGAGTTCCTTGCTGCTGTGCCAGGCGATGGTGAGAGCATCTAAATAGGTGAACACCGTGTCGCTAAGCTGTCGCAGAATGACATTTTCTTCGGCTTTAATATTTAGCAGTAAGGCATCCATCTCCTGCTTAACAGCCAAAGCAGCAGGTGAATCAGCCAGACGGAAGCTGAGATTGGCAAGATTTTCCTGAGTTAACACAAACATATTGCTCGCAAGCAAACGGCTTATGGCATCCTGCCTGTTGCGAGAAAGAACAAATTCCTCTTTCAATCCCGGAATTCCCAGGGAAACAGAAGCTTCCTGTAAGTCCCGCTTACGAATAGCCTTCAGCTTTTGGGTTAAAGTAAACTGGTTGTCAATAAGGCTTTTTAACTCAGGAGAATAATGTGGGGAAATGCGGAAGCCCGGCAAACCATTGGCTTCGGGATCCAGTAATGAGAACAGTTTATCCAGATTTGGCAGAGGATGCAGGTCGCTTAAACCTTCCTTTTCCATGTGCTTAGCAAGCTGTTTATACAACCAAAGGAAGCTTTTCAGCTCGAACAACTCGTGCAGAAGCAGCATATCTGTTTGCTTATAGTGGGTTAGAGGAAGCTCCTGCATATGGCTGAATATCTCTTCCAGTTTGGCACCGGAGGAGGAGTTTCGTTCCATAACGCTAATCAATCTGGCGCAGCGGTTATAATCTTCCTGCAACGCCGGTAGTTTATTATGCTGATGAGCAAGTTTCTGGCGCTTTACAGCATTGCCGAAATCACCCGCTGCATCAATCAGGCTAAATAGCTTATCCAAGCCTAAGCTCTCTCTGGTTTGCTTCATGTTTAACATCCTTATGCTGCTAACTCTTTCATGGGCTGTGGCTTTGTCAATCATTTTGTGCTTAGTACGGTTCGGATACTCCCATTGGCAGTGCTGCGAATGGGGATTTGGGCATCACGAAAACGCTGTACAGTTTGGGCATGAGGGAAGCCAAAACGGTTGTTGTATGAGGCTGTTAGCCACGCCTCTTTTGCCTTGGTGGCACGCAGGAATGCTTCGCTGCTGCTGCCCTTACTGCCATGATGAGCAATCTTCAGGAAGTCGCATCTCAGCTCTTGGGGATACTTGTTCAACAGATATTCCTCAGTCGGTTCACCAATATCGCCGGTGAAGAGAATACGCTTCCCCTCGGCATCCAAACGGCAAACGAGGGAACGCTCATTTTCGTCATTATTATAGTAGTCTGCATCCGGATGCAGTATCTTGAGCCGTGCTTTGCCAATTCTGAAGCTGCAGGTGTCGCTGATAACATGCACCTGGTGGGGTCTGAAATACTCACGGGAATTGAAGAACTGCCACAATGGCTGCTTCGCAGTTTCGTCCGAAATGATGATATGCTGCACTTTGATAGCCTTCAGCAAAGAGAGGAACCCTCCAAAGTGATCTGCGTGCAGGTGAGTTAGCAGCAAATAGTCAATCTCCCTTATCCCCTGGCGTCCCATCCAGGGCAGCATGGTCTTCTGCATCCAGCTATCGCGTAACATTGTTTCTTCTCGGGGGGCAGTGTTGGATTCCCCAAGTCCCTTCCCACCACCGGTATCGATCGCAATGAGCTCTCCGCTCTTAAGCCTAATCAGCCCCATATCGGCTATACCGCAGGACATGATATGAATATCCGTCACTTGCTTTTGTGATAATGGTTGCCACAGCAATGCCACACTCATTAACGCAACTGGAATAGCGAAGTAAGCAGCAAGGCGGAATCTACCCCGGATCAGCAGAAATGCCCATAGTATTAGCACTGCCAGCACCAGAGCATAATTGGGGTTGATATATAACGCATTGATACTGAAAGGCAGCGAGGCACAAAGAGTGATGAAGCTTTCCCAGAGATGGATTAAAGCCCTGTAAGTAACTGCCAGGCTGTGAAAGATAAAGCCTTCTCCGGGGAGCAACATCAACATTAGGGAAAGCGGAAGCAGCATACCGGTGAGGGGGATGCCAAAGACATTGCCAATGATGGCATTGAAAGAAGCTGTACCAAAATAGTACAATGTAATTGGAGAGATAGCCAAACTGACTAGCAAGGAAAGCAACATACCATCAAAGAGATTCTGGGTGAAACGGCGCAAGGGCTGCTCTATTAGTGTATCCGGACTGAATAGGTATATTCTGGGAAGCCCATAGGATAAAACTGTTATGCACAGGAAAGACATCTGCAAGCCAATGCCAAAGAGTTCTGCAGGATTGATGAGAGTGATAATCAATAAGCTTAGCGATAAACTTTGAGCATCAGATATGGGCCGTTGCCACCAGCGTGCAAGGATGCTTACTCCAATCATTATCACCGACCTGGTTATCGGGGGTGCAAAGCCATTAAGCGCGGTGAACAGGAGAATTATGGGCAGGAATATCAGCTCTGCCAGATTACGGCGCGCAAAGATGCGCAAAAAACTAAGCAACAACCAATAGATAAACCACACATGCAAACCACTCACCACAATGAGATGCATAATCCCCGAACGGCTAAGTTCACTGCGGAACTCGTTCTTGGCAATTGTGTCACTAAGCAGCAAGCCCTTTGCCCAGGCAGCATCGTCACCCAGTTTGGTATCCAGATCGGCAAGGAGATAGCTACGCAGACGGGCAGGATAGTAATGTAATGGGCTGGAAGCCAGTTTATCCATACTGCCAAGCTGAGTGCTAAAAGCAGCAAAACGCTTAGGGTAAATATCCGTTACAGGATCGTTGAATAGAGGGCGTATATCGGCGATAGTGCGATAACGCTCCCCCGGAGTGAGTGTTCCGGCACTGCGAAAGAGTATTGATTCCTTGATGTCATGGTTTCCAATGTGCTCCAGACGAACAGCATACAGCTTATTCACACTGGAAAGTTCCTGCTGTACGCGAAAGCTAATGCTTTGCCTAATATGCTGCCGAGTATGAACCGTTTCCTGTAATGGAGAAACATCCGAAAACTGTATCCCCAAGCGTAATGCCCCACACAGGAGACAAAGAACTATGATCAGGTAAGTTCTGGGTGCACGCCACAACAATGCCAAGCACAGCAAAGCCACTGCTGCAATTATCAATGGCAGCATGGCTATGGCAAGATGGCGCATCAGGACTATGCCCGCTGTCCAAGCCATCACGGGTAACAGCAAGGGAGCAGGTGCAGCCCTGGAAACAGCCATGGATTATATGCTATTTGCGGTTAAAGAAACCCAATATCAAGCCCAACACCAGGCTCCATAAAGCAGCCAAGCCTATGCGGTATATATCCGGTAACATAAAAGTAATCGTATGTGCAGGAATCCAGAACCACACTAGCGAAAAGATGCCCTTATGCAGGTTTGCCCAGTTCTTGTGCTTCTCCGGGATATTATCCAAAGCACGGTGACCCAACACGAGGGTGATGCCGAATTGCAGGTTCATAAAGGCTGATATGGCAAAAGCCTTGCCAAAGTTGTTCAAATGGGGGAGCATGCCATGCTCTTCCAGATAAGCTACATAGCCCACAAAACCCTTAAAGGCATACTTTATCCCAATTGCAAGAATTGCCCACACCATCATCTTCCAAACGGTGATGGCAAAACTGAAAGGATACTTGAAGTTCTTGTTAACCACCCATTTGGAGATCACTTCCCCAAAGGTGCCAAGAATGGCAAACTGCACCATGGCAGAATAGATGGGCATGCTGTGCACCCAGTTTACATAAGCGGTCATTACTGCGTTCATATCTATCACCTTATCCGTTTATTCATCTTAGGGAACCCGTCTCTCATACAAGGATATCTCCGCCTTATAGGGCTTTTCTCCTTCTTTAAGAGTGCGGGTGAGTTTATCCAGCATCTTGCTACGTTGCGACACACTTGTGGGTTGCAGAGTTACATCAAACAGAGCGCTGGCGATTTCCTCTCCTTGTGCATCCCACACTTTTGCCAAGAGGCGCACAGTCTGTTCCTGCTTGCTTTTATTGGCGATGCTAAAATCCAGCTCAATAAACTGAGTACCGAAGCGTCCCACCGAGACAGAGCTGATTTCTATGGCTTCCCGCACCCGCTTGATGCTCTGCCGTTGCAGCATTATACCCACAAAGGCAGCCACCAGTACGAGTATGATTACATATTCTTTCAGCTTATATTTACGGGGAAACTCCATTCTATCCACTATAGGCATGGTAATGCTCCTTTAATAGTGTAATTGCCATCCGGCATACATCTTGCTGTCCCATTCCTTATCATATCGGGCTTCAAGCCCCAACAGCAAGCGATGATGCGCAAAGGTATCTATCAGCAGCACCGTGTCGATGCCGGTGCGTTTGCTTACTTCACCCTGAAACCATTTTGCCTTGGCACTTTGGCTGGTTTGGGCAAACAGGTCATTATAGTTCTGTTGCCATGAGCTTCCATAGCTTCCCTGTTTGCTGTATGACAGCTTACTGATAAACTTCAGATCATAAGCAATTGGAACATTTAGCCCCAGACTGATATCCACGATATTCGAGCCTTGGGGATAACCAAGAGGATGCCCATCGTGTGAGTACATAGTGTGGTTCATATAATGTGTGTAAGTGAAAGGACGCACGGCAGTAAGCTCGATATTTGCCTTAATCGGCTCCGTAGTGGTTAACAGCGCAGGCATTTGGATCTGCACACCGCCCTGCAGAGCATACTTATTGCCCCACCAGGAAGTGAAGAGCTTGTTATAGCTAAACTCGTCAAAGGCTGCCTGAGCATAGCAGATTAACCGTTTAACCGGCTGGTAACTTGCCCCGGCATAGACCATCATGTTATCCTTATCCCCCAGATTATGCTCGGTTGCCCGCCAGAACGCAGTGGGGACAAGGTAGTTCAGCTCAATCCCGCGGTTGCCATACACCACGCTTTCGCCCATGAACAGCTTCAGTTCCGGCGTTGGAGTATAGCTAAGCTGGTGCAAGGCAAGGAACTTATCAGGATATGTTTTACTGTTTACCGCTGAGGAAGGATATATGGCATATACACTATCTGCCTGCAAGGATGCATGCAGTAAGGAAAGCCGGAAGTCCCCTGCTTTTCCCTCTGCCAGCAGATAACCGTAATCATTAACCTCATCATTAAGAATAATGCTGCCGCTAAAAGAGTTGGCAATGGGAAATCTACCTCTGCCAAGGGCAAGCGTGTAGGCAGGTGCATGATAGCTGATATCTGCGCTTATGTTATCAACCCGTAGTTTATCGGCACTATCCTTAAGATATCCATCAGCCAATTCGCTTAATTTTGCCTCTGCTTTATCACCCATGAACATCCCGTTCCACCAGAAAGTATTTAGGCTTAAGCGTTTTGCAACCTCAGCCTTTATGATATAGCCTTTATAGATAAACCCACAAGCTTCATCCCCTTTGGCATGTTCATAACCTGCCAGCACATTAAACTCTGCCTGCATAAGCGAATCCGGGCTTTGGTATCCAATCAGGCTGTGCCTTGCCTTACCCATGCGGAAGGCATCGATAAAGGCATCCCGAAAGCGTGGTAAACCGGTAAAGGGATGGTACAAGCCCTTTCCGTAAATATCAATACTCGCCTCTCGCGCTTCTTCCGGGTAGTTTAGCAGGCTATAGTGCAGTTCGCTTCTAACCGTGGGAACAAAGGCAGAGCCCTCAGGCAGGCTTACGCCTCCCAAGGCAAGCACATAACCGGCGCACAGCAGCAGGAATAAGCTAATCTTCCGTATCTTCATGTCCGCCACTGTGGCACATCTGAACCAGCAATTCCACTTCCCGCAGGCTGATCTTAAGCTCTTTGGATATCTCCCGCATCGACCACCCATCGGAAAGTAGCTTGCTAACCATCTTGCACATGGTTTTGGTGTCCAAGGCGAGATCACTCTCCACAATCGGGCTTTCCTCCCGCTTTACCGGAGGTTTCATCTTTATCGCCAGGATAAAGATAAACACACCTAAGGCTACCATCAACCCCAGCACCAGCAATAGGGGGATTACTCCCAGATTTCCGCACAGCCCAAGAATAGGGCAGGATTTTGTCTTTACTTGTAGAGGCGGATTCACTTTTACCGGTGGTTTAACAGGTACTACTGGAACTGCCGCAATGCTATCCTGCAATATTGGCTCTGGTTCTGACGGAGGAGGAGGTAAGGGCTCTTCTTCCCCATGCAGTTTTGCCATAAGGATTTGAGCCTTATTAAAATATGGTGAGCTTGCGGGGATTAAAGCAAGCTTTTCTGTTGCCCTGGCACTACCCCGCTTCTGCAATAAAACTGCCCATTTGTACAGTATCTGTGCATCCTCACGGTAGTCTATATGCAGATCAGAATAGGTTTTATCTGCACTGTTCAGCTTCCCCATCTCAGCATAGAAATCTGCAATGGCAAGTCTTTCAGCCTTGCTTGGGTTCTTTTTGAAGATGTCTATGGCAATACGGCGGGGGTAGGAAAAGGTGGTGGTCTCATAGCGATAAGGCTTGCTGATACTAATGCGCAGCACTTCCTCATCCTGCTCGATAGCGGTTACCAGATTGCTATCTTTGGTGGCAATGCGAGCCTTGCTGTTCGTGATGAAGTTATCCAGCTTAAACTCCAAGCCGTTTCCACCCGCATTAATGCTATAATTTCCCTCCGCACTTAAGCCAATCACCACCCGCACTACCGCGGAATCGTGATCTTCCATATTTACGGATGTTATCCCCACTGCCGCACACAGCATGGCGATGGACATGATAAATAAGAACAAAAGCACCTTTCTTTTCATCTTCTTTCTCCTCAGCCGGGATTATATATTGTTTACGTTAATCAGTTTCGGCAATCTGCACATGGTGAAATATCCTCACCCGTGATTAGGGCATAGGTGTCTATTGCTATCTGCAGTTCTTCGTTGGTGGGGATAACCAATATGCTGATGGGTGAATACTCCTGCGAGATTACCCCCGCAGATCCCCCAATCTGGCTATTCAGTTCGCGGTTGATGTGTATCCCCAGATTCTCCAGTCTGCTACAGATTCTTTTGCGCATATTCACCCCATGCTGCCCGATGCCTCCGGTGAACACCAACATATCAACCTTAATCAGGTTCGCCACATAGGCTCCGATATATCGCCTGATGCGGTAGGCATAGGTTTCCAAAGCCTCCATGGCATCTTGGTTACCCTGTGCAGCAGCAGCTTCAATGTCGCGCAAGTCGCTGGATATGCCGGATAAGCCCAGCAAACCGCTTTTCTTGTTCAGGATGTTATGTAGTTCGTGGAAATCAAAGCCCCGTTCTTCCAGATAAAATATGATTGATGGATCCAGATCTCCACTACGGGTGCCCATCATTAAACCTTCCAGCGGAGTGAACCCCATGGAGGTATCGATGGATTTCCCTGCCTGTATGGCAGTGATGGATGCGCCGTTACCTAAATGACAGGTTATCAGGTTTGTGTTCTCGGGGCTTCGCTTCATCATCTCCATGGCTATCCCCGCCACATATCGGTGGCTGGTGCCGTGAAAGCCGTATCGCCTGATGCGGTACTTATCATAAAACTCCCGTGGAATACCATAAAGATAAGCACTGGGGGGGAGAGTCTGGTGGAAAGCCGTGTCAAAAACCGCCACCTGAGGAATGTCCTTGAATATAGCTTCAGCCTCCATAATCCCGGTCAGGTTGGCAGGATTGTGCAGAGGAGCAAGCTCGCAATTAATCTCGATTGCTTTTTTAACATCGTCGTTAATGATAATGGAGGATGAATACTGTTCTCCGCCGTGCACCACCCTATGCCCGATACCGGTAATATCCTTGATGCTGTTCAATATGCCTTTTTCACTATCCTGCAAGGCAAGCATCATCTGCTCAAACGCCACCCTGTGATTGGGGATGGGCATGGTTTTTTCGTATTTCACAGAGCCATATTCCTGGCAAATCTTACCCTCGGCTAAGCCGATGCGCTCCACCAATCCCTTTCCTAAGCTCTGCTTCGCCGGCATCTGGTAAATCTCGTATTTTAGAGAGGAACTACCACAGTTGATAATGAGTATCTTCATCAGTTAGCTATCCTTATCCAAATTTCCGTCACAAACAAATCCTGTTTGTTTCGCGGATGCATCCCAAAGGCGTGCTACTCATGCTTTTTTGATTGGGAATTTATGGCAAGCAATTTCTTTCTCCCCGGCTGCATTTGTGGCATCTTGTCTGCCATCATTACCTAATCATTGCATAATCATTGCATGTTTCATCCGTAATAAACATGTAATGATCATGCAATGATGCCAAGGGAAGGGGAAAAAAATTGTCTTGACAGTGAATGACATGGCTTGGGAATATGACACCAAAAAGCATAAAATCGCTTATCGAGATACAAATACAAGGAGGATTGCCGTGCAAGGAACAGATAATCCACGTAGTGCAAAATCGCTCAGCTTGCGCCTGATTCTCCTATACATCGGCATTTGCCTTCTGTTTATCCCTCTGAACGCAGAGCTGTTAATCCCCATGGACATCACCCAAAGCAACCATCTAAAGGCTTATGGCATCGCCTTTCAGGGCTTGAAGGATCAGCTTGTGGGCAAGTGGCTGTTAAACTATCGTGGAGGCAGCTTCCTGTTCCCTGATTCTGATGCTCTTGCCGCTCTGTGTAATATTCGTGGAGTCCGTTATGAAAACGTAGGCTCATCGCAAGTGGCAGGAATAATGGCTGAAATTCAGGACGCTAATATGGAAAGCGTTACCTTGGAAAAAGAGCCTAAGATAGCCGTGTATATCCCACCCAATGCCTTACCCTGGGATGATGCGGTAACCCTTGCCCTGGAATATGCGGAGATAGAGTATGAAAGGGTTTGGGATGATGAAGTGCTGGAAGGCAAGCTGAACGATTATGATTGGCTGCACCTGCATCATGAAGATTTCAGCGGACAGTATGGCAAGTTTTATGGCTCTTACCGCAACACCACTTGGTATCAGAATGATATAAAAGTTAACGAAGCAATGGCTGCCAAGCATGGCTTTGCCAAAGTGTGGCAACTTAAGCATGCCGTGGCAGAGAAGGTGCGAGAGTTTGTGACGAATGGTGGCTTTATGTTTGCCATGTGTGCCGCCACCGACACCTTTGACATAGCCATGGCAGCAGGAAATATGGACATCGTGGATAGCGTGATAGATGGAGATGGCATTGACCCGCAGTATAACAAGAAGCTGGATTTCAACCGCAGCTTTGCCTTTGAAGGTTTCAATGTGCGCCCCAACCCCTATGAATATGAGTTCTCGGATATCGATGCCAGTGACTATTCCATGCTGCGTGGAGCTGAGGCAGATTATTTCCAATTGTTCGACTTTTCGGCAAAATACGATCCCGTGCCCACCATGTTAACCCAATGCCATACCAATGTGATTGATGGCTTCTTGGGGCAAACTACCTCATTCTTCAAGGACAAAGTGAAGAAAAGCGTGATTATCCTTGCCGAGGTGCCGGGACAGAACGAAGTGAAATACATTCACGGCAATATTGGTAAGGGCACTTTCACCTTTTATGGGGGGCATGATCCCGAAGATTATCAGCATAAGGTGGGGGATCCCGAAACGATTCTGGAGCTGTATAAGAACTCTCCGGGATATAGATTAATCCTGAATAATGTGCTGTTTCCCGCAGCGGAAAAGAAGCAGCTAAAAACCTGAGGTAGATGTGAACAGTTTCTATCCCAAACTACGCAGTGTGCAGATAAAGACGGGGATTTGGACTCTGGCGATCGGCGTCATCTTGCTATTTAGCTATCTATGGCTAAGCAATCGACTGAACATGAAAGCAAGTTATGAACTTAAGATAAGTTTCAGTGATGTGAATGGCTTGGAAGTTGGCGATAAAGTGGTGTTCCGAGGCATGGAAGTTGGTAGAGTGAAAGCTATTAAATCCCAGGGAGACGCAGTTTTAGTGTTGGGAGGGGTTGATAGTCAGATACGTTTGAACCAAGGGTCAGAGTTCAAAGTGATGGATAGCGGTTTGATGGGTAGTAAGGTTCTGGCAATTGTGCCGGGAGCAGGGAAGGAGCGCTTGGATATTACCAGAATACAGCAGGGAACATCCCCTGATGGACTTATGAGTATGGTATCGCAGGCTTCTGAAACTTTGGCGACTTTGCAGAGTTCTTTGGATGCCCTGCAAGCTCCCGATGGACTACTTACCGGATCTGCCAAGCTGGTAAAAAATGCCGATAACGCAGTGCAGAACGCTCAGAGTGCTGCCATGGAATTAAAACAGGAAATTAGCGCTGTTATTGCCAGAGTGGATAAGCTAACAGCCGGCTTGAACATTGTGGTGCAGGAGAATAGCGATACAGTAAACCGCAGTATAGCGGAAACCCCTGCCATGATGAAGAAGATAAACGGTACTCTGGATAGCCTGCAGGTGCTGTCAGGAAATCTTAGCAAGACGGCACAGCAATTACAATCCGGGGATGGCACAGCAGCCAAGCTATTGAATGATGATGAGTTATACACCAAGCTTGGGAGTTCTCTGGAAAATCTGGATGCCTTGATACAAGACATTAAGGCGCATCCCAAGAAATATGTTAAATTCAGTTTGTTTTAGGATATTATGAAAAAGATACTCAGCCTGTTGATCTTGCTTCTGCTTTGCAGCTACATGCTTGCTTTAAGCTTTGGACAGAATAAGATAAATGCAGTTGACCAAAATTGGTCGCTGATCCAAACAATGCACTTTGATATCTATTACCCCAAGGGTGAAGATACATTCGGGAAAACAGTATCTTTGATGGCAGAGGATATCTATTACTATATCAAAGCCGAATTCAAGGTGCCGGTGCTTAGTCGTATCCCGGTTATCTTCTATGCTTCCAAAACAGAATTCCAAACCACCAATATAATCTACCCGCTTCTTTCTGAAGGAGTGGGGGGATTTACCGAAAGTCTGCGCAATAGAGTGGTAGTGCCCTTCGATGGAAGCTATGCTGCCTTGGAAGAACTGCTTGCCCACGAGCTAACACATGCTTATGTGAATGCAATGGATAGCCGTATGGTAACGGCTCTCACGCCTCTGCGTCCGGTTGCATTCCCCTTCTGGTTCTCGGAAGGTTTGCCGGAATATCTGTCCATCGGCGGTGAAGACGAATATAATAACATGTTCCTGATGGACATGGTGATAAACGATCGCATCGGCAAACTGCAAGAGACGGATGGATACCTTGCGTATAGACTGGGAGAGAGTTTCCTGGCTTATATAGCCGACACTTGGGGCAGAAATAAGGTGCCCGAGTACTTCTTTGCCCTTAGAAGCATGACTAACCTGGATGATGCCACAAAGAAAGTGTTCGGGATGGATTTTGCCGAACTGGAATCCAGATGGAACTATAAGCTGAAACGGGATTACTTCCCCAAGATAAATAGCCACGGCATCCCCATGGAAAGCTTTGAACAGCGAACATTTCATAAGAAAGATGGTTCATATTTCAACTTTGCCCCCCGTTTCTCGCCTGATGGTTCACGTTATGTGTATTATTCCAATGCCGGAGCACGATACAGCATTTGGATGGCAGGCACCCAAGGGCTGGATAAGGCAAAGATGATTCTGAAAGGTGAAAGCAGTGCAAAACTGGAAGAATTCTATTATTTCCGTTCCAGCCTAAGTTGGTTCCCGGATAACCGCAGAATAGCCTTCTCAGCCAAGACCTCCACTGGAGATAAAATACACATCTTCGACGTTGAAAAAGAAAAAATACTGGAGACCCTCAGCTTCCCAGAGTTAAGTGCAGTGTATGAAGTGGATGTTGCTCCTGATGGGAAAACCATGGTTTTCAGCGGTCAAAGTGCCATGCAGGCAGATTTGTATCTGTACAATCTGGAAAACAAAGAACTAAAACGTCTTACCAATGATACTTACAATGAGGCACATCCGCGCTTTTCCCCTGATGGCAGCAAGGTTGCGTATGATTCAGAGCGTAAACACTCCGGGGTAACTCCGCGTTATGGCTTGTTTGCGGATCTGGTGCGGGATGTATTCGTAATCGGCTTGTCAAATGGCGAAGTTGTGCAGGTAAGCAATGAAAGTTATGATTGTTTTGCACCTATGTGGGCAGAGAGTGGCAACAAGATTGTGTTTGTTTCCAACAAGGATAAGATCAGCAATTTAGAAGTGGTAGATTTAATCAGTGGTGCCCGCGCAACACTTGCCAAAACTATGTCAGGTATCTTTGCGGGTGATCTCAGCCATAACGATGAGTATCTTATCATGGCAAACTATTTCAATGGTGCCTGGGATATATATTTTGACGATAACCCTCTGCTGAATCTGGAATATAAGGACAGCACAGCACCAAGTAACTTCCAACGAGACGGAGACCTGCTGGCAAGCGTTGACCTGAAGAGATTGGATTTATACGGCAAACGCACCAAAATAGAACGTAAACGCAGCAATCCTGCTAGAATACCAAATGTCCGCCGTCCACTTATCATGAATCATGAGTTTAGTTATGAGGATTCTCTTCGCCTATTCCCAGATTTCAGTTGGGACGACAAGCCGGACAGCGTAACTACTCCCGTGGAAGTGAAACCATACCGCAGCCGTTTTGCTCTGGAGCACCTGTGGGGAGGGATGGCATATTCTTCTTCGCAGGGAGCAATAGGAAACTTGGAAGTCGGATTGGCAGATCTGATGGGCAACCACAGTATCGGCATCAGTCTGGGGATAAGCGACAAGAGTGAGAAATCTAACTTGCTGCTATCTTACTTGTTTCTCAAGCATAGGGCAGATTATGGAATTGGGATATACAATCTCTACGACGAGTATTTATACCGCATTTATATGCCCGGACAGGACGAATACCTGCTGCTGAAGAACAGAGAATCCGGAATAAACCTGATATATCGGTATCCCTTTAGCCGGTTTTTAAGGCTGGAGATGGATAACCGGCTGTATCAGATTGAGCAGAATTGGGATTGGCTGCCGGCAGATAATGTGGCGGAAGAGATATGGGTGGAGAATGTGGATAAAGCTTCTGATACGGTGTTTGCCCCCGGGGTAAGCTTGATTCACGACAACTCCATATATGGCTCCACAGGACCCCTGGTTGGCTGGCGAGCCATTTATCATGTCCGCAAGAGCTTTGCCGCCAAGGAACTGGAGTATTTCACGAACTATCTTGATATTCGTAGCTACACGCTGTTTAGCAAACGTTATAGCCTTGCCATGCGCATAAACGGTGCCGTAAGCACCGGTAAGAGTCCTGATAGGTTTAATCTGGATGGTTATTATGGAGTGCGTGCGCTGGACTCAGCCATTAGTGGCACAAAGAAAGCGCTTGCCACGATGGAACTGCGTTTCCCATTCTTGGATTACCTGTCTGTAGCCTTTCCCATCCCTTTGGCAATGGGGAATATCAGAGGCTCAGCCTTTATCGATGCAGGTGCTGTGTGGGATGATACCGATAGATTCAGAGGAGCGGAAAATGGGCTGTTGCAAGATATAAAGATGGGCTATGGTTTTGGCCCCCGATTAAACCTTGGTTATTTTGTGCTGAAGTTTGATGTGGCTTGGCAAACAGATTTATCCGATATCAGCAAGCCAAACTATTACCTCAGCCTAACTGAAGACTTTTAGATTATGAGAATATATGAAAAGAGGAGAACCCATGAAAATTGATGTAATCCGCAAACTTCCCGAACATCTGGACACAGTGCTTTTAATGCAAGAAGAAAACGGTAGTATTCACGATATCGAATATGTACCTGCCTCTCTGCTGGAACCAATCGAGATATTTATGAAGAATGAGGATTTTAATTTTGGTTTTGCAGCGTTAAAATCCTTTAGCATGATTATTGCAAAGCGGCGCGTTAATGTAATCCTGATGGGAGTTGGCGATAAAGATGCGCTCACCCCAAACAAGCTGCGCAGTATATTTGCAGCAGCCTTACGCATGGCAAGTAAGATGAATGCTATTCAGTTATACTTGTTCCCGGGCTTTGTTAACCCCATTAATGACGTGTCTTTCGGTCACATCCTGGCTGAGACTTCTCTGCTGGTTAGCTATCGATTCGACAAGTATTTGAACAGTGGCAAACAGAAAGATAGCATGGAAGCCCTGCATTATGTGCTTAACACCAAGAATACCCGCCATTTGAACAGGGGAATTCTGGAAGGCAGAATATATGCGGAAACAACCAACCTTGCCCGCGAGATGGTAAATGAACCAGCCAACGTGATGACTCCCGAAGTTTTAGCAGAAACAGCCAAGAAAGCTGCCCTGCAGTATGGCTTCACTATCGAAACACATTCCCAGGATAAGCTTCGCCGCATAAAGATGGATGCTTTCTTGGCAGTTAGCCGTGGCTCTGCAAAAGAACCCAAGCTGATCATCATGCGCTATAATGGTAATCCTGATAAAAGACAGGAACTTATTGCCTTGGTTGGTAAGGGGCTCACCTATGACAGTGGCGGTTACTGCATAAAAACACCTCCTGGTATGGTGAATATGAAGAACGACATGGGTGGGGCTGCCGCGGTTATTGGGGCAATGAGTGCTATTGCCTCTATGAAGCTGAAGGTTAATGTAATCGGGATTGTGGCTGCTTGTGAGAATATGATCTCCGGAGATGCATATCGTGCCGGGGATATTATTACATCCATGGCAGGTAAGACCATTGAAGTAATAAATACAGATGCCGAAGGACGGCTTACTCTGTGCGATGCTATTCACTATGCAATAGAGAAAGAGCATGCCGATAGAGTTATAGATATTGCTACTCTTACAGGTGCTGCCGTAGCTGCTTTGGGAACACAATTCTCTGCAGTTGTAACCAACAATGAGCCTTGGTTGGAACAGCTTAAGGCTGCTGCAGCTTTCACGGGCGAAAATGTATGGCAACTTCCTGCGCATGATGAATATAAAGAGCTACTTAAATCAGATATTGCCGACCTGAAAAACGTGGGTGGTCCAATGGGAGGCGCAATTACCGCAGGATTGTTCTTGCGTGAATTTGTGCAAGAAAAACCTTGGCTTCACATTGACATCGCCGGAACCGCACTGAAGGAAAAAGAAAGCGGGGTTAACCCCTTTGGCGCAACCGGCGTGGGAGTGCGCTTGCTTACTTCATTACTGAAAAGCATGGAGTAGCAGTTAACTAAGTTTAACGCTCAATCAATGCGTTTCCCTCCCCTTCCATATAGCTTATTAGATTGGATACGGGGAGGGAAGCACAAAAATGATGATTATGGAGTTTATGTGAGATTCAGATTGCTGCTGTTCATTATCTTATTAATGTTGCTCAGTTCATGCCAAAGCAATAAGCAAAGGAAGAAGTCGTTATTACTCACGACGATACACCCATACGAACTTCTATTATCTCAACTTGCGGGAGATGAATTTGAGGTTTCCTCAATTATTCCTGCCAATGCATCCCCGCACACCTGGTCACCCAAACCAACTGACCTGCGTTCCCTGATTGACGCATCCCTAATCCTATCGAACGGTCTGGGCTTGGAAAAGAACTTGGAAAAGAGCTTTGCCACTCGCTCTGATGATAACATTGTCGTAGCCAAGCTTATTGAGGACTTTATCCCACCATTGGAAGATGTGGAGCCACATAAAGATGATGAAGAGCACCAACATGATGCTGTTGATCCGCATTTATGGACATCTCCCCAGCTTATGATAAAGCTGGTTACTGCTCTTGAGAAAGAACTCTCCCAAAGGTTTCCCAATTCCTCTCTGGTCTTCAGCAAGAATGCTGATGTAATCCGTGGTGAGTTGGAAGCAGTGAGTGAAAAGATTACTCAAGAGCGCAATGAATATACTGATGTCGGCTTGATAACATATCATAACAGCTTTGCCTACTTTGCCCAAGAATTCGGTGTGGACTATCTTGGCTGGGTGCAATTCTCTCCCGGGCAAGAGCCAAGTCCCGCTGATTTAGCAAAACTAGGCGAAACCATCAATGAAAGAAAGGTGAAAGCCCTTTTTGTAGAGCCACAAATGAACAAGAAATCCGGTGAAGTGCTGGCGAAGGAATTCAATTTACAACTTCTTACCCTCGACTCACTGGGTAGCGATGGAGAAGCAAAAACCATCTCAGAACTTATCTACAATAATTGGTCAAGCATGAAGGAAGCGTTTACCGCGAAATGATCCAAATCAGAGACCTGCAATTCAGCTTGGGAGCCAAGGCAATCTTGGAGGATATCAACCTGGATATTCCCGATGGGGAGTTTGTGGCAATTATTGGCCCCAATGGAGCAGGTAAATCTACTTTGGTAAAGCTCATTCTCGGTTTACACAACATGCAGCAAGGCAGCATAAGCATTGATGGCTTGCCCCATTCTGCATGGTCAAAACTGCACAACTTTGGTTACCTGCCCCAGCATGAAACCTTCGACCGCAACTTCCCTGCCACAGCACTAGACATAGCACTAATGGGCTTGGTCGGTGATATCCCGCTCATGCATCGGATACGAGATAAGCATAAACACTTAGCCCTTGATGCTTTGGCACAAACCGGAGTAGCTCATCTAGCCTCAAGATATATCGGTCAGCTTTCCGGAGGGGAGTTTCAAAGGGTGCTCCTTGCTCGAGCAATCGTTGGTGGAAGTGACTATTTGATACTTGATGAGCCGGAAGCAAGCTTGGATAAACCTGCTGTACAGAGCTTTTTCAGCTTGTTAAAAGGACTAAACGAGTCAGGGAAGACCATCATTACCATATCTCATGACTTGAATATTCTTTCTGATTACTGCAGTTTCTTAGTCTGTTTAAACCGCAATCTGCACTGCCATAACCATATGGAACTGGTTAGTGCTGAAGTTATCCAGAACACATTCGGTGAAAGTGTGCGCATCATCGAGAAAGGATATTGAGCTATGATTAAGTTTCATTTCCTGCTCAATGCTCTTATTGGTGCATTACTTTCCGGTTTGAGTTTAGCGCTATTTGCTCCCTATGTTACCCTGCGTCGTATCTCATACATGGGAGAGGCTTTATCACACATGGCTTTTGCCGGTATAGCCTTTGCTATTTTGCTGAATTTGAACTTGAATCTCACTACGCTCATATTTGTTGTGATTATCAGTTTAGCTATTGGTTGGCTCTCTAAACGGCACAAACTGCATGAGGCTAACACCATCAGTATCTTCCTTTCGGTAAGCATGGCGTTGGGTATTATCCTCATCAGTATCTCGCAGAATTATGCTTTTGATCTTGCCAGCTATCTCTTCGGGAATGTGCTGTTAATCACAGAGAGCGAAGTTTACCTTCTGGCTGTTCTCAGCATCATCAATATTGCTTTTGTGAGCTTGTTCTATAAGGAGCTCTTCTATCTAAGTTACAACGAAGAGATATCTCAAGTGTACCGTATAAAGACCGGTATGGTAAGCCGTGCATTTTTGATTCTGCTGGCTGTGAACATTGCCATAAACCTAAAGAGTGCCGGTATTATATTGGTGACTGCACAATTGATTTTACCGGCTGTAATAGCCTTTAACCTCGTTCCCGGCCTGAAACCTGCAATCCTCATGTCTGCCATAATCTCGGTAATCTGTGCCATGGCTGGGTTCTACCTCAGCTTCACTTTTAATCTTCCCACAGGGGCAACCATAGTGCTATTTGAAGCAGTTATCTATATTATCAGCATGCTAATCGGAGTAAAGAACAATGCGTAGAAACCTATCATTTCTGATAAGCTTGGCTATCGGGTTTATCTTCACTTCCATGCTTTGGCAAATTGCCGAACCTAAAATAGTAAGCTCAATCGGCAAAGCTTTTTATGCAGTTACCAAAACCAGCTTTGTGGAAATAGCCACCGCCGATGCTCATGGCATCCCCATGCGGTATTATCCCAGAGTGGGAACCGTTTATGATCCGGAGTATGTTGCCTTAGAATCAATAAGAAACTATAACACCCGCATTGAACCCAACCGAGAAAAGAAGTTCTTGCAGCTAAGCGAATGGCTGGTCAACCAAGTGGACTCAACCGGATTGATCCCCCAAAATTACGATTTTCGTGATGCTTCCCTGCTTAAACCTTGGTACAGTGCTGCTACTCAAAGCGCAGCCATGCTGGCTATTGCTCAACGAGCAGGCTTTCTTCGCGATAAAAGGCTTCTCGCTATCTCCACAGGGATGCTGGCAAAGTTAGATCCCGGATATGGCTATTTAAGTAGTGCAGAAACCGATAGCACCGTGTGGTTCAAAAGCTATCCGGATTATGCCATCCGCGGGATGGTTCAGACCTTATTGAACCTATACGAATACGACAAGATGGTTAAAGATCCTCTCGCCAAAGACCTTTTCACCAAAGGCGTAAGAATGTTGAACTACAAGCTTGGCAGCCTGGAAAACCGTGGTTATCTGGATGATCCCTACATGCACACCGGCAGAAGATTAGAGCATCAAGAGCTTACAAGTTTGCTGGAGCAGCTAAACAATATAGCCCCCAATCGCTTTCTCGCTTCAGATATCGAGCGATACAAGAAGCTGGATAAACTACCCGTTTCTTACCAGATGCTGGATCAATATGCGTGGGGCAGAATCTTTTGCGCCCTATTGGGATGGATGCTGTTTACCTTTTTTATTCACGCATTCCTCAAGATGCCGAAATAGAACTTTACCAGATACTCGGGATCATAAGATAGCTTTGCTTGGCGCAAGCCGTCCAGCCCCAAATCCTGCTCCCGATTAACATATTTATAGCGTCCCTGTAAAGTGCGAGCCGTTTCCCAGTTTATCAACTGGGCAGAACCTTTCTTTTCGGGATCAAACTTCTCGAAGTGCTCTGAAACCATCTCAGGGGTTTGGGGAGACCAGATCGAATAGGCTGCAATGCGATTATTCAGGCAAATGATTATCCCCTCTGTAGGCAATTCATCCCACATCTTAAGAGTGTTTTCAATCGCCTTTATCTCTGTCATCAGATATATCCCTTCTGCACTCCTCTCCCTTCGCCATTTATGAGTAAACTCCAGCAACACTCCACTTCGGTCGCTGGTTATCGGCAGCACTTTGTATTCCGGATAGGCACGCACAAACTGGGAAACAAGATTCTTCTTCTTTGCCAGTTTCTTGCCCGAAAGCTGCACCAGCTTATCAACGCTATACACATAGTCTGCCCAGGATCTATCTTCCGTTAGCTCAAAATACTTATGTATCTCTGGGTGGCTTTGCACATACTCATCCGGGAACAATATCATCTCCGCCTTGGGAAACACTTCCCTAAAGCGGTTAACCAACTCCGCCAGATCAGCCTCGGTGAAGTTATTGCCAAGGGGGAAAAGGATATACTGATACTTTGGATTGTAGATAATCAGATTATCCTGCCAAATCAGGTAGTGATTGCGATATATCTGTCCCCAAGCCAGAATATTTGTTACGCTATAGTCACAGTTTTCCCGTGGGTATTTGTGCAAATACTCGCTCAGCAATGGGATGTGTTCGGTGGTTATAAGCTCCAGATTATGCATTATCACTCATCTTCCAACAGAAATGGAGTGTAATTCTGCATCACCTTAAAGCCCAAACCTCCGTAGAACCCTTCGTATCCCGGTTCACTGATCAAGCCTATCCATTGCAGCTTATTTTCTTTCAGGAAGCTAAGCAAAGTTCGGATTATCCCTTTGCCGATTCCCTTTCCACGCAGGTCACCCCGCACGGTTACATCCTGAATATAGGCGTCGCTTACTCCATCGCTGATGGCGCGTCCCATCCCGATTATCTCATCGTTTTGCTTGGCTATCACAAAGCAAAAGGAATTCTGCATTATCTTGGATACGGTCTCCAGATACTCCGGATTATCATCCATGTGCCACCATCCGGCTTGGCGATACAGAGCCAGGATAACCTTGGCATCTGCCTCTTTAATAATATGATATGTAATCTCTTGCATTTTGGTATCTTTCCCCTTTGATTATTCACCGTTGCTAATATACTGTGGCTGTGCAAATCTGTCAAGATCGGCAATTGGCTTCAGTCTCACAAAGTCTATAAAGCCTCTCTCCACATCTGTTGCCACCAGTTTCACCCTTATCTTCTGCCCCACATCCAAAGAGTCAAAACCCTTCACCACTCTGCCTTCCACCGGAATGCGAAACAGCCTTACCCATGTCCCTTTGGGAGAAGCACCGGTTACAATGGCTTTGAACTCCTCACCAATCCTGCCCTGAAGTAGCATGGCAGCAGCCGCTTTGGCAACCTGGCGTTCCACCTTCTTTACCGCATCTTCCATCTGCGAGCAATGCTTGGCAAGCTCTGACAACTGCTCTTCAGAATATGGCAAAACTTGTTTTTTCATCGCTGCTTTCAACAACCTCTGGGTTAGCAAATCAGGATATCTCCTATTTGGTGCTGTGGAATGTGTATAGTCCTTCACTGCCAAGCCAAAATGACCCTGGCTATCCTCTCCGGCTTTTTCCACCAGATATTCTCCGCTGCCCAGTAGTTTAATAACGCTTTGGGAGATATCGGGAAAGCGCAGCTTATCCGCCGCCTTTTCTTTTAGTAAAAACTTGTGCAGTTCCTTGGGATCGGGTATTTCCGGCAAATTGTAACCACGCTCTTTTGCCAGCTCCACAATCCTGTCCCAACGTCTGGGAGTTTTAACCACACGACGAATTGATGGATAACCCCGCGAATCGAGATATTGGGCAACTGCTCCATTGGTGGCGATCATGAAGTCTGCCACTATATCCTTTGCCCCATTAGACCTGTCAGCAACTATATCCTTGATTTCTCCATCTTCAAACACTGGTTTGGCATGAATTGTTTCAAACTCAAGCGCACCGCGTTCGTGGCGCAGCAGTTTCATCTTCTGAGCGGTTCTGGATTGTAACAGCAGATTTTCTGCCAATCCGGGAACTCGTTTCACCTCTTCCGGTACCTCAGCCTCGCCATCCAACCATTCTGCCAAACAGTCATAGTTTAGCTTGGCTTTATTCTGCACCATCGCCCGATGCAGTTCAAAACTGCAAACTGCACCATCTGGGGTAACTTTCAAGATAGTGATAATCGCAAGGCGATCATCAAGATACCCCAAAGAGCTGAGGTTAGTGGAGAGCTTTTCCGGCAACATGGGGAATATCCCCGCAGGAGTGTAAACAGTGCAGGTGTTATGCCGTGCATGCTTGTCCAGCGCACTATCATTGCTCACTAATGCATCTACATCAGCCACTGCCACATACACCAAGACCTTGCCATCCTCCGCCGGTTCAGCATAGGAAAGTTGATCCAGATCTTCCGAGCCTTGGTTGTCTATTGAACACCATAATAAGTGGCGCAGATCCTTAATTGCTACATCTTGCTCTCTGGCTGCCGAGTTTATCTTGCTAAGCTGATTCTTCACTTCAGGGTTAAAATCCGGCAATAACCCTCGCTCCAGCATGGCTTTGCGGGCAATGCTGTGCAAGTATTCGTGCTGCCGTTGATTGTTGCTTGGTACCATCGTGTCTCCCAAAGAATAATATAAGGCACACTGTGCTTTGTGCAAGGACTGCCTTATCTTTATGCGCAGTTCGCGTGCTATCATTGCATAATCATTACATGTTTATTACGGATGAAACATGCAATGATTATGTAATGATTAGGCGATGATGCCAAGAACCATGTTGCCCAGTTAAAAAAAAGTGGCAGGAACAGAGGAAACAATTGACAGCAAAACGCCCTCCTGCATAGCATGCGCCATAACGCTTTATAGCTCAAGGAGCCGTCATGAAGAACAGTATCCTCGCCAAACTAAAGAAACTGCAAGCAGTTAATCTCGCCACAGTGGAGGGCGATCAACCCCGCCTCCGTCCCATGACCCTCATCGTGAAGGATGGTCATTTCTACTTTGCTACCGGCAGCACGGATAACAAAACCAAGCAACTGGATAATAACTGCAAAGCGGAGTTCTGCCTCCTAATTCCCGGTAGTGAACACACGGGTTATCTGCGGGGCAGTGGCAAGATGAAAAGAGTTGAGAATCAAGGCACCCGCAAGGAAGTGGCTGATTATGCGGAGTTCATCTATCACTATTGGAAAGAAGCCAGCGATCCTGACTTCTGCTTGTTTGAGCTGGAGCTGCAACAGATGCGCCACATGGAACCCGGCGACATGACGGAAACCATCATTGAATGGTAAGTTTTAAGAGAGACGGTGAATAAATGAGAAAGTTTTCCCTCCTAATCTGCCTACTAATCAGCATCAGTTTGCTGTTTTCCTTGCCGATAGAACTGACCAAAAAAGGCAACCCCACCCTTTACAAAAAGCTGAATAAGCTGGCAAAGACAAATATTAAAACCATGCCCATAGCTCCACGCTATGCCTATGCAGCCTTGCTGAAAGCACATCCCGATGCCCTTATGGCATACCTTGTAGCCTACGAAAACAATGCCAGCCTGAGTGCAACCGATCCTGCCACAGTGGAAAGCAACTATCTGGAGATAGTTAAGCTGCTGGATAAAGATGGATTGCGCTATTCGCCGGAGTTCTTCCTGTCCTATGTGGCAAAGCAAAGCGTGTCCGATGAACCCATAACTCCATATCGCAAAGCGTTTCTTAAAGATGATATGCAGCGCATTTTGGATGGCAACCAAAGCGATATAGATAAGTACCGTGCCTCCACTCTGTGGTGCGTATCCCGCCTGCAGTTCCAGCAAACATCCGGTAGAGACCAGAGTCCGCTGGATATCACAGAGCGTTCACTGATTGGCAGATGCGAAGAAATGCAGATTCTATATGTTGCCGCAGCCCGTACTGTGGGTCTGCCTGCCAGACCGGCTTCGGCTCCTTGGTGGGCGCATATGGATAATAACCACGCTTGGGCAGAAGTGTTTCTGGATGGTGCCTGGCACTACACTGGCGACATGGATTCTGCTTACTTCCCGGATCAGACCTGGTTTAGTGGAATGATAGATAAAACTGTGCTGATTCTCGCAGATGGAAGCCTTGCCTCTGAGAAAGATGAGATATTGGCAAGCGGAAGGTATGACACGGTGATAAACTCCACCCGCAATTATGCCAAAGAACGCACTCGTCTAATAAAAGTGAGTGTAACAGACACTGCGGGCAAGCCGATAGGCAAGGCAAACATCATCCCGATGGTATTTAACTGGGGCTCGCTGCGAGCATTGAGCATCATGAATGCGGATGATAAAGGCTATCTGGAATTCAGTGCCGGCCGAGGTGCCTTTTATCTCTCGATAGCCGCAGGAAAAGGGAAAGCTCTGGTGTTCGTGCCTTCCTCCACAGAGGTGGAACACAGCATCAGCGTTACGCTTTTGGATAAGCCATTTGACGCTGCATGGGCAACGATGGAATATCCCGCCAACGACATGCATTGGGATAATCAACCGGAGGAATATCGCGCTGCCGTACAAGCAGAAAAGAAGCTTTGGCAACAGAAAGTGGATGCCTTTAAGTCCGAAATAGATAAGCATAGCTGCTTGGCGGACAGCCTTGTTTACGAGGTGGCTATGGCGTGCCGGGGGAATAATCTTGCCTTCCGCAGGTTTGTGGAGAGCAATGCGGGCAATGTGGCACCGGAATTTCTGGATTATCTGCTGATAAACGACCCGAAGTTTCTGTGGCAAGCAAGCTCGGAGCAATTTAGCGCCCTGTATCACAACTGGCAATGGCTTGCCAAGGGTGGGCTTAGCGAAGAGGAGCAACTTAGCTTGTTCTCCCCCACAGTATTCTACGAGGACATCCCCAAGCCGTTCTATGACAGCAACAGGGAAGCTCAGCTTTATCCCGCTGCACTGCGTTATCGAGAGCCTCACAGTCGCGAAGGAATAATAAACATCCTTAGCTACATAAAGAAAGGTTGGAAGATATCGGCAAAGAAGGCGTTAAGTGGCTTGCCTCCATTTGATATTGCCTATAAACAAAAGTATTTAAGCCCTGCACAATACCGCATCTTTGCCTGCAATGTGCTGCGGGCAAACGGCTACCCGGCAGAGTTCTCCCGCATTCCGGATTTGATTTCTGTGTTCATCGATGAAGACTGGCAGTATGTGAATGTAAACAAGCTGAGTTGGGAAGATATGTCCGGAACAGCCAAACCACAGACCTTTACCCTGAATGTTTACATCTGCGATGAGAATGACCTCCCCCTCAAAGCAGCCGACGAGCAGCTAAGCCTCTGCCGCTATATGGATGGGATGTTCTATCCCTTGAACAGCCGTTTTGAGTATCTTGGAGATGGCTTGCATCGAGGTGTTTTCCCCATTGCTGACACCTACTTGCAGTTTGGCTTTCGGGTGTCGGATAGCAAGACCCGGTTTTACAATAGCCATATCGAAGCTTCTGCGGGGGATTCCCTGTATGTTAAGCTGCTTGCTGCAGATTATCCTCGCACCTGGGAGCAGCCTACAGATGAGATTATAAGCCTCTTCGACGAAGCAACCCTTAGCCGGGAAAGCATCATTCTACTGGGAAGCTATGACCAAGAGAACTGCATGCGCCTTGCAGACAAGCTTAAAGCAGCAGGCAAGAGCTTCCTGTGGGTGGGCTTTTACAATGCCCCGGGTGTGGCTAACTATGTGGTAAATCCTGCCTGGCAGCAGATGGTTAGGGAGAACAACCGCAATTCGCTACGCAGCATCACGCTCTATAAGAAGGACGGGGTGTGGCAGATGTACGAAGGATTGTGGGATAAGCTGCCATGATGCAGCTATCACTGTTGTAAGAACTTATACAGTTCCAAAACTTGTGCCCGGCGCATGTATCTGGCTGCATTGTAGCTAAATACTTGTGACCGGGTATTTTTCATGCGTTTAAGGCATTCTTTGATGGCAGAAACCGACTCCATAGCACAGATATGGTCCTGGCTGCTTTCCCTTAATAGCTCTGCCACTTCCCCACTTTGTGGTGCCAAAGCAAGGATTGGCTTGCCGATGCGCAGGTATTCAAATACTTTACTGGTTAGGGTTCCTCTGGGGCTACTGCTGTTTATCACCAATAGCAGTGCATCGGAAGCAGCCATCTCCTGCAAAGCTTCCCTGTGGCTTAGCGCCGGGATGATGCTTATCTGCTCACTTATCCCGCTTTCTGCAATCTCACGCTCCGTTTCCACATGGTAGTTGCCATAAAGCTTTATCTGTATTCTTGGATTCTCGCCTTCCTCTTCCTGCACCTGCCTAACCGCCTCGAAGAAGCATCTTAGACTTCGCCTGGCATACAAAGCACCAAAGTAGCTTATAACAAAGGCAGTATCATCTCTCTCAACAGGAGTGATGCCTACATAATCCTCTTCATCATGTCCGTTGTACAACACATGCATCTTTGCGCTTAGTTCTTTGCCGAAAGCCTTCGTCAAATCCTCCGCTATCCCTTTGGTGGCGGTTACTATGTGCTTCGCTGCATGCAGGATGCGATTTTCCCAGCTTTGGGCAAAGGCATGTTGCAGCCATGATCCCTGCAGGTTATAGTCGCTAAGCAAGGTCCAATAGTCCCGCATCTCCACCGCATAAGGCACCTTGAACCTGTGGTAAAGCCAATATGCTGCCAGGGAGGAGGAAAAGGGACCGCAGGATACATATATCAAATCGTACTTATTCTTTCGCAGAGCTTGTGCTCCGGCTTTCAGCAGCGGGGGCAACCAGCCTACCTTGTCATCCAGAGGATATAGCCTGCGCACCAACAGCTTGATGCGCTCCGGGGTCTTACGGTACAGGGTTTGCGAGGCTTGGCTACGCCTTCCCAACAGCTTTTTCATCAGTGCCATGGGATCCAAGGATGCAGTGCGGGTTACACTATGCTCCTTACATTCAGCCAAGAGGCTGGAATCGTGGTAGTTATACTCGATATCACCCACGCTTAACACATCTATCTCGCAGCCCATCTCGCTAAGGTACTTAACGGTCTTTACATTGCGTAATGCAGCAGGGCCCCCTAAGGGTGGATAGAAGTAGCTGATATACAGTATCTTCATCGCCGGTGCAGTTTCTCCAACACCCCAAATATCTGCGGTTCAAGTGCTTCCCAGTTAAACCTATTCTCGGTGATATCCAAACAGCGCTTGCTCATTGCCTCATACTCAGCAGCGGGCATCCGAAGCAGTTTCGAGGTTACTTCAGCGAGACTCTTGGCTTTGAAGCTGCTGCACACCCCCAGTCCGTTATACTCCACCAGGGCTTTCATCATTGGGGTTTTAACGGTTATCGTGGGCAATCCGGCAGCCATATATTCCAGCACCTTGAGCGGGATGGATAGCTTGAAACGCCTATTTGTTGGGTTAAACAGCCACAAGCCGAAGCGTGATCTGCGCAGCAGCAAACCTATCTTTTCGGAGGGTATCCACTCCTGATAATATATCACAGCATTCAGATTATAATCATTGATACTATCGTGAAACGCCTTTTCTAAAGCGGGGTTAAAGAACTTACCCACGATAAGGATTTTTAGATTTGGAAACTCTGCCTTCAGCAAGGTGGCAAGCTTGAGAATCTTGAACAAACCACGATTCTTGGTTAATCCCCCAATATAGATTAGATCAAAATGCATCTCACAAATCTGGCTCAGTAAGCCCGGTGTGTCGCAAGCGTAGTCCCACACATGCTTAACCGGATAGTTTGGCAGCACAGTCCCCCGTTTGGCACTATCTCTACCGATAAGTTGTTTCAGTATCTCGGCATTAACTCCAAAGAGGGCATCTGCACTCCTCTGCATATATTTCAGGGCAAGCAAATAGGCAATTTTGGCGGGAAAACGCAACAGCCAGGGAAAACGCTCGCCAAAGGCATCGGGAAAGAACTCGTGCACATCGAAGATAACTTTCAGCTTCATTTGCTTTTTCAGGCGCATCCCAACCAGCAGGGTAAGCGGCTCCACGCAAACCAATATATCCGGCTTCAATTCCATCACTTTCTTTTGCAGATGTCCAATGGCATCCCAACTGGAATCAGAATCCACCACTAATTGGTAAGGGTTGTGAGCTGTGTTCACCACTCCTCCGGTGCTGATGAGAAACACCTCATGCTGCTTGGCAAAGCTCATGGCAAGCTTGTAATACAGCCTCACGTCATTGGTGGGATGGGCATTTGAGATTATGCATATCTTCATGGGTTATTCACCTCTATCTATCCGTTCATTATCCGGCAACCTGCAAGTTTGCTATTTAGTGGTTATATGTCAAGCCCTTTCTGCTTTCCGGCAGTCCCCCTATTCCAATTACGGGTGCATTACGCCTGAATTACGCGTCGCATCCGTATTTCAGGCGTATTACATCCGTAATTGGTGCAAGAGCTAACTAAGTTCCAAGCTCTGAGAGAATGGTTCCCCACTGAAAAATTGTCTGTGGCATTACGAGAGGTTAACATTTCTCTTGACAGCGAAATACAGATTAAACAAAAGAGGTTTATAACTATGTTTCGGAGTATGTATGACAAGAAGCACTGTCCTTTTTTTACTTGCTTTTTTGCTGGTTTGCGTCAGGGCAAGCGGACATTTATGGCAGACGCACGAGCTTAAACCGGTGGATATTAACCGTCATGACGGGAACATGACGGACTGGATTTATGCGGATCTGAAGGGTGACGAGACTAGTTACTTCATTTTAAGCGACACCAAGGAAAATGGTGTTCACTCGCTATATATCGAAGAGCCCAAGGGAAGGGTTGTCACGCAGCTAAATTCTGTTTTCCCATATCAGGGCATTGTGGTGTTAACTGATCCCAGGGATAACGGGAGATGGCTGTTTTACACATATACAGATCAAATGGCGGTGTATCTTAATGCCGTTAAATTCGATTGGCAGATGCCCTCTAAACGCGATATAAAAGCTTTTGCCCGCATCCCCAGAACCGATGTTGGCATAAACAATCCCCGTATCCATTATTCCGGCCAAATAATCCCTCAGATGCTGGAAGATATCGATGCCGATGGCAGGCTGGAACTGCTGTGCCTTGGGATGGATGGCTTCACCTCCAATCCACGCGGAGTGTATGTTTATGATTTCATCTCCGGGGATCTGAAGTGGAAGTTTGCCACTCCCTGCAACATATCCGGGATAATCCTCAGAGATTTCGATGATAATGGCAGTAAAGAGCTGGTATTTGGCACCATTGCCCTGAAGAATACCGAACAAGTGATCAACGGCTTGGATGACTTTAATGGCTGGCTGGTGGTGCTTTCCGTAACAGGAGAAATGCTGCACAAGATGATGCAATTCAATGGGCATGGTCAGGTTTATGTGGATATTGCAGATAGAGGGCTGGATAACAAGCTGGAGATATACACGGTAAACAGCACCTGGGGCAACTCCGGCAATCGTAATACCGCAGAGATGTATAGCTGGACGGGGAAGACCATGCAACTGAAATTACAATTGCCCATTGCTTCATCCCTGGAGCGATTCCAGTATTATGACTACATCAAGCGCATGGATGCTGCGGGAACGTCCAGAATACACTTGGTGGATAAAAGCAAGGGACTTATCGTGCTCGACGATAATTTACGGATAGTCCCACATAAATTTAGAGATTTTACCAAGCTGATCTGGGCAGTGGAAGATCTGGATCAGGACAGCAACAAGGAAATCATTTTACAGACTGCCGATAACTACCTTCTGGTGTTGGATAACCACTACCGAGTAAATGCACGGTTACCAATCCCCTTCCCGGAGGATAACGCTATTAGCGTGCATCTGGTAAAAACAGGTTTGGATAACAATCCACTTATCAGCATCGCCTCGGCAAGAGAGGTGTATTTATATGAGTATAAGCATCTGGGTATAGCTAAGTTCATCTGGGATTTCGTTAAAGCAATCAGTCTGTATGCGATGCTAGTCTTGTTGCTACTGGTGATTTTCCTCAATTACCGCTATAGTCGCCGGTTGAATGTGATGAGGATAACCGCAAACCAAATGCACGAGGGATTGATTGTGCTTACCAACACCACAAAGATAGCTTTTGCCAGCAACCCGGTATTTACTTTGGCAGAAGGAAGCAAAGATTCCACCTGCAAGAATCTGCAATTATGCTTCCCAAGCATTTATGAAGCTCTGGAAAAGTATGTGGCAACCGGCAGAGACAGATATGTTTATAACGATGAGATTGGTGAGGGAAGCAAGAGACAATATTGCAAAATCAGCTTTGCCCAAACCCGCAACCTTCGTAAGTTATTGCTGGTAACCATATTTCCGCTAACCAGTGATCTAAGTTTGGTGGCAGATAAGCTAAGATGGGCAGATATCGCACGTAGATTGTCGCATCATGTGCGTCGGCACATCACCAATATCATGCTGGCACTGGATGTTTTGAACAGCCAAAGTGACATCGATAAAAAAGAATATTACCAGATTATCGGAAGTGAAGTTGAAAAGGTGAGAATCTTCACGCATGCCTTTCAACGCTTCACCGAATTGAAGGACTACGAGCTGTACCTGCAGGAAGTTGTCCCCTGCATCGAACATTGCCTGGCAAGAACGACAATGCCCGAAAAGATTAAGGTAATAAAAAACTGGGGACAAGAGCCAATACTTGCCTACATTGAGCCTATCCGCTTTCAGGAAGCCATAGCCAACGCCATAAGCAACGCCATGGATGCCATGCCGGAAGGGGGTGCTCTGCATATCTCTGTGAAAGCATTCCCCAAACAAAGCTCACCTCAGGAAGGTTATAACATTCTGGTGGAAATCGAAGATAACGGTATGGGCATTCCTGCCAAGTATATGGACGAGATATGGAAACCGTTTTTTACCACCAAGCAATCAGGCACCGGTATCGGCATTCCTGAGACCAAAAAAATAATGGACTCTATGCAAGGTGTTTTCTATATTCAAAGTGAAGAAGGAATCGGGACCACCGTCTCGTTCTGGTTAAAAGGTGAATGATGAAAAATATACGCATTCTTTTGGCAGATGATGATTTGGTGTTTTTGCGCCTAACCTCAGACCTGCTGTGCAATGCAGGTTATCAGGTGCTTACCGCCTCCGGGATGAGCGCTTGCGAGGATATCCTGAGCAACGAAGCAGTGGATGTTCTTATGCTGGATATGTGCTTTCCGGCATTGCAAGATGGGTTTAACACCCTGAATATCGTTCATGATAAGTATCCTGAACTGCCTATCCTGATGATCTCAGGAAGTGCTCATATCCCCGATGCGGTTTCGGCGATTAAGAACGGTGCGCTGGACTTTATTGAGAAGCCCTTGGATACCAATCACTTGTTAATGAAGCTTAAAAGACTTAGCGACGGAATTGCCATAAAGGCACAAATGCAAGAACTACGCATCGCCGCCATTGGCATGCGAGGTAGCTCCGCAGCAATGGAAACACTCTTTAACGATATTATCAAAGCTTCACAATTCGATTGTCCTGTGCTAATCAGCGGTGAAACCGGGGTTGGTAAAGAACTGGCTGCCCATGCCATACACCGTCTCAGTAAACACGGCGGACAAAGCCTGATAAGCATTAACTGCGCTTCTGTTCCCAAGGATCTGTTCGAGGCTGAGTTGTTTGGATACGAGCGTGGTGCCTTCACGGGTGCGGATAAAGGAAAGAAAGGCTATTTCGAGTATGCTCATAATACCAGCTTCTTCATGGATGAGATAAGCCAACTGCCCATTGCCGTTCAGGCTAAGCTGCTCCGCGTTGTTTCAGAAGGTGAAGTGCAGAAGCTGGGGGGCAGAGTCTGCAAAATAAACACCCGTATTATAAGCGCTTCCAACCAGGATCTTGCCCTCATGTGCGATGAAGGCAGCTTCCGCAAAGATTTGCTATATCGCTTGAATACCATGCATATAGTGATCCCTCCACTACGACAAAGGTTAGATGACATCCCCGGCTTGGCAGACTATTTCGTTAGTGAATTCTGCTCACGCAACTTCATTCCTCCAAAATCTATCAGTACCTCTGCCAAGGCATGGTTATGCGAGCAACGCTGGGATGGGAATGTACGCGAGCTTAAGAATGTTGTGGAACGTGGGGTAATTTATTCCAAAAACGACGTGATAACTGTGGTAGATTTTACCACACCGCATAACAATGAAGTTAAAGCAAGTAAAACAGGCTCTTTGCGCAGTGTACTAGGCAGTTTTGAGAAAGCTTACATTGAGCATGCATTGATTGAGAACGAGTATAACGTACGCAAGACAGCAGAGATGCTGCACATGGATAAATCCAACCTATTCAAAAAGATAAGCTCTCTGGGGATCAAGCTGAAAGAACACAAATAAACCCTTTCTTACACCATCTTAACAGAGTGAATCCCCCTGGCAAGCATGGAATAATCACATACATAAACCTATACGCTTATTGTTCTACAGGTGAACTATCAATGGCTAACATTAATCAACCTATGGTAAATATTACCACTACCGAAAACATCTCTCTATCGTATCTGCTTAATGATTAAGAACATGCGACAACGTAGTCGTTTGGAACGCAAGATGCTCTATAATAGTGCAACTCCTCAAGCTCAAAGGGATCGGGGTTATGTATGGCTGAGCAAACAAGGGTCTATGGGCAAACCGTTTGAATTTGGGTTATAGGTTGATTTGATAGGGTAGTTCAGCACTGTCTGAGCTGCCCTTCTTATTTAATGGGCATAAAAAACGTAAGATTAGAGAAGCCCCCAACGCCTGCGTAGATATAGCTCGAGACAAAAAGCCAAGATGAACAGCGTAAGGATATACCACTTTTTGTATAAGGCTATCTCTCTCCGGTTCACCTGTAGTTCTGGAGTTGCGGGAATGGGCTTGAAGGTGCTTAATGTTTCCGGATAGAGCATCTTTCCGCCATTAACATTTGCCATCCATGTAAGCAAAGAGAGATTGTAGCCGAAATCCCTACTTTCGATACTTGTATCACTAAGCTCAAATTTACCTTTGGTGCTCTGTCCGCTTTCCTTGTCACTTATCTCAAATCTATATGTTCCGGGTTCCTTAAGTTCTGCAACTATGCCAAACTCATTATTCAACCTGCTTAGGTAGTCATTAAACACTTCATTATTTTCTGCATCCAGAATCCGTATCTTGGGGCTTATATCAAGCTTTCTTTGACGGATACTATCCTCTACCCGCAGTTTGATTCGTATCTCTTCCCCCAACATGTAGCTGGTGTTATATATAGCTTCATATCCCCCCGTGCTTTTATTGCTTAACCATGTTAGGCAGTTACTTATAAACTTGGCATATGCTCCGTCTTTGCCCTGTAGTTGCCAACGCCAGAGATTCAGCATGGAAAACGCTACAGACCTGCCGGCACCCATGGTTTTAACCGCTATGGCCGGTGATGCCTGCGGGTTGTTGATGGTAGCCAGCACCTCAGCTCCCGGATTGGTGCTGAGATAATAGTAATCCACAGGAGGCAGATCCGCAGAACCATCCACCAAGGGACTAAGCATGGGGTAATTTGCTGCCGGGGGGCTTGGGTTGATGAATCCTTGGTAGACCGTGGCGATATTTGATTTCTGCAGAGGGAGGATGCCGTTCAACTCGCTTATCGGCAAGCCCTGATACAACAATCCAATCCCTTTATCGTGAGCTTCGTTTATAAAGCGAAGAATATTGGCATCCAGAGATATTGAGCCATTGTTGATAATTATCAGAGCTGCCAAGTTTGTGCTTAGCAGATTGTTTACCTGCCTTTCACCACTGTATAGCGCACCACCACGATTGTGATAGCTCTCCACTTCCCACCGCGGATTGGTGTTAATGGCATCCAAGATGAACTTGTTATCCCAGGCAGGCTTATCTGAGATGAGGATTACTTTTTCCTTGTCAGAAAGCACTTCAATGGCACCAGGAAAACTGTTATTTGCCAATCTGCTCTCACTAGTAAGCTTGCTTAGTTCAACTCTCCAGGGGTAGAATCCGGTCTGCGTGAAACGGTGCACAAAGTCCACATTCTGAGTCTTCCCTGCCTCAAGTTTCAAGCTTTGTTTTGAGATTAGGCGATTAGCCACCATTAAGCGTGCTTCAGCGGGACCGGAATAGTTCTCTGCCATCACCTCCGCTCTGATGGTATTTGGCTCGTTACGATACGCATATGCGTTGCTGAGCACATTTGAAACCGCCAGATCAGGGATTGTAGTTTGCGAGCTATCCGCCAACACATAGAAAGGAACTCCCATGCGCGAAACGGTGTTTAATGATTCATCTCTCAGCCAGCCGTCCGAGGCAATGGCAACACCGGCAATATTACCAAGAGACTTATCTTGCTTAAGCTGCTCTAATGCTTTACTGAGAATACTGCTACCCACATCCCCGTTCAGCCCATCCGCAAAGTTGAATGACCGCACATCATAACCTGCTTCTTCAAAGAGGGACTTCATTTTACCCAATGAGGGCTTCAGATAAGATGCTTTGTTGCTGTCCCCATGTTTCAAGCTCATGCTTTGGGAGTTATCTTCCAGCACCACAATCTGAGGTGCAATGCTCTTCTTTTGAATATAATACAGTATGGGGCTGATGAGCAACAAGAGGATAATGGCAATTGATATGCTACGCAAGGAGAAAAGCAGCCATCTGCGGGAGACCGAAATCTCCGGATGGCTGCTATAGTTGTAGTATCCTGATATGCTAAGTGCAAACAGGGCAATGATAATGTATCTGAGCATCAATACCAGAGACGCAGCATGCTACCGAAGGACACTCCCTTGGATTTGGTTCCGGGAATAAGTGAATCAAAGCTCTGGAAGGCTATACCAATCTCCGCTGTTTCACTCTTGAAACTGATGCCATAGCTTGCCCGGAAGGGGCTTTGGCTGTTGCCGAGGCTTATGCCGAAGCTTAGTGGCAGGAAGTAAACCGGCAACAATCTGGCACCAAAAGACAGCTTACCAATGCTACTGGTAACCATGGATTCTTCGAAGCCTTGAACATAGTCCGTTGATAAACTGAGCTTGGGACTGGTCCACAACACACCCAAACGCAATTCCGGAGGGAGGTTCATGCTGAATGAATCAATCTCCTGCTGGCTTCTGGTTTGGCTGTAGAAATCCTCGTCCAGATTGGATACATAAACGCTATCTGCTTCAAAGTGGTAGTTTTGATCCTCGGTGAACATATTCCAGTTCATCGAACCAAGGATGTTATCCATTGTCAAGCCGACTTCCAGATCAGGAATGGGATTGGCAGCAAAGCCAATCATCCCCTTGAATCCTTGACCACCAAGTGCGGTGCGAAGTTTAATGTCTTGATGCAAGGATATACCGGAATCTATGGAACTGCTTAGATAGCCATCATAACGTTCGGTATGCACCGAACCCACACCGGCAAGCACACTTCCGGATACACCAAAGCGAACGGGAGGCATGGTTTCAGGCAGGAAAGGTATCTTGAATCCGCCGATAGCAAAGGTAATATCGGCATAGCTTAAGGCAGAGATATCATTCAAGTGTTTGTCGAACAGATATTGGTCTTGGGTGTTGCCATTTAGCAGGATATCCAAGTATTGTTCCGATAACGACACTTTTCCCATATAGTTCAGGGAGCTGGAAATGGACATGTTGCTAAAAGCATAGCCGAAGATGCTGGAGTTACCGTTAAAAGAGCCTCTCAGGCTGCCATCAAGCTTGTTTAGGATTAGCTCTTTATCGGCAGCATCCAGCCTATCCTGGCTCATCACGAAGTTATAGGTATCCAAATCCAGCGCATTATTCTGAACATAGAAGCCGGAGTTTACCCCCGGAAGCCATAAATCATAATACTTTCCGGACACCAGGTTGGCGGGATTCCAGTAGGCGGCTTCCACACCCTGCGCTCTTAGCATATAGCTATCCGCATAAAAGATGGATTTCCCTGTTTTAATGGCACACAAGGCAGAGAGACTCAGCAATATCAAAGCTAATATCAGTATCTTTTTCATTATAAGTCCTCCACAGCCACTTTAGCATTTAACATGCTTTTAATCTGTATGTAATCATCGGTACTGGCATGGATTGTTACGAACTCTCCACTTTCCACAAAAGAGAATTTCCAGCGCAGATACACCTTGGGATTGCTGAACAGCTGAATCTCATTTTCATCCAGAGTAAGCGATGGTATTTCCTGTTCCAGTTCTCCCCCGATAGCATTACTGCCAAGGATGGTAACTTGCTTCAGGAAGGCATAGCTTTCGGGATCAGCCACATCAATATTGGGAGTAGCACTAAAATATGCTGTCGCGGTAGCTCCGATTGGCACTTTATTGGTTATCTTCAATTCCAATGATGCGCTTTTGGCGTTATTTTTTATCTTCTCGGCATTCTCGGAGGAGATACTGATTTCCACCTCATCTTTCACAATGATGTCATTGGCATGTAGTTGGAAAGTGAAAGGAGCTTTAACCACATAGCTAAGGTCTATGTAATCATTGTAGTGAACATAGCCCAGTCCTGCGCCTGATCTGATGGTGAACAAGCCATTAACAATCTCTATATGCGTGGGCATAATCTGAATCAAATCTGCAATACTATTGGTAACCACAAAGTGGTTCGCACCCGGAGAGGCAACAAAGTTCTGCCCGTCATCTGCCAGGATATCCACATAAATCTGCTGACCTTCTTCGTTGGTGGCAAAGAATTGCCCGGAAAACTCTGCCTCGAAACCGACACTGTTTACCAAGTCTATAACTACGCTGGCACCTTGTAAGGTTACCGATTGGTTTATATCCTGCGGATATTCCAAATCTATGCTGGCAAGGTTATCTTCCAACTCCAGGGTAAAATCTGTCAATCTGCCTTGCAGTTCTTCGAAGGACATGGGGCTGGTGGCATCGAAGCTGAATACTCCGATATTCGTTCCAACCGGTGCAGTGGAGTGTGCCACAACCGTGAACTCCAGCTCTGTCATGGGGGTGCCGTTATTATGTAACCCAAATTGGTATCCTGCCAGATCATGGCTTACATCGGTAAGGGAGTTCTCCACATTTAGGACCACCGGCTCAAGATTTGCGGTGTACAAATTACTGAAAGTAACTGTCAGGCTTGCTCCGCTTACCAAACTTGTGAAATGGGTCTTGAACGAACCACTGTGTATCTTGGCATAGGCAAACTCCACCTTGCCTGTGGGGTCTGCATATGGCATGGAGAGCGGAGGGATACTGGGAATTTGCACAATGGTCACATTTGTAATCTTGGCATCAGAGGGAGGAGTAAAGGACACATAGCCGAAATCAGGCGTGCTCACATCACCTGCGCTCTGCAAGAACACCACATCGTTTTCGTCTGCATAAATATCCACACTGTCCACGAGATCCGCAACATAGTACTTCTCGTTAATCAGCGGAACCGCCAGATCAATGTCCCACTTCGGCACCACGGGTTTCTCCACATTACAGGCACCGAGAAGGAGCATAACGGCAAGAAAAAAAACACCATAATACTTCATTTGCACTTCCTTATTACTCATAACATCAAACTTTCTGAGGCGGCAAAGCTTTCGCCACCTCCATGATAAGCTTCACACACGAGTGCATGCTATTCGCTAAACACTATCTTATCGCCATCTAATGAGCAATTTCCAAGCCTTTTCTGCAATTTTGCCCAGAATATTCCTCTATGTCCCATTAACAACAGCCGTTGTTTTTTGTCGAGATATATTTCATTTCCGTTACAACGCTCTGCCATGACGTGCCTTAGCAAGCGTTCTGCCTGCACAAACTCTCCAAAGGCAGGATGGTATGGTCCTCCCAATATCTCTGCTACCGCAATGTTAGATGGCAGCCCCATCTTGATAACGCTGATGCCCTCTGCTTCGGCTAACTCAGTATAATCGGCACATATCTGCACTGCTTCGTCCATCTCCAAAGGCGTATATTCTCCCCTGCCATAAAGCTCTGCCAGCGGAGTCCCTTGTATCACAATGAGAGGATACAAACGCAAGTATGTTGGCTTTAACTCCCGCAATAACTGCATGTTATGCTGAAGGCTTGCTTGTCTGCTTCCCGGCAAACCGGGCATCAGTTGCACTCCCAGAATAAAACCCTTTTCCTGCACAAGCCTCGCTGCTTGGCAAGCCTGCTCACCGCTGTATCCGCGTCCTGTAGCTTGCAACACCTCATCACAAAAATCCTGTATCCCCAGTTCGATTACGGCAATATTTCCCTCTCCGCAAGAGCGTAATATCTCCTCGTTCACGTATAGAGGATGTGTAGAAATGCGAAATTGTGTATTTGCATCCACGACTTTGTGGAATTGCTGCAACAACTCTGCCCGAAAATCCGGTGGAAGTGCCGTGAAACTGCTACCATAGAAAGCAATTTCTTTGTGGTCTTGAGGGTGGTTGGCAACAAAGCGGCTTACATTTGCCAGTTCCTTTTCCCACTCGAAACCAGCGGAACCGCTTATCTTGCTCTGGTCACAATAGATACAGCGATGCCTACATCCCAGCATGGGGAGAAAAATCGGGTAAATCAGGCTTCGTTTTAGCATCGTCCCAACTATCATTACTTAATCATTACATAATCATTGCATGTTTCATCCGTAATAAACACGTAATGATCATGCAATTCGAATAGGGAAGATGTTCGGAAATGGCAGGGCTGATTAATCCTGTTCCCCAAAATCAAATTCTGCATCATCCAGCATGTTCCATTCGTCAAACCAGTTTATCCCCATCCCCTTTAACGCTTCGATAAACCTGCCATTGCCCAGGGGCATGGTGGCAGCAAGGTAATGCAAACCATAAAGGCGTTGAATGGGTGATAGCCAACCGCGTTCTTTGATACGCTCCATCAGTTCATCGGCATATTCCTTGCCTTTCACCCCACGGCAAACAGCATGGAATGTATTGATATTACGTTCGTTCAGCTCATAATGGTGGCCATTTTCGCGCTGGGTGTATTTGGCATATAGGTTTGCGGCATCATAGGGTTGATATTGCTCTTCGTGAACCATTACTTCCGGGCTGAACTTCTTGCGATACTTGGGTTCCGATGCGGGATAACCCAACACCACCAGCACCACAGGCACTACCAGCTTGGGCAGCCGGAACATCTCCACGCAGGCACCAAAATGCTCCATTATCGTGCCGATATAGCACGATCCCAGCCCCAGGGCATCAGCTGCGGTACAAACATTCTGGGCTGCGATCAGCGTATCCTGAAAGGAAATCCAAAAATGACGGAAGGAGTGCCCCGCAGTATAGGGAACCTCCCCATAATCGGCAAGCACTTCGTTACGATGCAGATCCAGGCAAAACAGCAGATTCAGCGGAGCTTTGCCAATGAAAGGCTGCCAGCACATCTCGGCAAGCTTTTCGCGCGTTTCCTTGTTGCTTATCTTGATGATGGAAACAGGTTGGTTGTTACCGCCTGAAGGGGCATTGGATGCGGTTTGCATAAGCAGATCAATCTTATCCGCCTCTATCTCTTTGTCCATAAAACTGCGTACGCTGCAGCGCTCGTTCAGCAGCCTGATAGTCTCGTTGGGAAAATGCATAAAACCTCCCTTATTTCGAATGCTTCATTCGCAACAGAGGCGCACCGGGTGTCAAGATAATATTCCCAAGCCTCACATCCCCCCGTTTTTCAAACAAGGTATTTATAAACTGACACCCAAAGCTGCAAGTTGTGTCACAAGGGGAAAGTGGGGATAAGGTTCTGATTGGTTGTGAGATACGATGGACTGGCTTTGGAAATGTCCAAGCGCCTATTTGGACGTTTTTGG
>CAZPNU010000006.1:0-102439 GCA_964588075.1 uncultured Candidatus Cloacimonas sp.
CGATGGACATTCTGTATTGTATACCCATGTTAATATGATAGATACGATTCTGTTCCATCACTTTTTTGGGGGAGTGCCTTCAATCTTCTTAATCTTGACTACCAATGACTTGGAGTAGGTTCTTGCCCCCCGCCCGGGCGGGGGGCAAGAACCTGATTTTCCTTCTGGCTTTCCTGATTTTTTACCTGTATAACCTATTAGTACTGAATGCGGTACACGTTTTCCTATGCTTGCATGCTGATGCTCATTATTATACTTGTTTATTGCCACCCAATTATTCTCTCTTATTTCACACTGTTAATCACTTCATAATCATCCCTTAATCAAGCCTTAATTATTAAGGCTTGATTAAGTGTAGATTATCACTTGATTAAGGCTTTGGAACAGGGAAGGGATTAGCAGAATCAAATATCGCAAAACTATGTCGCAATTGTGTCTTATATATCTCTCTTGCAGCGCATTAGAATGCAATAATGTCATGCTTACCGCTCCCCAATTACAGCTTTGGAGATGCCTTTAGTAATGTGTGGATGTCGCCTGAATAAATAGCTAATTTACAATCAAGAAAGCCGGTATATAACTTCTTAAAAAAAACATCCCGCCAAAAAAGCCTTGACCTAAATGCACATTATAATCCGTTGTGTTAGATAGAGAAAAAGCCTGTGAGGTGTAAGATGCGCAAGATTATGATTGCCGGTAACTGGAAGATGAATAAGGGTTTAAGCGAAACACGCGACTTTGTTCTTACTGTTTCATCTACCCTGAGAGCAATGGAATTAAAGAGTTGCCAAGCCCTGATTGCCCCTGCTTATCCATTTTTGGCAGAGGCACTTAGAGAGAGCTTTTCCTCTCCCTTGTTAGTTGCTGCCCAGGATGTATCCCTGCACGAGGATGGAGCATACACCGGCGAAGTATCGGTTAACATGCTGGCTTCATTGGGATTAACTCATTGCATCGTGGGTCATTCCGAACGTAGGCAATATCATAACGAGACGGATGCAGCAATCAACACCAAGATCAATAAACTGTTTGCCAAGAACATCACACCTATCGTCTGCATAGGCGAAACCCTTGCCCAGCGGGATGCCGGGCAGACTGCAGACATCATCCTGACTCAGCTTGAAGGTTGCTTTAAGGATATTGCTTTGCAAAGCGGTAACGAACTAATTATCGCCTACGAACCGGTGTGGGCAATCGGCACGGGACGCACCGCAACGCCGGAACAGGCACAAGAGGTGCATGCCCTTATCCGCAAGTGGCTTTGTGAGAATTACGATGCCATCGTGGCGGAGAATTTGCTTATTCTCTACGGTGGCAGTGTGAAGCCGGATAACCTGCAAGACCTGTTGTCCTGTGCGGATATCGACGGGGGCTTGATCGGGGGTGCCTCGCTGAAGGCAGAAGACTACCTTGCCATGGTAAAGATTGGCGCAACAATGAGATAATGGAGAACTAAAATGATAGATATTAAGTTTATACGCAATAACCCGGAGCTTGTTAAGGAAGCTGTACGCAACAAAAACGAAAAGGCAGATATCGACAAACTGCTCGCCATCGACGAAAGCAGACGCAAGCTGCAATTTGATTTCGACAATCTGAAATCGCAGCAGAATACCGTGTCGCAGACCATTGCCCGCAAGAAAAAAGCCGGGGAAAATGCCGATGCCGAGCTTAGCGAGATGGCAAGCGTTGCCGAAGAGATAAAGAAAATAAACGCTGAACTGAGCTTAGCCAACAGCGAACTTGAAGCCATGTTGCTAACTGTTCCCAATATTCCTCAACCGGAAGTGCCGGTGGGCAGAGACGAAAGCTGCAACACACTGGTGCGGATTTGGGGTGAGCAGCCAACCTTTGGTTTTGAACCCAAAGATCATCTGGAGATTGCCAGCCAAAACGGCTTGCTGGATTTGGCACGCGGTGCTAAGATTAGCGGTAGCGGATTCCCCATTTATACCGGACAGGGAGCAAGACTGGAGCGGGCACTAATCAGCTTTATGCTGGAGTATCACCTGCAAAAACACGGCTACGAAGAGCTGATGGTCCCCTTGGCGGTAAACCGTAAAACCATGACCGGCACGGGACAACTGCCCAAGCTGGAAGAAGATATGTATCACATCAACGAGGATGATTTGTTCCTCATCCCCACTGCCGAAGTGCCGGTTACTAACTTTTATGCGGATGAGGTGCTGAGTCACAAGGATTTACCCAAGTGCCTGGTGGCATATACTCCCTGCTTCCGCCGTGAAGCAGGTTCTTATGGCAAGGATACCAAAGGTTTGCAGAGATTGCATCAGTTTAACAAAGTGGAGATGGTGCGCTTTGTGGAGCCGGAAAAATCGCCGGAAGCCTTGGAAGAGATGCTGTGCAATGCCGAAGCGATATTACAGGCTTTTGGGCTGCATTACCGGGTGATAAACCTCTGCACCGGAGATACCAGCTTTGCCTCGCAGAGAACTTATGATCTGGAGGTTTGGGCACCTGGCTCGGGCAAGTATCTGGAAGTATCCTCGGTAAGTAATTTTGGTGAGTTTCAAGCTCGCAGAGCGAACATTAGATATAAGGACAGCACGGGAAAAGTGCGGCACCTGCACACTCTGAATGGCTCGGGCTTGGCAACCCCCAGACTGATGATAGCCCTGCTGGAAACCTATCAACAGGAAGATGGAAGCTTCAAAGCACCGGAGGTGTTGAAGCCGTGGCTGGAGATGAGGATATAGTTATGAGATGCAGATGTATCCTTGCGTTGATTATCCTTCTGTGTGGGGGAGTCCTTGAGGCAAAATACTCGGACGATTTCCCCATTGGAGTCTATTCTTATATGCGAAACGGCTCAGCTTATTTTGACAGGCATAATAGAAGCATAGCCGAATTGCAGAAAGAGTTGGGCTTCAATTGCAGCATCATCGAGACGAGTAACAAAGACAAGGATCTTAGCGGACTACTTAAGATTTTGGATGATAACCAAACAGATGCGATTATTATAGATAAAGCCTGGAGCAATGACCCAAATGACTCTCGTAGCGGGGCTGTGGTAGGCATCTCTATGGGTAACTATTATCGCTTTGAAGCCGAGTTTGCAGATTCTACTTCCGTCGTTCCCGGAGATGGGGCAAACAGCCTTTACTGGTATGGCACCTTGCGGGCTAAGAATAACTTAAACACCCCCAGCCGAGTTGGGAAAGTTATTCAGGATGAAGCTGCATCGTATGGGCATGTTTGGCTTTGCGACAAAACAAACGATAAGCCCGGTTATGCATACACCGATATTACTTATCGCTGGCAAGATAGCAAAGGTCTGGCAAACAAGCTTGCCCGCGATGTAAGAGTATTCAAAACCAATCCTGATGCTGGCAGAGCTACTGATTCGCTGCGGGTGACCTTTAGAGTGAAAATCTCCAAACTGGAACAGAGAGCGAACTTGAACCAGGTTCTTCTCAGTTATCATCCCTTAGGATATCTGGGAAGTGAGCCACAATTTACCGATTCGGTGGTGGTAGCACACGCCAAAGGTGAGGCTTTTGGTAAGTTTACCATGCGTGATTTCTTTGCCAAGGGGAGCCCTCGGGGATATTTTGAGATAAGCTTTGCCTTGGGATACCCAGAGCTGCTGGCTTCAGGTATCATGACAGATGATTTGGACAAAAATCCCAGCACGGAAGCAAGTGAATGGTACTATTTCATGAATAGCTTGCTAACACGACTTTATTGGCATGGAGGCTTCGATCTCAACTTGGATTATGTTGAGATAGAAGACCAGATGCATTATGATTTGCGTAATAACAAATCAGCCTTTAAAGAGAGAATAAACAGAAGATTAAGAGAACTGGTAGAACTCCCTAATGGAGATAACATAAGCCATATTTATTGTATCGACGAGCCTTTCCAGACTCAGTTAAATAGCTTTGCTACCATTCAAGAGCTGATTGACCCGAAGCTTCCCCAAGTGATGACCGCTAGTTATGATATTAACTTCAAACAATACATAATGAGCGATAATAAGCGTTATTGGGACATGGTGGATGTTGTTAGAAAGCAAGCAAAACCAAACTATTTCATGCCTGACATGTATCCAATAAAACCGGGGATAAGTTATACTCCCGGAGAAAGGAACTTCATTCAGGATATCATCGACCTTCAGGTGCTGCGGGTGTATCGTGAAAGTAAGCTCTATACTTTAGAAGATTCCGGTCGAAAATTTTACCCCACTGTACAGGCTTTTGGCAGGTGGGACGGGAAATATTGGATGTCGTGGATGATGCCGCCTAAGGCTACTCAGCGAGCACTGCTGTTTCTCCCCATGTGTTATGCCCCTGATGGCATATTTAGCTTTTATTTAACCAGCGTGGTGAACGAAAAGACAGGCGTTGGAGACTATTGTCCGATTTCCGGGGTTGGAGGAAAGACTCTTGCTACCGATAATTTCCTGTTTGAAGTAACCAAAGATGTTAATCCCCAATTGGAATACTATGGTAAGATGCTCAAACAGTGGAACTGGTTGGGGGCATCCACTATCATGACTGAGAATATAAATAGACCAGATTACTTCATGGCAAACGGAATTGAAGATATCAAGGTTGAGAAGAGCGGTATCGGCAACTACGAAGGCTATGTTGAATGTGGCTTCTACAAAGACGGTAATGACCATATTGCCTTGTTCGCCGTGAATCGTCGTACGGATGAATTTACCGGTGGAAAGGCAGATAAAATGAAGTATCCTGATCAAGTGGCACCAAACATGTATCAAGAGAGATATATTCAGTATCCACCTCAAACTTTAAAAATTGATTTTAGCCCTAACCAAAATGGAGCTTATCCGGCTCTATACAATCCCTTCAGTAAAACTCTGTGGAATAGTAGTAACAACAGTGCGAGAGTTAGTATCGCAGCCGGCGATGGGTTGATGTTGCAGGTTGTGGAAAGCATGCCTGAAAAGCTGAAAAAGGGTAGCTATATCCTAAAGGAGGATGCCATAATCCAGGGGAACATTAGTGTGGAGAAAAAAGCCGTGGTGATATGCAAAGGGGATTTAGTCCTGCTACCGGGAACCACACTTACCCTAAAAAAGGGCAGCAATCTGCGTGTTGAGGGTAAGCTGATTATAAATGAAGGGGCAAAATTAACCAGCTATGGTAACTTGGAGTTAAATTGAACTTGTGTGAGCTGTACAGTGCAAATTTAGGAGTGACGAATGGATAAAAGTTATGGATTATATGAGTTGATGTTCGTGCTGGCTAAGCATAAACGGTTGATTATCTGGATATGTTTTGTGGCAGCGTTATCAGCTATTGCATATTCCCTGCTTACTCCCAAGTATTGGAAGTCCTCAGCCAATATTATGCCGGTGGTGGAAAGCGGTGTTTTGGGATCCTTGAACACCAGCTTGGCAGATATTATGGGCGGAAACCTTATTAACACTCCAAAATCTGAAATGGCCGTTGATTTCGTTACGGTTATGAAAAGGCGGAGTTTTAGCGAACAGGTGATTGATAAGTTTGACCTAATTAACTACTACAAAATTGAACGCCCTGACAGCTTGGAAGCTATGGAACTTGCACTAAGAAACCTACTTACAAAAACGATGCGCTTTAACTTTGATCAGGAAAGTAACCTTGTACAAGTAACGGCAGAGACCAAAGATAAAAAGATGTCTCGAGATATCGTCCAATTCTATATAGACAATCTGGAAAGCTACAATATCAGTTCCCGCATGAGTAAAGGGAGACTTAAGCGCATTTTCTTAGAACAACAGGTAAATAACAACATGGCTCAGGCAGACTCCTTGGCTAGAAAACTAAGAGACTTCGAGCAGAAAAATAAGGCAATCTCTATTGATGATCAGACAAAGTCATTGGTTTCCTTGTATAGCGATACTGCGGCAAAGCTTATGCAAACTGAGATTGAATATGAGCTAGCACGGAAGCAATATGAGATGAGCTCACCAGTTGTTACAGACTTAGCTGACAAGATTGCATTACTCAAGAAGGCTGTTAAAGACATGGAATCAAGTAACAGCCAACTGACCCCCGACTATTTTATCCAGATAGATAAGATCCCTAATCTCTCCATGCAGTATGCCCAACTGATGATAAATGTGGATATACGCAGAAAGGTTATTGAATATTTGTATCCCCAGTATGAACTTGCTAAGATTGACGAACTGAAGGACCTTCCCACTTTTGAAGTGATGGACTCTCCCAATCTAGCCGGCTTAAGGTCCAAACCGAAGAGAGCTCTAATTGTTGTTTTAACCACTTTTGCCGCTTTTTTAATAGCCTGCATACTTGCGTTTGTTAAAGAGAGTCTGTTCGAAGATAACAAAGATAGGACAGCTGCTCTTATCAAGGCTTTGTTCGGAAGATAGGGTCAATATATATGCCCGTCAAGGGAATTAGCACACCAAGCAGCGTTATCAAGAAAGTACTTCTTTTTTTGGTGCTTGGCTATGCTATCGTTGATTTCTTTCCCATTAATTACTCATTGGGCTTATACTACTTCTGCTTCTTGGTATTAATTTGCGCAAGTTACTGCCTCATCTTTCCTAAACAACCGATTGTTGATGGATCAAACAAACTTCCTCTTATGTTCTTTGTGTTTTGGTTGTCATACGCCTTGCTAAGTTATCTGTGGGCAGTTGACAGATCTGAAGCTTTAACTTACTGTATCATTATACTGCGAGCGGGACTGATATTCTTGATGTTTGGAGCTATGTTCCGCGATAGTACAATCCGAGAAAGCGCGCATTGGTTTGTGATTCTTGTTATGCTTGGATATTTGGGTATAGCTATTTGGGAGTTATTAAGTCGTCAGCACCTTCCTATTTCTCGTTTGTATGGCAGCATAGTTCCAAGTCCTACAGGACCATTCTATGGTGAGAATGTCCTAGCTGCTTTTTTGTTGCTATTTACTCCATACATTTTCTTACTGTCTAAGCTCTCGAAAAGCATCATCATTAAGTATGCTTCAGGATTATGGGTGCTTGCTATCTTAGCCATTATGATCATCCAGGGAGCTCGGATAGCCCTGATATCTGCCACATTGCTTACTCTTTACATTTTAGCTTTTCATAGTTCCAAATCAACAAAAGTCCTCAGCTTAGTGTTCCTAGTTATTCTGGTGCTTGGCTTGTCTTACTATGCTCCTGCGGTGTATGATATGACAGTCAAAGGATTACAAAAGGAGATCAAAAGCATAGGCTTCGAAACCGAATCTGTCCGTATGAGTTCTGTCAAGATCCGCAAGCAGCTATTTGTGGAAGGGGGTGATATTATCTCACAAAGCCATTTCATGGGTGTGGGAGGTGGTAACTTCGAGAGATATATTAACACCGACAGAATTTACCGCACGGGGGGAATAACCAATCCACATAACTTCTTCTTAGAGCTTGCAGGGAACTTTGGTTTGGGAATGCTGATACTATTCATGATTGTTTATGCAAGGTGGCTTTATATGCTGAGGAGAGCAGCTCGATTTGCCGACCCTTCTAAACGAGACTACTACCGAATGAACTTCCTTTCTTTGCTCATGTTTATACCTTCCAGTTCGTTGCCATCTTCTATTAGGTGGCAATTCTTAATCTGGATTTACTTTGCATATATCAATGCAGTAGCTACCTCCGGATTAAAGAATATTGTATCGCATCATAGCCCAACAGAAAGCCAATCGCCAATACCTATAAATGGCGTTTATGAAGAGAGTTATGAAAGAATTTAGAGACCTTATAGATGTTTTATCCAAACTACGCCATCCCGAAACAGGATGCCCATGGGATATAAAGCAGACCCGTGAGACCCTTGTCCCCAACTTCATAGAAGAGCTTTACGAAGCTGTGGAAGCCATTGAAAACAAAGATATGGATGACCTCAAAGAGGAGCTGGGTGATTTGATGCTACACATCGTGTTCCAAGCCCAGATTTCTGCCGAAGAAGGATTGTGGGACATCCATGATGTGCTGAATGCAATTAACACAAAGCTTATCCGCAGACATCCACATGTGTTTGGTGATCAGGTCTTAAGCGATTCATATGAAGTTAAAATGAATTGGGAGCGCATTAAAAAGAGGGAAAAGACAGAGCGTCAGTCTGTGCTGGACGGAATACCGCTTGCCATGCCTGCGCTTATCCAAGCCCAACGCACCCAGGAGAAAGCTGCTTCCGTGGGTTTCGATTGGCCAAACCTCAAACCGGTGCTGGAAAAGCTGGACGAGGAGCGGGAAGAGCTTGCCGAAGCTTTGGCTTTGGGTGATGAGGCTATGATTAAGGAAGAGCTGGGCGATATGATCTTCACTTTGGTGAATCTTGCCCGTAAGCTAAATATTGATTCAGAGGCAGCACTAAAGGAATGCACGCGTAAATTCACGCGACGCTTCCACAGCATCGAAGCACATTACAAAGAAAATGGAGCGGACATCAATGAAGCAAGCCTTGAAGAACTCGATTCACACTGGGAAAAAGCAAAGAAACGTTAACCTGTTCAACCGTCTGCGTATCTACCTTATCTTTGGCAGCTTGGCAATCTTTGTCTTCTTTGCCGGCTATATCCAGGTGCTAATCAAGCAAGCCAAAGTAGAGCAAGAATATGTTCCCCGCATTTTTGCGCAGTACATTGCCTATACAGATACATATCTCCGTTCCGCCGAGGTGTATGCCCAATTACTCACCGAGGTCAGCTCCAAATACCTGCAGTTCAGTGCTTCCAGAGATTTTCAACAGAATCTTTGGGACTATATAAGCACAGAGTTCATGCCCGAGAACCCCATCCCCATTATCATCACCGATGCCAGCTTCCAACCCCAGATGTGGAAGAATGTTGGAGTCCCCACAGACACCTTGTTCATGCAACTGTCGGTTTCCTCACGCAAGAAGCTGGAGAACATGATGCGGGTGATGATTCAAACACCCCTCACCGATGAGGGTGAACTTACCGGATACGCGTATTACAGCAAGCCAGTTTCTTTCGAGCAGTTTATTAAGAATGTAAACTACTCCATCATCGTTACCGACCGCTTTAAACAACCCCTATTCTGGCGTAATGTGGATCTGCCCGAAACTTCAGACTATTACAAAATGAGCACGGAACAACAACAGGAGCTTGCGCGTCACATCGGCACCATGGACGAAATCCCCTTATCCAACGAAGCGGATAGTCTTGGATATATATATTTCTCTGCTCCTAAATCACTGTCCTACATTCGCTATATCGTTATCCTGGAGCTTACGCTTGCCTTTATGGTTATCTTCTTTGGCAGTTATGGTCTCTTCCTTCTCCGACGCACAGAAAAGGATACCCTTTGGATTGGCTTGGCAAAGGAGACTGCTCACCAGTTCGGCACTCCTATCACTTCGCTGATGGGCTGGCTGGACTACCTAAAGGAATCTCCTCCGGAAGGTAGCGAACGCAATGTATCCCAGATTGTGGAACATATGACTGCCGACCTGAATCACCTACGCAACATAGCTTCTCGCTTCGGTAAGGTTGGCAGTATGACCAAGCTTGAGCCTCAGGATGTGCACCAGATATTATCCCAGACCGTGGAATACTTTAGCTATCGCATGCCTCACTTGGGCAAGCGTATCGATATCCACCTCATAAGTAAAATCGAGGGTGTTAAAGTGATGTTGGATGCAGAGCTTTTCAAATGGACTTTGGAAAACCTGATAAAGAACTGTGTGGATGCCATGAGCAACAAAGGCGGAAACATCATCCTCACCGCCACACAGCGACCACCCTGGATTTATGTTCATATCCGCGACGAAGGCAAGGGTATCCCCCGCAGCCAATGGAAACGCATCTTTGATCCCGGTGTCACAACCAAAACCCGTGGCTGGGGCTTGGGACTTAGCCTGGCTAAACGGATAATCGAAGAATATCATAACGGTCACATCAAAGTTGTGCAAAGCACACCAGACGAAGGCACCACCTTCGAGATCAAGCTACCCGCCCAACAGACAAAAAAGGAGAAAGCATGAGTTATGTATTATCATCTGCTCAGATGAAGGAGATCGAGCAACGATGCATCCAAGAATTTGGCTTGCCAGCTCGCATCCTGATGGAAAATGCAGGCAACGCCTGTGCTGATTATCTTATCAAAACCTACCCGCAAATAACAGATAGCAAAGTTGTTATCCTCCACGGCTGTGGCAACAACAGCGGTGATGGCTTCGTTATTGCCCGCAAGCTATTCCTGGCAGGAAGCAAGGTGACACTTATAAAAGTCCACGATGCACCTTTCACCCCCGAAAGCGAGGCGAACTATCAGCTGTGCGAAAAGCTTGCCATCCCCATGCGTGACTACTCTAAAAAGACTGATATCAAGCGCTGGGTAGATCTATCTCTGAATACCGACTTCGTGATTGACGCAGTATTCGGCATCGGATTCCACGGAGAGCTTAGTGAGACGGTAAAAGACGCCTTCAGATTCACCAAGCCGGTATGCGATATCCGTATTGCTATAGACATCCCCTCCGGCATTAATGCCGACAACGGGCTGGGAACAGATGGCGCATTTGTTGCTACCGAAACTCTCGCCCTACACTGCCCCAAACTGGGGCATCTGCTGGCTCACGGCGTTGGCTACTCAGGTAAACTGACCACTTTGGACATCGGCATACCTGCACAATTAAACGGCGAACTCCCGCATTACCTGATTGATGAGGACAATGCCGAGTTGCCCGCTCGCTCCCCCTTCAACAACAAGAGCCATTATGGCAAGGTGTTGGTCATCGGCGGTTCCCCCGGATTCAGCGGTTCGGTTATCATGGCATCCCAGGCAGCACTTCGCTCAGGTGCAGGTTATTGCCTGCTGATGAGCCGTCCGGAGATGGAGCCTCATTACTCGCACATCACCCCGGAGATAATGTTCCGCCCCGTTCCTCAGGGTGAAGCACAACAACCGCATCCCGAAAAGCTTATCCAAATCCTATCCGAAGTTGATAGCGTGCTGATCGGCTGTGGTTTGGGCTTGGATGCCTATGCCCTCAAACTGTTGCAAATTGTAATGGAAAACTGCAAGGCACCTTTGATTATCGATGCCGATGCCATTAGCCTCATCGCCCAAAATCCTGATCTGCAGGATTATCTAAGCCAACTGAACATTATCCTCACTCCCCATATTGGTGAGTTCTCCCGTCTCAGTGGCATAACCGCAGATGAGCTCTTCAAAGATACCGCCAAGCTGCTGAGTGAGTTTGTTGAACGAACACAATCTCAAATCCTTTTAAAGAACTACGTCACCATCTATAGTGATTTATTCGGCTTGATATTTAACTCTGCCGGTAACGATGGCTTGGCAACCGGAGGTAGCGGTGACGTGTTAGCCGGCATCATTGCCTCGTTTGCGGCTCAAGGTATGGAACTCCCCTATGCTGCCATCAATGCCTCCTATCTGATGGGTAAAACTGCTGAGAAACTGGCAGCAAAGAGGGCAACCCCCTCCATCCTGCCAAGTGACATAATCGACAACCTCTTTATGAAATAAAGTATAACTATGAGTAAACTTGCAAATCTGAACACCCCTGTTTTCTGGGCAGAAGGACATCCCGGAAGCTTAAACCGAGAAAACTGGCAACTCACTATCAATGGAAGCTGTGCCCAACCTAAGGTCTTCAGCTGGCAGGAGCTGATTGCCCTTCCACAAACAGAAGTATATGCCCGTCTGACCAGCGTAACCCGCTGGTCTGTGGCGGGTAACTGGAAAGGCGTATCTCTCTCTGCCTTGCTTCAAGCAGTGGAGATATCCCCAAGTTGCCGTTTCATTCGTTTTTGGTCATATGGCGAAGTGTATGACACCTCCATCCCTCTGGACATCGCCATCTTACCTAAGTCCCTTGTTGCTCACAGCTTCGATGGCGAATATCTAACCGAGGATTATGGCGGTCCCATTCGTGCCTTTATCCCCTATGTATGGGGCTATAAATCTGCCAAGAGCATTGTTCGCATTGAGCTGATGGATTTTTATATCCCCGGTTTCTGGGAACTGCGTGGCTACTCCGACCGTGCCGATATTGAGGCAGGAGTTTGCAGGGATGTAAACGACGGTGGCAAGATTAAAGAAATCCCCGATGGAGAAGTGCTGGAGTTCTTGCCTTGAAAAAGTGGTTACCCTACATAAAAGCAGTTCTTTCCATGGTCTGCTGGTCGGTCACCTTTGTGTGGATAAAGGTTGCCTTGCAAACCTACCGTCCTTATGAGATCACTTTCCTGCGTTTGGTGCTTGCCTCTACCCTGCTGTTTGCCATCATGTGGCTGGGAAGACATCACGAGAAAGTGGAGCGCAGGGATTTTCTACGCCTGATGTTAGTTTCCTTTTGCGAACCTTTTATGTATTTCATCGGTGAAGCCAACGGTATGCAATATGTTTCTTCCACTCTGGGAAGCCTGATTATCTCCACCATTCCCATCTTTGCTGCCGTGGGTGCATGGCTTATCCTAAAAGAACGGCTCTCCCTGAGCTTGTTGTTGGGCTTGATCATGTCCTGCATCGGAGTGGCGGTGATGAGCCTTGGGAGTGGAGATCTTTCCGCCAACACCAAGGGTATCCTTTTCCTGATGATTGCAGTGTTTGCCGGAGTGTTCTATGGTATCACGGTGCAGCGCCTTACTTTGCGCTATTCCGCCATCACCATCGTTGCCTGGCAAAGCCTTTTCGGGATGCTGTATTTCCTGCCTTTGTTCCTCTATTATGATGGAGTGCATTTTGCCGTTGTGCAGCATAATATTGAAGGATTGCTAACTATCGCCGCCATGTCCCTCTTTGCCTCGGTGGGTGCCTTTATGCTCTACACGGGGGTTATTCGCGATCTTGGGGTTATCAAATCCAACGTATTCACCAACCTTATCCCCATCTTCACGGTTATTCTGGCATATTTCATGTTGGGGGATACACTCAGCCCACTTGCAGCGTTAGGCTTGTGTCTTGCTCTTATCGGCTTGGTGCTTTCGCAGTATAACGACCTCAGGAAGCTGGGGAACAAGCTGGATAGAAGCCTCCGCTGAGCACTTGCGGATAGCTCTCTTGTAGCAATTACGGATGTAATACGCCTGAATTACGGATGCGACGCGTAATTCAGGCGTATTGCATCCGTAATGGAAACAGGGAAGATATGGATCTTAAGTAAAAAAGAAAACCGCCTGCGAATAATCACAGGCGGTTAATGTATCACAACAGAGCTAAGCCCTATTTGTGTTTATGACGGTTCTTCCGCAGACGTTTTTTGCGTTTGTGTGTGGCTATTTTATGGCGTTTTTTCTTCTTTCCGCACGGCATAATTCAGCTCTTACTTCTGAGTCTTCACGTCAACGACGTTACCCTTGAACTCACGGGAAAACTTGAAGGTAGGAACTGTTCTTTCGGGTACAGGAACTTTCTCGTCAGTTTTGGGGTTGCGGCCCACACGGGGTTTACGGGTTTTAAGTTTGAAGGTGCCAAAGCCACGGACTTCAATATGATTACCTTTTGCCAAACTGTCTTTGATGGACTGCAGAAGGGCGTCCACGACGACAGCAACGTCTTTGCGGATGATTCCGGTGTTTTCCGAAATGATCTTTACTAAATCGGCTTTTGTCATTTGATACTCCTTAAATATGCTCTTTGTCTATCTAGCGTTGCTAAACTGCAAGGTCTAATAAGATACTCAGGAATAAAATCTTAGGTTTTGTGTCAAGCAAAAAATCCTCTCCCGCCTCACATTTGTAGCGATGTGACTGCAACATATAGGTTTAAGCACGATAAAAGCGTTCTTTGTAGCCGGGCATAAACCCCGCAATTTCTGCTCCAGAGATATGTAAAACATATAGTTAGCCATTTATCATAGAGGTTTGAGAATTCTGCGTGATTGCTTGGGTCTTGTGGCTTATTCTCCGAACCGGGGAGGATTAAGCATTGCTAATAATTATTAGCATTACTCATAATTCTACTTGACAGTTTGGCTTATCCCGACTACTTTGTATCTGGCTTGGTTAACATATGGCCCAGCCCATTAAAGTTATTATAGGAAGGTGAATTATGCAACAGGACATGGTTTATGGCAGCCCGCAAGCCTGGAAGTTTCAGGCACAGGGAACACGAGTTATCATCACCAAGGGGGATTGTGAGTTCAAGGTTTACCTCAGCCGTGGAATGAAGTATCTGATGTTGTTGATTTTAAACAGAGACGTCCCTCTGCGTTACCTGCAATTGGATTCCGATAATCCCGAACAATTGGCATGCTACCGGCAGTTTAACAATGAATCAACACTACTGGAGAGTGGGCTAAGCGTGCAGGACAAACCTGAGGTATTCCGGATGGCTGATGAGAGAACTATCCGCGAGATAAAGCTACGTTTACTGAAAATCATTAATCAATTGGCATGCGCAAGAGAGTATAACGACTATGCTCTGGCAGATGAGCTGCAAGCAGAACAGGAGATACTTAGCCAATACCTACAAGAAGTATATCGACCTTGCGGTAAGCTGCGAAACTTTCCCGATGCAAGCAGCAAAGTGAAACGTAGAGTATTACGTGCCATTCACCGGGCTTTGGATGATATCAGAACAGAAAGCCCGGCTTTGGCTTCTACCTTGGAAGAAGCATTGGAGATGGGAGAATACCTGATGTATCACTCAGGGGGAGAGGAGATGTGGGTGAGGGGACTTTAATCTTGGCAAAGCTGATAAACCGCTTATTATTTAGATGAATTTAGTAAAAGCATTAGCACAAGGAGATAGCCATGGAGGCTTTCACTTTCCATAATCCCACCCGCATCCATTTTGGTGTGGGGATGATATCCCAACTTGGCAAGGAATTGCAGAATGCGGGACATAACTCGTGCCTACTGATAGCCGGTGGGGGCTCAATCAAACAAAATACGGTTTACAATCAAGTTATAGAGAGCCTTACCAAGCATGGAATTAAGGTCTCCGAAGCTTGGGGAGTGCAGGCAAACCCTACCTTGGAAAAGGTTAGGGAAATGGTCACACAAGCACTTACAGATAAGGTTGAAGCCATCCTTGCTGTGGGTGGGGGAAGCGTTATTGACAGCGCTAAGGCCGTTGCAGCGGGAGTGTTCCTTTCCGATCCCTGGGATGCTTTCTCTCAGGATATCAGAATCACCCAAGCCCTGCCCATTTACACTGTGCTTACTCTTTCTGCCACAGGCAGCGAAATGAATGGTAATTCTGTGATCACAAATATGGCTACGAAGCAGAAGTGGGCTTTTTCCTCCCCCTTGGTTTACCCCAAGGTTAGCATCATTGATCCTGCCGTGCAATGCAGCTTACCCTTTAAGCAAACGGCAAACGGGGCTATTGATGCCATTGCTCACATTCTTGAGTATTACTTCGTTAATCGCACTTCACTTGCTACTCTTGCCATTAATGACGCACTGCTGAAGACAATTGTTGAGATGACTGATCGCTTGAAAGCAAATCCCAGCGACATGGTTGCCCGCGGCAACCTTGCTTGGTGTGCCACCTTGGCTTTAAATGGTATTTCCGGGGTAGGCATGAAAGGTGGGGACTGGGCTTGCCACCAGATTGAACACTCTTTTTCTGCACTGCATCCAAACATTGCCCACGGGGAAGGATTGGGGGTTATAATCCCCACTTGGCTGGAATATATGAGCGAGAAAGACCCATCCCGATTCACCCGATGGGCAAAAAATGTTTGGGGAGAGGATAGTGTCCCCCGTGCCATACAACGCTTCAGGGAGAAAATTGAGTCCTGGGGAATGGCAGGTTCATTGCGTGATCTGGGCATACGAGATAAAGAGATGCCGCAGCTTATCAAACTCATCATGCTTAGCCCCAAGGTTGGAGCAGTAAGCCAGCTTAGTGCGGGAGATATAGAAGCTCTGTTGATGCTGGCATACTAAACAAAGATACAGCTATATAATTTCTCGGGAATTTGCAGGAATTAGCTGTTTTCCTGATTAACGCATCACAATTCAGTGGTTGCTTATTTTGCGGGCAAAATCATAGGCAAAAAACTCGGTTGAACATCTGAGGTTTGGTTAGGGTAAAGCTGTAATTAATCAATTGCTTGGAATGCTTTCTGCATTAAACTGTTTGATAAGATAATGCAAAATCTGTGGAGGTTTATGCACATGCGGATAAGCCATAAGCTGTTGTTGATAGCAGCACTTAGCCTGCTATTATGGGAGAGCGTGTTTGCGCAAACGGTTAAATTCAATCTTGCGCAAAACAATCTGAAACCTGGTGACAAGGGAGTGCTGAAAGCCACCCTGTCTATTCCGGAGGGACAAAAACAGAGCTTCAATCCCCAAGAACCGGAATATTTCTATCTGGAAGCCAGCCATCCGGACTTGAAGTTCGGCAAAGTTATCTATCCCAAAGCCACTAAAGTGGTTTCGGATACAGAATGGCAATACCATCCCAGCGTTACCCTCAGTTTACCCTTCACGGTTAATGCCAACGCCAAACCGGGGGATAAGCAGATTAAAGCTTTACTTAGCTACAATCTTTGCTTTGATACCGGTATGTGCAACCCTCCCGAAGAAAAGGAAGGCACAGTAAAGCTTAGCGTAGTTGCGGTTGAAGCTGTAGTGAACCCCGATCAGCCGGTTAGTAACACTACCGCTACTGAGCCGGTTCCTGCGGTTGATGAAGTGCCGGCAGATGGGGTAGTGCAACCTGTAGCAGAGGTTGCCGAGAGCAACGGAGCCAAGAGTTCCGCAGAGAAAAGTGAAGTACCCTGGCAGGAAGTGCTAAAGTACATTCTCTTTGCCTTCTTAGGTGGTATTATCCTAAACATAACTCCCTGTGTGCTACCAATATTGCCGATACGAATCATGAGCATTATGAATCAGGCACAGAAGGATCGCAGTAAGGTGTTGCGGCACACCTTGGTTTACACGCTTGGAGTTCTTATCTCCTTTGCTGTGATGGCGGGGATATTCATCGCTTTGCAGCAGGCAGGAGAATCCGCCGGATGGGGTTTGCAGAATCAGAATGCAGGTTTTGTGATTGCCCTGATGAGTGTAGTGTTCGTGTTTGCGCTCTCGCTGTTGGGAGTTTTCGAGATGCATGCTCCGGGTATGGGAGCAGCTACCAAGGCAACCAGTAAAGGTGGCTACAGTGGCTCTTTCTTTGGCGGTATCTTTGCCTTTTTGATGGCTATCTCTTGCACAGGACCTTTTCTGGGGGCAGCCCTGCCTTTTGCGCTGAAGCTTCCACCTGTGTTGATGATGTTATTCTTTTTGGTACTTGGGTTGGGCTTTGCCTTCCCCTTCCTGTTGATTGGAATGGTGCCCAAGGCACTGAAGATTATCCCCAAACCCGGTGATTGGATGGTTCTTTTCAAAGAATTGATGGGTTTTGTGTTGCTGTATATCGTCTTTACTCAGCTCAAGACATTGCTGATGCTTACCGATGGTGATTATTTCCTGAAGGTAATCTGGTTCATGCTGATTCTGGGCTTTGCCGTATGGTTATACGGTCGCTTTGTGCGCATGGAACACAGCAAGGCTACCCAGTGGGTATTCACCATCATCCCGCTGATTATGATAATTGGTTCTGCCATGTATTATCTTCCCTATCGGGAAAGTCCCACGAAAGTAATGGAACAAGCAACGGGAGATTACATCCCTGCTCCGCATGCACCTGAGGGCTGGTATGTGTTCAGTGAAGAGTTGTTTAACAAGCTTAGCGCAGAAGGGAAGCCTGTGTTTTTGGATATCGGTGCAGCTTGGTGCAAGAATTGCATGACGAATGAAAAGACAGTTCTATTCACGGAAGAAGTGATGAAGCAGTTCAAAGATAAAGGTGTAGTGCTGCTGCGCGGTGACTTCACCAAGAAAGATGAGACCCTGTTGGCGTGGATCAAGAAGCATGATAGAGCTGGTGTGCCGTTTAATGCTTTGTATGTCCCCGGCAAAGAACCTTATATCTTTGGCGAGCTTATCACAAAAGCTGAGGTTAACAGCGCTCTTTCCGGAATAGGGGGAGAATAAATGAAATACATATATGCGTTATTGATCGCAGCCCTTGCCTTGCTCGGTGCCTGTGACCGTTTTGAGCATGATTTTGCCCCACAGATGATAACCGATTTGAATGTGCAATTATTTACACCTTTACAAAGTGCATTTAACGAGTCTAATGCCGTGAATCTTAGCCCGGTTATGGCATATTATGCTGATGATTATCTGCATTATGGAATAAACAAGAGTGCCTGGGAATTGACGCTTAGAACGATGCTAAGCGGAGTGGCAAATCCTGTGTTTGAAGTAAGCATGGGTAGTAGTCAGTTGTTAAACAGTGAGAATGCCATTGTAAACTGGCGGTTGAAGATAAGTGATCCGGATAGCAGAAGAGTTATTGCAGACAGCACATTTGTGGGTGAGCGCTTGCTCAAGCAGAATGGTAATTGGTTGCTTAAAGGCAACCAACTGACATGCGTGCCAACTACAGAGAAGCAATTGGTGATAGCTGAGTATTTCACCTTCGCCTCCTGTGATAACTGCCCCCCCGCAGAAGAAAAGCTTAAAGCATTACAATTGCAATATCCGCAGAACTTTATCTATCTGGAGCAACACACCAGCGGTCCTCTTCAGATTGCGGGAGAAACCACCCCTAGCTATTATGGTGCATACAGCCCACCGGTTAGTATATTTAATGGAATGGTCAAGGTTACTCAAAGTGTGGCTGCATCGCTGGCATTATACCAAAGTCAGGTGGATCAGCTTGTAACGGTTGATACCCCCATTCGTTACTTAGTGCAGAATCCCCCCACGATTAACGCAGGAGTGCTTAGCTGTTCTGTGAAACTGAATGTGCTGGCAGATATTGACCCTGCCAATATGGTGCTAAACTATGTGGTTATCGAGGAAGAATCCCCATATTCCAATACCCATGTGACAGATGGCTCAAAGCTACATAATGTGGTGCTGGCAAGAGGACGCATGGATATTAGCAACAGGGATTTAGCCGATCCGGTAAGCTTCACGCTCAATGTGCCACAAAACCTGCCCGATGATGCTCGCTTGGTTATCTTTGCCCAAAAGAGACCCACCCCCTTCCAAAACAATGCCACAATCTTGGGTGGCTTGAGTTTACCACTGTAATTTACCGGGAGTTGAATAATGAAAAAGCTGTTATTAGCTATTGTTATCACGATGCTGTCGCTGCTGCTGTTTGCGGAATCCATGCCGGATTTTCGTCTGCCGGATGAAACCGGCAAGAATGTAAGCCTAGAGAATATACTGGGCAAGGGCCCTGTGTTGATAGACTTTTGGGCAGATTACTGCAATCCCTGCAAGCTTGCCATGCCCTATTTGAATGATCTTGCCTTGAAGTACGATTCTCTCACGGTAGTGCTGGTTTCCATCGATGCCCCCAAGAGCCAGATGAAGGCAAAGAACTACCTAAAGGGAAAGGAATTCAAGTTCATAACTCTCTTTGATGCAGAGAAAACTTTGGCAAAGAAGCTAAATGTTAGTAATCCACCACTAACCATAATATTGGATAAGACGGGAGAGATTGTTTATACCCACAATGGCTTTGAACCGGGAAAAGAGGTGCATTATGAGCAGCATATCCGCAGTCTCCTGGGCTTGGAAAGCGAGGCTGAATAGGATGAGTAAAGCTTGCTTGTTACTTCTCGTTGCACTGCTGATTGCCGGTATCTTACCTGCGCAAAATGTCTTGTCTATTAGTGGGTTGAATGAGGCCGAATATATATACCGTACAGCAGCAGACTCACTAAATTCTTATTTTCAGGATAGCTTCGGCTTCAACCTGTCATATCGTAACTTCAACTTTGGCATGAAGTATATCGCAAAACTACCAAAATACTCGAATGAACAAGTGGAACTGGTAGATGAGTTGAACCCCGGCCAGTTGGAGCAAGGGTGGAAAGAGCTGTATGCTTCATACACCAAAGATGCGTTTTATATACATGCAGGAACAATAGAGGAAGGCTTTGGCAACGGGCTTAGTTTTCGTAGCTACATAGATACGGAATTCGAAGATGATAATCGCGTGGATGGATTTCTGCTAAAATATGACGATGATTTCAGCTTTAAAGCCATGTATGGAGCAATTGAGAGTCCGGATAACCCCGGTAGTCTGGATTTGGCGTATGGAGCAGATGTTATTACTCCAGCTTATGCGGGAGTTCGTTTAGGCGCATCTGCAGTTGGCTTACGTACCTTGGCAGCCAATGCTTATAATCAGAGAGATGTATTTGCCGGAAGAGCACAGATAAACTGGAGCTTGATGGAAGCCTATGCTGAATACGCAAGCAGCGAGACATACAAACAGACAGGGCTTTCCACCGACTTTGGCAGTGCAATATATGCTAATGCAGACTTCAACTTTGGTGTTTTACAGCTTGGCGGAGCATATAAAAGGTATGATGATTTTCAGTATCGACTTCATGATCTTGCCATGGCAAACTACCATAATGAGACTCTTTCGGATGCCATTCCTACAGGTATGGACGAAGAGGGATGGCAAGCCAGGGCTACACTTGCCCTAGGCGATAACCTTAGCCTTAGCGGGGACTATGCTGAGGCCTGGAACTCCCCCAAGAACAAACAGATGAACGATTTGTATGCATCTATTGATTGGGCTAAGGACAGCACTGTATTGGGTGCAGCCTACTCACATATAGAGAAAGTGGATGAGACAGGTAAAGCTTGGCAAAAGGAGACTACTCCGGCTGTTAGTCTTGGTATTCCGATGTTAGGTAAACCGATTATGCTTAAAGGTGATTTCAAGATGGTGGAGAAGCAGATATCGACAACTACTCTGGAGCATTATGAGCCCAAGTTACAGGCAGATGTTAGCTTTGGTAAGCTGGCTCTCTCTTTAGGCGCACAAAGCAACTGGGAAGATTTCGATAAGCTTATGGAAAGCCGTTATTGGGCTGCAGTTGAGGCAAAGTATCCCATTGCCAGCCACAGTGATATCACAATATTTGCCGGTAAGGAAGCCGGAGGAAAGGTATGTCGTAACGGTGTTTGCCGTTATGTATCAGCCTTCCAGGGTGTAAAAGCAGAACTGAGCACCAGGTTTTAAATACGCTTAGAGGAGATAAAAAATGAGATATATATACCTTGCCCTAATCATGTTACTAGCAGGGATGTTGTTTGCCGAGCCAACATATGTGCCATATACAACCATGGCAGAGGACTTTGGTTCCAACACCTGTGCCGGCTGTGCCATCGCTTGGCAGGGTTTGCAGGTGCCTTTGGCACAAACCCATAATGGTGAGTTCTTTGTCGCCAAGCTATATACACAAAGCGGTGATTTAACCACTCCCGCAGTTCAAGAACGCTTCGATTACTACACAGTGCTTGGTATCCCAACAGTTATCTTTAATGGCAAAACAAGAGTGAACGGCAGCGGGGATGGCATTGCAGATGGCAGCCAGTATAACCTTGCTCTAAACAACTACCGTTATAGCTCCTCTCCTCTAATGATGGAGGTTACAAACTTCCTGCCTGAAACAGGGGTATTCAATGGTAGAATCCGTATGGTATCTCCCACCCTTAATATCCTGAATGCCAGAGTTGTATATTACTTGTTGGAAGACAACATAAGCCTGAACGAAACACATGTGGTTCGTAGCATTCTATATGATGATCTTAATCTGAGTGGAGCTAATGCCACTTATAACTTCAATAAGACCTTTACCATCAATCCGGCTTGGAACGTGGCAAACCTGTGGGCTGTGGCTAGCGTACAGCTTGAGGATAAAGCAATCGTGCAGAATGTATCGACCTTGCCTTTGCCAAACTATAACCTGAGAGTGGCCATGGACTGGAATCCAAGCATTGTGCAACCTCCCACTCAAACAACATATCTCTCACAGCCTTTTTGGATATTCAATCAAGGCTCTAGAGATGATTTTACCACACAGATCATAGTGGATTCAGCACCTAATGACTGGTATTTTAACTATTGTGACGAAGATAATAACTGCTATGTTGGGAGCATGGAAGTTCCCTGGAGCTTGGGCGATGGCGAAAGTAAAGCCTTTCATCTTAACATCATGCTAAACTCCCCCGGGGTGGCACACTTCCGCTTTGTGATTACTTCCAACCATATCGGTACCTACAGCGTTCCTTTCACTTATGCCACAGAAGGCTCAGCTATCGATGACGACACCATGATTAACCAAGCTCTACGCTTGGGAAATCTGTACCCAAATCCCGTAAAGCAAGTTGCAGAGCTTGAACTGCAGAGCGACAAGGCTTTATCATCCGTTACAGTGGATATCTTCAATCTCAAGGGACAGATAGTGCAAAGCATCCCCGTTCAAGGTTTAAGCCAAGGAATGAATCGTATCAGCTTTGCTCCCAATGCAGAATTGCCCAATGGAGTATATTTCTATCGCCTGCAAGGTTCAGGCAGCCAGGCTCGTAAATTCATACTAATGAAGTGATGAACCCAAGATAGCATAATCAGCGAGGCAGTTTATCTGCCTCGTTTTTTTTACCGACGGCTTTCCCGGATAATCAAGCCGTGGCGGATGCCTCCGGTAGAGATATAAATGCCTGATACTCCAGCTATGCGGATGATACTTAAAACAAGCAAGCAAGCAGGCATAATAATGTCGGCTCGTTCCTTCTCCATTCCCGGTATATCTATGATTCTTGCTATGCTACTGAGGCAATACAAGCTTAGTTGTCGTTCCAGTTCATGCCGGCTTAAATAGTAACCATTCATGGTTTCTGCCAAATCGCTGCTGTATGCTTGAGCCACTTTGGCAAGGGTGCTTATACCCCCACCGCAACCAACTACGGTTAGCTCTTTGGAGTGGGGCAGTTTAATGGTTTGCTCCAGAAACCGTGCCAATCGGCAATACTGTTCATTTGTTGGCGGATGAGAGAGGTTAAAGTCCTTGTTAAGACTAACCGCCCCCAAGGGAATGCTAGCCACATAGTCGATCCGGTTACCGGAACCAATTATCAGTTCTGTGCTGGCACCTCCGCTGTCAAAAAGTAGAATGTTTCCGCTAAGCTCATTTATGACACTTGTTGCGCCAAGCCAAGTAAGCTCTGCTTCTTCCTTTCCGCTGATGATTTGCACGGATATCCCACATTGCTCCCTGATGCGAGAGCAGAACTCATCTCCGTTCACGGCTTTGCGTAAAGCTTCTGTACCCACTGCAATATATGCCGGTGAACCAAACTCCTCACATACCTGCATGAGTTCCTTGGTGATGGATACACCTTGCTCCATAGCCGTTTCCTGCAGCTTGCCACTATCGTCCATAAACGCAGCCAGGCGATTCGGGAGACGGTGATCGGCAAGGTAGGTGATCCTCCCCTCTTCGATGCGTGCAAGACTGCATTTGGTGGCATTACTGCCAAAATCAAAGGCAGCGACGAGTTTTACCTTTGTGGGCAAAGCATTCATCGCTGCCATTATCTTATGTATTGGATGCTTAAGCGTTCAGTTCCGGGTAAAGGGGGAATTGAGCAGTCAGATTGCGCACTTCCTGTTTAACTGCAGCCAAAGCTGTTTCATCTTCGTGGTTATCGCGTACCTTCTTAATCAGCTTGGCGATGGTCTTCATCTGTTCCATGCCCATATTACGAGTGGTAACTGAAGGAGTTCCCAACCTTATTCCGCTGGCAACAAAGGGACTACGCGTGTCGAAGGGAACGGTATTCTTGTTGGCGGTTATCCCTGCCAAGTCCAATGCCTCTTCCATGCGTTTTCCGCTAGGTCCGCCTTGCTCTTCGGGACCCAGATCCACCAGCATTAAGTGCGTATCGGTACCACCGGATACCAGCTTGAATCCCTCAGCCATTAGAGCTTCTGCCAGCGTTGCAGCGTTTTTAACCACATTCTGTTGGTATGCTTTGAACTCAGGTTGCAGTGCTTCGTGGAAGGCAGCAGCTTTGCCGGCAATGGCATGCATCAGAGGTCCGCCCTGTATGCCGGGAAACACCTTGGCATCTATATCTTTGGCAAATTCATCTTTGCATAGTATCAAACCTGCACGAGGTCCACGCAGGGTCTTGTGGGTTGTGGTGGTTACCACATCGGCAAAGGGAACGGGATTCTCATGCAATCCCGCAGCAACCAAACCGGCAATATGTGCCATATCCACCATGAACTTTGCTCCAACCATATCGGCAATGGCACGGAAGCGGGCAAAATCTATCTTGCGGGGATAGGCAGAGGCACCGGTTAGAATCATCTGTGGTTTATGTTCCAACGCAAGACGTTCAATCTCCTCATAATCAAATTGCTCGCTATTCTTGTTTACCTGATAATGGATTATGTTATAGAACTGCCCGCTGAAAGACAGAGGATGCCCATGAGTTAGATGTCCACCGTGAGAAAGCTCCAGGGAAAGTACAGTGTCACCGGGTTTAACAAGGCTGAAATACGCTGCCATGTTGGCTTGGGAACCACTGTGTGGCTGCACATTGGCATGATCGGCACCGAAGAGCTGTTTGGCACGCTCGATGGCGAGTTTCTCCACTTCGTCAATATATTCGCAACCGCCATAGTAGCGACCATACAGATTATAGTTTATCTGTCCTGTCTTCTTGCTCCAGCGGTAGGGATATCCTTCCGCATACTTGTTGGTTAGAACGCTTCCCTGAGCTTCCATAACTGCCATGGAAGTAAAGTTCTCGCTGGCAATCAGCTCCAGGTTTTCGCGTTGGCGTTGCAGCTCGTTGGCTATTGCTGCATACAGTTCGGGGTCATACATTTGAATGTGTTTCATGACCTTTCTCCTTGATGTATTTTATTAATTCTATTCTGATGTCTTCCTCCCTCGAAAGGGGTTTCCAGCCAGGCTTTGGCGATATCTATGGCATATGCTTCTGCGGTAAAGCGTCCCGCCAGCACAAGGATATTGGCGTTGTTATGCATGCGTGAGAGCTTTGCTGTGTCCGTGATGGAACATAATGCTGCTCTGATGCCCTGCACTTTATTGGCTGTGATGCTCATTCCGATACCACTGCCACAGATAAGGATACCCATTTCACAATCTCCGCATGCCACAGCTTTGGCGGCGGGAAAGCCTGTGTCCGGATAATCCATACTGCTTTCATTATTAGTGCCAAAATCCACGAAGCTATGTTCAGCAAGGGCTTTCTTTAACGCTTCTTTAAGTTCATATCCGGCATGATCGGATGCTATGGCAAGCTTCATATTTCCTCCGTCATCAAACAACTAAGTGCGATACAGTAAAACTTAGAGAGTTCGCTTTCGCTGCGGCTCATCACAATCACAGGTTTGGAAGTACCCTGAATCATCCCCGCAAGTTCTGCTCCGGCAAAGAGCATCAAGCCTTTATAGAAGCTATTTGCCGCTTCCAGATTGGGGAAGATGAGGATGTCTGCATCTCCGGCAATGGGTGTATCCACACCCTTCACCGCCAAAGAACCCGGATCACAGGACAGGAATATATCCAGAGGCCCATCAACCGTGCAGTTTTTTATCTGTCCCCGCTCAGCCATTTTGCTGATAAGCGCATAATCCATGGTGTTCTGCATGGAGGGGAATACTTTTTCGATAGACGAAACCAGTGCCACTTTTGGCTTTTCCACGCCAAGCTGTCTTGCCATTTTCACGCTGTAATTTATCATAGCTACCTTTTGGTTCAAATCCGGATAAGGTAGCACCGCTGTATCAGATATGAACAGCAATTTCCGGTATGCGGGAATCTCCAGTGCACAGGTATAGCTCATCACTGCTCCGGGAGGGAGCAATCCGTTATCTTTATCCAGTACAGCTTTAAGATATTTGTCCGTTCCAATCAAGCCCTTCATCAGCACATCGGCAGCCCCAGAGCGAACTAAGCGTACAGCCTCTTTGGTTGCCTTTAACTCATCGGGGATATCCAATATTTCCATCTCTGAACCGCTATAGCCATGCTCCAAGAGCAGGCTCTCGATCCGTAATCTGTTGCCAAGCATTATGGGATGAACAAATCCCTCTTGCATGGCGCGGATCAAAGCTCCGATGGTATTGGCATCCTCCGCCACTGCCACAGCAATGCGTGTTTTTTTGCCTGTGGCTTTGGCTTTGGCAACTATCTCTGAGAGTTGTTTCATCTTATGCCATCATGGCAGCAAGTGCAATGGAATACAGCTTGCTTCTTTCGCTATCTCCGCGAGAAGTGAGAACACAAGGAACCCGGGCACCGTAAACAACAGCCCCAAGCTCGCTCTTCAGTAATTTAACCAAGGTTTTATAGAATGTATTTCCGGCTTCGATATTGGGAAAGAGGATGCAATCCGCATCTCCGCAAACTACGCTATCCACCCCTTTTATCTCCGCACTTTCTTTATCAATAATCAAATCCATGCCCAAGGGACCTTCAACGATTCCGCCTTTAATCTGCCCACGCTGTGCCATCTTGGCAAGAAGCGCACCATCCGCGCAGGAGGGAATCTTGGGAAGAGTTTGCTCGGAGGCTGCCATAAGCGCAACCTTGGGAGTTTCCACACCCAAGAATCTGGCAGCACTGATGAGATAATTGGTTATAGCCACTTTCTGATTCAGGTCTGGCAGGGGGATAATCGCCACATCACCAAAGATAAGCAGCTTATGATAGTTCAACGGCTCTGCCACGGTTACGTGGGAAAGGATAGCACCGGGATTCATTAAGCCCTTTTCCTTGTTCAGGATAGCCCTCATGTATCTGTCGGTGGAAAGCAGGCCCTTCATTAAGAAATCAGCCTCCCCGGCATTGATCATATCTACCGCCTTGGTGGCAGCAGCAACGTCCGTATCGCAATCCACGATGGTCAACTTGGCGCAATCCAGTTCATGCTCAGTACATACCTGCTTAATCTTAGCAGCATCTCCCACCAAAATTCCATCCACTATCCCCATCTGAACGGCTTCGTACACTGCTTTGATGGTGTGTGAATCAATTGCCCAGGCAGCCACAACCCTCTTTTTGGGGCGAGAAGCCAAAACCTCAAACATTTGGTCAAGTTTCGTAATCTGCATCAGTTTCCATCCTTTATGTATATCATTGTTATCGTTTTGCTTAGCCACAGCGGACAGCTATCAATTATGCCTCTCATACGGCAAATTGTGCCTCATTTATGGACACAAATCCCCTTACAAGCATAAACCTTATTATTCTTGATATTTGTCAAGTCCAATGTTTTGTCCGCATCATCAGTATTTTTACCATCAACACCATACCCTGGCAAACTCCTACAGCTTTCTCTTGTTATCATTACTTAATCATTGCGCATGAAATACGGATGGGACGCGTATTTCATGCGTATTACATCCGTAATTGGAATAAGCAAGGCACAGACATTAAGTTTGGGAAGCTAAAGAAAGCATGAACGATGTGAGTGCCATTTTCAAGTAGGGTAGAGGAGTGTATATTATGGATTATCATCATGTTGTGTTGTGCTATTAGGTGCATGATGATGGTGTAGGCGATTATTTCCACATCATGCGAAGTTTACCCTCCAGATTTTCCTTGCCAGAAATCCAGAATCTTGTTCCCATGCTTACAAAGAAATTCTGGAGGTTGTCATGCCGATATTATACGTTGTGATTGTGTTCGCAATCCTTGTTATTTCGATCATTTCCCGTGGTTTGATCGTGGTTCGCCAGGCACAGGTGGTGATTGTGGAACGTCTTGGTAAATACTATAAGACTCTCGATTCCGGTATCCACATCATCATCCCCATCTTCGATAAAACCCGCCCTATCCACTGGCGTTATAATAAAAACGACTACCGTGGAAATGTGGTGGTGATTCAAAAGACGGAAGACCGCATCGACCTTCGCGAGACGGTGTATGATTTCCCTCGCCAGAATGTGATCACCAGTGATAATGTGTCCATCAACATCAATGCCATGCTCTATTTTCAAATTACCGATCCCTATAAAGCAGTGTATGAGATAGGCAATCTACCAGAAGCAATTGAGAAGCTTACTCAAACATCCTTGCGTAACCTTATCGGTGAATTGCAGTTGGATAAAACCCTCATCTCGCGCGATACGATAAACAGTAAGCTACGGGATATATTGGATGATGCCACAGATAAATGGGGCGTGAAAGTGAACCGAGTGGAATTGCAGGACATTCTGCCTCCCGAAGAAATCAAAACCGCCATGGAAAAGGAAATGCGTGCCGAGCGCGATAAGCGCGCCAAGATATTGCAAGCCGATGGAGAACGCGAATATCAAATCCGCGTGGCTGAGGGTGAAAAACAAGCCCGCATTGCCCGTGCCGAGGGTGAAGCTCAATCTAAACTCTTGGTTGCCGATGCAGAACGCAGATCAATTGACATGATTGCTGAAGCGGTTAAGGGCACCAGCACTGACCCCGCACAGTATCAAGTAGCATTAAAATATGTTGCTGCATTCTCTGAGATTGTTAAGCAAGGGGATAAAACAGTTGTTATTCCTTACGAATCTTCTGCCTTACTGGGTAGTGTAAAGACCTTGGCAAACATCTTTAAGCAATAAATAGAACTGAACATTATACAAAAAGGGTGCAGGCTTGTGCTTGCACCCTTTAAATATCAGCAAAGATTATACGGTTTAGTAGCGGTAGCTTGGTTCGTTTACCAACAGCCAGAATAAGCCGAGATAGTTTATTGCCACGATAAATCTGTCGTTGTCCACAGGTTTACGGATATATGCATTGGCACCAAGGTCATAACTGTTATCGATATCATCTTCTTCGGAAGAGGTGGTAAGCACAACCACGGGGATTCTCTTGGTGCGATCATCCGCTTTAACTTGCTTCAGAACTTCCATTCCGTCCACCACAGGAAGTTTAAGATCCAACAATATCAATGCGGGATAATCGTCATAATCTGCTTTACCGCATTCTTCAAACAGGTATTTTAACGCTTCGGCACCATCTTCTTTAACAACCAAACTGTTGGAAATCTTGCTTTTTTCTAAAGCTCTGGTGGTTAGTTCGATATCGCTGGGATTGTCTTCCACCAACAAAATTTTCTTCTTATACATCACTCAATACTCCTTATCACCCAGTAGAATGTTGCACCACCATCCACTTCAGTTTCCACCCAAATGTTTCCACCGTGGCGAATAATTATCCGTTGCACCATCGCCAAGCCGATCCCGATTCCGGGAAAATCGGCAGGCTTATGCATACGCTGAAATGCACCAAAAAGCTTCCTTGCGTAGGACAGGTTAAAGCCTGCGCCATTATCACGAATAAAGAAGACTTTCTCGTTATCATAAAAAGTACTTCCAATCTCTATCTGAGCAAGCTCTTTTTTCTGCGTGAACTTCCAAGCATTACCGATCAGGTTGTTCAGCACAATATCCATCAGGAATTTGTCTGCACAGACACTCATCCCGGGTTCTACCACTGCAATAACCTTACGTTCGGGATTATACTGCCGTAGCTTATCCAGGATTGCCTCCGCCATTGCCGATAGATCAACCGGCTCTCGCTCCAATGCTCTGCGGCTGAGGCGCGAAAGCTTAAGCAACGCCTCAATAAGCTCGTGCATACGCATGGTCTCATAGCGGATACGGCTGAGATATACTTTGGCTTTTTCGTCCAAGCTTTCCGAATAATCTTCCGAAAGGGCTTGGCTCCAACCATCAATACCCCGCAGAGGAGACCGTAGATCATGAGAAACCGAATATGCAAAAGCTTCCATTTCTTTGTTAGCCTGTTCAAGTTGAAGGCTCAGTTCTTTTACCTTGCGTTCCAGTTCTTCAATCCTATCTTTAATGGTTCCTTCCACCTTTATGATTGATGTTAAATATCCCGGATCAATGCGAAACAAGAGTACACAATGAACCAATTATGCGGTCAAACTCATTATCGTGGGCTTGCTGTCAAGAATTTTTCTGGCTGAGTAAGGAGTTCAATTGATTTATCTGATGTAAGTTATCAACAGAATGGATGAGAGTCATTGCAAAAAGCTGCACGGAACAAGTTAGTCGTGATATCGTGAAACACTTACTTGCATTGAGCAGCAGGGCAGAACTGGACTGCATAAACTATACCTTCTTAAGCACATATCAATATCTCCCGGCTCAAGAGTTAAACTCAGCTTTAATGATAAATGGAAAATTTCTTGCTTGACAGAATATGGACGTGTTCTGAAGTGCAATATGAGTTGGATTATTGTACTCATTTATATAGCGTGTTGTATGGAATATCACCGATAAGAAATGGCTGCAGGGCTTAAGCCTTTGCCTGCAAAAGGCACAAGCAAGCCCCGCAAGTTAAAGCTATGCGGTGAGATATTGTTTGTAAACTAGTCAAGCGATTAAAAACGTCAAAGGAGACAAGTATGAAACGACTATCATTACTCCTCGTGATGATATTCATCGTATGTATGTCATGGGCTGCCATTGGTGAGTTCTACTCATTCAATGCCACCACAGGGACATACACACCCATCACAGGTACCGCTTTGGCAACAGTGTCGGATGACGACGCCATATCGGAAGTAGTTCCTTTGGGATTTACCTTCCCCTATGGTGACGCCAACTACACCGAGATCAAGGTGTGCTCCAATGGTTGGTTAGACCTTAGTGGTCTGTTAACCAGCACATCCTTTTCCAATGCCTTAGCCTCCACCACCATCAAGCCGGTGGTAGCCCCTCTTTGGGACGACCTGAGTCTTGCTGCGGGGACTGCACAATATTTACTGTCCGGAACCGCACCGAACCGCGTGTTCACCGTGCAATGGGAAAATGCAGCTTGGAACTATTCTGCTGAAAATCAGTTTAACTTCCAGGTTCGCCTGCACGAAAACGGCAAAATCCAGTTAGTATATGGTCCTTCAACCGGAGCACCTGCATCATCCAGCGCTTCCATCGGAATCAATATGCTTCCCGGTGCAGCCGGATGGTATTACAGTGTAACCCCCGGTTCACCCGCAACCGTTTCCTCCACAGCGGAAAACAATACAATTGCTGCTTTCCCTGCCGAAGGAACAATCTATGAATTCATCCCTGTGCCGGATGTTGATATCGATATGGCCGCATTGACCATTACCGGTTCAACCACTCCCACCCAGGGTACCGCTGCCAACTATGTTGTCACAGTTAAAAACAATGGCTTGTTGAATGCAGCCAGTTATTCAGTAAAGCTTATCAAAAACGGAACCACCGAAGTAGCAACTCAAGCCGGTAGCAACCTTGCCCCCGGTGCAACCCAGACTCATTCCATTGCCTGGACTCCCGATGTTGCTGGTCCTGCCACCCTTGCCGGTAGAGCAGTTATAACCGGTGATATGTTCGCCAACAACGACAACACTGCTGCCATGAACCTCGCAGTTCAACCTGCCGGCGTGTCCGCTGTTACCATTGGTGACGGCAGCGCAACCGGTTTGGTGCCTGTGGATATGTATTACAAGAACAGCCTGTTTGAAAACATCTATTTCCAGGATGAGCTTGGAATCGCTTCCGGAAGCATCAGCAGTGTGACTTTCTACAACAACTTCGTTACCGATCTTCCCAATATGCCTGTAAAAATCTGGTTGGGAACCACCACCAGTGCCGACCTCAGTGCAGGATGGATTCCTTCCACCCAGCTTACTCAGGTTTTTGACGGCACCGTGAACTTCCCCACAGGTGCTAACACCATCACCATCCCCTTCTCCGCCCCCTTCAACTACACCGGCGGTAATCTGGTGATGATGGTGAACCGTCCCATGGATACTGATTATTACAGCTCCAGCGACGTGTTCTTAGCCCAGACAATCGGCACAACCCGTGCCCGCAGAGCATCAAGTGATTCAACCCCATTTGATCCTGCCGCACCTCCCACCACCACCGCCACCAGCGGTCTGTTCCCTAAAACCACATTCTTCTATACCGGAACTGCAGTCACTACAGATCTGGGCGTGGTTAGCCTTGCAGGTAACACCACCCCCACCTCCGGCACTGCCTCTCTTTATACAGTTGTGGTTAGAAACAATGGCTCTGCCACCCAGACCAACTATCAGGTGAAGCTGTTCAAAGAAGGAAACGTGGAACTTGCCTCCGTGGCAGGAACTTCTATCGCCCCTCTGGCAACAGCCGAATTTAACCTTTCTTGGACTCCTTCCGCTGCAGGTGCTACCTACATATATGCCAAGGTAGTGCTTACCGGTGATCAAATTGCCGTGAATGACCAATCCCCCAACTATCCTGTCGTAGTGCAGGAAGCTGGTGTGGTTGCCATCACCATCGGTACCGGCGGTTCCACTGCAAGAATGCCTGTCGATATGTTCTACAAGAACAGCTTGTTCGAGAGACTTTATCTCTCCAGTGAGCTTAATATTGGCGGTCTGTTAACCGGCATCCAGTTCTATAATAACTTCTCCACAGACCTTCCGAACATGCCCGTGAAGATTTGGGCAGGTGAAACTCAGGTTGCTGATCTCAGCGGCGGATGGGTTCCCTCCACAGCTCTTACTCTCGTGTTCGATGGTACCGTGAACTTCCCCACCGGTGCTAATAACATAAACATCCCCTTCACAACCCCGCTTCCTTATGGTGGCGGAAACCTTGTGATTATGGTTAATCGCCCGATGGATACTCAATACTACAGCTCTGCTGATACCTTTGTCAGCCAGACTGTAGGCACCAACAGAACCCTGAACGTATCCAGTGATTCTACTCCGTTTGATCCTACTGCGCCTCCTGTGGCTACTGCTTCAGGCGTGTTCCCCAAGACCACCTTCTTCTTTATCACCGAAGGTATGGGTGCACTTACCGGTACTGTTACCGTTAATGGCACTCCTCTTGCCGGCGCAAGCGTAACCGTTGCCAATAGTATGCTTAACTACACCACCGGTGCAGATGGCACATACACCTTCCCCTACATCTTTGAAGGTCCCCAGACAATTAGTGTCACCAAGCACGGATACAATGTAGTTACCCATATCGTAACTGTAATCGAAGATCAAACCGTTACCCAAAACTTCGCTCTTACTCAGCTTCCGCAAGTTACCGTTACCGGTAAGATTGTTGGTAGCGATAACCCCACCGTCGGTATTGCCGGTGCCACCGTTGCTCTCAGCGGTTACGAACCCTACAATGCCACCACCAATGCCACCGGTGATTTCACCATCAATAACGTTTATGCTAGCCAGACTTACAACTACACTGCCAATGCCGCAGGTTATCAACCTGCCACCGGTCAGGTTGTTGTTGGCACCGTGAACGTTAATATGGGCAACATTACCGTTAACGAGATAGCCAATCCTGTCTCCGGCGTTGTTGCCACCGAAGCAGCCAACTTCTCCAACGTTTCATTAACTTGGAACGAGCCTGGTGTTGGTCCTTCCGGTTTCACGGATGATTTTGAATCATATACCAATTTCTCAATCGCCTTTGAGCCTTGGACACTTGTTGATGTTGACCTCAGCACCACCTATGGATTCTCGGGAATTACCTTCGAGCATTCCGGTGAAGCTATGTCCTACATCATCTTCAATCCCAGTGCAACCACTCCTGTGTTGGAACAAACTCCTCACAGCGGTGCCAAGTTTGCCGCTTGCTTCGCATCCACCACTCCTCCCAACAACGATTGGATGATTAGCCCTCAAACCACTGTCAACGCAAGTGATGTGGTTAGCTTCTGGGCACGTTCCTATGTAGCAGATTACGGCTTAGAGCGCTTCAAGGTTGGTGTCTCCACCACCGGAACCGCCCCTGCCGACTTCACCATCATCAGTGGTGCAAACTACATTTCTGCTCCTGTGGAATGGACTCAATTCACATATAACCTTGCCGCCTATGCAGGCCAGCAAGTTCGTATCGGTGTGCAGTGTCTGTCCAACGACGCTTTCATCTTCTTCTTGGATGACTTCTTTGTGGGTACTCCCGCAAATATGCCTTCCTATCCGGAAGTTGCTGTAAACCAAAGCGCAACCGTGGCTCGTACTGCCGACGCTCCTAAATATGTCGGTCCTACAGCCAGCGAAAGACAAGATGCCGCTAACGACAGAACCAGATTGGGTTACAGAGTATGGCGTTTACTTGCTGCCGATCAAGCTAACGAAGCAGCCTGGACCAGCCTTACCCCTGCCACCATCACCCCTACCAACTATGTTGACAATGCCTGGCAGCCTCTGCCTTCCGGCGTGTACAAATATGCCGTGAAAGCAGTTTATACCAACAACGTATATTCTGTCCCTGCATTCTCCAACGAAATCCACAAAGGTATGATGGGAACCCTTACCGGTACTATCACCGAGTTTGGAACAGGTCTGCCGATTGCCGGCGTGACCGTGACTGCCGGAACTTATACCGGTACAACCAACGCCTCCGGTGTTTACAGCTTTGGCGTGTATGCCGGAACCTATAACGTAACTGCCGTTAAAGCCGGTTACCAGCCTGCTTCTCAAGCTGGTGTGGTGATGGTTGGCTTACAAGTAACCACACAAAACTTCGTTATGACCGAGCTCACCCTGCCTCCTTCAGGAGTCTTGGCTACTCAAGCCGGTAATAACGTAAATATCACTTGGTCTGCACCCGGTTCCGGTTCTGTAGGCTTTGAAGATGATTTCGAATCCTATGCGGATTTCTCAATTGCCTTCGATCCTTGGACCTTGGTTGATGTTGACCTCAGCGAAACCTACGGATTCAGCGGAATTACCTTCCCGAATTCCGGTGTTGCAATGGCATACATCATCTTCAACCCCACCACATGCACACCAGCTCTGGAAGAAACCCCGCACAGTGGCTCTAAGTTTGCCGCTTGCTTTGCTTCCACCACTCCCCCCAACAACGACTGGTTGATTTCCCCGCAAACTACTGTCATGGCTGGTGATGCTGTGTCCTTCTGGGCACGCTCCTACGTGGCTGATTACGGTTTGGAACGCTTCAAGGTTGGTGTCTCCACCACCGGAACCGCTCCTGCGGACTTCACCATCATCAGTGGTGCAAGCTACATCTCTGCTCCTGTGGACTGGACTGAATATAGCTACAGTCTCGCATCATATGCCGGACAGCAGGTTTATGTTGGCATTCAGTGCCTCTCCAATGACGCCTTCATCTTCTTCGTAGATGATTTTGCCATTGGCGCACCTGCAACCCGCGAAGGCTTTATCGCTTCGGAAAACAAGCCCGAAGATATCGCCAGAGTTGATGTCCAAACCCAAAACATCGGCAACATCCAAGTTAATGCTGAAAAGCGTTACAACCCCTCCAATACGGTTGTATCCATTCAGCCCAGCATCGACCTTCGCTCTCTGGTTACCACTGATAACACCCGCGCATTACTGGGTTACAAAGTATGGCGTATGATTGCCGGACAGGAAACCAATGAACCTGCCTGGACCAGCCTTACCACCAACCCTGTATCCGCAACAGCTTATCAGGATACCGGATGGGGCACATTACCTGATGGCACCTACAAGTGGGCAGTGAAAGCTGTTTACACCGGTGGTGCTCTCTCCACTCCCGCCCTCTCCAACCCCGTAACCAAGATGACCCAGGTTGGTACCATTGCCGGTATCGTCCGTAACCAACAAAATCAGGTTGTATCCGGTGCCACCGTTGCTACCGGTACTTATACTGCCACCACCAATGCACAGGGTGCATACAGCATGGTCGTTCCTGTGGGAACACACACCGTCGTCGCCTCTCACCCCAACTACTCCTCTGCCACGCAGAGCGGTGTTGTGGTGCTCTTAGGCCAAACAACCACAGCAAACTTCATCCTTGCTCCTACTGCAAACCTGCTTGTTGATGGCTTCGAAGAATATGCTGATTTCAGCCTCACCTTTGCTCCTTGGACCTTGGTGGACGTTGACCTCAGCGCTACCTATGGCTTCTCCGGTATTACCTTCCAGAACTCCGGCAGCGCCATGGCTTACATCGTATTCAATCCCAGCGCAACAACCCCTGCCTTGGAACAGACACCTCACGGTGGTTCCAAATTCGCAGCCAGTTTCGCTTCCACAACTCCTCCCAATAACGACTGGTTGATCACTCCTCGCTTCATGAATGGTGCTTCTCAGATTAAATTCTGGGCTCGCTCCTATGTGGCAGATTATGGTCTTGAACGCTTCAAAGTTGGTGTTTCCACAACCGGAACCGCCCCTGCGGACTTCAACATTATCAGTGGTGCAAACTACGTCTCCGCTCCTGTGGAATGGACTGAATATACCTATAACCTCAGCACAGGCAACTCACCTGTTTACATCGGTATCCAATGCTTGTCCAATGACGCTTTCATCTTCTTCGTTGATGATGTTACCGTTATCGGTGGCGGCAGTGCCAATGGAGACATCACTGTTCCTGTGGTAGCTACAGAGCTCAAATCCAACTATCCCAACCCCTTCAACCCTGAAACCAACATTGCTTTCAGCATGAAGGAAGCCGCCAATGTGAGCATCGAAGTCTATAACGTTAAAGGTCAGCTCGTAAGAACCCTCCTGAACGACGTTAAAGAAGCCGGTAACCACACTGTGGTCTGGAATGGTAAGGATAATAATGGTCGCGGCGTATCAAGCGGTGTTTACTACTACAAGATGAATACCGGTAAGTACAGCAGCACCAAGAAAATGATCATGATGAAATAGTTAGCTGCTTAGTAATAAACAGTTAGCCATAATGATAACGCCCCGGACTTCGGTTCGGGGCGTTTCTTTGTTTAAATTTCAACATCCAGAAGCCTGTAACCGACTTCTACATCTGAGAATCGATCATTGCATGAAGTGAGAATAACCTGTACTAAGTACCTGGATAAATATCTTGACATTTTTACCTTAATGTGATTTACATACGCTGAACCTTAAGACAATGCGTACTGAGGTAATTATAGACAATTGGAGGCTACAATGAAGAGAGTAATGGTACTTAGTTTAATGTTACTGGTAGGCATCTTATTTGCCAGAATTGCGGGGGGGTATCCTGAGCCTTCTCGCCAAATGGACGACAGCATAATGAACTATGGAAACATTAGGCTGCGCACCACAAATTATGGCTTTCTTGGCTCCGGGGATGAATTTACCCCTCAGTATCCATCGCTAGAGTATCCAGCTGGCAGTGGCATTGACTATCTGTATCAAGCAGCACCGTGGATATCAGCCAAGAAGCAAAGGCGTAATGCTCTCGGTCAGAAGCTGTATTGGCTAAGCAATAATCCTGCTGAGACCAATTATCAGCTTATAACACAGTCAAGTCCCGAATGGACGCCCGATAAAATTGCTGTATTGGATTCCCTAACCAGCGTGGGTTTTGAAGGCGACATGGATCTATTTGAATTGTTGCCTGCTTACAATCCCTTGGTCACTTCCAATCCTGATATGCAGGCGATGTATAATCTCTACAACACACAAGACAATGTGCTGGAGAGCAATTTTGGCTATCCTTCGCCCCGGCCCTTTGATGTTCCAGATCCTTCAGGAACATATTGCTTCACCATTCCTCAAGCCATAGCTTTCGACACCCCAGGTTTCGAAACGCATTCAGCATACTACTATGACTATTGTCCTTTTGGCACTCCCGGTCATCGAGAATGGGGTTCGGCGAGTTCTCAGAGTACGCATGTTCCTCTTGACGTGGCAGTTCACCAAGAGAGCTTTGCATGGAATCTCCCATATTATGATAACATGATTATTACAAGGTATCATGTTTACAACACCAGCGAAGTGGATACTTTATATGATATTGCATTATCAGCCTATTTCGATGCGGATGTAGGTCCACAATCTTGGGGACCGGAGAAGGCATCAGACGACAAATCAGGCTATATTCAAGGAGCAGGATATAATTTTGCCTATTCTTATGATGCCGACTTCGATGGCGGCTTATCGACAGGCTTCGTGGCGAACAAGATATACTTCCCGGAGTTCAATGGTAATGGTGCAGCTTGGTATTGGCGAGTGGGGCAGGGACCTTCAGACGACGACCCCTTAAATCCCAATACTTCAAACTTAACCCCTAACGAGAAATACTGGTTGGCAACAGGCAGAAACCCCAATATGAACAAATTTACCACTCTCTGCCCTACAGGGATTGATGAATATGAACAACCTACAGCGAATGATACCCGTTTCCTAAACACACTTTATGGCAGTCAGCCAACTTCAAGTAACCCCAACCCTACCGGGAGAATAGATATACTCCCCGGAGAAAGTATAACATACTATTCGATAGTGTTTTGTGCTGCAAGTATCGCAGAGCTAAAAGAACTTTCTCTTCGTGCAGAAGTTTTCATCAACAATGATATGGATGTTGGTAGTATTGATGATTTAACCTTTAATCCTATTCTTGCATCTATCACCGGGCAGTTTCCCAATACATTTGCTGTAAACTGGATATCTGCCAACAATCCGGATCACTTCCAAGTTATGTTTAAGGCACTAGATGCACCTGCTACCGAGTGGCAGATTATTTCCGCGCCAGGTCATATTCGGAATGTCAACATCACCGATATTAACCCTACAATATGGTATGAGGTAAAAATAGCCTCCATATATATCATCGGGATGGAGGAAGTGTATCTCGAAAGTGAAACCCAGTTGGTAAACTTCGAGCACATCAGCCCTATTATCGATCAAGTTTGCTCTCCCACCTTTTCGCTAAACAATTATCCCAATCCTTTTAAACCAGAAACCACAATCTCGTTCACTCTAAAAGAAGCCGGAGTTGCTTCCCTCTCTGTTTATAACATCAAGGGGCAATTGGTTAAGAAACTAATCAATTCGCCACTTACTCCCGGGGTTCACAGCCTGGTGTGGGACTCCAAAGATGACTGTAATAATCTTTATGGCAGCGGTTTATACTTCCTTAGGCTCAACTGCGGCAATGTAACAGAAGTTAGGAAAATTCTAATCTTGAAGTGAGCTTCTCTTGGCATCACTACCTAATCATTGCATGTTTATTACGGATGAAACATGTAATGATTATGCAATGATCAAGTAATTCATTCCGGAGGCTTCCCAGTTTTCGGCATCGCCAGACCACTGATTGTTTCCGGTTTGATTTACTCAGACATTAAGAATTGACAGATTTATGCCATACAGATAGCTTGCCTTCCAAGTAAAAATCACTGCCTAAGGGGATGACGATGCAAAACGATGTAGTAAGCTATTTCCTACGCTTGGTGGCTATTGATAGCGAATCCAAGAACGAACGTGGTATGGTTGATGTGTTAAAACTGGATTTGGAAGAGTTGGGTGCAGAGGTGGAGGAAGATAACTGCCACAAGCACAATGACGGCAATGCAGGGAACCTTTATGCTTACCTTCCCGGAAATGTGGATAAAAAGCCTATTCTGTTCTGTGCTCATCTGGATACAGTTACTCCCGGAAACGGTGTAAAAGCAAGAATCGAGAACGGTAGAATCTATAGCGACGGCACAACCATCCTGGGTGGAGATGACAAATCAGGTGTGGCTGAGATAATGATTGCCATAAAACGGATTGTGGATTCAGGCATGGATCATGCTCCCATCGAGGTACTGTTCACCATCTCCGAAGAGATTGGCTTGCTTGGTGCCAAGTGTTTCAATAAAGGTAAGTTGCAGTCAGCTTTTGGCTATGCCCTGGATGCACACATGGTGGGCGAACTAACTGTGGGTGCTCCATCACAGAATTCCTTCATTATCACCATCTACGGCAAGGAAGCCCATGCGGGAGTGGAACCAGAAAAAGGTTTGAATGCCATTCGTATTGCCTCCGAGGCTATAATCGCCATGCCGATGGGTAGGATAGATTTCGAAACAACCTGCAATATAGGTAAGATATCCGGCGGATCTGCCACCAATATCGTTCCCAATCAGGTGATTATTAAAGGCGAAGCCCGTAGCCACAACGCTCATAAGTTAACCCAGGTTTGCACTGATATTCAACATGCAGTGGAACGCACCGTGGCACGGTATAACAACGAAATTGGCAAAGCGGAATTCAGCTTTAAAATGGAAACAGAATACAATGCCTTCAGTATTTCCGAAGATGCTCCCGTGGTTAAACTTGCCCAGTCCGCACTTAGACAATTGGATATTCCCTTCACCACAGGTAAAGGCGGTGGGGGTAGCGATGCCAATATCCTGAATGCTGCCGGGATCTCCATGATTATCGTGGGAACCGGTATGAACCGGGTGCATACAGTGGCAGAGGATATCGAGATAGATCAACTTCACAAAGGTGTGGAATTTGTGGAGGAGATGATTCGCCAGTATTCGGAAGCATGATAATGAACACTAAGATAGCCTTAATTGGCTATGGAAAAATGGGCAAGATGCTTGCCTCTTTGGCAGCAGAAAAAGGCTGCGATATTGTAAGTAAAATCGATCCCCAGTGCCCGGATTGTTACTCCGAGATAAACGAGTCCAGCCTCGGTGATGCAGAGGTGGTGATAGATTTCAGCCACCCTTCGGTTGCCATGCAGAATATGCAAAAGGTGATCGCTTTGGGAAGGCCTATGGTGGAAGCCACCACCGGCTGGCATAGCGAAGTGGAAACCATTCGTTCCCTTGTGGAAAAGAAAGGCACAGGCTTTGTGTATGGGGCGAATTTCTCCATTGGGATGAGCCTGTTCAGTCGAATCGTAGCCGATGCGGTGAGATACTTCGATGCCTTCTCCGCCTACGATGTTATGGGGCTGGAAATGCACCACAAGCAAAAGGCGGATAGCCCCTCCGGCACCGCTATTGAGCTTGCCAAGCTGATTATTGCCAACAGCAGCATAAAGAAAGAAGCCCTTTATGATACCTGTAAGCGCACCATTGAGCCGCAAGAATTGCATTTTGCCAGTGTCCGGGGAGGGAATATTCCCGGCACGCATACCATATGCTTCGATTCTGAAGCGGATACCATTGAGCTAACCCATAGGGCACGCTCTCGCATGGGATTTGCTTATGGCGCATTGGAAGCAGCTAAGTGGGTGCGTGATAAGAAGGGCTTTTATAGTTTCAGCGAGGTGATAGCAGACATATTATGCTGATCCCTTTCCTAAAAATGCATGCTCAGGGTAACGACTTTGTTATTCTTGATTACTTTGCTTCGCCCTTTCCGGAGCTGGATTTCCCCTCTCTCTCGCGCTATGTGTGCAAAACACATACCGGGATAGGAGCAGATGGTCTGGTGCTGCTGAAGCCCTGTGAGGATGCCGATGCACGCATGGTGATATATAATGCGGATGGCTCTCTGGCCCAGATGTGCGGTTCTGCCTTGCGTTGTGTATCTTTTCATTTAGCCGGAAAGCTAGGTAAGAACGAGCTGGTTCTGCATACAGAATCCGGACTTAAACATGCCATGGTAACCGGGGAAGAGGTTAGCGTAGTTATTGGCAGACCTGAGTTTTGCAAAGATCAACATGAAGTAATGGGCTTCGTTGGAAGCATGGTTGATGTGGGCAATGTTCATTTTGTTGTTTGGCAGGATGATTTACATGGGCAACCACATATTACGCATGGCTCTGTTATTGAACAACATGATAGTTTCCCCCATGCGGTAAATGTACACTTTGTGAAGCTGATTAACGAACATGAAATTCAGATGCTTATCTGGGAACGTGGCAGCGGAGCTACCCTTGCATGTGGCACCGGTGCTACAGCCAGCGTTTATAGTGGCATCATGCAAGCCAAACTGCTTTCCCCTGTTAAAGTGAATATGCCGGGGGGGAGCGTTGAGGTTACGGCCTCGGATGGCACCTATTACCTAAAAGGCGGGGTGAATAAGGTATTCAGCGGAGAGTTTACGTGGAAAGCTTAGGAAAATACTTCCTTGACCTGCGCAACAGCAAGGGCATAAGCTATGCCAAGATTTACAAGGATATCATTATTCCCGAGGATAGCATCCGCAAGATGGAGGAAAACCGCTTTTTTGAGCTTGGTGATTATGGGGTATGCAAAGCGTTGGTGTTTAATTATGCTCGTTATCTGGAAGCAGATGTGGATAGCGTGATGCGGGAATTTAAGGTGATGATGCCCGAGAAGGTGCAATCCAAGTTTATCCCCCGTGAAACCTTGAAGGAGAAAAAGATACTGCTCTCCACAAACTTCCTTTGGATGGTGGGGATATTAATCTTTGTAATCATCCTTGCTTCCATCTTGTTTCACGCGAACCGGCAGGGTTGGTTGCAGACCCCAAACTTCTTTAAAGCAGAGGTTAGGGATAGTACAGCTACTGCCAAGGCTATACCTGAACCACAAAACAAACCTGACACTTTGCGTACCAGAATGAAAGCTCTTAGCGAATCCATCCCGGCAGGGGAAAAGAAGATATCGGCAAGTAGCGAAGCCAAAACTGTGCCGGCAGACACCACGGATTATGTTGGCAACATCTTGGGAGAAAGCCCCTTGAATGTACCCCTGCATTAGCTTGTTTTTGATATTGATACAAAAAGGCGGGGATGAGTTCCCCGCCTTTTGTATATACACATCCTGTTTACTTCATTAATACCAGTTTGCGGTTGCTGCTTTCCTTGCCGGAAACCATGCGCATATAGTATATACCGCTGGAGCAGCTTTGACCTCTTTCGTCCCTGCCATCCCAGCTTACATTGTATTGACCTTTGGGGAGGAACTTGTCCGTAAGTGTGCGCACCATCTGCCCACGATGATTGTATATAACAAGGCTGGTTTGGCTATCCTTGGTGATGCTGAAGCTGATGGTGGTGCTGGGGTTAAAGGGATTGGGATACACATTGTTGATTCCCTGCACCAAAGGCATATCCGGAGCTGCTGCATCGGGATATTCATATGTTACGTTAACAGGCCCATAGAACATGTTGCTGCCGTCTATATTACGGCTTTCCAACCAGTAATAATACAGGCCCTCATCCTCCAGATTGTGGTCTCTATACACATAGTTCTGAGTCTGCGAAGTATTGGTACCCTCAATCAGGGCAGACACAGGTGTGGCATTTGCTAGATCATCCTGCATGGAACGATATACCACAAAACCAAGGTTATTAGTTTCAGTTTGGGTGGTCCACTGCAGTTGCACTACGTTATTAGCGTTTATCACGGCATTGAATGAGCTTAACTGCACAGGAAGTACTTCATCCTCGAAGCCTATCTTGATGGTGTCCTTGCTCTGGGAGAAGGTGTATTCCACCGTCACGGTGCGAGGATTACCTGTGGTGTAAGACAGCCTGTTTAGAGGAGTTGAGCCGGCATATACCACAGGAACTTGGTTGCTCCAATCTGTATTGAAGTCATCCGCCGCAGTCCAATAGAAAGTAATGGTCTTGCTTCTATTCTGCGTGGTGGGATCGGAGATATAGCCGTTTATGCTCCACTGCCTGTCCACATACTCCGGGAATAGTGATGGATTGCTAACAGATGCAGCATAGTTAGTGATACCATATCCTGTGGCAGGGAAGGTGAAATACTTGACGGTGGGAGAATATACACCATCAGTGTCCACCACAATGCCGGAACCTTGGGTATAATTACCGTTTAGCACACTTAGCACCTTGGTTACCACCACATTATTGGTGAGAGTAAGACCGTTGGGGTTATCCACGGTTAGGTTGGTTATATCATCCAAGAAGTAGGTACCCGTCTCTTGGGCTATGTTGCCGTTATAGATTAGCTCGGATAAAGGACCAAACGCCACATTACTGTTTATCTCCACAGTGAACACTCCGGTAACCATCAGTGTGCCGTTAACCGTGAGATCCGTGCCTATGCCATTGCTGACGTCCAGCGAGTTCCCGCTGCTTATGGTAACCTGACCTGTCTCCTCAATGGTGGTAGCATCCACGATCACATGCTGAGTAACGGTTACAGTGTGTCCATTGCGAACCAGGATACTGATGGAATTAGCCCTGTCCGGAGTAACCACGGCATCATACCAATCTACGTTATTGGCAGAATATAGCCAGGTACCGGTTGCGTTCCAGTTGCCTGTCTGCTTAGTGCGATAATAGAAGTCGGAGCTAGGGCTACCGATAAAGAAGGGGTAACCATCGTTGATTCCTGCTTCTATCTTCCAGATATTGGTGAAGTCCCAATTGGTAAAGGTGCTTTGCGTCTTCATCTGAGTGGTATTCTTGCCTGTTCCGCCGGGGGAAGTGGCAAAACCACTGGTCACTGTATCCCAGAAACAATCCTCGCAAGAGCCGGTTTGCACCGTGCCACCCAAGCCGGGAGGTAATGAACCGGATGTCCTGCCCACCAAGCCGCCTATTCCGCCTTCATAGTTGGGCAAAGAACCACCGGGTTGGATGTTGCGGGTAACCGTTCCTGTGGAATAGCTACGGAATATGGCTCCACCGATGGTGCAACCTCCCAATCCGCCAACCCTATCTCCACCGCTTACGTTTCCGCGGGCAAAACTGTCCTGAGTAACTCCGTTCTCGTTACAACCTACCAAGCCACCGTATTTGATGTTGTAGGGATTGCTGATCCCTGTGCTGCCGATGGTGTCATTGGGATTGGGAGCGTAGTTATTGGGATGAGTGGCTGATACTGTAACATAAGCCCAGCTTAGCCGTACAACGGGCACTCTCTGCTTGGCATCACTGTTGTTTGCCCCAACCAAGCCTCCCGTGGCACCAAAACCACGCACAGTTGCCGTGCCCGAACCGCTTGCCTTGGCATAACACTGCTCGATATACACGGTGTACGAACGTGCCGGAAGGGTATTGGGAAGCAGCACTTTGCCAACCAATGAACCGGTAGCTCTGCGTCCTGTTACATTGGGATTCAACATCCCAAGTTTTTTGATATATACATGATAGTTATTGCCTGTGGTGCTACTTCCGTTTGCTACAAAGCCAAACAAGCCGACATTGTCTTCCCCATCACTTGGGTAAACATTATTTGCCACAGCCGATGCACCGCGATTGATGTAAAGGTTGGCTATAGTTTTATCATTGCCGTCATACACACCATGGAAGGGGTTTGTGGCATCCCCGATAGGTTTCCAGCCTTTGGCACTCTCCCACATCTGAGTCCAGTATGCCGTGTTGGTTGGCACTTCGCTGGATGTTGCCTGAATGCAGATGTAGGTGTATTGCGTGGCACCGGGGCTGTATTTAACATAGTCCCCCACATTATATGTGTTTCCTGATACCCAATCGCTCACATTGGCGGGATTGGTAACTTCCAGATTCAGGTCTGCTGTCTGGCGGTAATACTTCCCCAGATACGCAGTACCTCTAATGTTGTTCAGATGCAACACACTGGAGATAAGGTAGGGGGATGCTGATGTTCCCGCCCCACCTCCAAACTGAGCATAAGAACTCACGACAATCATGCTGAACAGCACGCTTAGTAGTATATGTAATTTAATCATTTTAATCATACATGTCTCCTCGAATCAAGTTCGTTTTTTAGCTATCCTGCCATCCTGATTTTGGTGGCTGACCTACTATTAATATACAGAATTGAGTGCACTAGACAAGGAGAAATCATCAGTCTAACCAGTTATAACTTAGCATAATACTCTCGCCTCCAGAGAGAAAATTGCTTGCATTAGTGCAAGAAATGCAGTAATCAATCCACAAGGTACATAAATTACTTCCTTTTTTGCTTGACAGCTATTATAGCATCAAACTTGCTTGCTTCAAGACTGATCGTAGTCCTCAAATACCTGTTTCTCGGCTAAGATCAGTTTAATAAACCCTACACTTAATAGTTGAGGTTATATGGGAACTCAGCAGTTGTTATTGATTGCATTAGTTGTTGTACTTGTCGGCATTGCCGTAGCAGTTGGTATTTATATGTTCAATGTGCAAGCCTTCAACGCCAACCGTCAGGCTATACTGGTTGAGTTGGCTGGTTTAAATGCTAAGGCTTTGGAATATTGGAAGCTTCCCGTATCAATGGGTGGGGCTGGGGGCGATGTGCTTAATGCCTCTTTGGACGGTCTAGCATCTTACTTAGGTTTTGAAGCGGAGGCTGCCAAGGTGGTTACCCCAAGCTACATGTTCTTCTCTGAGAATGGTGAATTCCACCTCAACAGCCTACAAGAAGCGGATATGGAGATAGAGGTCTTGGGCACCGCTACTCTGGGCGGCAAGTTCCCTCACATTTCGCAAAACGTTAACCTTATCGACAACGAGGACGAAGTAGAAATTGAGAAATCCAAAGTCTTCAAGAACGGTAACGGACACTCCAATGCCTTTGGTCATAACAATGACAATAATGGAAATGACGACAATAACGGCGGAGGAAACGGTGGAGGCAATGGCGGTGGCAATGGCGACGATGATGACGATGATGGTGGCGGTAACGGTGGAGGAGATGACGATGATGGTGGCGGTAACGGCGGTGGAGGCGGCAATGGTGGTGGCAATGGTCACGGAGGTGGTAACGGCTAAGTAGCCGTACCTGTCCTTGCACGTCACTTTTTCTTAAATAGGCACAAAGCACTTCCAAGATTGGAGCTTCTGCTTAACTGCTCTCCAATTTAGATGAAACAATTAAGCCTCAATACAGGAGCACCTATGCGCGAAATTAGACAACTAAAACCCGAAAACTTACGCGAAGCCATGCTGATAGGCATGAAAGCCTACCCTATGATGGCCATTAACTCCGATGAACAGCTAAACGAGCGTGTGAACATGCTTGCCAAAGACTTTAATATGCATGGCAGAGAGTGGTATGGTATGTTCGAGGATGACCTAATGCTGGGCTTCATGGTGCTTTATGACTTCCGTGTGTTCTATTACGGCAAAACCATCAAAGCAAGAGGCATCGGCTTTGTGGCAGTAGATTTCCTGCACAAAAAGCAAAAGGTCTGCAAAGAGATGCTAAACTGGTTCCTGCAGGATTCACATGCCAAGAACTATCCGCTGGCAATGCTATACGCCTTTCGTCCCGATTTCTACAAACAAATGGGCTTTGGCTATGGCACTATGTGCGACAAATATGTGTGCTCTCCCGCAAGTTTTCCGGCTTTCAAGCCCAGTCGTCCCATGAGTTACCTCAGCATCAAGAATAACAAAGAAGTTATGGCGTTCTTTGATGAGCTGTATTTCCGTCACCATGGCATGGTTCGTAAAAGTCAAAGCTCTGTCGATGCAATGTTAGATGCTCCCGGACTGCACAAGGTTGGGTATTATGATAACGGTAAGCTCTGTGCCCTTTTGGTTTTTCGTCTTATTGCAGACGAGAGTACCAACAACACCACGCATATGGATTTAGAGATGCTCTTCAGTTCACCTGAAGGGCTTAAGGCGGCATTCAGCTTCTTGAACTCCCAGGCGGATCAAGTTACCCGTATCAGTTTCTCCACTTTTGATCCTCAGCTTTTTTTTGCTTTAACCGATATCCGCCACCAGGATGGCAAATCCTTGCGTGAGCCAGCCTTTCATCATACTACAGATAGCGGAATGGGCACCATGTATCGCAGTCTGGATCCCGTGTATCTTCTCAACCGCAAGCCTAGCACTCTGGATAGGTTCAGCATTCGCTTTGTGTTGCAGGACGACTTCTGTCCTGCCTGTCCCAAAGAGTTTTACCTCAGATGGAACAAAGGCAAAGCCAAGCTAAGTAAGAGTGATGTCTATGATATTGAACTGAAGCTTGGGGTGGCAGAATTTGCCTCTTGGGTGATGAATGCCATTAACCTTGAAACACTTTACCAATACGCTTTGCTGGAAGTCTCGAACCCATCTCTACTTCCCATGCTGGATACTTCTTTTTACTTCCCTGCCAAACCCCGCTGTCTAGAGCGATTTTAGAACACATATCCATCAGGCAGCTCCCTCCTTCTCCCAACTCATTGCCTATTGGGTTACGGTTGAGATACGGTTGCGCCTCCCAGCAAAGTGCTGGGTATCGCAACCGTATCTCAACCGTAACCCAATAGGCAGGCTATTAGAAAAAAGTACTGCTTGACAAGTTAGAGTACAAATAATTTGAAGTTAGATACCATATTGGGGCATTCATACCGAAGTGTATGTCTATCGGGATTAACCCTCTGCACCAATGTAACATTGATTAGTATCGGCAAATGTAAATGCCCTAGCTTAGCATGTTTAGTGGAATTACTGAGTACTGATATTACAAATGGTTTGATTACAAATGGAGAAATGAAGATGAGAACGAAAGTGATATGGATTACGATCCTTACTTGCCTGATGCTGGCTGCCTTCACGGCAGGGCTGAGTGCCACGGCACTTTCGGGCATATACACAGTTGGCGGCAGCGGAGCAAATTATGGCACCCTGCAGGCAGCATTAACAGACTTAAACAGCTATGGACAAAGTGGTTATGTACATTTTGTGCTTAGTGCCGGCAGCTATGAAGGGCAGTTTAACATCAACCGCCCGAACAGTGAGTTTGTGTTTGTCCTCAAAGCAGCAGAAGGTGCGGAGGTTTTCCTCAGCAATCCATCCGCAAGCTCAGAGGCAAACTATATCCTGAAGATTGATAACAGCTCCAATATCTATGTGGCAAGGCTGAAGTTCAACCCCATCGCCACCTACTCCCGCAGCATTGTGGTGCTGGGTAACAGCGATAATCTAACCTTTGAAAACAATAGCTTTAACACTCCCGCTGCATTCAGTTCCTGGAACAACGAAGCCATATCTTTTAACCCCAACGGTTCTGCCGATGCCGATGATGTAACCATCCAGCTTAACAGCTTCAATGGAGGCGGATATCATGTGTCTGCTCCCTACCAAAGCTCTTCCACAAACTATAGCGGTTGGAGTTTCTACGCCAATTACCACAACGGTGGGGTTGGGGCGATATACCTCGGTAAAGCCGATGATATAAGCATTATTGGGGAAGATATCCAGAACTGCACCGAAGGGATAAGCCTAAGCGATTGCGGCGGAGATTTGGAGATTGTGCGCTGTAACATCCTTGCAAGAACCATGGGGATATGGCTCTCCGGTTGCGATTTCAACAGCAGCACAGCGGCTCAGGTGTATAATAACATCGTACGCATGAACGGCTATAATCAATATAACCCGAATTACGACAGCAATGCCTATGGGATTGCAGTGCAGAACAGCAATGATGTGTTTTTGGCGCATAATACGGTGGATAATATGTCCCGCACGGAAGGCTCGATTGCCCTGCTCCTTTCCGGGAATAACCTTAGTGCCTTAAATAACAATCTGCTCGCCTCAGGAAGGGGTGTTGCCCTTTATCAATACACTCCCACAGGATATCAAGTGGGGCATAACAACCTCTTTGCCGCTTTCAGCAACCTGGCAAAGATTGGGAATAATTACTACCGCAGCCTGGAAGATTACACCGCTGTTGCGGGAGGTATAAACATTAGTGCCAACCCCCTGCTGGACGTGGATATGGAACCTGCCAGTGCATATCTGGATAATTATGGCGTGGCTTGCGGAGTGACTACAGACTTCCAGAACCAACCACGCAACGCCCTAACGCCGGATATTGGTGCTTTGGAATGGACAGCCGATGCTGCTTTGGTGCCAATGGGTGGCACAGTATATGTGGGGCAGGGTCAGGAGTATGAGAACTTGGGAGAACTTGCGGAAGCTCTTTGCATACGTGGTCTTGGCTCTACGCTGGAAGTTATCCTAACCGATGAGCTTTACACGGAGCAAGTAAACTTCAGCAACGTCCCCTACGATAGTGAAGGGTACTATGTAAACATACACCCCGCGGGAACACAGAGGGCTACGATAAGTTATTCCGGACAAGAAGCAAACCGGAACTATGTTATTAAGCTCAATCGCAGCAACAACATCCGCTTTAGCAACCTGGATTTTGAAACCCAGAACACACAGTATAGCAACTTGGTTTACTTCGAAGGATATAATGCAAATGCACGCTTTTATAGCTGCCACTTCACTGCCCCAGTGGGAGCCCCAGGATATAGCATAGCTACCCCATACGGCTCGGACAGCCCGCGGATGGAAGTGCTGGTGTGCGAATTCAGCGGTAACTCAACAGCTGTATATCACTATGGTGACAACAGTACATTTGGCAGCAATTACTTTGCCAATAACACCCAAGGTCTCTACCTGCTGGGCTCAGACAATTGCGAGATAGGCGGCAACTACTTCCAGGATTGCAGCCAGACATCCATCAGCGTTGCGGAAGCAGGCGGGCTTAACCTTACCAATAACTATAGCTTTGGTAACGCCACTGGAATGACCCTCAGCAATCTCAGGGCTTTGGGTGCAGAGCGAAACCTGATAGCCAATAACGTGATGAAAGTTGGCGATGTAAACATGCATTATGGCTTAAACTTTGGCGGAAGCGATACAGACATCCTGAATAACACCTTTTACACCACCGGAAGCAACAGCTATGCCCTATATTGCTACCAGCTTGGCAGCAACGTAGATATCGTGAACAATATCTTTGTGGCAGAGCAGGCTCACAGTGTTGAGTTTACTTACTTCAGCCCCTCAGCGGACAAGGTGATAGACTATAACTGCTACTATACCCCAAGCAACTACCTGGCTCGCTTCGGCACCTATCACAGCTCTCTGGCAGACCTTCAGACGGCATATCCGGGCATCAACCAGCACAGTATCAGCCTTAACCCCGTGCTCACGGAAGACCTGCATACCCAAAGTCCTTGGTTACGCCGTGTCGGAATCCCGCGGGAGGAAGTGTATGTGGATATGGATCAGGAAGAGCGGGGAGAATTCTTCGATATCGGAGCAGATCAACAGACCGGAGAATATGGTTTTACTCCGCTAAGTGGCACATACAGCATCGGCAGTGGCGGTCAATACCCCAATCTGCAAAGCTTTGCCGCAGACCTGAATACACTGGGAATCATGGGTAATGTAACCGCAAGATTACTTCCCGGCACTCACAGCGGACAAATCGTGATAGAGAACTTCCCCAAGGCTCTTGCAACGCAAACCCTCACCATCACAGCTTTAAGCGGTGCTGTTATCAGCCACACAGCTCCGGACTATAACCTCCAAAACAACTATGCCATCAAGCTCTTGGGTGCAGATAACATTATTCTGCAGGATTTAACTCTTGCCTTCAGTGCTAACCAATACATCGGCGTTATGCTGCTCCTCAGCGGTAAGTGCGATAACATTCAGGTGAATAACTGCAACTTCCAGCTAAGCACCGGCAATAACATCGGCATTTACGCCTCAAATAGCATCAATGACGGTTTAAGCATCAATGAATGCAGCTTCATCGGTGGTGCCCGTGCTCTTACCGTGAACGGGATTGGCTATGGCACAGACCTATACCGTAACCTCCGCATCGAGAACAGCAGCTTTGAAGACACCGACTACCCGCTGGATATCAACCGTGCCGGAGACATCCTTATCTCCAGGAATACTTTCCGTAACTTCAATTCCGCCCTTAATGCATCATACATCTATGGCAACAGCGACATCCTGCGCAACAAGCTGTATTCTGATGGCTATGCCGGAGCATTCTACACCGCCTCGATGATGAACCTAAACTCTCTGATGGGCACTGCTGAGCAGGAGATGGAGATTAACGGCAATATAATCTATTCCAAGGGCAACAGCATCCAGTCCCTCGTGGGGATAAACCTTGCTTACAGCAACTATGTACGCCTTTACCACAACAGCATCAGTGTGGATAACAGCTATAGTCAGGATTACGGTGCAGCCATCATGCTTTCCTCAAACGCTCACATCTCTCTCTATAACAACATTCTGGCGTCACCCGGCACCGGCTTTGCCGTGGCAGCATCCTCAACCACAGACGCTCTGTTCAGTCACAATGCGTACTTCAGCGGTAACCAAAACTGCTTTAGCATCAACAACCTCACTTACGAACCCTCAGCGGGTATGGCAGCGCTGGCAGATACTTATGGCGTCTTTGCCAATCCGTATATGGACGAAGAAGGCTACAGCAGCAGCAACTTCCTGGGAAACAAGGGCATTGCCACCTATGTGCAAAGCGATGTGGATTATAACATCTTTGGCAGCAACATCCCCATTGGCGCAAGCATAATAAGCTTTTTCCCGACTCTTGCCGGCTCAGTTACTATCGGAGTGGATTTCCCCACTCTGGAAGCTGCGCTGACCGCCGTGATGCAGCGTGGAATCTCCGCCAACACCACCATATCCGTTCCCGCAGGTACCCACACCCTCTCCATGGAGCTCGGTTATGTGCCCAACACACTGCAATATAGCCTTAACATCACAGGCAATAGTGGCACAATACTGCGCAACAGTGCCACCACCGATGCGGACAACTATATCCTGAAACTGCGCAATGTGCGCAACACCGGCATTATGGGTATTAGCTTCCAACCCCAGAATAGCAACTTCTCCCGCTGCATTGTGCTAAGCAGATATAGCTCCGATGTGTCCATTGCCAATTGCCACTTCAGCATCCCGACAAACTCGCTAAACTCAGCAAATTCTACCGCAGTTTTCGGCGATTCCGAGCCCTACAACAATCTTTCCATCCTCTCCTGCACGATGGACAACCTTGCCTATGGCGTGTATCTCAGCGGGAACTACAACGCAAACGCCACAAACAACGGGCTTTACATTAACGACACCACCATCAATAACCCCTACACAGGCATCCATGCCCTCTACGCCAATAATGCCGAGCTGTCCGACAACAGCATCAACAGCTTCCGTTATATGGGGCTAAACCTCAGCTATGGTAAAAACAACTTGAAAATAGAGCGCAACCGCATCATGGGTAGCGGAGTGCAAGCACTGCTTATCAGCCAGCATACTTCCGGCGTAAGCTCCCCCCTTATCGCCAATAACTTCCTGCAGATAAATAGCGCAAGCCAGTGCAGCGCTTTGGTTTTGGAAAGCAGCAATGCCCTTAGGCTGTATTTTAACACCATCAGCAACCGTTCCTCAAACTCTGCCTCCGTTGCCCTCTACCTCAGTTCCGGCGTGAACCAGGCTGATATGCGGAACAATATCCTCTTCGCCAACGGTGGCAAAGCACTTCATATCACCACCCTTGCCTCGCTGAACAGCCTTGATCACAACCTGTTTTATAGCGCTGCCAACACTGCAATTAACAACAACGGCAGCCTCATCAACAGCCTTGGCGCATGGACTGCTGCCACAGGCGACAACAGCAGCATCTTTGCCAATCCGCTATTGACTGATGATTCTTACACCCTTGCGTCAAACTCCCCGGCGATTAACGCAGGGATTGATCTGGCAGGTTTCGCGGCAGATATAAATGGGCAGGTGCGTAGCTTGTCGGATATTGGTTGTTTCGAGTATTTCGGCACTTTCCTGAACACTCCGGCAAATCTGCAAATCAGCTATGATGAAGTCAACAACGAGATTGTGCTAAGCTGGAACGAAGTAAGCGGAGCCACGGCATACAAGGTTTATTATGCCTCCACCCCCGATGCATTGGCGTGGAGCATTCTGCAAGTGAGCAACCCTGAAGCTCGCTTCATCGCCGGTTCAAATGCTAAGTTCTTTAAGGTAACTGCCATAAATTAGATAGTTAAACCCTATAAACTACCAAGTGTATTACAGGCGGATGGCTATAAGCTTTCCGCCTGTTTTCATTGTGCTGATAGTATCGCTCTTGTACCAATTACGCCTGCATTGCGCCTGAATTACGCGTCGCATCCGTATTTCACGCGTATTACAGGCGTAATTGGTGCAAGGGAGACGTTGAACGAGCCAGTGGACATTGGAAACGGGAAAGGATTTGACAATTTGATACCATAACAGATAATTGCCTCTCAAAGAGGTTAAGATGTTGCATAAATGCTTTTTTTCCATTCTGCTCACATTGTTAGTTTTAAACCTGATTAGCGCTCAAAACACCGCTCCTGCAGAGCCGGATAGTGTATCCATGGACTACGCTATTCTGGGTGAAGCAGCTGAGTTACAGCTTGATGGCATGCTGGCGGAAGCCGGATTGAATGTCAAATCTCTCAGTTTTGAAAAGGATTGGGATCTTTCCACCAAACAAAAAAGTGCCTGGCACATGAACGCCTTGCAGAATCCGCTTAGTGGCATCAGCCAGATGGGTGAGTTGCGTCGGGTTTGTGCGGGAACAGATAGCTCTTCCCCTGCGGAGCAGCTTAACCACTTTGCAGGTATCGCATGGGGCTGTCCTGATGCCATTGATGTGTATGCAGAGGCATATTATGCTTACGAAAAGATGTTCGATGCCAAGGTGCATAAGCCCAAGGACATCTTTAAGTTCTGGGAGCAGGTGTTAAACGGTTTAAGCGGTGAGATGGATGCCATTCGCCAAGGTATTGGCACTGCCCGCTTGGATAGCCTATGCGCCTTCTACCTAAACTCATTTGCCGAAGAAGAGGACAGAGATAAGTATAAGGAACTGCTTAGCTCTATGCAGCTTCCCAAGCCGGATAGCCTCTCCAGTGAAGACTTGGAAGAGATGTTTGAGGATATCAATTACGAGTTTCTGCAAAGCGTTTCACTCAAATACCTCGCAGCCTCACAGGTGCTGAAGAAAGGTGCTGCAAAGCTTCTGTACACCAACCGCAAGCCAATGGTGAAAAACACTAAGCATGGATTGATGGTGATAGGTACAGTGGTGGCAGATTATTATGACAAATACAGCTTCAAATCCCTGGCAACAAGTCCGCTGTGTCTGTTGCTGGAGCCTGCGGGGAATGATGTATATGAGATTAACCTGCAAGCCGGCAGGAAGAATACCGGATATCTACTGATAGATTACAGCGGGAATGATGTGTATCGCAACAGCCAAGCGGGAGCTATGTTCTGCTCGATGGCGGGGCTTGGAGTGTCCTTTGATATTAAAGGTGACGACAGCTATGTGACGGATGATTATGCGTTCAGCAGTCTGCTGGGTTTGAATCTGCATGTGGATTATGCGGGCGAAGATATCTATAAAAGTGGATTATTCTCCCAAGCTGCTGCCATGCAGGGTATTGCCATGCTGGTGGATTATGCCGGTAACGATACCTATACGGCAAGCACCATGGCGCAAGGTATGGGCAGTGTGCGTAGTGTGGGTGCCGTGCTGGATTATGACGGGGCAGATGTTTACCAATTGGGCGGTAAGTACTTCCATGCTCCCCTGATGCCGGATGATTACCGCAGTATGGGCCAAGGAATGGGCTTTGGCATGCGCTCGGATTTTGCCGGGGGCTTGGGCTTGGTGTATGACAGGAAAGGTAACGACAAGTATCTCGGTGGCGTTTATGCCCAAGGTGTGGGCTATTGGTACGCTACCGGTGCATTGATAGACGAAAGCGGTAATGATGTGTATAATGCCATATATTACCCGCAAGGCTCAGGCATACATCTTGCCTGCGGGTTCCTGTATGACGGTGCAGGGAACGACACTTACTACAGCCGTAACGGACCGGGACAGGGTGCCGGACACGATTGGGGGGTGGGTGCGCTGATTGATAACAGCGGAAATGACGCCTATTCCATTCATGGCGGAAATGGTTTGGGGCTAAGCAACTCAGTAGGTATCTTCGTGGATAAAGGCGGAGATGACCGCTATGAGCGCAATGAAGCCCAGAACTATGGCAACGGAGCCTTTGCACGCTCCACAGGCAGTATTGGGCTATTTCTGGATATGGGTGGCAAAGATAGCTACCCAGATAGCACCAAAACCGATAACAAGACATGGCAGAAAGGCTCATACGGGGTTGGCAAAGATGTTGATTTGAACCGTGAAGAAGTGCAGCAGGTTGAGGAAGCCCAGGAGATGGATCCCCTCGTGGCTGCCGATGCGCCTATTGCTGAAGTGTTTGCTGCGGCTGCGGAGTGGGAAGTAGGCTCTGCCGTTAACAGAGTTAAAGAAGCCCGCAAGGTGTTGACTGCGCGCAGTGAGGAAGCCTTGCCATATATTGTTGAGAACAAGCTGAGCACAGATTCAGGCTTGGAATACCGTGCTCTTGAAGCTTTCCTGGATGCTGTTCCTGCCTTTAAGAGCCGTTTGTTCGACTTTGTGGAAGATGCGGATAGCATCAAAGCCAAAACCACGATGAGCCTAATTGCAGGAGTTGGGGATAGCACGCTGATCGTGCCTATCCGCAAGCATTTGGCAGCAAAGAGATACATTACTTCATGCATCTCTCTTTTGGGAAGCATTAATAGTGACGAAAGCATCCAAACGATTAGCCAGTATGCCTTTCACCCCAGTGAAAGATACCGCTATATTGCAGCAAGGTCTTTGCGCCAAATCGGCAGCAAGAAGGCTTTGGCTGCACTTATGACAATGAACAAGGATGAGTCTTTCCTGGTGCAGGCACTCATCCGCAATCTACCGGAGGCTAAACAATGACCGAACCCAAAAAACGCTTCGAAGAATACATCAACGAACGGGGCTTTGCCAATCCGGCACAATTGATGGGACGTTTTGAGCACTATTTTCAGCTCTTAAACACGGCAAACCGTATGGTGAATCTGGTTTCCCGCAACCTGCCCGCAGAGAAGTATTGGGTGCAGCATTTCCTTGACAGCTTACTTGCGTTGGAATGTTTGGACTTGGAAGGAAAGACAGTACTGGACTTCGGTTCTGGCGGAGGAATCCCCGGGATACCTTTGAAGTTGGTGATACCGAATTTCACATTGGTTATGCTTGATTCTGTGCAAAAAAAGACCCATGCTGTTCAGGAGTTCTGTAACGGCTTGTCGCTTACAGAAACCTCTGTAGTCTGCGCCAGAGTGGAGGATTATGCCTTTTTGGCAGGTCGCCCCAGTTATGATATCATCGTGAGCAGAGCTGTTGCACTGGAGGAACGATATCTGGCACCACTACGGAGATTGCTGAAACCTTCCGGGATGCTGGTATTTTACAAATCCCAAAAGCTGAACGATATTGAGAACCTGAAACATGAAATACTGTTGGAAAAGACAGATGCAGACTTGGGACTGCGTAGGATTGTAGCTATTAAACAGCGTGACTTAATGATGCGTTGAACTTGGACAATAAGATAAGGACATATATGGCAAAAGTAATAACCATAGTAAACCAAAAAGGCGGGGTTGGGAAGACCACCACTGCCGTTAACCTTGCCGCTGCCTTGGCAGTGCTGGAGAAAAAGACTCTGCTTATAGATTTTGATCCCCAGGGTAACGCCTCCAGCGGAGTGGGCATAGATAAAGAAACACTGGAGCTGCAGGTATATGATGCCTTGATCGGTAAAGTTCCCCTTGCCAACACCATATTACCAACAAGCACCGAGAACCTGTTTTGCGTGCCGGGAAACATTAACCTCACCGGGGCAGAGATAGAGCTGGTGCACGAGTTTGCCCGAGAGCACAAGCTGAAAGAAGCTTTGCAACCAATACTTAATGATTATGAGTTTATTCTGATAGACTGCCCACCATCCTTGGGCTTGCTTACCGTGAATGCTATGACTGCCAGCACCGATGTGTTGGTGCCCATTCAGTGCGAATACTACGCTTTGGAAGGGGTAAGCCAGCTTCTCACTACCATACGGCTTATACAAAAGAATTTAAACCCCAATTTGGGCATTCTGGGGATACTTCTCACCATGTTTGATAAACGGGTTAACCTCTCCATGCAAGTTGCCAAAGAAGTGCACCGTTACTTCAAGGAAAAGGTATTCCGCTCGGTTATTCCCCGTAATATAAAGCTCACTGAAGCACCAAGCTTTGGTAAACCTATCTTTTTATATGATATTCGGTCCCCGGGAGCAATGAGCTACCTGAACCTCGCCAACGAAGTTATTGAAAGAAGCAAGTAAGGATTAAACAATGAATGAACGCCTTGGACGTGGGTTATCTGCTCTGATACCGGAGCGTGAGAGCAACAACACTCCTCAATTAGGGATAGGAACCCTGCCCATCGGTCAGATACAGCCAAACAGCTACCAACCACGAAAGACTTTTGACCCCCAACGCTTGGCAGAGCTGAGCGAATCTATCAAAGAGAATGGCATAATCCAGCCCTTGATAGTAACTAAAACCAGTGCTACTCAATATGAACTGATAGCAGGAGAGCGCCGTCTTGAAGCTGCCAAACTTGCCGGGTTGGACATGGTTCCTGTGGTTATCCGCAGCGTATCCAAGAAAGAGCAATTGCAATTGGCAATAATAGAGAACATCCAACGTGAAGACCTTAACCCCATGGAGGAAGCGCTCGCCTATAACGCATTGGCAGAGGACTTTCAGCTAACGCATGCCCAGATAGCTCAAGTTATGGGTAAGGACCGTGCCACGATTACCAATAGCATCCGCTTGCTAAAACTCCCCAAGGAAGTGCAGGGGATGGTTGGAAGTGAGATTTTAAGCCCCGGGCATGCCCGTTGTGTGCTTGCAGTGGAAGAGGATTATCGCCAAAGCTTTGCCGATTTCATCGTTAAATACAAGCTCACCGTGCGTCAAGCAGAAGAGAAAGCAAAGGTATATGTTCAATCCTTGCAACAGCATGATGACAACCCCAAACGCACCGCATTGACCCGAAGCTTCGAGCAAGAACTTAGCAACCTGTTTAGGGTAAAAGCAACCGTAAAGGAGCATAAGGGAAAGGGCAAGATTACCTTGGAATACAAGAACCAACAGGAGTTAGAGCAACTCAAAAGCCTACTTGGCAAACTGAAGTAGGCAGCATGCACAATGTTGTTATTACGGGTGGTGCAGGCTTTATCGGGGCGAACTTTATCCACTACCTTTTCGGCAATCCCGCCTTTTCCGGTAAAGTGCTTAATATCGATAAACTCACCTATGCCGGGAATAAGGATAGCCTACAGGAGATTGAAGCCCGTTATGGTGATAGTAGGTATTTCTTTGCCAAGATTGATATATGCGACACTGCCAAGGTAGCAGCCCTGTTGGAGGGCTTTCAGCCTGATACAATCATCAACTTTGCTGCCGAATCGCATGTTGACCGCTCCATAGACGCTCCCATGCAGTTTATCCACACCAACCTGGTTGGCACTGCCTCGATGCTTGAGGCATCCTTGAAGTATTATCGAAGCTTGAGCACTGAGGCACAGCAATCCTTTCGCTTGCATCATGTTTCCACAGATGAGGTATTTGGCTCTCTGGGCAGTTCCGGTGCCTTTAGCGAAAGCACACCCTATGACCCTTCCTCGCCTTATTCTGCTTCCAAGGCAGGTTCAGACCACTTGGTTCGCGCATGGCACCGCACCTTTGGCTTGCCGGTTAGCATCTCCAATTGCAGTAATAATTATGGGGCATACCAGTTCCCCGAGAAGCTTATCCCGTTAATGATAATCAACTGTCTGGCGCATAAAGCACTGCCTGTGTATGGGCAGGGGCTTAATGTGCGGGATTGGCTATATGTGGATGATCATTGCCGGGCTATTGAGAAGGTTGTTAGCTGCGGTAAACCGGGCGAGACTTATAACATAGGGGGCAATTGTGAGCTGCAGAACATCCAAATCGTGCACCATATTTGCGATCTCCTGGACGAGATGTATCCTTCCTCCACCCTGGGTAGCTACCGCGAGCTGATACAGTATGTGGCGGACAGACCGGGGCACGACCTGCGATATGCCATTAATGCCGCCAAGATAAAGCAAGAGCTGGGCTGGGAAGCAAGCATTTCCTTTGCTGATGGCATCCGCAAGACTGTTGTGTGGTATCTGGAGAATCGTGTGTGGTGGCAGAGAATACAAGATAGCAGCTACCGTCAGGAAAGGCTGGGGCTGGGTTAAACTATAAATCTATAAACAGAAAAGGCGGAGCCAATCGGTTCCGCCTTTCTTCGTATATACTTTGTGACTTAGGTAAGTTTCTTGTATGCTTCGTATCTTTCCTTAAAGAATACACCTGCTTCAGCGTTAAGCTCGGTGGCTCTTTCGGGGAAGATATTCTTCAAGCCGGAATAACGCTTTTCAGCATTGAGGAACTGTTGCACATCAACGGTAGGCTCTTTGCTATCGAGAGTGAAGGGGTTCTTTCCTTGCAGCTTGTTAAGCGGATTATAACGATACAGCAACCAGTATCCGGCATCCACAGCAAGCTTCTCATGCTTCTGGCTCATGGACATATCTATACCATGGTTGATGCAAGGAGCATAAGCGATTATTATGGCAGGACCGGGGTAAGCTTCTGCTTCCTGGATTGCCTGAATAGCCTGATTCTTGTTTGCACCCATGGCAATGGAGGCTACATACACATAGCCATAGCTCATCATCATCATCCCCAGATCTTTCTTGCTGGTGCTCTTTCCGGATTCGGCAAAGCGTGCAATAGAGCCCATGGGGGTAGATTTGGATGCCTGACCACCGGTGTTGGAATAGACCTCGGTATCCAGCACAAACACATTCATGTTGTGATTGGAAGCCATCACATGGTCGAGTCCGCCATAACCGATGTCATAAGCCCAACCGTCACCACCGATAGCCCAGATGGACTTTTCGATAAGGTAATCCTGCAGTTCTATGGCACGGCGCATCAGCTTGGCACAACCTTCGCAGGCAGTTTCCATAGCCTTGGGCAGCATGGCTTTTAACTTGGCAGCATTCTCTTTGGCTGGGGCATCAACGGCATCCCAAGCTTCCAAACGGGCACCGATTGCTTCCTTTAAGGCGGGATCAATATTCTTTTCCATCAGGTGTTGCAGGGCAAGCTTGAGTAGCTTACGATGCGAACGCACTGCGAGACGCATTCCGTAACCATACTCCGCATTGTCTTCAAAGAGGCTGTTTGCCCAGGCGGGACCTTTGCCATCCTTGTTCTTGCAATATGGAGTTGTGGGGAAGGTACCACCCCAAATGGAGGAGCATCCCGTGGCATTGGCAATTATCATGCGGTCGCCAAAAAGCTGGGTAAGCAGCTTGATATATGGGGTTTCACCGCAACCCGCACAGGCACCGGAGAACTCCAGCAGGGGCTGCTTGAACTGGCTACCCTTAACTGTGCCTTCCTTGAAGTTTGCCATCACATCGTTGGGCAGAGCGTCGAAGTATTCATAATTAGTCTGTTCGCCAACGCTGCGTTCTTCTTCGATGGGCTTCATCACCAAGGCAGCTTTAGGGCATTCGTTCACGCATACACGGCAGCTTTGGCAGTCATCGATGTAAACCTGAATCTTATACTGGTATCCCTCAGCTCCGGTTGCTTTTAAAGTATTGAAGCTTGCCGGCTTATCCGCCAGATCCTCTTCTTTAATCAGCTTGGAGCGAATTGCAGCGTGGGGGCATACAAAGGAGCATTGGTTACATTGGATGCAGTTCTCGGCAATCCAGTGTGGCACTGCTGGAGCAACCTGGCGTTTTTCCAGTTTAGCTGTTCCGGTAGGAACATAGCCATCTAAGGTCATTTCGCTGACCTTAATCTGGTCGCCCATTTCACGCATTATCGGCTCGATAACCTGATTGGTGAAGTCATCCATTCCGTCCGGCACGAGCTTCTTCATAGGCATATTGCATGCGGGCAGAGTGGCAGGAATCTCAATCTGTACCAAAGCTTCATTCACTTTGTCCACAGCATTCAGGTTCATCTGCACAACTTCTTCGCCTTTGCGTCCGTAGGTCTTCTTGATACTGGCTTTAATCAAAGCAATGGCTTCTTCTCTGTCCAGCACGCCGGAGATGAGGAAGAAGGCAGTTTGCATTACTGTGTTTACTCTACCGCCAAGACCAACTTCTTCGGCAATCTTGAGCCCATCGATGTTATAGAATTTAACCTTGCGGTTGATAATGGTCTCTTGCATGGCGCAGGTTAGCTTGAAGAAAGCTTCGGAGCTTTCCCAATTGGAGTTCAGCAGGAACACGCCATTTTCCTTGATTCCACCCAGGATGTCAAATCTGCCGATAAATGCCTGATTGTGGCAGGCTACGAAATCCTCACGGGTAACGAGGTATTGGCTATGAATGGGGGTTTTACCGAAGCGCAAATGGCTTCTGGTGGTTCCACCGCTCTTTTTACTGTCATATTGGAAATAACCCTGCACATACATATCGGTATTATCGCCGATAATCTTGATGCTGTTCTTGTTGGCACCAACGGTACCATCGGAACCTAAGCCCCAGAACTTGCAGGATATTGTTCCCTCCGGAAGGGTGCTGATAATCTCATCAATAGGCAGAGAAAGATTTGTAACATCATCCTCGATGCCTACGGTGAAACCATGGAAGCCTTTGGCAGCCAAATGTTTGTAGATGGCAAGCACCATGCTGGGGGTGAATTCTTTGCTGGACAAGCCATAGCGTCCACCAATAATATGCAGGTCGCTTCTATCCTTCAGGGCAGAAACCACGTCTAAATAAAGAGGTTCGCCGATGGAGCCCGGTTCCTTGGTCCTATCCAAAACGGCTATGTTTTTCACGCTCTTCGGCAGGCTGGCGCGGAATGCTTCCACGTCGAAGGGACGGTACACGCGTACTTTCACCAAGCCAAGCTTCATGTGGCGTTCATTGTTAAGATAGTTAATAGCTTCTTCAATGGTTTCGCAACCGCTACCCATGGCAACAATTACACTCTCGGCTTCGGGATGGCCCACATAATCGAAGAGCTGATAGCTTCTGCCTATCTTCTCTGCCACTTGCTTCATCGTTTCAGCAATGATGCCGGGAGCTTTCTGGTAGTGCAGGTTGCTGGTTTCACGACCCTGGAAATAAACATCCGGAGCGTGCTGACCAACTTTGATGCGGGGATTATCCGGCGTGAGGGCACGCATGCGGAAAGCTTCGATAAGCTCGCCATCATCCAGCTCTGCCATGGTTTCATAATCTATCACATCAATCTTTTGCAGTTCGTGACTGGTGCGGAAGCCATCGAAGAAAACCAAGAAGGGTATGCTGGTTTTCATGGTGGCAAGCTGAGCCACCAAGCCCAGATCCATCACTTCCTGCACACTGTTGCAGGCGATTAGGGCAAAGCCTGTGTTACGAGCGCTCATCACATCACTGTGGTCACCAAAAATGGAGAGAGATTGCGCTGCCAAAGAACGGGCAGTAACATAGAAAACTGTGGGAAGCATTTCACCGGCAATCTTATGCATGTTGGGCAACATCAGCATCAAGCCCTGGGAAGCGGTGAAGGTCGTGGTTAATGCACCGGCGGAAAGTGAGCCGTGCACGGCACCTGCGGCACCTGCCTCGGATTGCATCTCGATAACATCGACGGTGGTGCCATTAATGTTCTTGCGTCCTTCCGAAGCCCAAGCGTCGGAAAGCTCACCCATGGTGGAAGATGGCGTGATAGGGTATATCGCAGCCACTTCGGCGAAAGCGTACGCAACATGAGCAGCAGCTGTGTTGCCGTCCATGGTAGCTTTTTTTTGTTTAGCCATTAGGGTAACTCCTTGTTTTATATCTTGTTAAAGAAATCAACTATTTTAGCTACATAGATTTGAACCGCCGTTTATGTCAACCAATTTATCCCACACCCGCTATCATTACATGATCATTGCATGTTTATTACGGATGAAACATGCAATGATTATGCAATGATCAAGCGATTCCTCTTGGGAAGAAACAAAAAAAGCGGTAGCCGGATTCAGCATCCCAGCCACCGCTTATATAAGCTTATTTAGCTGCTATTTTGCCTTAATAGGAACCCAAATCTCCATAATTGAATCGGGATTGCCAAACACGAAACGATCGTCGTATAGCTCGAAGTCATAATCCTTATCCTGCAAGTATGGAGCTTGCGAGAACCATCCATTATAAATATCATCGTAGGTATTGCCCAGAGTCTCCAGACTACCATGGTGTTCAAATACGGCATAATCTGAAGCAGGAAGCTTCTTTACCATCATTCCTTCCGGCACTTCTGCACTGTTGCTTACTTCCACCGCGGCAAGATAGGTGAAAGGAGTGCTCTCGGTCATTTCCACATTGGGATCAGACATGCAGATGCCAAGGCAAGTATTGGGGTTCACGCTGTTCTTAATCTCCTTACAACGGGCATTGAATTCACCCCACAGTTTGGGGATAACGTTGTTCTGCATGGTGCTTTGGCAGGACATGCCGATAACGGTGAAGGCAGCTTTGGATTCAAAACGAGGTGTAAGCATTTTCTCTCCTTTTAATGCGCGGCTTGAATGCAGACGGACAGGCGAATAGTTGATGATGGGCGACATACGCTTGCGCACCAATCCGGGACTGATGCCACAGCAGCTTTTGAAAGCACGGGAAAAAGCTTCCCGTGAGCCGAATTGATACTCCGCGGCGATCAATTCAAGGCTTTTTCTGCCATAAACAAGTTCCCGTGATGCTTCTGACATTCTCCTTCGGCGAATGTATTCTCCCACCGTGACCCCCGTTAAGGCGTTGAACACGCGGTGAAAGTGCCATGCGGAGAAGTTTGCCTTGTCTGCCAACTCTTCCAAATAGAGCTTGTTCTTCAGATTCGCTTCAATGTAATCCAGAGCTTTCTGAATGTGGTATGCGCTATCCATCCGTTCATCCTTGCATATATGATAAGTTTTGCTATAGTCTGGTTACAAAAAGGTGTCAAGCTCAAAGTTTTGACTTGTAACTGAAAAGCAAGATTGATGATTAAAGCCGGAAATCAGTTCCAGTACTTTCTATCCAAAGTACGATACTGGATTGCTTCGCTTATATGCTCGCTATTTATACCCTTGCTGCCTTCCAGATCGGCGATGGTGCGCGCAACCTTCAGGATACGATCGAACACTCTGGCAGAATAGCCCATTTTATCTATCGCATTCTGCAACAGAGCATGGCTGGCAGTATCCAGAATGCAATACTTACGCAATAGCTTGGAGTTCATCTGCGAGTTGTTGAATATCCCGGACTCAGCAAAGCGCTCTTGCTGTATGGCTCTGGCTTTGTTCACCCTGGTGCGGATAACCGCCGAGCTATCGCCCGTGGGCAAGGATGCCAAATCCGCATAGGTAACCGTCGGCACTTCAACGTGAATGTCTATTCTATCCAGCAGGGGACCGGATACCCGGTTGCGGTAACGCTGGATGGCTCCCCACTCACAATTGCAATTATGATTGGGGATGTTTGCCCCGTTATAGCCGCAAGGACAGGGGTTCATGCTGGCAATCAGCATAAACTCCGCAGGAAAGGTGAGGCTTGTGGCAGCGCGGGAGATGGTTACAATCCCATCCTCCAAGGGCTGACGCAGCACTTCCAAAACTGCACGTTTGAACTCCGGTAATTCATCCAAAAACAATACACCGCGGTGCGAAAGGCTAACCTCTCCCGGCTTGGGGAAAGCTCCACCCCCAATTAGCGCAATGTCCGAAATAGTGTGGTGTGGAGATCGAAAGGGACGCGTGGTAAGGATTCCGTTGCGGAAGTGTTTGGACATCCCCGCAACGCTGTGAATCTTGGTGGCTTCCAGGGCTTCATCCAAGTTAAGCTCCGGCAGAATGGTAGGCACTCTGCGAGCCAGCATTGTTTTACCGCTACCGGGAGGACCAACCATCAGCAGGTTATGGCCACCTGCTGCGGCAACCTCTAAAGCACGTTTTACCTGAAACTGCCCCTTTACATCATGCATATCCACAGGGAAGTCGTTCAGCACCTGGAATATCTTATCGCGGTCAACCGAGGCGGGAACCAGATTTATCTGCCCGGTAAGCCAATCGGCACATTCACGCAGGGAAGTAACGGGTATAACATTCAAGCCTTCGATGATGGCTGCTTCTTCCGCATTCTCAAAGGGGACGATCAGAGTATCGATGTTGTCTTTTCGGGCTGCAATGGCAATGGGCAACACACCGGAAACAGGACGAACATTACCATCCAAGGAAAGCTCTCCGATGATGCCTATCTTGCGGTAGTCGTTTACTTTAATGATCTTGTTGCAGCCCAGAACAGCAACTGCAATAGGTAAATCCAAAGCTGCACTATCCTTCCTGATATCCGCCGGTGCGAGGTTTATGGTATACCTTCGGGGAGCGGTGTCATATCCAGCATTCTTAATAGCGGCAAACACCCTATCCTTACTTTCCTTGACTGCAGAGGACGCCATCCCCACTATATTCACCACATAAAAGCCGGAACTGCTGTCGCACTCCACGGATACCTGTTGCGCATCAATGCCAATGGTTGTGTATGTAAGCGCTTTTCCTACCATGTGTTTACCACCATCTTTGCCGGCAAGCAAAGCCTGCCAACTCCTTGCTTTGTGTTTTTTGCAAGCGGACAAAGCCAAGAATATTTGTCAACTCAATTCTTGGCTTTGTTATGATATTATGCCTCCGGACTCTCCTCACTCATGCGCCAAATCTTTTGGTAAAACCCGGGATTAGCAGAATAGTTATCAACCATCCGGTATATCCCGTCCTGACGGCACAACACACCTTCGTCCACCAACTCTCTGCGCACCATGCAGTAATCTTCATACACTGTGGCAATCAGCTCGTTCAGTTCTTTCTCCGGATAATCTCTTCCGGGTTCAAAGAGCTTAATTATCTCCATATATACAATCCAACGCTTTTTGTTCTGGGTGGGTAGGCGGGTAACCTTGCCATCATGAAAATAGGTTTGTAACACCTTGTTTCGTAGAATCTCGGTTCTATTAGGCTGATTTTTTGCCTCAAGAGGCATAATCTCACTTAGTTTCATTTCCAATAACTCCTTTTTCAGGTGATAAACACTATAGTATTGCACCTTGATGGCATAGACCAAGCCTGCACTTTGCAACTTTTTTAAGTGAGCAGATACTGTGGAAACAGCTAGGTTCATCTCTTCTGCAATATCTTCCACGCAATAAGGCTTTACTCTCAACAAGCTGACAATCTGCATTCTTGACTCATCCGCAAGACCTTTAAATAATTGTAGAGCTTTCATATACTACATCCAATTCGTTAGTTGGCGATATAATAGCTTGGGCTGTTGAAACGTCAAGCTATTTTTATGATTAGCGAAATAGAAGCCGTCACATACCCACCTCTTTCTCATATCCTGCTTATTGGGTTACGGTAGAGATTCGGTTGCGCCTCCCAGCAAGGTGCTGGATATCGTATACGTATTTCTGCGTAACTAAGTAGGCAGAAGATATGTGATAGCAAAGGTAGTAAAGCATGGGGATTAGTGGGGAATGATGGATAAATGATGGATGGCCAAGCGTGGATATGTACAGCTAAAGAATAGTCACATAACAAGGTAGCTCTTTAACAATGAGTTTATAAATCGCCTCCGCACCAAGATCATCCCACAAGAATGTTTCACATGAAACAATCGTCTGGGAGAGTAAAGCAGACACTCCTCCTAAGCAACTTAGATAGACCGCTCCATGATTATGAATACATTCTCTTACTTCCGTGCTACGCTCACCCTTCCCTATTATCACCCTCAGTCCATGCTCAATAAGCCTAGGGGTGTACTTGTCCATCCTTGCGCTAGTTGTTGGGCCTATTGCACCACATATCCTCCCCGGAGGAGTTGGTGTGGGCCCACAATAGAAGATGGCACAGGTGCTCAGCTCAATAGGGCACTCATTCTTTTCAAGGAGCATCTTATGCAATCTCTGATGTGCTGCATCACGGGCCGTGAATACAGTGCCACTAATAAGAACCTTATCACCGACACATAATCCGGAGATATCTTCGGGAAGAAGTGGCAGGCTTAGTTTTACTACGCGTAGCATGTCAGATCCTTATCTCTACGTGACGATGTGCATGACACTGCAGGTTTACCGCCAGCGGGAGTGAAGCTATATGACAAGGAGCGCTGAGGATGTTCACGGCTACGGCGGTCAAAGGTCCACCCATACCTTGTGCACCGATATTTGTTGCATTTACTGCTTCCAAGATTCTATGCTCCCACATGGAATAAGGGTTGCTTTCTGCCTTACTCAATATGGGTTGAAATAACGCACGCTTTGCCAGTTGAGCACACATCTCGAAATTGCCCCCTAATCCGATACCAATCACCAAAGGAGGGCAAGCTTTGGCCCCAGCATTTACCACTGTATCCACAGTAAACTTTAACACATCTTCGAAGCCTGCAGCAGGAGAAAGCATTGTCAATCTGCTCATGTTCTCTGCCCCACCTCCTTTCTGAGCTATTAGCAATATAATATCGTCCCCATCCTTTTGTTCTATATGCAATACAGCCGGACATGCATTCCCCGTGTTAATCCTTTCCAATATGGGATCTCGCACCATGGATGCTCGAAGATAGAGCTTTTTTGCCGCCATAGCCAGCGCTTCATTGATGATATCCTGAAGCGGTGCTCCATCAATGATTACTCTGTTGCCAATGCTGGCAAAAACAACCAAGGTTCCAGTGTCCTGGCATAGAGGTATGTTCTGCTCAGATGCAAGTTTTGCATTATCTATAAGCGCACAAAGCACATCTCTTCTAGTTTCATCTTTCTCGGTGCTCAGTTCTTCTTTGAACGTACTTGTTACTGCCGGATCAGGGCGATATGTTATCTGCTCTATAGCATCTATAACTTTATCGCGTACTTCAGAAGCTGAGATCATGCGAACTGTCATCCTATCCCCTTTTTCTGCTTAGCAGGTATTTTAGTAACAAGTCTTCCAGGGGTGTAGATGTGGATACTTGATTATACTCAATACGGTTTTGATGGCACCCTTGTTTTAAGAGGTCTGTGAATGCCTGGTAGTTTTGCAGATATTCTTTGCGTATCTGCCAGGGTGATACGGTAATCTTCTCCCCTGTCTCACTATCGACAAATTCTGTTTCTCTTTTAAACACAAAGCTTTCTTCTTGCTTATCGATAATATGGAACACCAGCACTTCATGATGCCTGGTACGGAAATGCTTCAGTGCTTCCAGGATTCTTTCGGGATCATCAAGCAGGTCGCTTATTACAATAACCAAGCTGCGTTTACGTATCAATTCGGCTATCTGATGTAGTGGCGTAAGTATATCTGTTTTATCTTCTGCCTGAATCTCCAACAGCTTGGCAAATATCTGAGCAGTATAGCTACGAATTGCTTTTGGTGGTAGTGAAGAGCTTATTCGATGGTTAAAAGTGTAGAGTCCCGCTGCATCCTTTTGCGAAATCATCAGCCAGGCTAAGGCACCTGCAAGACGGGTTGCATAGTCTATCTTAGACCCCCCTCCGGAAGCATAATACATTGATTTACTGTGATCTAGCAAGATGTAGCTGCGGAGATTTGTTTCTTCTTCGTATCTTTTAACATAGTAGCGTTCTGTTTTTGCCAGGACTTTCCAGTCCATATCCTTTAGCGGTTCTCCGGGATTGTATTGTCTATGGTCGGAGAACTCCGCCGAAAAGCCATGATATGGCGATTTGTGTAAACCTACGAGGAAGCCCTCTACGATACTTTGGGCAGATAACTGAAACCTATTCAGTCTTGCGAGTGCTTCTTCGCTAAGCAGAGCCATTACATGTTCTTTTTGGGCTGGTACAATAGTGCAAATGGGATTAGCACCACGTACACACCGGCAAGAATTAGCGGGGAGATTACAATTTCGTTGAGGGACATAATGAAGTATCCCACAATGAGCAATATGGCAGCAAGCAACAACAGCAGAAAGTTTATTTTCCCAAGGTGCAGTTTGTCTTTGTTCTTCTGGCTCATTTTATTCTCCTTGTAAAGATTGGTTGTTTCAATCCCAAATTTAGGGAGCGTTATATCCTGTCAAACGGAACTTAGAGTTCCATTTTATGGAAGCAGGAGTGGATTTGCGTATAAACGTCATTTGATATGGTTTGGCGCGTTTTCCCCTCCAAGCTATATACGGGGTCTAATATTTCAATTTCCACTTCAATACTGCGTCCTATGAGCTTCATGAAATGCGGAGCGAAATCCATATCTCCATACCAATACAATAAGTCCCGGTTACCTTCATCTATGCTTTTGCCATCCAGTGTTTTATATCTTATACAAATGGGTAATATCGGACACTTGGCAAGGAATGGGACTTGAAATAGTGATTTGCGAAACTCTTTGACAGTCTCTCCGTTGGTGCTGGTGCCTTCCGGGAAGAGCATCACCTTAAAGCCTTCTTTGATAGTCTGGGCAAACTTTTCAATCTCTTTGGGCAAGGATACAAACTTCTTCCTATCGGTAAAGAGACATCCACCTTTGCGGGTTATGCTGCCCAGAAAGGGATTATTCCCCATCTCCACCGAAGTGATGAACACAAAATCTTCCAGCGATGCGAGGATGATGATATCGGTGTAGGACACATGATTTGCCACAGCCAGATAGTTCAAGTCCTTCATTTGTGTCAGAACGTGGGGATTAATCACCTTGGCTTTGATGCGAAAGGCTTGCATGAATTTCCTGCCAATATAGCTCGTGTTTTGCACCAGCTTTCTACGGCGCGAAACTTTATCATGGTGCAGTAAGCAGATAATGGAAGAGCGTACGAAAAACAAACATACCAGATACAAATGCCACAGGAAGTATGCTGCTCTTTTCATCTTTGCACCCTATTCAACGCTGTGTTTTCTCCGGTAGTTCTGTTTAATATCCTCTACACTTAGCAGAGTGAGAAAATCTATGCATTTAAAGCTTCTATCCAGCGCAGGCAAGCCACATACCTTTGCGCCAAACCTGAGATAAGAGGCAAGCAGGGAAGGTATCATCTCCTTCATCTCCTGATGTCCCATAGGGTATTGAGTTTGTTTCAGGTGTTGGCGGGAGAACTTATTAAAGCCGGGAACGCGGAATTTATTCTTGGGTTTCACCTTGTGATGCTCGGATACGTGCCCGTTTTGTTTCAGATAGTTATAGATTAGCTTTATTTCTTCCTTATCCATGGTCTTGATGCTGGAACAGCCAAAGAGATATCTGCTTCCGCTTGCGGCTATGTAGGCATGAATCCCTTCCCACAGCAGTGCGATGGTTATTCCATTGCGATGGTCAGGATGCACACATGCCCTACCAAGTTCCAGTTTTGTGCCGGGTAGTTTCTTGATATGCTTCATGTGAAACTCTGTGGCAGTGTACCATTTGGTGGTATGTTCGGAGGATTGCAAGCGATACGTGCCGATTATCTTGCCGATACGTTTATCGATGATTATCAGGTGATCGCAATGTTTATCAAACCTATCCCGATCCAATCCTGAACGCTTACGGCGTTTCAATAACTCTTGCAGAAATATATCGTGCCTTAATCGTAGTGCTTCCCGCAGTTCGTCCGTGGAATCCGCCGTTTTAACTATGAAGTTGTTCTTTTCTATCATTATCGGAATGTGTGCAGAAAAGTTCTTCATACGGTTCTTCCTTCCAATCTGCAGGGCTTTAGCCACGGTTTTTAACTGCTTTATCTCGGGCATTTATTCTCCAATCACATGCTAAGTTTGGCAATATTTAATAGTCGCTAAGAGGCTGCATTTTGTCAAGCATTATGTGCGTATCCTCTCAAGCTCCGAGTTGTTAACGCCAATCACTTGCCGAGAATGCAAAAAAACGGCCAATCCCAAGGGAAAAGCCGTCTTTTTGCCTGATTGTGTGTTTGGTTAAGAGATGCTTATTTCTTGTTTGGGGCTCGGTTCCCGTTTAGGGATGACCAGCCTTAATACGCCATCTTCCATCTTGGCACTGATCTTAGCGCTATCGGCATTCTCGGGGAGCATCAGATTGCGACGATAACTCCCGCTATAACGCTCGCAGCGATACACAGTGCCCTTCTGTTCTTCCTTGTTAACATTGCAACTGGCTTCAATGAGCAACTGGTTTTCGTGAAGCGATATTTTCACATCGTCCTTTTTATATCCCGGCAGGTTCGCCAGTATCTCAAATTCTTTCTCATGCTCCACGATATCCATCGCCATGGCGCGAAAATTCTCGTCGGCCGATTCGTCTTCATAGACACGGTTAAAGAAGTCGTCGAACAGACTAAGCATATTGCTCATTGGTCTGTACTCAATGTTTTTGCGATAAGGTACGAGTTTCATCTTTCTCCTCCTATGAGTTAGTTTCTAACCATAATATAAGCAAGCTGCAAACAGAAGCAAACACTTTTTTAGCAGTCCTCGTGTTTGTCTGCTTATTTTGTGTCCAACTTACTCTTCTCCCCTATGCCCTGCCTATTGGGTTACGGTAGAGATGCGGTTGCGCCTCCCAGCAAAACGCTGGGTATCGCAACCGCATCTCTACCGTAACCCAATAGGCAGGGCACTAGAAAAAAGGAACAAATTCGCCAGGGTTATCTGCCGAACAACAGCGAGCTAAAACATGGTGTAACTACCATGAGAATCTTGTGGATAATAAAAAAAGCTTGACTAAAGCAGGAACGTTGCTTTTGTATATTAAAGCTTAAGATAAGGAGCAGAATATGTTAACAAGCGCAGATATCAGGACAGAAGCCCGTGGATTATTAACCGGGCAATGGAACAATTGTGCCATCATCATGTTTGTATATTATCTTCTTATGGGTGGCATCTCAACCATTCCGGTTATTGGTGGTTTTGGTTATATCTTTATTACCGGTCCCCTCTCATTCGGCATGGCTTTGATATATCTTAAGCTTGCCCGGGGTGAGCAGTTTGGTATCGAGACTTTGTTCAAAGGTTTGGAAGATTACATGCGCACTTTCACGGCGGGTTTGCTGATTACCTTGTATTGTATCCTCTGGACTCTGCTGTTGATTGTTCCGGGGATAATAGCGGGCCTATCCTATTCCATGACCTATTTTATCCTGAACGATAACCCCAATATGAGCGCAGGGGATGCCATCAAGCTCTCTCAGCAGATGATGTATGGTCACAAAGCAGAATTGTTCATTCTATCATTATCGTTTTTGGGGTGGTTTATCCTGTCACTAATCGGCTTTGGTATACCGCTTTTATGGGTTGGACCCTACTTCAATGCGGCGATGACGGTGTTTTACCAGAATATAAGCTCAGCATCCAATGAAGAGATTACGGGATTTGTAAGCAGGGCGTAGCGTAGATTCTATATCTTGATGTAGCTGTTACCGTTACTTTTGGCGATAACGCCTTTCAGCTCCAGATTGAGCAGCACCACGGACAGCTTGCCAAAACCGTAGTCGGTTAGCAGCATAAATTCATCGAAGCTTATCTCGCGGCTTTCTGCGCTGAGGATGTCATAAATCCTCTGTTCTTCTTCGTTTAGTTGAGGTATTAGTTCCAATTGCTCTTGGCTTTCTCTGTTAAAGCCCATCAGCTCCGAGATGTCGTTGGCAGAACACACAATCCTTGCCCCGGCTTTAATAAGTTGATTGGGACCCTGGGCATTGATATGGTTAATGTTTCCCGGTAGGGCAAAGATGGGTCGGGCTTGATCCACTGCGAACTTGGCGGTTAAGAGAGCACCGCTGTCCGGAGGGGCTTCCACCACAAAAACTGCTTGGGATAAAGCACTGATAATGCGGTTTCGCGCTGGGAAATTCCAACGTTCCACCTTGGTTCCCGGTTCATATTCGCTAACCAATGCCCCATTTTGCACAATCTTCTCCGCCAAACTATGGTTAGCGGGTGGATAAATGCTATCCAAGCCATGAGCCAGCACCGCAATGGTTTGGGTTTTCGCCTGCAGGGCACAGTAATGTGCTGTGGTATCTATTCCCATAGCCAATCCGCTTACAATGGTGCAGCCTTGTTCACAAACGGGATTGATGCTCTTTTTACACATTTCGATGCCATAACTGCTCGGTTTACGCGTGCCTACCACGGCAAGGCAGGGATTGCGCAATGCAGCAAGCAAATCTCCTTTGAAATACAGGATAAGCGGAGGATTTTGCATTGCCTGCAAAGCCTTGGGATAATCTGCATCGGTGAAGCACAGGTAGTCTATGTTGTTATTGCGGCATTTATCCAACACTTCATATAGGGATGCACTCTTAGTTGCGGTTGCCAGATGCTTAGCCGTTTCGGGTTTTAGCATTCCGGACTGGTATATCTCATGCTCTTCCCTACCCACATACAGGGTAGGGTCCGGATACACCTTAAGTAGCTCTACCATGCCCCTGATGCTGATATCCGGGGCATATTTTAGGCACAACCAGGCTGCTAACTTCTCATAGGTCATTTGTTTTGTTGCAGGGTGCGGTAAGTCAGGTGTTTAAGCTCTTCCAGATTGCTGTTGCTAACGGAGGAAACAGCCATGATATCCTCACCGAATTGCTTCTTGAAGCTTTTATTTATCTTGGTTAGCCTTGCGGGAAGTTCATCCTCGGGCAGAGTGTCTGTTTTGCTAATCACAATCAGATGGGGTTTTTTATCCATAAATGAATCGTAGAGGTGCAGTTCTCCTCGCAGAGTGCGATACACTTCCAATGGGTCGGGAGCAGCAATATCGATCAGGAATAAAAGCATTCCCGTGCGCTGGATGTGGCGTAGGAACTGGTGACCCAAGCCCTTCCCCATGTGGGCACCTTCGATGATACCGGGGATGTCCGCCATCACAAAGCTTTGGTAATCACCCACCCGAACCACGCCAAGCATCGGCTCCAGAGTGGTGAACTCGTAATCCGCAATCTTGGGACGGGCAGAGGAAAGCACACTGAGCAGGGTGGATTTACCGGCATTGGGGAAGCCCACCAAGCCCACATCAGCCATCAGCTTAAGCACAAATTCCAGTTCCATCTCGTGGGTTTGCCCCCCGGGAGTGGCGTGTCTGGGAGCTTGGTTAGTGGGTGTGGCGAAGTTACTGTTGCCTTTTCCGCCATGACCACCATTGGAAAGCACAACCCTCTCCCCTGCCACGGTAATATCAGCAAGTTTGAGACGCTTTTCGCCCTCTAACACATATACTTCTGTGCCCAGAGGCAGGCGTAGGATGCAATCCTCTCCGGATGAACCCGTCTTTCTGCCACCGGCACCGTGTTTGCCGTTTTCTGCCTTAAAGCTCTTACTGTAACGGTAATCTAAAAGAGTATTCAGATTGTAATCGCCTAATGCGACAATATCTCCTCCCCTACCACCGTCTCCTCCATCCGGTCCGCCCTTGGGAACAAACTTCTCCCGGCGAAAACTCACGCTACCATCGCCACCGTTACCGGCTTTGATGCGTACTCTTGCATAATCGATAAACATCTATTTGTATCTTTCCCTATTTGGTTATGACAAACTTGTGGTTGAAACAACGGTCTCCCTGTTGCACTCGCAGGAAATATATTCCTGAAGCATATGAGCTGTCAAGTTGCAAGCTCTGTTCAGTCTCGCTTGGAATACCATTGAATAAAGAGGCAAGTTTCTGCCCCCTAACATTAAACAAATCAACCTTGGCAGCCTTGCGCTCAAGACCTTTAAGGGTTATAGCCATGCTGCCGTTGTAAGGATTCTGCATCTGGCAGATGATGGGTGTCGGACTAACAGCAGCATCCTCCAGAGAACTGGGATTATATTCTCCGCTGGTGTAATCCACACCATTATCGCTGAAGCGCCAGTGGATAGAACCTGTGTAAGCCGGGGCTAAGGTAGCCATATACTCTGTGCCGTCGAAGAGATAGTCCAGAGTGGATGCGGGATACACTGTGCCGTCATCCGTCTGCACCTCTGCCACTAAGGGGAAATCTCCCTCTGCATCGCTGTATTGGATGCTAAAGACACCACTGAAACTGTCGTAACTTGGTTCTGTGCAAACAGGTAGGCTATTTGCACTTACTTCGTACACATTATCAATGAAAATAACAGCCGCAGGGTTACCATAATCACCGGCATCGATACTAAGCTCCGGGCTTACAGCTACAGAGATTGTGGAAGCAGTGAAAGCGAGCCCATTATATTCATTGGGCCAAGCACCAAAATCAGGATCATTGGTAAGGTCACTGATATTGCATGCCAGATGCAACACCCCACCGCTAACCTGTGCTTGAATGTTAGCCAAACGGGTGAAGATGGGCAATTGATTAACCGCATCATAGCCCACTTTGTACAAACCGTTGGGCAGTACTATGGGCACAGAAGCATACACCATGGCATAAGTTAGTGAATCTGCCAAAGCAGACTCACCATTGATGATGTTGCACATATAGCCATTGTAGCTGGTGAAGGAATTCATGGTGGGGTACAAACCGCTTACATTCTTGATAGAGAAATACAGCTTGTTTGCCGTAGCCGCCACATAGGTCTCCCGGATGTCCAGATTGGGATTGGCAGTACCCAGCATATCGCCTTCCGGATCTGTGCCAATAAGAGCCATGCTGGTGGGGGCAAGCGGGAAGCTGTCTGTATCAAAATATGCAGCATGCAACAGACTTACTACGCCTTCCTCAGTGATGGTGTTGAAATGCAGGCGATAGCGCAATCTTTGCCCAAAGCTGTAGGGCAATAAAGCTTCCAGAGTGCCGAACTCCGGCTCTGTGGGAGTGGCACTGCTCCAAGCACCGCTGCCGGTGCGGTAAAAGCATTGAGAATCTCCGGTAAGCTCTGCAATCCCCTGCCAGCGCAGATGAATGTTTCCGGAAGCATCAACGGAACTGTGACGTAGTGAACCGTAAGGGTTATACCCTTGTGCACCAAGCAGCACAATCATAACAGTAAACAAAGTAACAAGCAAGGCTTTCATAACAACTCCTTATTGGATCAAACTTACTTGATCAAGCCTTGGTCAAGCAGCTTGCGAAAATATGTCCAACTGGTTTCATTAGGCTCGCTCCACTCTTGGGGTGGAGAAGCATATTCCGGCTTATTTGCCAGCACATAGTCCTTGATATCTTTGGGTAAAGCATCGAACCCACCATCGAGTTTCTTGCCTCGACAAACAAAGACCAAAGAACCGGGTCTATCCCCCATTCGCATGAAGGGCATCCAAGGGCTGATGCGGTTCCAGGTGATGTTCACAGGAACGGTTTTGAGTGCAGGATTCAACAAATCACTCTTGCGGCTGAAGAATTGAAAGAACTCCGCAGCTTGATAGGTATCGCTTTGAGAGAACTCCCCAAAATCCTTGCGGGGTAAAGGGCTGGGGTAATAGGGGAATATCTCCAGATTAAACACCATGTCCTCACCCAAATCGGTGGAAGGAAGTATCTGCCTGATATAAGGCAAGGTCTCAGCGTCAAAATTCATGTCCTGGTTAACCGGATCGTTCCATATCTGCACCACGGGAACATCAGTGTTGGTTAAAGGGTTGTGCCAGGTGCTAAGGATTTCCCCACTGCGGTGATCTTTAAAGAAGGCAGCTTCGCGGGTAAGTAATGTGAAGCCATGTTCTCCGGGAATAGTTTTGGCTATATTAAAGCCTTCGAAGGCAAAAAGCTCCATTCTCTTCTCTCCGGGTATCATGCTATATACCGTGCCGGTCCAGTGATATACGGTGGTTCCGCCATCTGCATCACCTCGAACTCTCATAAAGGCATTCATATAGTCTTGAGCCTTGCTCAAATCCACTGCTTCGGCAAACATGAAGCCCACGCACAAGCAGCATAGGACAAGGGCAATAATAATATTACGCATCGTTTATCCACCTCCGGGATAGTCAGTTCTTTCTCTGTGTGGTATATTCTTATGCTTGCTCTATATGTCAAGCAAAATGGCTTATTTCAGTTTAGCTTGCACCTTTTCGGTTGTCTTAAAATGCAGTTTAGCCACTTCACCCAAGCGGTTGAAGCCATACTTGCGGCAGAACTCAACGGCAGTTGTGATGGTTGTGTTTGCCGCTCCGAAGGGGAACTTAATCCCAAAGAGCTTATTTAGAGAATTCATCCCCTCCAGAAACTGATATCGGGCAATAATGGAAGCAGCCGCCACTGCCGGATCTGCCTCTGCTCCGGGACGCTCAATGCAAGGTAGTGGGCATTTCTTTTCCTTTAGGGTGCGCCTAACCTTTTGTGCTAGGCTGAACTGATCTACAAATATACCCTGGGCTTCGCTTTGGCTACCGATAAGGTTTTCCAGGCAAGTTACATGCAACCATGTTAAAAGGTCGTTCAAATTCTTGCCCTGCCTTTGGAATGAAGCTATCAACTCGTTGTATTTCACCGGCTTAAGAGCAATGCAGGATATTCGTTTGGGATACTTGGAATATAGTATTTTGGCAGTTTTAACTATCTCGGAATCATCCATCTGCTTACTATCTCTTATCTTTAGGATGGCAAAATGCTCGGCAAGGCTTTTGTCATAAGCAAAGGCGCAAGCAACGGGAGCACCGAAATAATCACCCTTACCGCTTTCGTCACTGCCAATCCAGGAACTCCATTCATGAAAGCCTTTAGGTTTGGTGGTGGTGTTACGGGCAGAGCCACAAAGTGTATGCAGAAGTTCTTTCAGAGGATTGGGGTCTTTACCCCCGATAACCGTGCTTATGCCTTTCTTTTCGGAGTGATACACATTCAGGGTGGAAGTGTATCTGTCCTTAGCAAGGCGCAACTGCACCCCATATTCCAGCTCTCTGTGCTCGGTGCAGATTATCCCCGCACGTTGTAACAGAGGATACAGATTGGCAAGGTAGTGCTCCAGTTCTTTATGCATCTTTGCGATATGCCTGCAACACCTCACCCACAGTATATAGCGAGCCTCCGGCAACCAATACATCATCTGCCTGGCAATCTGTCAGAGCAAGCTGCAATGCTTCCGCCACAGAAGCTTCCGTCTTATAGGGCACATTGTGTTTAGCCACTGCCGCAGCCTGGGCTTCCACCGTGGCAGCCCTATCGGACTTGTTCTGAGCGATATATATCATATCTGCACTTTGGCAGAACAGGTGTATCATTTCGCTATAGTCCTTATCTGCCAAAATGGAGATGAGGAACCTCAGTTTCCTTTGGGGAAACATCTTATACAGAGTGTTAGTAAGTGCAGTTACGCCATGCACATTGTGTGCTCCGTCGATGATAATCACAGGATTGGTGGATAGCACCTGCATCCTGCCCTGCCAGTTTATATTCTGCAGAGCTTTGCGAATTGCCTGTTCATCCGGCTTTACGCCATGCTTGCGGGCATAGATCAAGAAGGCTGTTAATGCTGTACCGAGGTTCACCGCCTGATGTTCACCTATCAAGTTGGCTTGCAGGTTCTTATACTCGTAACCCGCAAAGCTGTAGTCGAAGCACATCCCCGAAACCATGTCGCTGTTTATCTTGGCAAACCAATCGTGGTTAAAGCGGAAAACCGGAGCTTTCTTGGCATACGCCACTCCTTCGATAATCCCACGAGGGGAATCCAGAATATCACCCAACACCAATGGCACAGCTTGCTTTATAATCCCTGCTTTCTCTCCGGCGATTATCTCCAAGGTTCCACCCAGGGTTTTTACGTGATCTAAGCCGATATTGGTAATCACCGCTACATCCGGAGTAAAGAGGTTCGTGGCATCCAATCTGCCCCCCAAACCCACTTCCATCACCGCCACCTGCATCTTACGCTGAGCAAAAATACTAAAGGCAATGGCTGTGGTTATCTCGAAGAAAGAGGCATCCCACTTTTCAAACAGGGGCTCATACTTGTGGAAGGCAGCCAGAACCGTCTCAAAAGGCAATTCCTGTCCCATAATGCGGAAGCGTTCGGTATAGTTTATCAAATGCGGAGAGGTATTCAAGGCAGTGCTAAGCCCATGCGCCAGGCATAGAGCTTCCAGAGTGGCAGAAACGCTGCCCTTGCCATTGGTACCCGCAACGTGAAAGCCCTTCAGTTCTTTTTCCGGATTGCCCATATCGGCAAGCAAGCCGATCATACGGTTCAATTCCAGCTTTACATTGCCGGAGTATTTCTGATATATGTGGTCCAGGAATTCTTGATATTGCATAGCTAATCCTCAATTCTCGTTGGGCATAAAAAAAGTTCAAACAGCATCCGCATAACCGAACGCCGTTTGAACTTCATGACAATAAAGTTGCTTATTCTGCTACAGGTGCTTCCACCGCACCGAACTTATCCGGGAAGAGGATGGCACGCAGAGCTGTGGTGTTATCTTTGCGCTTTTGGAAAGCATTGGCATCGGTCTTCCAGATTTCGATGTATTTCTTAATCAGTTCTTCCTTGCGGGCACCGTTGGAACCGGTTTCTTTGTCGATAAAGTCTATATCTTCGATCATATAGTTCTGCAACTGGGTGGGATCCATATTCTCGTAGAATGCCTTGGGTAAAAAGTGTTTGTTAAAGCCGGCAACATTGGGACACAGCACAATAACGCCAAAGTTATGCTTAACCTCTGTGCCAACCTGCTCAGCGATGTATTTACCAAAAACGATATACTCGTTCTTTTGGCGGGAGGTTTCGGGGCAATAGCGCATAGAGGGGAGATATTTGCTTTTCGGATCGCTTTTCTTGGCGGTCTTGGTGAGCAGATTGAGGTCACCGCTAAAGTCTTGATTTGTATCGCGCATATAATCCGTGGTTGCTACCCAGATCTGCTTCATGTTGTTGATGCAATCGTCAACGTTCTTTTCTTTATCCAGATTGTAAAAATTCGGCACTGCCAAGATAAACACCAAGGCAACGAAAAGGATGATACTGAGCACAGTATAAACCGAGATTCCGCTTTGGTTACGCAGCATAAGACACTCCTGATATGAATTCTGCTTTAACGAAATTGGAGGGGGTATTCTCGTCAAGCCTTATTTTTGGGCGGGAGGATTTTGCCTATATAGTTATAGGTCTCAGGGATATCCCTAAACCTGCTGCGATAATCCGCATCCCGCTCTATTTTTACGCCGGACATCCGGGCAGATACCTTCGTTTCCCCCCAGTTATATGCCGCCAACACAAGGCTCCAATTGCCATTATAACGCTCTTTCAGGTATAGTATATACTTGGCGGATAAACGAAGATTGTAAAAGGGCACAAACAGTAAGCCCCGCTTGTGTTCTTTGTGGATATAATGCGCCGTGGGCTCCAATATCTGCCCCAATCCTATTGCCTGAGAAGGCGATATGGCAAAGGTGCGAAACGAGCTTTCCGTCTTTATCAAACGGTAAAATATGGCAGGATCAATGCCATAATACACCGCCACCCCAACTGTCATAACCCGCACCGAAATGGGATTGTAAACCAGAATCAACATAATAAGCAGCGCCAAAATAACCATGCTGATTATTGCGGCGCTGCCGTGTTTTCTGTTCTTTTTCTTCACTTGTTCGAGTTAAATAATGCTCACTTTCAGCTTAGTGTAAACGCTTCTTGAAATCGTTCAGCTTAAGAACGTGGGACACTTCTTCGTTAATTATCTTGCGTAACACAGCTTTGGTCTTGGGGTTACTGATGCCATCGGCAATAGCATGAAAATATAGCAGAGTGTCCTTTTCGAAGGTGATGGCATTATCCACCACTCCCATGAGGTCCTTGGCACCGGCTGCAAGCTGTATGGCACTGTATTCACTGTTGAATATCCTGCCATCAACAATAGTCTTCAGATACAAAGAAACCAATTCCCAATCCGTGGAAAGCTCCAGAACTTCTTTATCCAGTTCGTCACGCAGGCTGAGGAAGGTCTTTTCGTGGTTCAGCTCTTGGTCACGAAGGAACTCGATGAATTCAATTGCTTCGGCATTCAGGTCTTTTCGCTTGGAAGCCTCATGATAGAAAGCAAAGCCATTCTTCTCAATCTGAACAGCCATTTCGATAACTTCATTAACAGAATATACTGCCATTTTTCCTCCTTGGAAGGCTAATTATTGCTCTGTTACATATGATACATATTGGGGTAAATAAGTCAAGCGAAATCATTAGCTCTTTTATTGCTCTGCTTGCAAGCCTCCTATTCCCTCCGCAGCTCAAGCCGTGACGATTCCCTCGTGACCCCCTCGTGGCACCTCGGGATTACCACGGATTTACGTGGGAATCACCAGGCATTAAAGCAAGGGGGCAAAGATAAAGCAGGATGTGGTGGACAAAGGGGAATCAAGTTAGACGTCAATAGTTAAACGTTAGACGAAGCGTGGATTGTAGAGCTCTCAACCAATGGGCTGTCAACCTCCCGGTTGACAGATTGGGCGAAGTCGCTTGTTGTTAATGAACTATGCTCTCTGTAGCCTAGTTTCGTTGTAGGGAAATGATAGGATTAAGCATTATCTTTGGAGCAAACTGTGTTAGTGGTTGAGTTTAGAACTCGCATCTATTTGTTATATCACCCTAAGAGGCTTGGGGGATATTTGCAGGATGGTAATGATAATCTGTGCTCTCATTAGGTGATTGATACCACCACCTATAACCCAGACCCTGAATGTCGGCATTTGACAACAGCCTGAGCGTACTTAGCTCGTTAAGAGACAAGCGACTGCGTCGCTTCTGTCAACCGGGAGGTTGACAGCCCTATACAGGCTGCCTCGAAAGCCACGCTTCGTCTAACGTCTAACTTCTAACGTCTAACCAACCTATGAGCCCGTAGGGCGATATATCATAGCGATGGGTTCGGAGAGCCGAAGGCTCGCAGACCCTCGTCCCACGCCCTCAAAGAATAAGCCCCTTAGGGCGACATATCCTTTTGGAACACCTGATTTATCAGGTTGGCGGTGCCGGATTCATCCGGTATATTTTTGTTGCCAACACGACAAACATTGCCTATACTTGAATTAACCGGATAAATCCGGTGGACCAACCGAATGAATTCGGTGTGCCTGCTCGGTAGCATTTGGAGATAATTGCGGCTGGAAGCCGCTTCACCTTTCGCAGCCACTTGAATACAAAAACCTTTTGATATAGCTAAAGAACAATCTGCTTGACGGATATTTAAACTCAAGAGATTATGCAAAAAGGTAATTGGTGACTAACAAACTATATACGGCTTGCACCGAATTGGGATACTTGCTCCCTGTGCCAAATCGTATAAATAGGGATGATATGAAAGGATTTGCGCTCAGCCTGCTGCTAATGCTTTGCCTTTCGCTTGCAGCAAGCACGTGGGAAGTGAAGCAGGATGGAAGCGGACACTTCACCCATATCCAGGATGCAATTGATGCTGCTACGCACGGTGATAGCATAAAAGTGTTCCCCGGAACTTATGTGGAAAACATAGACTACATCGGTAAGAACATCTTTATCTATAGCTTGGAATACACCACCGGTAACCCTGCCTATCGGGATAGTACCATTATCGATGGTAACAGGAGTGGGTCTGTAGTGAAGTCCGTTACTGCCACGACTGACTGCGGGATATATGGTTTTACCATACAGAATGGAAGTGGATCGAATGATACATACTTCCAAGGAGTTTATTTGAGAAATGGGGGTGGGCTTCTTATTAGAGATGCAACGGTATTCAGTATCACTAATTGCATCATTACTAATAATCGAGCTGAAATAGGTGGTGGGTTCAGAACGAGAAATAGTACAGTGTTTCTTTCAGGTTCCAACATATCCAAGAACTATGCATCGCTTGGGGGTGGAATAAATATGAGTACGTATGGTCAGGTGGTATTCGATCCTGTACGTCGCAGCTGTGTTTATGGAAATATTGCTGGAAGTGGACAGGATATTATTGCTACGGATAGTAGGCTTGATACTTACATCTATCTAGACCAAGCTTCAATTCTACCAATAACTGATTATTATATCAGTTACAATAAAAGCCTCAACATTTGGCCAGGGTCTTTTCCCGTTATTGATATATTGAGGGCTAACAGAATAGAAGAAAACCACGATATATATGTATCTCCTCAAGGAGATGATACCAATGATGGACACAGTTGCTTAACTCCGATAAAAAGTGTTTTCCTCGCTATGCAGCTTGTGAAATCAGATAGCTTAAACCAAAAAGTGGTTCATCTTGCAGGAGGAACTTACTCAACAAATGATGGGCAGTTCTATCCTATTGGAATGAAAAAATACGTTTCAATCATCGGAGATTCTATAGATATACCAATTCTTGAGAACTTGCTTTTTCGCGAGACGATTGTGGGCGGAAAGTCACATAATGCGAATATACAGAACTTACGGTTTGAGTTTGGGAATAGCACAATTGGATCTCAATCCATAGCATTGAGTGGCGGGAGTAATATTCAAATTAAGAATGTTTCCATTATGCCATACACGACATCCTCTTTTGGTGGGATTTCTTTAACAACTAATGAAGATAATCCAGCAAGCTATACCCTTGAGAATGTTACAATCCAAGGGGTTAACTCTAGGTATCAATCTGGATTAAACATTAACTTGCCTGATGTAACAATTAGTGGGTTGAGAATAATTTCATGTAATGTTACTGGAGATGATTTGGATGATCCCTTCCCAATTTTCTATTATCACGGCAACAAGCTGTTAATGCAGAACGCCCTTTTTGCTAACAATACTTCATCGAATAACGATCCAAATATTGTAAGTATAGGCATTGTCGGGGACGAATCAACGAAACAACTCAAACTGGACAATGTGCTAATCGCAAACAATCAGACCGCTGGAGCACCACCCGTATTCATTGCTGCCTTCAATGATAATCCCGGTATTATCAATAACTGCACATTTGCCAATAATAGTGGGGCAAATTTTGCGGTGCAGTTAAATGGTAACTTCGAGGTCAACAACTGCATCTTTGATAACGACACACAGGCGGAGATAAAAAGTATGGGTAGCACATCACAGCTAGACTTTAACAACAACTTCATTCGCAACTATCCGGCTTCCACCAGCTTCGAGGCAATAAACAATATCAGCTTCAATGATGTAGTACTTAGCGGTGAACCGGGCTTTTGTAGCAGTCTGGTAAACGATCCACTCAGCTATCGTTTGGCTAACAGCTCTGTCTGCCGAGATATGGGCACTCCGGACACCTTGGGATTAAGCTTGCCAGAGATTGACCTTGCGGGTAACCAGCGGATATTCGGGGCTGCAATAGACCTTGGCTGCTACGAATGGAATTACCCTGTGGGGGTTACGGATATACTTAGCCCACAAGCTTTGGAACTGCGCAGCTTCCCCAATCCATTTTCTGCACAGCATACTGTGCTGCTTAACCTGAAGCGGAACGCATACCTGAACTGCGACATATATAACCTTCGCGGACAGAAGGTACGCAGCCTTGCGGACAGCGCAGTTGGCAGCGGTGAGCAGATGTTGGTGTGGGATGGCAGGGATGATGATGGTAAGCTACTTGGCAGCGGGATATACTTCCTGAAGCTGCGGTTGGATGGCAAGGTAACAGCGGTAAGGAGATTGGTGCTGGCAAAGTAAACACCTCTAAAGGCAAAGGAATATTTAAACACAGAGGAAAAGCAGAGAAAGGCAGAGGGAGATGCTATGCCACTACGGAACATTATTAACTTGTTAACCTTCTAACTACTAACTTTTCTTCAAATTCTGTCACCGATTCCAGAATCTGTCACCCGCATAATTATGAAGGCAGATAAAAGCATCCTGTTCTTTTTGCTTGACTAACAAACCTTAGTTTAGGGATTATGACTTTCTATGAGAAATATTAAGATATTCGGCATCGAGTATGCCCTGTGGTTATACATAACTGCTTGCGTCAGTTGGCTCTTGTTGCGCCTTTGGGAGCATAGCATGGGTGGCTTAATAATCCTTGTGCTTCCTGCTTTACTGGCTGTAATACTGCTGTTTGTTAAAGGCAACCTTGGCAGCATCATTGTACGGCAGAACAGGGGCGGTAGCTTCTGGAAGTGGGAGCTTGGCATGGGGATATTGATTTCCCTGGTGATGGCGTGGATGATGGTGGAGGTTAAGCCAATGGCTTTCTTCACCCAAGCTGCAAATACCAGCTCTATTCTAAGTGGTATCTTCAATCCCAATCCGCAGGAAATGGTGCCTATGTTGGCAGCATTGATGGAGACTATTTATCTGGCTCTGCTGGCAACGGTTTTTGCCATTCCTTTTGCCTTTGTGTTATCCTTTTTTGCCGCCAAGAACCTAATGTTCGGCACATGGTCAGGCAGACTGGTGTATGTGCTTATCCGCACTGTGTCCACCATCTTCCGCAGCATAGAGGCTATAGTATGGGCGATAATCTTTTGTGTGTGGGTGGGGATAGGTCCCTTTGCAGGAATGCTTGCCTTGTGGATACACAGCATCGCCGCATTAATAAAGCTATACAGCGAACAGATTGAGAATATAGATCCGGGTCCCGTGGAGGCAATCAAAGCCACGGGAGCATCCACTCTGCAAGTATGGAGATATGCGGTTGCACCACAGATACTGGCTCCATATCTGGCATTTACCATCTACCGTTGGGATATAAATGTCCGTATGGCGACCATCGTGGGCTTTGTGGGCGGAGGTGGCATAGGGCTTGCTTTGTCTCAGCAGCAACAAATGCTTGCTTGGCGCAATGTTGGGCTTATCATGTGGTTAATAGCCCTGGTGGTGTGGATAATGGATATGTTCAGCGGTTACATCCGCACAAGATTGATAACGAATTAGAGGATAATTATGCAGACATACAATCCGGTTGAGCTATTGCTCAAGAAACGTGACGGCAACCCCCTCGATCCTGCAGAGATATCTGCTTTGGTGCAGGGGTATTTAAACGGGCAGGTGCAGGAATACCAAATGAGTGCCTTCCTGATGGCTAGCTATTTTCAAGGCTTGGAAAAGGACGAGATTGCTGCCTTAACCAAGAGCTATATCGAATCAGGCAAAAGCATCAGCTTTCCGGATAACATCCCGGTGGCAGATAAACACTCCACAGGTGGGGTGGGGGATAAGATAAGCCTGATGCTTGCTCCCATCGCAGCAGCTTTGGGGCTATATGTGCCGATGATTTCCGGCAGAGGTTTGGGGCATACGGGTGGTACTTTGGATAAACTGGAGTCCATCCCCGGCTTCAAGACAGCCTATAGCATGGAAGATTTCAAGGACATGGTTTTGCAGCACGGTTATGCTTTGGTTGGGCAGTCCCAACAGTTAGTTCCTGCCGATAAACGAATATATGCCCTGCGGGATGTTACCGCCACGGTGGAAAGCCCCGGCCTCATCACTGCCAGCATCATGAGCAAAAAGATTGCCGAAGGGGCAAAGCACTTGGTGATTGACCTCAAGATAGGCAGCGGTGCTTTCATGCCCAATATCCGCCGTGCCAAAGAGCTGGCGGAGCACTTGATACATACCGGCAACAGCTTTGGACAAAAGGTATCTGTCGTGTTCTCCAATATGAACTCCCCCTTGGGTAATGCCGTGGGTAATGCTCTGGAGATGATTGAGGCAATTGAATACTTGAAAGGCAGCTACTTGCCCGATACATATCTTTTAACCACTGCCCTCACTGCTGAAATGCTGAAGAGTGCAGGCTTGGCAAAGGACTATGCAGAAGCAAAAGAGCTGATCGATGCTGCCGTGGAAAGCGGTAAAGCATTGGCTAAGTTCCGCGAAATCATTGCTGCCCAAGGCGGAAATCCCGCAGTTATCGACGACTACTCCCTCTTTGCCCAAGCCAAGGTGAAACTTCCTGTTCTTGCTCAAGAAAGCGGTTATGTGCATAGCATAGATTCCCGTGCTATTGGTTACGCTTTGGTGCGAATCAAAGCAGGTCGTATGCAAGTTAGCGATACATTGGATTATGCCGCCGGAGCTATGCTATATCCTAAAATAGGTGATGCCCTTACCGCAGGAGACAAGATTGGCGAAGTTCACGCCCAAAGTTTACCGGAAGCCGAGGAAGTGGCTGCTTTAATCCGTGATGCATACAAGATTGCAGCAATGCCCAAGGCGCACGAAGATCTTATCTTCGAGATAAGTTCCTCATAGCGAGGTAACGTGGGCCCGCTTAGCGAGCATCATCTATTCATTTTCTTACTCCAGTTTGCCTTGCTTCTCGGTGCCTGTAAAGCAGTTGGTTTCTTACTGGAGCGGATTAAACAACCTACCATCACCGGTGACATCCTGGTGGGGTTGTTCTTGGGTCCCGCTATCTTTGGCAAATACGCAGCTCACTGGCAACAGAGCATCTTCCCCAACGACCCTATTCAATGGGCAATGCTGGGCACAGTAGCTTGGTTTGGCAACCTTTTTCTCTTAATGGATACCGGTTTGGAGATCAATTTCTCGCGGGTGTGGAAGCAGAGAGGAGGTGCCATAAAACTATGTTTGGTGGACTTGTTTGTGCCCTTGGTGCTAAGTTTAATTCCTTTTTATTTCCTGCTTCCTGATAGCTATTTGGTAAATCCCTCCCAGCGTTTCATCTTCGCCTTATTCATCGCCTCAATCATGACCATCAGTGCGTTGCCGGTTGCAATCAGAGGTTTAAATGATCTGGGTATTCTAAAAAGCGATATGGGTTTCTTAATTGTGTCGGCACTAACCATGAACGATCTGATGGGGTGGGTTATCTTCACCATCATTTTGGGTATCATGGCACATGGGGTGGTGGAGTTTGGCTTCATCATCAGGCTCATTGCTCTCACAGTTATCTTCACCCTGTTCAGCCTTACAATCTTAAGAAGAGGTGTGGACAAAGCCATCACCCTGATACACACCAAAATTGGCAAAGAGACAGGATACAAAACCACCTTTATCGTCATTTTTGGGATGCTGATGGGGGCGGTTACCTTAAAAATTGGGATACACTCGCTGTTTGGCTTCTTCATAGCAGGGATTTTAGTGGGTGAAGCCAAGCATATCTCCGAGCAAGACAGACACACCATTCACCGCATGGTATATTCCATCTTTGTGCCCATATTCTTTGCCAAGATTGGCTTGCAGTTAGATATTCTGGCTAATCTGGATTGGTTTCTGGTTGCTTTAATCACAATTTTGGGAATTGCCTTCCGCTATCTTGGTGCGTGGTTGGGTGCTTTGTGGGCAAAACAAAAGCGGAGCAACCTAAGCAGCATCGCCATCTCTCACATCGCAGGGGGAGAAATGCAAATTGTGGTGGCAATGCTTGCTTACAGCGGTGGGTTAATAAAGGAAGTTGTGTTTGTAAGTGTTGTTGCCGGTTCAATCATTTCCACGGTTATCTTCGGTCCCTGGCTGTCTTTCACCTTGCGCAAGCTCCGAAAGGATTTGGTTAAATTCATCTTCGGCAAAGATGATGTTATCTTTGACGCTAAATCCAAGACCAAGGACGAATTGCTTAATAGCTTACTCAGCAAGGTTGCCCCCCGCATTGGCATCCCGGAATCGGTTCTGATAAAGGAAGTTTTTACCCGGGAAGAGCAAATGAGCACCGCTTTGGGTCAGGGCATTGCCTTCCCCCATGCGCATCTGGAAAACCTGGATGGCTGCAAGCTATTTGTGGTGAAACCCACCCATGGCATAGACTGGGACAGCCCTGATGGCGAAATGGTACACTTGGTTATGTTAACCCTCAGCCCTGCTGATAATCCTCGTGCACAACTGAAACTTATGCAAACGCTCAGTATGGCCCTGCGCAAGCCGAAAAACCTGGATTTATTGCTTAACGGCAATGAGGCTAACAAGATATACAAGCTGTTAAAATCGGAACTTGCCGAGTGTGATAGCTGTCTGATTCCCGCGGGTGACTAATTTTCCTATTGACAGTTTTAGCCCCTTTCCAATCTTTGCGCAAATAAAGTGTTCCGAAATAGCTCAGCGGTAGAGCGGGTGGCTGTTAACCACTAGGTCGGGGGTTCGAATCCCTCTTTCGGAGCCACTTTTTTTTGCCCAATAATAACATCTCCACCTGTTCTACCTTTCTTCCTTGTTATTATCTTAGCTTCCTCTTTGCATGAAATACCGTATCATTGCGAACACATTATAGACAAAGTGAGCAATGAGTCCATAATAATCGAGTGATGCTTCTTATGACGAACCAATACTCAAGGTAGATATTTATCACAAACGCTAACATTATGATCGGTAGTACTATACACCTCTCAATGTCACTTTGCAGAAAGCAACATCTATAATGCTAGAGGTATTTGTTTATATACACTTGTCTGCAATACATCATAACTAAGCTCTTAATATGTGGACTTTTAGCTGCTTGACAAATCGGGGGAAGGTAATTTTTTGGCAAGGTTGGTAGCAGCGAAATCGCAGGAAGAGGCTAACGCACAAAGAGAGAGTTTTTTAAGCTTGGTGGAGCCCATTCATGTGGATAAGTTGTGGATAAATTGGCTTATACAAGTGGTGAAAGCTACAGGCTGTAATCCATAACTTGAACATAGTCAGTATGATAGCTTCCCTGCTCTGTTTCCCGTGCTGCTCCGATTTGACTTGTGGATAAATAACTTTAAGGGATCGAACTTATGGATCAAGACATTTGGCAAAACATACTGGATAAGTTGGAAGAGAACATCAATCCCCAAAGCTTCAAGACTTGGTTTTCGGATACGAAGCTGGTGGATATGACGGATAAAGCTCTGATGATCCGGGTGGCAACTCAGTTTTCTGCTAATTATTTGAACCAAAATTACAAGGAAGCACTGTCGGAGATATCCTTCGGCTTATATCGACGCAGGTATGACATTCAGTTTATCACCCATCCTCACCGTACCGGCGGAGATAATGGTGAGCTTCCCGAATTCAGTAACAACCGTATAACGGTGAATACCAAGTTAAATGATCGTTACACTTTCGAAGACTTTGTGGTTGGGAGAAACAATAACTTTGCATACCACACTGCTAAAGCAGTCGCTGAGTCTCCCGGTTATACCTACAATCCGCTATTCATCTATGGTGAAAGTGGAATGGGGAAGACACATCTGATGCAGGCTGTGGGTAATTTCGTAGCTAAAGAAGGTAGAAACTGCTCAATCTACTACACAACATCGGAAGCTTTTACCAATGAGATGATTGATGGAATTCGGTCTAATAAAATGTCTGAGTTCAGGGCGAAATTCCGCAAAGTAGATCTGTTACTGGTAGATGATGTGCACTTCTTATCCCGCAAAGAGGGTACTCAGGAAGAGTTCTTCCACACATTCAACACCCTGTTTGAGAACCGTAAACAGATTGTGCTTACTTCTGATAGACCTCCCAAAGATATACCGGATTTAGAGAAACGTTTGGTTACCCGTTTCGAGAGTGGTTTGCTTTGCGACCTCAAGAACCCGGATTTTGAAACGAGAGTGGCGATATTGCGCAAAAAAGCTGAGCCGGAGAATATCGTGCTTAGCGACGATGTGTTCAGTTTCATCGCCGAGAGTATAACCAGCAGTGTGAGAGCTCTGGAGGGTTCACTAATCCGCATCCTCGCTTTTTCTTCATACAACAAGCTAAATCCCGAAGAGATTGATGTTGCCACGGCGGAGGACATACTCTCCGATATGATATCGGAAAAACTACGTAATATCAGCTTGGATGCCATAACCAAGCAAGTATGCTTAACCTACGGTTTAAGTCCCGCACAGATGATGGAAAAGACACGTAAGCAGAATGTAGCTTTCCCTCGGCAAGTTGCTATGTATCTGGCTAATGTTCTCATCCCTCAGCTCTCTCTGAAAGAGATTGCTGAATATTACAACCGTAAGGACCACACCACTGTGCTGCATGCCAAGAAGATGATAGAAAACCAGTTTCGCCAAGACGAGGATTTCCGCTCTCATGTGGAATTAATGATAAAAAACATTAGGAACTGAAGTGAAAAAAATCGGAACTGACAACCGTCCACATGAGGCTAAAGTAAAGCTAAACAGAGCTTCAAGAGCTGGTATGAAAAAGTTATCCACATATGTGTATAGAAATGTGTGGATAGCTGTGAGTAACTTGTGTATAAATGCTTTAGCGGTTTTTAACGTGGATATCGCAGCAAAAAGAGATGAAGTTATCCACAGCTTATCCACAAGCAGGCCGAGTGTCTAAAGTGCCTTGTGAGTATGGGGAAAAGAAAATACTTGACCAATTATCCTCATATCCACAGAGCCTACTCCTAACACTAATCTACAAAATCTATCTCAAATAGGATTATTATTATGGATTCGTTTAAAAGACATCTGCTCCGTATGACAGTGATTTCTCTTTGCCTTTTGGCGATGATGGGATGTACAAAAAAGAATAACCTAACGGGAAATAATTGGAGCAACATACACAGTAAGACCGTGGATGATCCCATTGGTTTGGTGGATGCTTTCAGTTTTCCTTCGGACACTTTGAGAGTAATAAGCGGATCTGAAAGTAAACTATTGACCGGGAACTATCAAGGTAACCAGGCAGTTGCATTTATGCGCTTTACAGATGTCCCCCGCCAGGCAAATATTAATGTAACCGAGGATGATAGCTGTTATGTTCGTTTGATGTTGGTGAAACGATCACCTGTAAGTAGAACCCCATTGAAACTTCGCTTGTATAAAGTGAACAGTGTTTGGAATGACACTTTATCCGTGATGAGTAACTTGGAGTATTTGGAAGGTTCGGAATTAACCGTACCGGACTCGGTTTCTATCTTCGGCAAGGAAGTATTCTTAAAAATACGGGGTGAGCAGCTTAAAACTTGGGAAAGTGGAGCCGACAGCACAGGATTTAACCTTGCAGTAAAAGTGGTTGATGACGGATATGTGGAATTCCGAGCTTCGGAAAGTTCTGTGGGTGCTAAATTGAATATAAAATACAAAGATTTAGATGATACATCTTTCCAGGTGGTTACTAAGACCGCAGCCAAGGACAGCTATACTCTCACTGAGGTTCAGGATGCAGTTTCTTCTCTTTGGAAGATAGATAATGCCAAAGCCACTAGGATGTTTATCAAATGGACTCCCACCAATAGTCTCTTTACCGACGATGATGGTAATCAGCTAAGTGCACAAGAGATCAAGAGGTTGACAGTTAATCGTGCAACGATAATTCTTCATGCCAAGCCGGGGCATTATTATACCGGAGGTTCCAGCTTCAGCATATTCCCCTTTAACCTGAAACGGGACAACATAAGTATTAGCTCTCCGCCGGTGGTGGCAGATTACCAGATTGTAAACTACACTCCCTACAGTACAGGTACTGTTTCGGGTGACAGCCTTGAAGTGGATGTTACTCCCCTAGTGCAAGCGTATATATCCGGAGAGAAACTTCCCATGGGAATGGCAATTCAATCCACACAGGAACGGCAAAATTTTGGGAGCATTGAGTTTTATGATTTCAGTGTTTCCACCCCTGTGGAAAAGAAACCCTATGTTCGCATCAGCTACACACCGCCCTATCTGAAACAATGAGATTACAAATTGCGCTACTGATCCTGCTTGTACTAAGCATCACATCCTGTTCTAAAAAAGAGGATAAGGGTGTGGCCTTGGCACAGGTTGGGGATGAGGTGTTGTATCTTGAGGACTTCAAAGCAAGCTTTGGAGTAAGTGAATGGGATGCATTATCGGCTGAGCAGCGTAAGAAATACATCGAAGATTGGGTAAATCTTACAGTATTGGCAAGATATGCCGATGAACAGGGTATTGGCAAAGACAATGCTGTGAAACAACGGATACAATACGCCTCCAAGAAAGTTAAAGCCAATGCGATGATCTCCCGCAGATTGGCAGAGGTTCAAGTTAGTGAAGATCAGTTGTTTAATTATTTCCGCATACATCAGGGAGAATTCCAAAAGACAGCGGAAGTGTATAACATCCAGCGAATAGCTTTGGCAGATAAAATAAGTGCCGAAAAAGTGCTGGGGCAGATAAGCCAAGGGATGAATTTCAACGAAGCAGTTCAAAGATATTCTACGGAAGAACTTAAAAGTAAGAACGGGATGATGGGTTTTGTTTCATCAGCTGGAGCAGACAGTACTTTTTGGTTGGCTGCCAGGAATATCCCGGAAAGTGGCTTGGGTATTGTAAGTAACAACCAGCTTTGGTTCGTTTTTCGCATTGCAGAAAAAAGGGATAGTTCTCAAGAGGCAAACTTTGAGGATTACCGAGCCGATATTAAGCGCAAGATAATCTTGGAAAAACAAGATCAGGTGTATCAGGACCTACTGAAAGAGATCAAATCCCGCATGGATAAGATTTACTATTACTAAGAAGGAATTACGCATGAAGAAAGCTATATTAATGCTTCTCTTGCTCATTGCGGTGATGGCTGCAGGAGCTGAAGTAGTGGATAGAATAGTCGCCAAGGTAGGCACGGATATTATCCTACTTTCCGACCTACAGAAACAACTTGCTCAGATGCAAAGTGCCAAGATGCTAAAACCGGATACTGATCCACGCAACGTGTTGGTGGAGATGATTGAGCAAAAGCTTATGATTCAAAAAGCCAAAGATATGAATATCAAAACAGACGATGCTCGCATTAAAAGCAATGCCGAGAGATATCTAAAACAGATAAAATCCCGCTATCCTAATGAGCAGGCATTTGCAACTGATTTAAAGAAAAGTAAATTGACCGAGTCAGACCTTTTGAAATACTATGTTGATATGCTTACTGAAAGCGCTTTGACAGATCAATTGGTTAGCAAATACATCTCTTCCAAGATTAAAATAACAGATAAGGAAAAGCTGGCTTTTTATGCAGCAACTAAAGATACACTTGCTGTGAAACCGGTTTCTTGGAAACTTGGGATGATAATGCGCGAAGTTAATGCCGGAGCGCAGGTTGATGCCCAACAACAAGCAGAGATACAAGCGATACTTGCCAGGCTTAAAGCGGGAGAGGATTTTGCCACTCTTGCTGCAGCTGAGAGTGACTGCCCCAGTAAGGAAGTTGGCGGAGACTTGGGATTCTTTAAAAAAGGAATGATGGTAAAACCGTTTGAGGATGCAGCTTTTGCCTTGAATGTTGGAGAGTTCAGTGATGTTGTTAAAACCCAATTTGGCTATCATATCATTAAACTTGAAGAAAAGAAAGGCGAAGAAATTCGTGCAAGACACATACTGAAGATTGTATCAGCTACTGCTGCCGATAGCTTGGCTGAGAGGAATCTCATGGAAAGTATCCGCGAACGTTTTAATGCGGGAGAGAGCTTTGCCTCCCTAGCCTCTGCATATTCCATGGATCCTGAAACTAAGAACGATGGTGGAGTTATAGGTGACTTTGCCGAGTCAGAACTACCTGAGCTTTTTGCAGTTAACATCATGCAGGTTCCCGTGGGTCAGATTTCTCAGGTGATGGAGAACGAAGGTTTACTCTATCTGTTTATCCGTTTGGAGGAGTCAGCTCCGCGTGTCTTCAGTTACGAGGAAGTTAAAGACCAAGTTGAGCAATACCTTTTCCAGAGAAAGCAAATGGAAGCCTACGGAAAGTGGATAAACGATTTAAAGCGTGAATCTTACGTGCAGATTCTACTCTGATGAATAGAAACAAACCAGATATATACAGTTTTTTAGCCACCTTTTTCGGAGTTGGTTATCTGCCTAAAATGCCAGGCACTTGGGGAACAGCAGTAGCCTTAGGAGTTTATCTACTACTTCCGGAGAGTTTGTTTGTAACTCCTAGAGTGTTTTATAGTGTTACGACTTTGCTGCTTTTTTGCTTGGCTGCAGTTTTTATCTCTGGCAGGGCAGAGTCCAAACTTGGTCACGATGCCGGGAGTATTGTCATTGATGAGGTTTGTGGTTATTTTATCGCAGTGATGTTCTTGCCAAAAACCATCATGGTAGGCATCTATGCCTTCCTGTTCTTTAGAGTGTTTGACATAGCCAAGCCTTTTCCCGTATCACGCTCACAAAGGCTTCCCGGAGGCTGGGGGGTGGTTGCGGATGATGTGCTTGCCGGTTTATTCGCTAATGTATTAACTCAGATTATAAAAAGAATATATCCAAGATTCTTTGGATTATAGGAGAAAACATGCAATATATACTACTTCAAGCAGCAGCACCTACTGGGCAAGCTCAAGGAGGTTTTGGCGGAAGCACCATGATCTTCATGATCGCTATGTTTGCCATACTCTATTTTTTGATGATCAGACCCCAGCAGAAGCGTGCCAAAGAGTTGCAAAAAATGTTGGACTCATTGCAAGTAAACGATAAGGTTATAACTTCCTCCGGTATCTTTGGCAGAGTGGTTTCGTTAAAGCCGGATAAGGGAATTGTTGTTTTAGAAATCGATGACACTAACAAAGTTAGAGTGGAATTCCAAAAAAGCGCTATAGTTAGCATCATCAACCCATCGGAGAATAATGCTGTAAAATGAAGCCTAAGCTCTTACCAATCAGACTTTATGGTGATGAAATCCTGAGGCAGAAGCTGGAGGAGTGTGACCATAATGATCCCGGCCTTAAAGAATTGATTCCACACTTGATTTATACGATGTATGAGCGAGATGGAGTGGGATTGGCAGCAAACCAAGTTGGCGCAAAATTCCGCGTATTTGTGGTGGATCCACACTGGGCTAGGGAAGATAGTGAGCCTAATCCCATAGTGATGATAAATCCTGTGATAGAAAGCCGCGAGGGCGAGATAGAAGGCGAGGAAGGTTGTATCAGTTTGCCCGGAATATATGCCAATGTACATCGGGCAGCAAGAATCAGGTTTTCTTACACAACTCCGGAAGGAGAACGTGTCCAATCAAGTGCAGAAGGTTTTGAAGCGGTTGTTATTCAACACGAGTACGATCATCTGGATGGCATTGTCTTTACCGATAGATTAGGAACACTGAGCAAGCTTAAGATAAAACGCAAGCTAAATGAACTTGCAGCAAAAGCAATTAACGGCTTTAATGTGATGGAAGGTTTTCCGGATGATTAGAAGCGTGTTTATCGGCTCTTCCGCATATGGGATGCCAGCCTTGGATGCGCTATGTAAAAATGGATTACAACCTCAATTGGTGGTTAGTCAACCAGATAGACCTGCCGGACGCAATTTAAAACAGGTGCCCACACCTATTGCTGCTTTTGCACAAGAGCTAGGATTGAGCTTGTTTACTCCGGATAACATTAACGATCCTGAATCGATTGCGAAGATAGCCTCAGTCGAACCGCAAATTCTGATTACTGCTTCATATGGGGGGATAATCGGCAAGGAACTTCGCTTCTTGGCACCACATCGATCGATAAATCTTCACCCTTCATTGTTACCTTTATATCGCGGAGCTAGCCCCATCCAATCCGCTTTATTACATGGTGAAAGAGTAACCGGTACTACCATTTACCGGCTTGTGGCAGCTTTGGATGCAGGACCTGTTTTGCTCCAGAAAAGTTTAGAAGTTCTACCCAATGAAAACTTCAGTAGTTTGCATGAACGTCTTGCCGAACAGGCAGCAGCGATGTTGATAGATTTAATGCGTTCCCTCCCTGATGCCTTTCCACTTGAGAAAGCTCAAACTCAAGGGCAAGCAAGTTGGTGCCCCAAAATCGATAATACTCTCTGCATGATTTCGTGGCAACAACCTGCTAATATTGTGCAGAATAAGATAAGAGCTTTTTCTTATCACCCGGGAGCATGGTGCTATTTTCGCACCAACAAACTCAAGATTCTTAAATCCGAACTCACAGATTTATCTCCAACCGGACTGTGTGGAACAATAGCCCAAATCTCAAAGAATACCGGTTTTACCGTCAACTGCGCTGATACTCAGTTACTAATCACTGAAGTGCAAGCCGAAGGTAAAAAAATGATGGGGGCTGCAGCATATGCGAATGGTGCCCGTCTTCAACCCGGTGAAAAGTTATGGATGTGATACTATGAAAGAACACTACCTTGCCATGATTAAATTCCCTATGTTTGTCAGTATTTCGCTGATAATCCTCAGTATTGTGTATTTTTCCTTGGCGTTGGTTAGCTACCACAGCCTAGGTTTGTCGTTGATGGAAACGATTTTATTTACCATTCTGTTCATCCTTTTAACGGTGTTGGTGAGTTCGTGGATACTGATCCTCATGAGCACTCACCAAAAGATCAAACCGATAGGATTAAGAATCTACACCACTTGGATGTTAGTGAACATATATTACTACTTAGCCAAGTGGCTGGGTAAGATTATATTACAGAACAAGAACTTGCTTCAAGAATCTTTCTTGAACTTCAATAATGAGATAGTGCTCAGTAACTTCAACGGTATCCATAGTAAGAATATCCTATTATTGTTACCCCATTGCCTCCAAAAATCAGAATGCAAGATTCGCATCACTAATGATATCATTGAATGTGCAGAGTGTGGTGCCTGTGATATTGCCAAAGTAAAAGGGATTATGAATAAGCATGGGGTACGTGCTGCTGTTGCCACGGGTGGTTCACTAGCCCGGAAATTGATTCATGATAGTCGTCCTGATGTAATAATTGCTGTTGCCTGTCACCGTGATCTAACCGATGGAGTGCGGGATAGCTGGCGTTTTCCGGTTTATGCTGTGCTTAATGAGCGTCCCAAGGGTCCCTGCTTCGAAACTACTGTCAGCACTTCAGCTATCGAGTTTGCTATCAAGAAATTTGCATAAGAGGTGATATCTTGAAGATAGGTTGTTTTGGAGTTATCCTCATCGTTCTGCTTAATGCCGGGATCACTTTGGCACTGATAAATCACTTTAACGATAAACCAACCGACATTAATGGCATGTTTAGTAATAAGCCCGCCCCTACAGGTAAAAACGACATCGCCACCCGTGAGAATGCTATAACCAAAGCAGTCCAAATGGTGGAACCTGCTGTCGTCAGCGTGAATGTGATGAAAACTGAACTTGTGCGTACACGCAGTCCTTTTGGCTTTGGGTTCTTTGATTTCTTTGGTGACCAGCTGATGCAACGCCAAGTTCAATCCATAGGCAGTGGTGTGATATATGATCCCGAAGGTTACATTATAACCAATGCTCATGTGGTAAGCGGTGCCACTCAGATAAAAGTGGTATTACCCGATAAACGAGAGTTTGATGCCGGTATCATTGGTATAGATCAAATCCATGATCTTGCCAAGCTGAAAATCTCAGGGCACAAGCTTCCTTATGCCAAGCTAGGGGATTCTCAGAACCTTATTATCGGAGAGTGGTCAATAGCCCTTGGCAATCCCTATGGCTTCCTGATGAATGATTCTAAACCAAGTGTCTCAGTGGGAGTTATCTCTGCGATTAACCGTTCTTTTGCTCCCCGGGCTGATAAACATGTATATAAGAACATGATTCAAACTGATGCAGCCGTTAATCCGGGAAACAGTGGGGGTCCATTGGTCAACATCAATGGAGAGGTTATTGGTATAAACACCTTCATTTTCTCTGAGAATGGTGGTAATATTGGTATCGGATTTGCCATACCGGCTAACACCGTTAAGGGGATCTTGAATCAAATGTAAGGATTTCCATTCCCTATATAGCTTATTTAGCAACGATATGAGTGTAGGCAGCAGTTTGAGTATCGGAGGCGAAGCCAATGCTGCGGGATTACCAGGAAGTTACACCCCTAGATAGGAGAAACGAGATGAAACAGTATATGATACTGCTGCTTTTATGCTTTGGCATTATGGTATCACTGGCTGCCCAACCGCTGTTAACCTGTAATCAGCTTCAATATAGCACAGCTATGGATGGAGCTTCACCATACTTAGGGCAAAGCGTAAGGTTACAGGCCGTGGTTACAGGGGTTAATTTCTTTAGCGGAACCGGCTCTTCAAACTATGGTTTCTTTCTCTCAGATCCATCCGGAGGGGCTTGGAGCGGTATCTTTGTTTACAACCAAAGCTACTCTCCCGCGGTTGGTGATATGGTTGAGCTTATCGGAACTGTAACTGAGTATTATGGCTTTACCGAACTAACCAGTGTAACTTCATATCAGGTGGTTAGCCAGAATAATCCATTACCCCAAGCTAGCCTTATTACTACAGGTGATTTGGGGTCTGCCTCAACCGGAGAACAATGGGAAGGTGTGTTAGTAAAAGTACAAAACACCAATGTCGTAACAGCTCCGAGCAGCTATCAAGAGTTTTATGTAACTGATGGTAGTGGTAACTGCCAGGTGGATAACCAGTTCTTTCCATATGGTCACAGCTGGAGTGGTGTTTCCATTGGTAATAGTTACAGCGAGATAGTTGGAATAGTGGATTACGCATACTCAAACTATGCTTTACAGCCACGTAGTTTGGATGATATGCAGGCAGGAAGCACGAATCTTAGTTTGAGTGTTGGCACAGTAACCACCTCTTTACAGGATGTTGTTCATCTCCCTATAAATGCGTATGGTATAAATGCCACACACGCATATCAGAGTTATCACTTCGATATAAGTTTCGATCCCACCAAACTTGTTTATCAAGCGTCAGATATTGAAGGAACACTCTCGCAGTATGGGATGCTAAACATTATTCCCGGCACATCGTCTCTTGCAATCAATTACAGTGGAAACTCCATCCTTAGCGGAGAGGGTGTTTTATTAAAGCTGAACTTTACTGCCTTGAACACAGGGACTTCTGTTTTGGCAATTAGCAACGCTTACTTCGGGAATGATGCTGTTCAAAGCATCCAAAATGGCAGTATCACGATAAACTCCAATTACAACAGCCCGGGAGATTACCTAACTGTTATCCAAAGACCTTTGATGAACATACCTGCCATCCAAATACCCGGGGAGACCATGAATATAACATGCTTGGCACCACAAACAACCACAGGTTTTAATGCATGGCTACTGCATGGATCTAAGCGTATTAACCTGCCTTTGCAAAGTGCCACTTGGCAAACCAACCCCAACAGATGGGAACTTCTCGTAAGTATCCCACAGGTGAACGTCTTTGAACTATACGATTTGGAAGTGAATGCCAATGGTGGAATTCATGATGTAAGTTGGAATGCGGTTCAAGTGCTGCCATCTCGCAAGAGCAGTTATTATTTTGTGCATATCACCGATGTGCATATGCCCACTCGGATTTTCTATCCTGACGAAGGTTATGCCACAGATTCACTTGCAGTGATGGATTTCAGAGCTGTTATGGACGATATCAATCTGATTCGCCCTGAGTTTGTGCTGCTTACCGGAGATCTGGTTAATGAGGGTGAACTTGAGGGGTTTGGCGATTTGTATGTTTACGGATGGGCACAGAAAGTATTGGCAGAAATGGAAGTACCGGTGTATCTCACGGCTGGTAATCATGATATTGGTGGTTGGAATAGCACACCTCCCGTAGCAGGAAGCTCCCGCCGTACATGGTGGCGATATTTCGGCTGGAGTTGGCTGGATAATACTGACACGAACTGGCCGTATCATACTCAGGATTATTACTTTAATTATGGCAACACACTCTATATCGGCTTGGAAAGTTATGATAATTACGATAACTGGCGACCGAATATATATGGCACGGAGAGCTTCACCGATGAGCAGATGGCTTGGTTGAATGATACTGTGAATATGTTCCCATTGCAGAATAAAGTGCTATTCCATCATTATGATTTCCAGGAAGAACTTGATCTGGATGGCATGGGTATTGATATGGCATTATGGGGGCACATACATTATAGTTCAGGCTCAATGAACACTCAGCCATACAATCTTGCCACAGCCAGCACCTGCAATGGAAACCGTGCATACAGGGTGGTGAGGATGAACAATGATCAGCTTACTCCGCTTAACACTCTAAGTGCCGGAGCAAGTGGTGCCACGATCAATGTGCAATACTATCCTTCAAACTATGCTGTGGCAGATAGTGTGATGGCAGTGATATATAATGGACAGCCTGTGGGTTTCGATAATGCGCTTATTAAATTTCACATGCCTGCAGGAGAATCAAGTTACATCGTAAGTGGAGGCATTTTAGAACAGGTTGACCGCAGCGGTGATCATAATGTGTGTTATGTACGCGTAAACATGCTTCCCAATATGAGCAGATATGTTAGTATTAAGGTTAACCCGGTTAGCGTTGAAGACTATCTGGCAAGCCCAGGCATCAGTAGTATAAGTTCATGCTTTCCCAATCCTGTTAGACATTGTGCATCTATCCTGCTTAACAGTGCCAAAAGAGATAGTAATGCCATTCTGCAGGTATTCAATATCAAAGGGCAGAAAGTTCAGGAAGCCTTTCTGGGTGTCCTGAACAGTGGAGTAAATGAGGTTAGCTTCGTGGCAGACAGTAGTCTTTCCAGCGGAGTGTATTATTTCCGGCTCAAAGGGAGCAAAGCCAAGCCATATCGCTTTGTACTGGTTAAATAACGGAGGAATTGTGAAACTTAAACCGCTTATCAACAGAATGCAGCATATCCCTTGGATGATGTCGCATCTAAATTATTACCTATACCTAAATAGTCGTATTTTGGCAAAGGGTGTGCCTTTACGTGAACTTCTCATTTTGAAGTATCCCTTCTTTATGTCTGATGCCAAAAAACCTCCCTTACTGTCTGTTGATATTACCGATGCATGTGATTTGGCATGTGTGTATTGTAATAACCCCCTATTCCCTCATCCGCGTACCATGATGTCCGATGATGATGTAGCTTGTTTGTTAAAACAAGTTGAGAAGAGTAAAATAAACCGAGTTCGGGTAGGAGGTGGGGAACCAACCCTGCATCCAAAGTTCGCATATATAATGAAAGAACTTTCCAAGCGTACCAAGTTCCTCTCTCTGGTAACCAATGGCCAGTGGAAAGACCCTGCATACGCAGAGGTATTATTACGTACGGGAGTGGATTTCATCGAAGTTTCTCTGGATGCAGGAGGCGCAGAAGTGTATGAAAAAGCACGCCCCGGGGCAAATTATAAACGCTTGTTGGATAATCTCAAAGCACTGCGTAGAACCAGAGACTTTCTCGGCTGTGATGTCATTATTAAAGTACGTTTAATGCTGCGTCCTTCCACTATGCATTTGGAACGGGAAGAAACCCGTTGGCTAAAACGTTACTGCGATTGCGTCCACCCTCAATGGCTTTTGAAACATCCCGAAAGCGATTATGATGATGATGTCTTTATGCAACGCTCTGTTGCAGCCCATGAGATACCGGTATGTTCTGTACCCTATAGGGATTTACAGGTGCGTCCCGATGGTAGAATTCCTTTATGCCCGGCAAAAGGATGCAGCATCCACACAGAGAAACAGCAGTTTATCGGCAGTATCTGTGGGGATTCCCTAATCGATATCTGGAATGGTAAGGAGATGAAGGAGATCAGACTGGCACATCGCACCCGCAAGGGAGAAGTGCTGCAAGAGTGCCTTGGCTGCCATTACGGTTGATTAACTTAAACTCCAATAATTAAAATAAAGAAGACCGTTGCACATAGAAGTGGACAAAAAGAATAGATAACAAATACTTGACAA
>CAZPNU010000007.1:0-93647 GCA_964588075.1 uncultured Candidatus Cloacimonas sp.
GGTCGCCGCCATCGCCAACGGCTCTGACTTTATACATACAATCAGTCGAGAGGTCATGTGCTCAAGCTTGCTCAAATGATACACTCTAACATCCCCCTCGGTTTCATTACTTGATCATTACATAATCATTGCATGTTTCATCCGTATTAAACATGCAATGATTAAGTAATGAAACCGGGGGAACTTTTTGGTTAGATTTAGTATTAGAGCTCGAACAGACAGATACTTCAAAGAGCCAGAAATGTGTGAGATACCAAGTTGAAGAACAGATTTGAGCTGGCATTGGAACGATTATTGTATTATACTATTAGTAGAAGAATAGATCATGGAGGAATGATGCTTCAGTATAGAAACAATGCCCCCAACAAGTTGGCATTGCTAAGTTTAGCTATGCTCATCTTGTGCTTGCCGCTTTTGGCAACCTTTGTTCAACCTCAACAAGCAGAATATGTTGCCAAAGCTTGGTTGAAGAATGGGCCTGCGGCTCTCAACGTTACACCGGTTATTTCCGAGGTAAACGTTTACCAAAACGGCTCGCTTAGTATGGCTCAAAGGGAATACTCAGCCGATGCCAAGAACCTCCCTATGCTATACATGATTTTTACCTCAGACGGACAGTTTGTGGTTGTAGCAGCAGACGATAATTCTGTACCCGTACTTGGCTACTCCACCGAACTGAGGACTAAACCTAAAACCATGTCACCCGAATTTGCTTGGTTGATGGATCAGTATCAAACTCAGATTCAAGATATTGTTTCCAATGGAACAGTTCTTCCTGAGAACCAAGCAATGTGGAGCGAAATGCTTTCCGGTGCTTATGTATTTCAAAGCCGCACTGACAGGGCTGTGAGTCCCTTGCTGGATACCACCTGGGATCAGGCTTGGCCCTACAATGAACTTTGCCCGTTGAATTCTAATGGTCCCGGGGGTCGGGTTTATGCCGGTTGTGTAGCAACCGCCATGGGCCAAGTGATGAAGTACTGGAACTATCCCACCACCGGAGTTGGTTATCACTCTTACACAGATCCTACTGCAGCTGGCGAAGATCCTTCTTATGGTGTTCAAAGTGCTAACTTTGGCGCAACCACATATCTTTGGGATCAAATGCCTAATAGCATCGGAAGTTCCAATATTCCGATTGCCACGTTGTTGAAACATGCTGGTGTGTCTGTGGATATGAATTATGATACCTCAGGATCAGGCGCACAGAGCTCTGATGTGGCACCTGCCATGCAGGAATACTTCCGCTATCCTGATGCTTTATTCAGAAGTAAGCAATCCTTCTCAGCAGACAACTGGATTACTATGATGAAGCAGCAGTTAGATAATGGCTCTCCAGTTTATTACAGTGGTTATGGCAATGACAGCGGACATGCATGGGTGATGGATGGCTATGATGCCTCCAACATGTTCCACATGAACTTTGGTTGGGGTGGATCATACAACGGTAACTTCTTGCTTTCAGCCATCAACTCCGGTAATGGCTCGTTTAATGAATGGCAATCTGCCGTGATTAACACTATCCCTCAGAATTATACCATAGGCACAGCAAAGCTTAAAATGAGTTTGAATGCAGTAGCAACAGTGGGAACATACTTTACCGTGAATGTTGCTACACCTCCAGTGCTTGGCTCTTGGAACGTGAACCATTATGAATTCCAACTCACATACGATAACACGAATATCGTGTATAATGGGTTCAGCACCACTGGTACTATGTCCGCAGGGGGAACTGTAACGGTGAACGAAGTTACTCCCGGCTACCTCAATGTAAGCTGGACCGGTACGACTCCGTTATTGGGCCCAGGCTCCCTAATTAACTTCAATTTCACCCCATATGATGCCGGTGAATATCTCTTTGATATGGCTGAGATGAAGTTCAATACCACTGCACTCGGCCAAACTGAATACATCTGGGTGACTGTTAATGCACCTGTAGCAGCTTTAGCACAGAGCACAATTAGTATGACGAATGTGATAAACTTACAACAGAATGCGATTGGTACTACTGATATGCGCACTACTTACTTGCTTCCTTCATGGAATGTTCGTAGCTATCAGTTTAACGTCACATATGTACCCACCAAGCTCGAATGGGTTGGAGTTGAGACAGTTGGTACTTTGTCTGCCGCTGGAACACCAACTGTTGTTGTCAATTCACCCGGAAGCGTAAGTATCAGCTTTACTTCCACTACCCCTATAACCGGTGAAGGTAGCTTGTTGAAGCTTAAGTTTAAAGCCATAGGAAACACTTCCAGCTTGTCTATCACTCAGGTAACGCCAAGCAACTTCGTATATAACACCACAGCAATAACCGCAGCATCAGGATGTACATTCCGTCTTGCTGCAGCAAGCAGTGCAGATGATGAGCTTGCTATACCTGCTCCGAAGTTCCAGGTATATCCCAATCCCTTCAAGGGTTCTACAGCCTTCAAGTTTAACAGCGTGTCGAATGAACCGGCGAGCTTTGAAGTTTACAACGTGAAGGGACAGATCATCCGTCAACTTAACGTTTCTGAGGGTAAAGCTGCAGAGATAGTGTGGGACGGAAAGGATGCCAAGGGAAATAATGTTTCAGCAGGTATCTATCTGGTAAGATGGCAACAGGCAGATAACAACGGTAATGCAAAGATTCTAATACTGAAGTAAACAGACCTATATATACAACAAAGGCTAACCTCTTGTGGGTTAGCCTTTTTCATAATCAATTGAAAGTGAGCTTAATCGCCAAAGTAAGTGGCAATAGTATCCATATGCTTTGGGATATCCAGCTTATGCGGGCATTTGGATATACATGCCCCACACTGGGTGCATTTGCTTGCCCTACTGTCTTCGGGGACAAAGAAGCGATATTCCCCTTTAAGCTTTTCCTTGTTTTCAAACATCACAGCTTCGTTATAAACCCCAATCACAGATGGTATGGCTACATTAGCAGGACAGGGAAGACAATAACGACACTCAGAGCATAAGATGGGAATGCGCTTGATATATTCTTTTCGAACACGTTTATAAAGCTTGATCTCAGCCTCGGTGAGGTTGTTATCTGGCCATACATCTGCCTGGGCAAGGTTTTCTTGAAGCTGTTGCATGGAACTCATACCACTTAACAGGGTTGTACAGCCGGATAGGTTCCATACCCATCTCATGGCTCTCTCCTGCGGGTTCTGTTTCACAGTGCTTCTCTGCCAAATCTTGGCTATGGCATCCGGAATCGGGCTTACCAGTTTACCTCCACGCAGGGGCTCCATGGAGATAACCCCCATTCCTCTTGAAACGGCAAGATTATATCCAGCTATACCTGCTTGATAATGAGTATCAAGATAATTGAGCATGATCTGGCAGAAATCCCAGTCGTAGGCAATGGCAATCTTACGGAACACAGGTGAGGCATCATGGAAGGAGAAACCAATATGTCGTATCTTACCTTGTCTCTTTGCTTCTTCCAAGAAACTGATGACCCCAAGCTTCTTTAGATTTGCCCAACTGCGCCGATTCAAGGCATGGAGAAGATAGTAATCTATGTATGTAGTTTGTAAACGTTCCAGTTGCTTGTCCAAGTAAGTGTCCATATCCTCGCGTGTGTTGATGAGCCAACATGGAAGCTTGGTCGCCACAAACACCTTGCTACGGTCAATCTGTTGCAGGAACCGTCCAAGGAATGGCTCACTCTCCCCACCATGATATGGCCAAGCTGTGTCAAAGTAGTTTACACCATTACCGTAGGCGTGATGAAGTAATTCAAAGCTTGGGGCTTCATCAATCTTACCTTCAGAAGTTACAGGAAACCTCATACAGCCAAAGCTGAGGGCAGATATCAGGTCAGATGACTTGGGCATTTTACGATATTGCATAAATCTATTCTCCTTGATGGAAGTGATCATATATTTGTTTAGCCGTGATGGGCCCTATACCCTTGATTGCTTGTAGTGATTCCACCTTAGCATTGGCTATGGCTTCAACGCTGCCTAGCTCCTTTAATAACAGGAATTTTCCGTGTTCACCTATACCGGGTATTGCTTCCAGTGCGCTCTCCAGGGTTCTCTTTGATCGTCGTTTACGGTGGAAGGTGATAGCAAAGCGATGAGCCTCATCTCGAATAGTAACCAACAGCCTTAAGGCAGATGACGAACGTGGAAGGATAACAGAGACATTAGACAAAGGAGTGAAAACCTCTTCAGCACGTTTGGCAAGTGATATTAGTTGCACATCAGCATACTTGGAGTTTGAGAGAGCTTCCACGCTGGCAGAAAGCTGTCCCTTCCCACCATCAATGATGATCAAATCCGGTTTCATTTCGGGGACTTTATCTACTTCCAACAAGAACCTGTTAAGTGTCTCCTGCATCGCAGCAAAATCGTTTTGGGTTTCTATGCTGCGGATGATGAAATGGCGGTAGTTCTTCTTCTTCGGTTTTCCGTTCTCAAAAAATACAGCAGAAGATACTGTATCTGTGCCTTGGATGGTAGAGATGTCCATGCAGACAATCTTGCGGGGTAAGCTTGGTAGCTTCAATGCTTCTTTTAGTTCCTGTATAGGGAAGATGGTGCGGTTTGCCTTACGTAAATGGGCAAGCTTACTTTCCTCCACCAGGTGGAAAGCATTCAACTTTGCCATACCGATAAGCTTAGTTCTTTCACCTCTCTGGGGTAAAAGAAGCTTCTTGTGAAGCAAGTTGTTTATAGTCTCGAAATCTTTCGGCTCAAAAGGAAGTAAAATCTCTTCGGGCAGTTCCTCTTTCTCAGTGTAATAAAGCTGTAGAAATGAACAGAGGATACTCTCTCTGCTTTCATGCTCCAGATTGGTGAGGGGGTAGTTCTCTTGGTTAATAATAGTGCCTTCTTGCATCTTCAACACCAAACATAACGCTATATTGCCATCTTGGTAGAAGCCAACAATATCCACATTGCGCTTATCATTATAAAACACCGATTGCCTTTTCTGTATGCGCTCCATGGCTATAATGCGATCCCGCAATTTAGCTGCCTCCTCGAAACGAAGTTCTTCTGAAGCAAGCTGCATCTCGGCACGAAATTCATCCAATATCTCTTGGTACTTACCACCAAAGAAACGAACCAAACGATCCACAATCTTAGCATAATCAGTTTGAGATATATACCCGACACATGGGGCAGGACATTTACCCAATTGATAGTTCATGCAGGCTTGTTTATACTTAATCTTGGGGATGTTTCTGTTGCAATCGCGAATAGGGAATATCCATTCGAAGCTACGTAAGGTTCTCCGAAGCGAGCGAACATCTGTATATGGCCCGAAGTATCTGGAACCATCCTTAACTGGCTCTCGGCTAACGAAGATGCGAGGGAAAGGCTCTGCTGTAGTAATCTTCACGAAAGGATATCGTTTGTCATCCTTCAAAAGTATGTTATACTTAGGTTTATGCTTTTTAATCAGAGTCGCTTCCAACAAAAAAGCATCCGACTCACTGTTCGTGATTATATAATCAAGATCTGCTATGTTTTTAACTAGCTGCTCTGTTTTGGCATCTTTGGGGCTTGCACTTACATAACTCTTTATCCTGTTCTTTAGGTTAAGTGCTTTTCCAACGTAGATTATGGTTCCATGCTTATCCTTCCACAGATACACTCCGGGTTGTTCAGGAAGGAAGCTGAGCTTTGCTTCTATCTCTTTTGTAGGCGCAGCCATAGTTTCTTTCCCGTGGCGGAGAGATATTCCAACCTAAACAGCAAACCCATAGCATAGAAGAGCATAAAAGCAAGGATACTGATGACACCTGATCTAAACAACAATGCAATCCTACCCGTTGCAGGGAAATGCTGTTTCAGAAGATAGGTTACTCCGAATAATAAGGCACAAATCATAACGGTCTTGATTAGGTTTGGCAGGATACCTTTAAAGCTTATCTCTGGCATCTTGCGTTTAATCATATACACTAGGGTAAAATAGTTCAACATTGCCGTTATTGACGTAGATAATGCTAAGCCTCTATGCTGCAAGAATTGCATCAAGATAAAGTTTAGAATGATGTTTAATGCTACCATGACGGCGGCAATCATCACCGGGGTACGGGTGTCCTTATTGGCATAGAACAGCGGAGTTACGGTTTGATTCAAACTATAAAAGATCAAGCCTAGCGAGTAGAACACTAAAGCTTGGGAAGTCATTGTTGCTGCTCGAGTATCAAATGCCCCACTCTGAAAAAGGATGCTTACGAAGTCATATCCCAATGTGATTATCAACACGCTTATTGGCAGCATAATATAAGCCAGGCTAAGGGCAGTGAAACGCATCCCTTCAGACAATTCACCAAACTCTTTATTCGTTACATGGCGGGAATACATGGGTAGCACAGCGGTACCTGCTGAGATGGCAAAGATTCCCAATGGCAGTTGCATGAGTCGGTTGCCAAACCCTAAGGCTGTAATAGAGCCTATGGGCAGAAATGATGCCATCAGGCTATCGGCAATCAGGTTTATCTCACGAACCCCTATGCCTATCATTGAGGGAATGAACCGTCTCCACATCTGCGTTAATGCTTCTGAGCCCAAGCGAAGATGAACTTTCCAACAATAGCCCACCCTTTTAAGATATGGTAGGTTAATCACTGTCTGCAGGAAACCACCCAGCACAACCCCCCAAGCTGCCCAGGTGATAAGCTCTTTGCCGCTTAACCCCCATACATAATATGGTATTAGTAATGTGGCTATCATTCCAATGTTTAACAGAGCAGAGGACAGCCCGGTCATGAAGAAGTAATCATGAGAGTTTAGCACAGCAATAAAGGTGGAGGATAGCCCAATGAAGAACAGATAGGGGAAGATGATTCGGGTCAGTTTAATGGCTATCAGCGTGGTATCCGGATGCAAGCCGGGATACAGCAGACGTACAATCCATGGCGCAAAGGCAATGCCAATAAACGTTAGCAGGGCAAGAAAGAGGGTTAAGATACTTAGCAAGTTTATGGCAAAGTCAATCTGACCGGAACGCCCTTTTTTTATGCCCACTTCATTGTATATTGGCACAAAAGCGGTGGATAAAGCTCCTTCTCCAAAGAGTCTGCGCAGAAGGTTTGGGATATTGTAAGCAACATTAAAAGCATCATTTAGCAAGCTGGTGCCAAAGAAATATGCCATCACCTGGTCGCGAACCAAGCCTAAAATCCTACTGAGGAATATTGCCAGGGACATTACGCTGATGTTCTTGGCTAGCTTTTTTTGGCTCATGAGGTGGGATTCAGCAGAGCTTTCGTCTGCAAGAAAAGGTTTATCAATACAAGGTTCAAGTTAACGTTGCCATCAATCTTGCGGCTGAGATCTTCCAGTGCCAATAGATAGTCATGCATATTTTCCCCAATGCCAGGGGCTTGTACTGCAATAGCCTGCAAGAAATCCAGTTTATCAACATTAGACACTTCGCTACCATCAGATATTGCCAAGAGCCCAATATCACCCACGATGATACGGACATATTTCATGAGGTCTTCAGTCATGCTCTTAGTCTTTAAGTCTTTAGCTTTATCTAGGGATAAGAGAAAGTTCAGGTCATCCTGTTTGGCTGCCATCTCCACCAGTTCAAAAGCCCAGTCTCGTGCCGTAGAGCCGGTTTCGGAAGCAATCCTGATCGCAGTTTTAAGGTTTCCTGCGCTGATTCGGGCTGCGGTTTTCGCTATTGCAGCGGGAGTGTCGAATTGCTCAGATAATATGTTCTCAATCACACCCCGGGACAGCGGTTTGAAGTATATCGGCTGAGTGCGGGAAAGTATCGTGGGTAGGATCATCTGTAAGCGTTCGGTAAGCATGATAATAATCGTATTCGGTGGTGGCTCCTCCAAAGTTTTTAGAAAAGCATTGGCAGTTTGGATATTCATCTGGTCTGCATCTTCAATAATCACGATTCGATACTCCGCTTCATGGATGGTAAGCTCCAAGCGCTTTATCAACATGGTGATGTTTTCCTTGCGGATCTCCACTGATTCTTTGAAGAAGAAGTCTGCCCAGGGCGTATTTAGCTTGTTTTGCAGGTAAGCTTGGTATTGCTTGAGACTTTCGCTTTTCTTTATCTCTCCATCAGCACTGAGATTCAATATCGGTGTGGGGAACACATACACAAAATCCGGATGTTCCAGGTTCAAAAACTTATGGCATGACGCGCATACACCACAGGGACGAAGCTCTGTTAACCCATAGCAGTTCACAGCCATGCCAAAGTATAGGGCAGTCATAAACTTGCCTACTCCGTCGGAGCCGTGAAACAGATATGCCTGCGATACACGCTTATTTTCAATTGCTTTGCGCAGCAGATCTATGGTGTGGTCCTGTCCCTTTATCTTGCGAAACATCTATATTATTGTGATCTTGCTTCTTCCGGCTTCATCGCTTATGCTGCGGGCATACATATCTTTAACATAGGGGCTTTTGAATTCTGATGCAAGGATGTCATACATCAGCACATCATGATACTCCCCTGCCATAAACATGAAGTCACGACGTTTACCGGCATACTTAAACCCTACTTTCTCATAACAACGGATTGCCCGTTTATTATAAGAGAAAACGTCCATATTGACACTATGCAGGTTGAGAATATTGAAGGCATAATCCAACAGCAGAGTGGTGGCTTCACTACCGATGCCTTGGTTCCAGAAGGTCTTCTCGCCAATGAATATTCCGAAGGTGGCATAGCGGTGTACATCGTTTATACCGTGCAAGCCGCAATTACCAATAACCTTGTTCGTGTCTTTTTCGATAATGGCAAACACCACATCCCGCTCCATCAGAGATTGCAGAGCTTTCTTTTCCTTTTCCATATCGATAACATTGGAGGTGAAAAGCATGAACTGCCCAATCTCCATATCGTTTACCCATTCTGTATATCGTTCCACATCATCCAGGGATATGGGAGAGAGATAGCATTTTTCCCCCACCAACTTACGGAAGTATTTCATCTTTATCTCCTAACATTGTATTAGTGTTATGGTGTTACCACCTAATATGGTATTGGTTTCCCAACCCTTGCTATATGTCAAGCAGTTTCGCCGCTGGCAGGATTGCCTTTTCTGAACAAGCTGAATTACATAGTTTGACATTCGGATTTACACTCTATACACTTAGTTAAAGAACATGGCAGATTATCCTGCCTTCATAATGGTGCGGGTGACAGATTCCGGATTTGGTGACAGAAATTGAAAGAAAGTTAGTGGTTAGCGGGTTAACAGGTTAATAATGCTCCAATATTGATGATGTGAACATGAAGCCTATACTATCTCTCTGCTCAGATGTCCTCTGCTTTTCTCTGCCTTTCTCTGCTTTTACTCTGTGTTTAAGAAAATGACTTTGCTTTTCTGAGATTGTTTACTTCGCCAACACCATCTTGCCGCTGAATTGCTGCTTTCCGCTCTGCACCCGGTAGAGATACATCCCGCTGGCAACGGGAGTGTTGCTGTCATCCATACCATCCCATACTAACATCTGCTCCCCACCGGACACATAGGCATCGGTAAGGGTGCGCACCTTTTGCCCCTTAACATTGTAGATATCGCATTTCAGATATCCCGTTGCTTTAAGATTGAAATGCAGAATATGCTGAGTGGAAAAGGGATTGGGAAAGCTGCGCAACTCCATCAGAGGAGGGCTTAGTTCATCGGCAAGTCCTACGGGATGATTCCATTCGTAACAACCAAGGTCTATCGCCGCACCATGGATGCGCGGATTACCCGCCAGATCGGTAGCGGGCAGATGCAAGCCTAAGGTGTCCGGGGTGCCCATATCTCGGCAGATAGAGCTATTTGCCAAAAGGTAACTGAGAGGCTCCGATGCCAGACTGCTGCAAAAGCCCGGTTCTCCCGTAAGTACCACCTCATTGAAGTTCACATTGCCCAATGCTTCAAAGCTGGTGGAAAGAGGATAGTTGCGGATGAAGTTGTTATAGAACTGAAGCTGCGAAATGCTGCCCGCACTGCGTATCTCCCCGGATGTATCGTTATCGAAGATGCAGTTGTTCACCTTAAAGTTGCCGTTTAACTGCACTGCGTAGTTCGCTCCACTGTTACCGGCAAATGTGCAGTTATTGATGATGCCTGGGTTATCGCTAAAATTGGCCATAAACACCGTGGAGCCACCTACAGTCTGGTTGTTCGCCACCAAAACATTATCAAGCTTAAGCTCTCTCGTGGCTTCATCACCGTCAATGCCGATGCTCACGATGTGCAGATTGTTATCTGACACTGAGCTGTTTATTATACCGGAGTTGCTCATCTTCAGATTATTACCACTGAAGTAGAGAAGAGACGATGTATCATCCAATGATTGTCCGTTTATATGGTAATTGTTGATTAGTAAGTGATCGATATCTAAATCTACTACGCTTGAATAGAGAGCTGGATTTCTACTCGATGGGTTGTTGGAGATTATCACATTTTTTAAGCTGCAATAAGAGTAATGATGTGAGTTCGAACCGATTGTTATTCCACCCTCCGATCCTGCGAAACGCTCAATCTTTAGATTTGATACCTTTACATCCTGGACTTTTGACAAAAACATTGGGTCAGTCATTATTGGGTTGCCTTCATGGCAAAGGTTAAGCCCATCAATAATCACATTCTTGATCCCCGATCCTCTGATTGTAATCCAGTATTGATGGTTTATCAAATTTGTTGGGGTATTCTCTGATCCTTGTAATCTCACGTAGGATTTCAATCCAATTGGGTAGAATTGGTTATCTGAACTGGAATAATCACCCGGTGCAAGATAAACTGTATTGGGCGCAAGACTATCAGACTTAACCAGTTGTAGTGCACGATAAATGCTTTTCAGAGGGAAAGCAGGGCTTGTACCGGCATTAGAATCGTTACCCTCAGGAGAGACGAATAAATTGGAATCTATTTCGTTGATGTAAGCTCTTTGTATGTCAACAATTAGTAGGTTACCCGGTATCGTGTTTAAATTCTTCATATACTTGATAAAGTAGTCATCTGAATAATCGACAGAGCCCATATCGAGGTATATCTCCATATCGCATCTGGCATCAATCGCAAGAATATCTTGGCCAGAGCCGGCTGCATTGTTGTATATGCTGGAACGTAATAGTTGATCGAAGTTAACTAAGCCCATTGATGATACATATACCCCCCCCCCAGACGAAGCGAAGTTTGAAGAGATATCACAACCCGAGATATTCATGGAGCTGTTCTGGATATACACGCCGCCACCAGTATTAGCTTGGTTGTTATGAATGGTGCAGCAATCCAGAGTGAAGTTTGATGAGTTCTTCACAATTATCCCCCCTCCGTTAGCGTACACATGTGCAAGATCTGAGATTGAACTATATCCACTTCCATTTTGTATTGTAAACCCATATATCCCACAGTTCGTTGTTGCAATAACGGACTTCACCACAGACCCATTACGGTTACCATCGATAATGGTGCTATCCCGATAGGCAGGGTTACCGGTGGTGTATTCCAAGCTATAGATAAAGATGTTCTTACCGATGTAGTCTATGTTTTCCACATAAGTTCCGGGGAACACTTTTATGCTATCACCGTGCGTAGCAGCATCAATTGCATCCTGGATATGGGTGAAGTGTCCGCTTCCATCCTGCTTCACTTCCCAAGTAGTTGCCGCAAGCGAAAGGCAAAGCATCAAAGCAATATAGGTGGTTATCAGTTTCATCTGCATCCTTTTTATCAGTCGGGGAGGGGCACTGCTGCCCCTCTCCATATAACTCGTCATTATTTCATGAGCATCAGCTTGCGGCTAATCTGCTTCCCATTGTAGCTTAGAACAGCAAAATACATTCCACATGCCACGCCTGAACCATTGTTATCCTTTGCATCCCAAACACAGGAGAAATCTCCATATGTTTTGAAACCGCTTGCCAGATTGCGGACTTTCTGCCCTTTCACGTTGTAGATATCCAAGCTAATGTCGGCATCAACGGGCAAGCTGTAGCGTATGGTGGTCTCAGGATTGAAAGGATTTGGGTAGTTTGCCATATATAGTTTTGGGGCAGGAGCTTCGCTAAGGGATGCTCCATCCATCTTCAGCATATAATATGGCTTTAGCTCTGATAAGGTCAATGTGCATTCCTCAAACTTCTCATTATTCATGCTCCAGGTACGGTACCTGGGGCTGGGATTGTAAGCAGTTTTGCTGTTATAATAGACCCTTAACTCCAGTTCGGCATTACTACCAATGTCATCAAGAATGTAAGCAGGAATCTCTACAGAACTTCCTCCAACCACTGCTGCCCCTTTGCATTCGCCATTTACATAAACTGCTGCTTCTTTGGGTATTTCATTGGGGTTGAATTCGACATACACCGGTACATAAGCCATCTTCTCCGTAAAGGTGAAGTTACTGGGTTTGTCTTTGATGAACTCGTCTCTGGGGGGAGCATCTCCATTCCAAGTGAAGCTTGCATCATTGAAACATTTAACAATAACCATATCACCATACTTCAGGGTTGGGGGTTTTGCTCCCGGGTAGGATATACCTATCCAAGGACTTCCGGGGACAGCGCTCCACCTAGCAAGTGTCCAATTCTGAGATTGGATGTACCAAAGATTATCCAGTATGGAAGCAAAGGCATCATAGGGATGAACGGTGCCGACACCGTAATAGCCAAGCCAGTTTTCGTTATCAGGGATAACTACTCTACTATTGGTTCGTGCTATCAGGTTGATGGACAAATCTGGCGCAACAATTCTGCCGGGAGTTGAGATACAAACCGGGAGTTGTAGATTCTCATCCATTTGAAACTTGTAACCTATTTGTGGTTGAATAATATGATCTGAACCTAATAATTCATTATTATCAAAGTAGATATTGTCAGGATCATCATTAAGCACTTTCCAACTGATATTGTCAATGACTGTCTCATTAAGAAGTCTGGCAAAAAAAGTGTAAGCATAATCTTGATTACTGTAAACTCTATCAAGGGTTGGAAAGCTCATCCATTTGACTCCGTTTCTGTCATTACCTGCCGGGAAAGTGTATGTTCTGTTTTCATGAGGAAACTCAGCAAATTGTAATGCCCCCATATCCGGTCTATGATTTGCTTGATTGCTAACGGGTTCTTCATAATAACCAGTCAATATAGCCGGACTCCTCGCTTCTTCATCCCATCTGAGCTTGTAATCATGGGTTGTCGGGTTTGAAAAGCATGGATTCAAGTCAATACTACCATTACCCTCATCAAGATACCAAATGTTATTATAAGCATTGTTGACACAACAATAGCGTATCGGGATAGCACAAGACTCTAACAAGCCTTGATTCATTGCCCCTCCCATAAGTTGTCTTATGTGTGCCAGATTCTGCTCCGTTAGGTTTGCACCGGCTGTGTTGTTATAAATTATATTGTTTGTGATTGTGCCTAGAATATGCGTAGTATCAGCTAATCGAAGAATGCCAACAGCGGTGTTTCCCTCTATTCTATTCGCGTCATAGACTACTTTGTTATCCGTAATCGTACAATTGTTTATCTCAACTCGATTATACCCTGGTTCTCCCGGAGCAATATTGTCAGACCCTCTTTGTATCATAATGATACTTCTAAATGGCCACTCGTATACAGACATTAGGGCATTGGTAGTAGAAGTAACATTGTCGTAGATTTGGCATTCTTCCATAATCAACCCAACGTCGATAGTGGCGCAGATATTTCTCCAGAACAATGCTGAAGCATTACCGTAGCATTGCGAGTTATAGAGCTCATGCGTTGCATCGAGGTAGCTTGTATTCGAGAATATTCGGCATCTCCTAACATGAGAGTACCCTCCGGCAAGATATACACCTCCTCCCTTGGGTCCGTCATATCCCGTTTCGGCTGCATGGGGGGGCTCGTTTTGAAAATAATACAATCCATTGTCATGAACTCTGCAGTCTTCTATCTCAAAGCTTGTTTGGATACCGTAGATACCGCCACCCCAACAAGCATAGTTTGCATATATATTACACCACTTCACTTCGACTTGCTGATTAACTTCATGATCACTGTATGCACATATTCCTCCCCCTTTTGACCAGCGGTCTGCAAAATTCTGAAATACAGCGAACTTACCTTTTCCATTTGTAACACTTATGCCTTGGAGACAAACTGTTCCCATGCAATTGTCTATAAAGATGGTAGGTTCAATCACATTGTCCAGTCCTCTTACGATGGTATTGTCTATCACCTCAATATTGTTCAGCCAAGGATCAAACAAACTACGGAGAACAAGATTTTGGCTAATCTCAAGCAAAGTTATGTTCTCACGGTACACACCCGGGCTTACTGTTATCACATCCACCCTTTGATCAATTACTGCCACATCTATAGCTGGTTGAATTGCCACGAATGGATGCTCGATAGTTCCATTTTGACCAATAATATTAGCATTACAGTCCACATACAACTCTGTTGCCCATAATGCTGAGAAAGATAACAAAACACATAGTACAGCGAGTTGAATAGCCCTGCGAAAAGGCATAGAATCATGCCAATAGGGCTTATTCTCATTTTGTTGCCTCGTTGGTTCCATACTAAGAATCTCCTTTTTGATAATTGATTTGTTAAATCTCATAAGCGCTTGTAGATGTCAACATATTTCTATATTTGCAGCTAACACTCCCCATTTTTGCTATCTATACACTCACTCACCCTATTATCCCGTTCTACTTAGCTCCGCTCTCTCTTATTCACTTTGTTACTACTTCATGTTATGGACCCCCCTGGAAGAATGCCACATCATTCTCAGGTGACTCCCCCGTGACTCCCGGGTGGGATGAGGGAATCACCTCGCTTTGATGAGGTGGCGAGCTAGCATTGCAAGCAGGGGGAAGCGAGAGAGAGAAGCGGCTGAGCTTATGAGTAACATAATATGATAGTTTACATGGAAGTATGAGTGGATGGAGATGAAGCTTTCACAACCAAGAGCGATGATAGCGATGCAGCTTGACAGATTGGTGTTGGCAGAATTATGGTTTTATGCAATATCGACCTAAGATAAGGATAGAATACCGGAGTTAAAATGCCATATTATAAACTGCTTAGCAAAGACCTATTGTTTGTTGTCGCTGGAGGTGCCCTGGGGAGTGCCCTGCGTTATCTGGTGAGTGTATTTACTCATTATGACACTAGTAGTCCCTTTCCGTATAAAACACTGATAGTTAATGTAGTAGGATGCTTTCTGGCAGGCTTTGTGATGATGTATATCGAGCATCATGCCCGGCAAGACCATCTGCGGCTCTTTCTCCTGATTGGTTTTTTGGGAGCTTTCACCACCTTTTCCACCTTCAGTCTGGAGACTCTACAGTTGTATCAGGCGGGGCATCTGCGCACTGCATTGTGGAACATCATTGTCTCCACAATTGCCTGTTTGGGGGCGGTAAGTGCCGGATTCTGGGCAGGGATAAGTGTGCGTTAGATAGATTGTAAACAATTTGTAACGCTTTTTAACATAGCGAGATATCGATAAAGTGGGAGGGTAGCAAACACTTTCTGCTTGACAATTATTTGCCATTCTGGAGAAGTGCACCATACGAATGTGATCCTATTTGGGGCATTAGCTCAGCTGGGAGAGCGCATGACTGGCAGTCATGAGGTCAGCGGTTCGATCCCGCTATGCTCCACCAATATACCCCTTCACTGTTTACGGATGGTGAAGGGGATAATTCTTTAAGCGTAAAAAGAGGTTATCCCCATGAAAGCTGCAACTCAGGAGCTTGTTGCCAAGATAAACGCAGACGCCAAGCGTGCACGTCAGGCTATATTAACAATGACCACCCTTTCCGCATCGGGTCATCCCGGTGGTTCTATGTCTTGCATTGACATCCTTGTAAGCCTATACAATGTGATAAACAATGATCCCAAGAACCCATTAAAGGCAGATAGAGACAGGCTTATCGTCAGTAACGGTCACATCTCTCCTGCGGTGTATAGCTCCTTGGCTTTGCAGGGCTATTTTGAGCTGGATGCAGCTATATCCCAGTTCAGACTGGCAGGTTCGATGTTTGAAGGGCATATCGAGCGGGAAGTTCCCGGAGTGGAATGGAGCACAGGTAACCTGGGTCAGGGCTTATCGGCCGCAACGGGGATGGCTCTTGCCTCGCGGATAAACAAAACTCCTTACAATGTGTATGTGTTGATGGGGGATGGCGAGCAGCAGAAAGGTCAGCTTGGAGAAGCGCGTAGGTTTGCCGCAAAGTATAAACTGAACAATATTACGGCAATTGTGGATTATAATCAGTTGCAGATTAGCGGCTCCATTCACGATGTGATGCCTCAGAATATCCGCAAGAATTGGGAAGCTGATGGCTGGAAGGTTATCGAGATGAACGGGCATGATGTACCGCATATCCTATCCTCCCTTGCCGATGCACATGTGGCGGAGCAGCCTGTGATGATTCTGGCACATACCGTTATGGGAAAGGGTGTGGACTTCATGGAGAACAAGGCAAAGTTCCATGGTTCCACGCTGGACGAAGCGCAGTTGGATGAAGCCTTGAAGCAACTTGGCGGAAGTAATGAGCTAAAGAAATATAAGAAACTAAGAGCCGAATTTAAGCGGGTAGAGAACCATGTAAGCTTCGAACTGGAGCCGGATTTCACCTGTGGCAAACCGATATTGTATGATGCAGATAACGACTGCCGTAGTGCCTGGGGCAAGGCAATTGCCGATGTTGCCAAGATCAACACTGTGGCAAAAACCCCTCTGGCTGTTATAGATTGTGATCTCGCCGCCAGCGTTAAGACGGGTGAGTTTGCCGACGTGAAGCCGGATACCTTTATTCAAACAGGAATAATGGAGCAGCATGCAGCCGTGATGGGTGGTGCTTTATCCACCTGTGGTATCCAAACCTTTTGGAGTGACTTCGGTGTGTTCGGCATCGGAGAAGTGTATAATGCACAGAGGCTAAACGACATCAACCATGCACACCTGAAGACAGTTCTTACCCATGTGGGGTTGGATGTGGGCGAAGATGGCAAAACTCATCAATGTATAGATTACATCTCATTGGCGCGCAATCTGTTTGGGTTCAAGCTTATATGCCCTGCAGATGCCAATCATACCGATAGGATAATTCGTTGGTTAGTGAATAAACCGGGGAACTTTTTGGTGACAATGGGGCGTTCTAAGTTGCCGATAATCCGCAATGTGGATAGAACACCCTTTTACGCCTTGGATTATAACTTCAAATATGGCAAGGCAGATATTGTCCGCGATGGCAATCATGCTAGCCTGTGGGTTACTGGAACACCCGCACCCAGAGCTTTGAAAGCGGTGGAAAGCCTACGGGAAGAGGGTATATTTGTGGAACTGGTGTATGTTGCCTGTCCCCTGGAGATAGATGCCAAACAGCTAAGCATTGCCGCTACCAAAGGAACCATCTTTAGCGTGGAAGATCATACAGTGCATGGCGGGTTGGGCTCTATCATTGCAGATAAGCTGGTGGAGCTGGGGCTAAGCTCCAAGCTGGTTAAAATAGGTGTAACAGACTATGCTATGTCCGGTGCGGTTGATGATGTGTACCGATGGGCAGGCTTGGATACAGCTTCCATTATCAAGAAGATTAAGGCGAGCCTGTAGCAGTCCTAAGTAGCGGATAGAAAAAAGTATTGACATCAGCATGATGTATCTTACTATGCGTCATGCTCCAGACAGGAGGAAAGTATGAAGCGAATTGTAGCCCTGCTGATTAGTATCATTACGGCTGGAATAGCCTTTGCCGAAAGCACCCAAGTGCAGATAAACAACAATCTGTATCTGCTGAATATGCCTGTGTGCTATTATGTGGATGACACCCCGCATCCGGGAAAACAATCCAGCATCGTTGAAGAGCGCTTGAACAAAAGCAAGAATAAGAATAAACGTTATAATCCTGCCTTAAGCAAGTATGTAAACTTCATGACAGCCAATGAATACATGGGCACAGAGTATCCGAATACATCGAGTTATACACGGCAGTTTATGACCCATAATGAAGCAGCTGTAAAGTATGAATATGCAGGAGTGCAAGCGTATTATCGCCAGATGCAATGTACAATAGGGGATAGCCTGAGTTCCCAAACAAGGAAGGTGTCGCAGCTTGGCTTTGGAGTAGGCTCGCCCAACGTTGAGCGCTTGAAGGTGATGTTCTACCTGCTTGCCAATGACCTTAGCGGAATTAGCTCTCAGAACTCCGATGATTACAAATATACAGGCATCAAGGCGCAGATAGCCAAGCGCTTTGTGAGTCAGGGGCAGTTTGTGGAGCTGGGTGCCGAATATGAATCATGGGAAGTTCCCGATAATACACTCATTGCCTATGGTCCATACTTCAATGACTACTTTAGTGAAAAAGAGATGGACTGGGCTTTTACTAACCGTAAGAGTGCATATATTTACACCTCCAGCGTAACCAACCGTTATCAAGAACCAAACAACTTCTCCGGTATAGGCTCTGCGAGCAGCCCTATGCTATTGGTAAACGGCATAGCGCATGCCTTCATCGTTAGCGGAAGCATAAGCAAGCGAGGATATATGTCTTTATACACCAGTGAGCAAACTAAAACCAAGCTGGATATACTCTTCCCCTTTAATCTAAGCAATTTCGTGGGGTTAGACCTTGCTTACCAGTATAACCAGTCTAAGCAAGAAGAACAAGACCTGAACCAATCAGGTGAACTGGTTATTGATAAAGACATATACGAAAGAACCATACTAAAGGGTGGCTTTCGCTTCACCATCCTCTCAGATGATTGGGTTCGCTTGGTAGGTGGGGCGGAATACCAAAGGTATAAATCTTCTGAGGCAACAGAATATTTGGATTTCTTTGGCAAGTTGGTAGTGAAAGTTACGCATCATGTTGCCTTGATTGGTAACTTCCAACATTATAACGAGTGGTTGTTGGATAAGGGTGCATTCGAGTTCAAACCTGCCGGTTATCATTTTGGAGCAGCACTAAGCGCAAGATTGTAGTTGACTGTATCCTAAGCTTCTTTTATCTTGGCTCCACTGGAATAATAAACATAGCGGAGAAGTTAGCAAGATGAAAGTTCTAAAGACCTATCCTGAGAAATGCGTCGCCTGTCACAGTTGCGAAAGTGCATGTTCAAATCTTTATTTTAAAGAGGACAATCCGGTAAAGTCCTGCATTGTCATCACCGAAGCCACCCCCCCGCACATGAATGTCTGCAACCAGTGCCAAACTTGCGTTGCTGCATGCCCCACTTTAGCTTTAACCGTCAGCCCGCAGGGTGTGGTTATATTAAACAAATCCCTATGCATAGGGTGTTTAATGTGTGTGGCGGTATGTCCCACTGATTCAATGCGCACTGCCCAAGGCGTGAACAATCCTTTTAAATGCATTGCTTGCGGTGTATGCACCAAAGCATGCCCCACTGAAGCCATCAAGATAGTTAATGAATGATCTGGAGTAAATAATGAATCGCAAGCTATTAGCGGAATTCAAGTATGATCTTGCCCCCATTGTGCGTGGTTACAATCGCCGTACCCTATACGTAAATCTCGGCACTAAAGAGATTGCATCAAAACCGGTGAGCGACATGATGATAGACAAGTTTGTCGGAGGAAAAGGCTTTGACCTTTATCTCATGTGGCATGGAGTGAAGGACGACACCAAGTGGAACAGCCCTGAGAATGAGATTTGTATATCTTTTGGACCTCTTTGTGGCAATACTAGCTATCCCGGTAGCGGTAAGTCTATCGTCACCACCATTTCACCCTTAACGGGTATCCCTGTGGATTGCAACGTGGGTGGGCACTTTGGTCCCTATGCCAAGTTTGCCGGATGGGATGCCATTGAGCTCCAGGGCAAGAGTGATGAGGAAGTTATTGTTTACATCGATGGCGACACAGGCATGGTGCAGATCTTCACTGCTCCCGATACCGAAATCAACAGCCATATCTTTGCCGAAGAACTGATTAAAGAGTTTGCCGACAGCCCCGATAAACACCAGTTTGTTTCGGTGGTCTCCACCGGCACTGCTGCCGATCATGTGAACATCACCTGCCTGAACTTCTCTTTTTGGGACAAACGACGTAAAGTTGCCAGGCTTAAGCAAGCCGGTCGGGGTGGAACAGGAACAGTGTTCCGCGACAAACGCATAAAAGCAATGGTTGTTAAGTACTCTGGTCTGAAGGTGGATACCAATAATCCTGTGGACTTGGAAACTTTAAAGCAGACTGGCTTGAAGCTTCATAAGGAAATTGAAGCCGGAGACGCCACGCAATGCCGTATGCACGAGGTTGGAACCGCCCACTTAATGGAAGTGATGAATGATTATGACTTGCTTCCCATTCGCAACTTCAAATATGGTCAGATGCCAGAAGCTATTGGACTGCACTCCCGCGAGTTCACCGCTTTGTTTACCCAAGGTGTGGCTGATGGTTGCTGGTATGGCTGTTCACTCTCATGCTGCAAAGCAGTGGATCACTTCAAGCCCCGCACCGGTCCATATAAAGGTCAACCCGTTTGTGTGGACGGTCCCGAGTATGAGACGGCTGCAGGTTGCGGTAGTAACATTGGTGTCTTTGATCCTAAGGATGTGGTGGAAATTAATTTCTATTGCGACACCTATGGTGTTGATACCATTTCTTTCGGCACCAGCACTGCGTTTGTGATGGAGTGTTACGAAAACGGCATCCTGAACAAGGAGCGCACAGGTGGCTTGGATCTTAGCTGGGGAAATGCAGATGCAGCCCTTGAACTGCTGCACCAAATGGCTCGTGGGGAAGGCTTTGGCTTGACTGTGGGCATGGGTGTTCGCTACATGAAAGAACTATTTGCCAAAGAGTATGGCGCAGATCCCCAATTCTTGCAAGATATCGGCATGGAAGCCAAAGGCTTGGAATACTCTCAGTATATGAGCAAAGAATCTCTGGCGCAGCAAGGTGGCTACACTCTTGCGCTTAAGGGACCTCAACATGACGAAGCATGGCTTATCTTTATGGATATGGTTAATAACCACATCCCCACTTTCAAGGATAAAGCCGAAGCCTTACATTATTTCCCCATGTTCCGCACCTGGTTTGGCTTACAAGGTTTGTGCAAGCTGCCTTGGAACGACATTGAACCGGCTAATAATGCCGAGACCGATGAGCCGGCAAAAGTCCCTGAACACGTGCAAAACTACGTGGATATTTACAAAGCCATCACCGGTAAACCGATGGACAAGAAGCTGATGATTGAGCAATCCGAAAGGGTTTACAACTTCCAAAAGGTTTTCTGCATGCGCATGGGTAGGGGCAGACGCATCGATGATGTACCTCCTTATCGTGCAGTTGGTCCCGTAACTGAGGAAGAATACCTCTCCCGTCAGGAGCGTTATGACAAGCAACTTAAGGATAAAATTGGCGTTGATCCCACAGGCTTAAGCGTAAGCGAGAAGATGAAAATCACCCGCGAATATCGCGAGGATCAATATCAACAACTGATAGATGCGGTCTATTTCCGCAAGGGTTGGACTCCCGAAGGCGTTCCCACGGTGGAACACCTGCAAAAGATTGGGATGGATTTGCCCGAAGTGCTGGAAGTGGTTAAACGCTATCTGTAACTAAAACAGTAAGATAAAGTATAGGGAACAGTGTTAAACGCACTGTTCCCTTTCAATTTATGGGGCTAGGCTGCCTTCTACTAATATGGCTGTGCTCCAGTTATCATTACATAATCATTGCATACTTATTACGGATGAAACATGCAATGATTATGCAATGATTAGGTATTGATAGCAGGAGCAGGTTACGAAACAGTTAGGCTTCCAAAGCCCCGAAAAGTGCCTTTATATCTTTAATCTTTATGACTTTAGGGTTTGCCTTAACTTTGCTGTGTCCCGAAACATAGACTCTCTCATATCCAAGTTTGAGAGTTTCACGGATGCGGTTATCGAGCTGAGATACAGGGCGAACTTCGCCATTCAAGCCGACTTCTCCGATAAAGACAGATCCTTTGGGGAGAGCTCTATCCTTCAAACTGGAGATAAGGGCAGCCAACACAGCTAAATCCAAACTCGGATCAGCACTACGGATACCCCCGGCAAGATTAATGAAGACATCAGAACTGCGTAAGTATAATGCCAGATTTTTCTCCAGGATTGCCAATAGCATAGCGAGTTTCTTTTGCTCTAAGCCAACCACCACACGCTGTGGAGTGCCATAATTTGAGCCGGTGGCAAGGGATTGCACCTCAACAATGAAGCTACGGCTACCCTCCATGATGCAGCCCAGAGAAGTGCCTATTTGGCTATGCTCGTGGCTGAGAAAGATGTTGTTGGGGTTATTAACCTGAATTAAGCCCAAGGATGTCATTTCGAACAAGCCGATTTCGTTGGTGGAACCGAAACGGTTCTTGACCGCACGGAGGATCTTGTATTGATTGCGAAGCTCCCCTTCGAAGTATAGAACAGTATCCACCATGTGTTCCAATATTTTGGGCCCTGCCACAAATCCCTCTTTCGTAACATGTCCCACTATGAAGAGAGGGATACCGAGTGTCTTGGCGCAACGAAGCAGGCGATTAGCGCTTTCACGAATCTGAGTGATGCTTCCCGGAAGAGAATCCAGAGCGGTGATGCTGATGCTTTGGATGGAATCCACGATAACCAGATCAGGTTTATTTTCCTCGATGGCATCCACAATCTGGCCGGTATCGTTGGTGCAGAGGAGGAAGATGTGCTCGCTGTTCACTCCCAGCCTTTTGCTGCGGAGACGAATCTGTTCTTGACTTTCCTCACCGGAGCAATAGAGCGTTTTCTTTGCTTGGCTGCCCATCCATTGAGATAGCTGGAGCATAAGGGTAGATTTTCCAATGCCCGGCTCACCACCGATAAGGCTAACCATGCCGGATACAATACCCCCACCCAACACCAAATCGAACTCATTAATCTGAGTGGTAATGCGCGAAACCTCATCGTACTTGAGGTCAATTATTCTTTCCGGTCTTACATTGTGGTGAGTATCACTTGTTTTACCGGCTTTACCGGTGACCTTAGTTGATTCCTTAAGTGTGCTCCAGCTACCGCAGGAGGGGCACTTCCCACTCCACTTGGTGGTTTCGTAACCGCAATCTACACAAAAGAATATCGTAGCCATAACTGCTCCCATGTTGAGTTTTTTCCACATAAATATGGGGTGAGAATATGGCAAGTAAATTGTTTGAAACTGATGGACACTTTAGTAGCTTGCATTTACTTGACCTCTAAAACCAATGTCGCAATTCTGTTTTAATATTCTGGGTGGAAAAAAAGGTTTTGCCAGCCGTGATATTTGCGCTATAATATGGAAAGAGGTTCTATAGTATGAAAGCGAATGTGATAGTGTTTTCCACACCCACCTGTTCATGGTGTAGGAAAGTGAAGGATTATTTGAAACAGAAAGGACAAAACTTCAAAGATATAGATGTGTCAAAAGACCTTGCTGCGCAGAGGGATATGATCCGCAAGACGGGTCAGCAAGGCGTTCCACAACTGTGGATTAACAATGTCCCGGTAGTAGGCTTCGATCGCGAAAAAATCGATCGATTATTGGCTTTAAACAAAGATAAGTAGAAACAAGGAGAACAACATGGCTGATTATTCAATGAAGTTTCATGATCTGATCACTCGTTTACAGGTGGTGCTGAGCGAAATCGATTATGCACAAAAGGCTTGCCTGCAAGCAGGAAGAATGGAATGTATGCTGTTGAATTACCTATATCAAACCAAGGCACCGGCAAACATGAACGAGTTGGCAAAAGTGCTTAATGTCTCTCACAGCCGAGTTACCCGTATTATGGATAACTTGGTGTCCAAGCACATGGTTACCCGTCAACCTTCCGAGGATGATCGTCGTTGCTGGTTTGCAATGATAACCGACAGAGGTGCAAAGATTGCCGAGAACAGCTTACAGACTGTGGTTGACCAGCAAGCAAGAATATTGAAAAAGATACCGGATAAGGATATCGAAGTATTGTTCAAGCATTTCAAAGTTTATGTGGAGAAATACGAAGAGATCCTGAAAGAAACATACGTGGAGATTTAATGTCGCATAAAGTTGTAACCAAATGGACAGGCGGTATGGTGTTTGATGCCGAAGTAAACGGACATCATATCATTATGGACGCTGATGAACAATGGGGTGGACAGAATAAAGGTGCCCGCCCAAAGCCCCTGCTTCTTGCCGGTTTAGCCGGTTGCTCCGGTCTGGACGTTGTGTCCATCCTGGGTAAGATGCATGTGGTAGACTATAACTTTCAAATTGACACGGAAGCGGAAACAACCACCGAACATCCGATAATATATCATACCATAACCATAAAATTCATGTTTAGCGGAGCAGATGTTCCTCAGGATAAAGTTGTGAAAGCTGTAAAGTTATCCACAGAACGCTATTGCGGAGTGAATGCCATGCTGAAGAAATCCGCTAATGTCTTGGTTAAGGTTTTTATCAATGATACAGAGGTGCCATTATGAAATGGATACTGATATTTATCTTGTTGACATCGATAGCCATCCTGGGTTGCACACCCAACGAAAAGAAAGATGCGGTGCCGGAGACACAAGCAGGTGAGGATGTCACTTTTGATGAAGCAATGAATACTAATGTTGATACCAGTAAGTGGATAACGGATTATCAGCAAGCTCTGGATCTTGCCAAAGAATTAAACCGTCCTGTATTGGTGAATTTCACAGGCTCAGACTGGTGCAGTTGGTGCATCAAACTTAGCAAAGAAGTGTTCACTGATGAAGTGTTCTTGAAGTATGCCAAGGAAAATCTCGTATTGGTTAAATTGGATTTCCCCAAACGGATAAAGCAGACACCGGAGGAGAAAGCTGCCAACGAGAAACTTGCTCAACAGTATGAGGTAACAGGTTTCCCCACGATAGTTATGCTAAATCCCCAAGGGAAAGAGGTTGCCCGTACGGGTTATCAACCCGGTGGGGCAAATGCGTATGTTGCTCATCTAAAGGCATTGCTAACAGAAAAATAGCAAGATCTGATATTATATACGACAGCCTATCAGGATTGATGGGCTGTCTTTTTTTCCCGTGACAAAGTAAAGCAAGCATAAAGATTGGGTTTAAAATGAGTGTTAGATAGGGAAAGTTAATAATGCGTAAGATGATAGCAGCCATGATCTCAGCTCTATTCGCGCTTGGATGCATGTTCGCTCAAGTTGTGCCCATAGCTCCGATTATTCCCGATACTTTGGAACATTTGGGGATGGTAAGAGTGGATAATTGGGCTTGGATGAAAGATAGTGAGCACCCTAAGTTACACGAACACCTTGCTGAGGAGGATAAGTATTTACGAGCATTGTTATCCGCTAATGACAAACTGACCGAACAGATCAACCGAGAGTTTATCAATAACATCCCAACCAAGCAATGCAGCTATCCATATGAACAAGATGGATACCTGTATTACAGCAGAGATTTCAAGAAAAAAGCTTATCCTATACACTACCGAAAAAAGAACACAGTCGGAGCCAGAGAAGAGCTGCTTCTGGACGAGAATAAACTGGCAAAGGGTAAGAGCTACTTTGCCATGGGGGTTTTTGCCATCAGTCCCGATGCTCAAAAACTTGCGTATAGTATTGATACCCTTGGAGATGAGATATATACACTATATGTTAAAGATCTCAGAACAGGGAAGACCCATGAAACAAAGATATCAGGAATATCAGACCTTGTTTGGCAAGATGATAACCGGCATGTTATTATAACAATGCAAAACTCCCGCCTTCAGGTTGACTCATGTTACAGGTTGGATATGTTTGGTGGAGATAAAGAATTGTTATACTTAGAGAGTGATTCTGCATGGGACTTAGGGCTCTATTTAAGCGGTGACCGGGAATTCATAATTATCAGCTCATCGAGTAAGGACAGCAATGAAAACAGATATCTTTCCCGCAGAGATCTGAGTGGTGAACCACGGCTTCTACAAGCCAGAATGAAAGGAATTCAAAGTTATCCCGACATACTGAGCCATAAGCTGTATATACACACGAATCTGTGGAATAAGGATTTTGCTTTTGCCGTTACGGATTTAAACAAACCTGATACATTATTCTGGAAGCAACTGATCCCACCATGTGATGGGGTTCCGCTTAGTTCGGTGATTGTGTTCAATGATTACTTGGTGGCAATACAAAGAGTAGCAGGATTTGAACGAATTCGTGTATATCACATAAATACAGGTGAACTCATCTCGGAGATATCACCTCCATCACCCTCCGATTTATCCTTCTGGCATAACCCCAAACCGGATATTGATTACTTCACTTACACAATTGAGAATGAACTGACTCCATATAGCATTTATCGGTGTAGATTCACCGATGGAGTAAGTGAGCTTCTTTATCAAAGCCCTACTCCCAAGAGGTTTGATAGCTCTAAATACATCTCAAAGCTTGTTCAGGTCCGAGCTCAGGATGGTACTGATGTCCCATTGAGCATAATCTATGCAAAAAGCTTGGATACTTCTGTTCCACAGCCTTTATGGTTATCGGGCTACGGGGCTTATGGAGACACAAATGATCCGTATTTTTCTGCAGCATTGTTTTCTTTGCTAGATAGAGGTTTTATTTATGCCGTGGCTCATGTCAGAGGTGGGGGAGAGTATGGTCAGGCATGGTACGATGCCGGCCGTTTAATGAACAAGATGAACAGCTTCACTGATTTTATCGCTTGCATAGACTATGTTAACAGCCACGCTATCAGCAGTCCTGAGAAGTTAGTTATTGAAGGTGGTTCTGCAGGGGGATTGCTAATGGGTGCAGTTGCTAATCTTGCCCCGGAGAAAATGCAATTGGTGATTGCAGATGTTCCTTTTGTTGATATGCTGTCCACTATGTTGGACTCTTCGTTACCACTCACATTACAAGAGTATGAAGAATGGGGTGATCCAACAGATGTTGAAGCTTTTCGATTCATGGCACGGTATAGCCCTTATGACAACGTAGAACCAGCAGAATATCCTGCCATGTTGATTAGCGCAGCTTGGTTTGATACCCGCGTGGGATATTGGGAAGGTTTGAAATGGGCACAAAAGCTCAGAAGCAATAATCAAGGAAGCAATCCAATTGCTTTTAGGATGCTGTACCACGAGGGACACACGGGCAGTAATAACAGGTTCTTGAGCTTGCATAGCCTTGCGGAAACATATTCTTATGCGATCAGTACTATTGGTCATTAACATGTCCTGCACAGAGGACAATATGTGGCGACCTGTATTATTAATGGTACACCGTGGTTGCTTAGGTAGGTCATCGGAAAAATACCTGAGTTCATAACTGCAAAAATTTGAATAGATTATGAGAGTGGTTTCTTAACCGGGTGACAAAATATGTGACATAGATTTGGCACGGAAATTGCGTTTCACAATATCACGAGTATAAATAAGGAGTAAGGAAGATGGGAACTCAACAGATCATGGTTCTTGTTATCGGCGTTATTGTCGTTGGGGTTGCCATATCCGTAGGTTTTGTTGTTTTTAACTCCGGTTCTTACAACTCGAACAAAACGGCAATAGCAACAGATTTACAAGAAATGGGAACCAAGCTCGTTCAATATTGGTTACTTCCCACATCAATGGGTGGCGCTAACAAGAGTATCGCGAATGTAACTGTAGCCAGTGTGGGATCATCCTTGGGTTATACTGAAGAGGGTGGTGTCTATCGAATGGTTAATGATAATGGTGAGTTTCGAGTAAAGAGTGTGGAGAACGGTATAGTTGTTATAGCAGCGCTTGGTACGGCAAGTAAGGGCAACAAATTCCCGTATGCCGAACTTACTATGGATATGCTTACTCAAAGCCCCGAGACAACAGTCTCTGAAGCTGAGGGCTTCTGATAAAAGATTAGTATTGTAGTGGGTACATCTAGTCGGGATCGCGGTCTTGTGTATCATGCTGTATGATTATGAGTTACGCTATCTGAGGCATAAGTTTAAAATTCAATCTAAAACCGTCTAGCTGCATAATCATGACAATAACATCATTCTTTGTATGCTTAAGGGTATAAAAAGTGTTTGACAGAAAGCAATTTATTCCTAATGTTGAGTTGACCCTCTAAACTGGAGATATTATGAAAAGAATCCTATTGATAGTCATTATGCTGTGCATCATACTTGGCTTAGCTGCCGAGAGAAAAGCCCTGATTGTCTGCAATAATACATACCCAAACATGAATATCAGCAATGCAGTTGTCGATGCTGACTCAATGTATTATACACTGGCAAATCTTGGGTTTCAGGTAACTAAGCGTAGTAACCTTGGATTGGCAGGGATTACTGCCGTGGTAGATAGTTTTAGCGCAAGCGTTACTGCGACTGATGATGTGGTTGTGTATTATTCAGGGCATGGTGCAAACCACAACGGAACGAATTATATCGTACCGGCTCGGTTGGATCTTGCTCAAGTGCAGGATTTATCCAGGGTTGCTTATAGCATCGGGAATTTGGCTCAAAAGGTGAAGCAAGCACGGGTTTCCATAATCATTCTTGAGGCTTCACGAACATGGGGAACCGCTACAAACAAGGCAGTTGTGAAACCCTTTGTGTCTATGCAGGCAGCCTCAGCCAGACAAATGATTATATCTGCAGCCCAACCAGGTAAAGGAATAGCGTTATTACAGGTTTCTCAAAGTACCTTTACACAGGCATTGATTGAAAGGATTAGGACGATGGACCTAAACCTGAACGCTATGATGCAATTGGTGATCTCTGATGTTGAAACCCGTACGGGAAAGTTGCAGAAGCCTTGGATATCAGGGACTGTGGAGAGTGATTTCCGGTTTCGCACGCCAGAGATGATGCTTCAATGGAAACGACAACCATTGAAGTCCATTCAAGGGGGTGGGAGCTTGTCCTGGTAACAAACCTTTAATCAGCATCCTCTTTTGCGATGTCGGCAATTAAAGCTTCGATTTCCTCTGCTTCCTTGGTATCATTAAAGTGTTTGCGTATCTGGAGAAGCCTCTGTAAATAGCGAATCGCAGCCTCAAGATCGTTTGTTTCGGAGCTAATCAAATACAAATTCTCCAGGGCTTGCATCTCTTCCTGAAGGTCGTTCATTTTCACCGTTAGAATCAGCTTATCGGAGAACAATTTAGTAGCATTTGCGAAGTCTTCCTTGAGAACTTTGATGTAACCTAGATTACCTAAAGCAATCGATTCTTCTTTCATTAGATGCTGTTCTCTTGCTATATCCAAGCTTTGGCTGAAGTATGATTCAGCATTTGAATAATCTTCTTGGTTCATGGCAATCATGCCAAGATTACTCAAACTCTTTGCTTGCCTTTGTTGGTCTTCAATCTGACGGGCAAGCTCCAAGCTATTAAGTTGCAACTCTTTGGCATGGGCGTAGTCTTTGGTAGTTAAGAACCAGTTACTTAGGTTTCCCAATGCAATACATTGAATAAGGGGATCATTGATCTTTTGGGCAAGAGACAAGGCAATATCCAGATGTTGCTTAGCCTCATCAATATTTCCAGTATAAAAGGAAGCAATACCGAGAAAGCGATGAGCATGGAACAACGCATAATCGTTGTTGATCGATTGGGCAGTATGTAAGTTTCTGTCAGCAATCTCAATAGCTTGACTCCGGTCTCCGGTAAGCCACAATACATCTGCTATCCTTTGCTTAATCTCAAGGTGCTTGGTTATATCAATAACCGGAAGCTCGAGCAAATCGGAATATAGTTTCAACGCTATAGTATTATTATATACTTTCGCAGCTTTGTTCGCAGCTAATTCCAGATAGTGCGCTGCTTTATCGGCTATACCTGCTTTATGATAATGCTCTGCCAGCATGTAGGTGAACTCATCAAGTCTATCAGGATACAAATCTTCTATTGCCTCTCCACATAAGCGGTGCAGGAGTTTACGGTTCTCAACTAACAGTGTTTGGTATGCAACTTCTCTGGTAGTGATGTGCTTGAAGAAGTATGCTGAGAAATCGAAGCCTAACGAGCGAAAGATGAGGCTTTGTTCTTCCAACGAACCTAAGGTTTGTTCCACATCAACCTGTTCGTTCAGCCTCGATTCCATGTAGTTCAGGATGTCCACAAAGAAATCCTGCCCAATCACCGAAGCTTTATGTAATAGCATCTTCAATGCCAGCGGGAGCTTGTCAAGGCGTGAGAGTATTAAAGCATGAAGGTTAGCAGGAACAGGAAAGTCCTTTAATTCAGATTTTGGTAAGCTGTCTATATAGTTGCACCACTCTTCCAAGTAAAATGGATTTCCCTCTGAGAGTTGAATCACTTTGTTTATCGAATCAATGGGGATCTTCATATCATTGGTGTGGCTTTTCAACAGTGTTTCAATGTCTTGGATGCCCAGGGGAGATAGATGTAACTCACTGCTGCTTAAGTTATTCTTTAGATATGGAGGTAGTTCATACTCAGGTCTCGACATTAAAATCCATAAGACATGTACATTATTCTGGCTTATGGGTTCAGGGCAGAGACCGGGAACTAGATTCTCTAATACATTACTTGATGAAGCATCTAACCAGTGCAGGTCATCTAACACGATTACGAGGGGTTTTGATTGAAGGGAAGCTTGGTAATAGACGCATCTGAAAAACGTTTGTATCGCCAAAGATAGATGAGTTAAAAGGTCGGATCCGCTTTGTTTCAAACGTTGATCCTCAAGCTTGATCTCCAGCAAGAAGGCAAGCAAACTCTTTACATCAGCCAGTTTATCTGCATCATCAGGTGACAGTATTGCTTTGATGGTATTCAACCCCCGATCAAGCTTACTTAGTTTTTGCTCTGGAGCTTCGTTGAGTTGAATTCTGAAGAAAGATTCCAAAACTGAGCTGAAGAGGTTTAGCGGGGCAGGACTTATCGCACTGCATGCACCGTGGATAAATATAGCATTCTTGTCATTTCTCCTTTCGAATTCATATAGTAACCTGGTTTTGCCTATGCCGGCATCACCTTTTACATTGATAACACGCGTTGGGTAGGCAAGAGTCGGACTAAGACTATTCTGTAACAATGCTAGTTCTTCTGTCCTTCCAATATATGCTGTTTGGTGATTCCTCCTGTGTAACGATGCTTCAAGTTTAGGTGATATAACAATAAAGCACTCAATTGGTTGATCAAACCCTTTTACTGATTTAAATCCAATCGGTTGAAACTCGAAACTACGTTGAACTTGCTTCATGGTTCCGACAGGGAGCATAATCTCATTCACGGGTGCATTAGATTCCATTCTGGATGCTAAGTTAACCTCGGGTCCATAAACAGTAAAATCTCCCTCTCTATCCTCTCCAACCTTACCAACCGATACCAATCCGGTATTAATACCAATCCTAATACCAAGTTCTAATGATTCAAATCCGGCTTGTTTTTTGAGCATCTGATTGTATTGCTTAAGTTGTTGTTTCATCTTCAGAGCAGCCATTATCGCACGTTCTGTATCTTGCTCGCTAGCTATTCGTGCTCCAAACAGGGCCATAATCCCATCGCCCATATATTTATCCACAAATCCACCGTAGTAAGTAATACAGCGAGAGAATAGCTTCATTATCTCATCCATTTTCCTGTGGATTGTCTCTGCATCAAACAGATTCGAGATGCTGCTGAATCCTTTGATATCTGCGAAAAGGACTGCTACTTCTCTTAACTCACCCTCTTTAAGCTTGAGACTATCTGCAGTGCTAAGCATGCTTTCTTCCAGATCAAAGAAGTCACCTCCAAAAAGCAGTTCATTTTCAACCATCATTCTTCACCTTCCAATATCACGAAGGCAATGGCAAATTCCTTCTCATGTGAAAGACTCAGATGGGCTTTCACTACTTTTCTTAATTCTATCAGATCTTTGGTTGCCCTATAAAAGTTAAGACGGGGGCAACCGCCATCATCATTGCTTACTTCGATATCCTGCCAGTTAACAACACCATCCCATCCCGTAGTGAGGGCTTTCATTACGGCTTCTTTAGCTGCAAAACGTACTGCATAGCTAAGCGCAGGAGATGCTTTGGAGCTACAGTATGCTATCTCGTGAGATGTAAATACTTTGTGGATAAAGCGTTCGTTATTGGCGATGACTTTTGTTATCCGCTCCACTCTTATAATATCTGTTCCAATACCCAGAATCATAACGAGTACTTCCTTTCCATGTCGAGCAGGTATTTCTTGGTCTTAACTCCCCCGGCAAATCCTGTAAGTTCTCCCTTACTGCCTACAACTCTGTGACAAGGTAACAAGATAGCAACCGGATTCTGATGTAAAGCATTTCCAACTGCCCTTGCAGATCCGGGCTTCCCAATTCTGGTGGCGAGCTCACCATAAGTAATGGTTTCACCATAAGGTATCCTTAAAAGCTCCTCCCATACCATAAGCTGAAAGACCGTTCCTGTTGCGAAAAAGGGAAGGTTAAACTCCTTCAAATCTCCTGAAAAATAAGCATCAAGTTGTTTATAAACTTCATGTTCAGTTTCAGTAACAGGTATGCTGATAGTCTGTTTCTCGCAGAAACTAATCCCGGTGATGGTATCTTCATCTAATTCGATAACCAAGTAAAGCTCACCAAATGGTTCCCTGTAAAATATGCGTTTATCCATGTTAACCTCTAATCATCAAAGTTCAATCGAGCAAACCAATAATGGGCTAGAGCTAAAAAGTCAATATAAAAACAAAGCCCCTTCTTTGCAACAAAGAAGGGGCTAAGAAGAGTGGATAGGTAACTAAGCAGTGAATCTTCTGCGTTCTTTAATTCTTCCCGCTTTACCTTGAGCACTGCGCAGATAGAACAGCTTCGCTCTGCGAACTTGGCCATGGCGCACAATTTCAAGTTTATCAATATTTGGGGAGCTTTGAGGGAATATCCTCTCAACGCCAACGCCGCTTGAAACTTTGCGAACGGTGAAGGATTTGGACACTCCGGCTCCACGTTTCTGGATCACGATGCCCTGAAACACCTGGATGCGTTCCTTGCTACCTTCTTTAATTTTATAATGGACCTTCACGGTATCGCCAACGCGATAATCCGGAAAGTCGGTTCTGATTTGGTCTCTGCCAACTTGTTGCAGAATATCCATTTGGGTTTCCTCCCATATATATACTCGGAAGCAGTCAGCCGGCTGATCTTGGATCAGGACGAACTAAGTAGTTCAAACTCCGTCCCGAAATATTCACAATAGCTAAGGCTATAGTAAGTATGTGCATCTGATATGCACCCATCCAATCTCAGCAAGATTAGTGGCTTATCTCTTCCTGCGTTGTAAATGTTGTTGGTTAATGTCCGATAAAAGGTCTGGTCTGCGAGTTTTGGTGATGGTTATAGCTTGTTCATCTGCCCATCGGCTAATCTCTTTATGGTTTCCGCTTTTCAGCACAGCCGGAACTTCCAGCCCCATAAAAGTATCAGGTCGGCTATAGCACGGAAAGCCCAGTTTTGATTCGCTGAACGAATCACTATTGGCACTTTCAATATCTCCAATTACACCGGGGATCAATCTGCTAACTCCGTCCATAAACACCATTGCCGCCAACTCTCCTCCGCTAAGCACATAATCACCCAAGGAAATCTCGTCTGACACGCACAAATTACGTATTCGTTGATCAAGTTCCTTGTAATGCCCACACAACAATACAATTCGCTCATAGCGTGTATAATCGGCAAGCACTTTTTGGCTTAGTTTTCGTCCCTGGGGACTGAAGTATATCACCGGAGCGGTTCCCTCTTTCAGCAAATCACTTAAGGCATCATATACCGGTTGCGCTTGTAACACCATGCCGGGAAAACCCCCATATGGGTAATCGTCAACATTGTGGTGCTTGTTTTTGCTGTAAGTGCGAAAATCTGTTAGCCGTACCTTAACAATCTCTTGGTTTATGGCACGGGCTATAATACTGCTGTTCAGGAATCCGCCAAAGGCATCAGGGAATAGGCTTAGCACATCAAAGGTCATAGCTGTTCCCAGGGAGTCTAACCTCGATAGAACTCTATCAAAGCATCTGCATTTTGAAGCACAAGACTCTGCAAATCAAGGAGTTTTGCCTGAATGTAGTGATCCACATAGGGGATAAGTAATTCAGGATGTTCCTCATCAACGACTTGCAACACGTAATGTGCACCGTTGAAGAAATAGTCTTGCACTTCACCCAGCACCAGATCACCATAAAGCACTTTGCATCCCAGAAGTTCATCAAGCTCTTCGGCTTCACTCTCTTCCTGCTCTGCAATGGCGATAGACACATCCTTGTGCTTGGGTTGCTCCTCGCTGATACCATCTTCCAAAAACTTCAACCAAAGCTTTTTGTCGGACTGTTTTCTCTCACTGATAGTTACGTAAAACACTCTATTGCTGTTAAAGATCAAATAGACATCATCAATACCACTAAGCACTTCTCGATACTCAGGCTTAATCATCACATGAAAAAAGCCTTGTGCATCCCTGCCTCCAAGCTTACCAATGCGGGTAAGATCAGAGGTTTTCATAAGGGGCTTTGAAGATACCTGAATAAAGAACTATCGGACTGGTTTTGTTACAATCCGGATTACTCGATTATCTCGAGCTCGGCTCGCTTACCTTGTTTGGTGCTAACCGCATTAATGATGGTACGAATGGCTCCCGCGGTTCTTCCGCGTTTACCAATAACCTTGCCTATGTCAGACTTTGCCACACGCAACTCGTAGAGCGTGATTTTGTCGCCATTGATCTCTGTAATGTTCACTTCACCGGGATCATCCACGAGAGCTTTAACCATGAATTCAATAAGATCTTTCATGTGTCACCTCAGAGTTAGTTTATTTTTCTGTTATGCATCCTTTTGGGCTGCATGAGCTTTAACTTTCTGTTCGTGCCAGATTTGCAGTACGCCGGCTTTGCGCAGCAAAGAACGAACGGTATCAGAGGGTTGGGCACCAACACTAAGCCAATATATGGCACGTTCAGTTTCTATATTAATTTTGGATGGATTAGGCTTGGGATCATACCAACCTACACATTCGATGTATTTTCCATCGCGCTTTTGGCGGGAATCCACAGCAACTATGCGGTAGAAGGGCAGATCATTTGCTCCCATCCGTCTCAGTCTCAGCTTGACCATTATTTCTCCTTGTCTTTATCAATCAGATTTTCTATGATTTAGCATGATTTTTTAACCTGCCCATTTCGTCAAGCTCTTTTTTGACTCAAAGTGAGCCGTTTGAATGCCAAACATGCTATTTCTTCATTATTTCCCATCACTTTTTATCTTGACTACAATCAATATGCTATCTATGATGTATTGAGTGAGTGAAGTGTTGAAAATTTATTACTCAAGGAGCTTATGATGAAACACATAGCCTTGCTATTTATCTTATTTACCATGTTGTCAAGTCTCTCGGCTTACCAAGATTCATATTATTCTTTAGCCACACCCACTCAACTCTTTAAGGGTGAAGGTGAGGTAAACTTGGTCCATCGTTTCTATGGAGAAGTGGCAAAAGACCCGCTGGATACTTTCTTTGGCATGGATGATGGAGCTAATGTGATGATAGGATTCAGATATGTGGTTGTAAACGCAACAGAGCTCAAGGCTTCTTACATTAGAAACGGAAAAGAAATGAATCTGGGGCTTGGCAGGCGATTAACCCCGGATAGTTTTCCTTTACAAGCTCAGCTTGATATTAATTATCTCTCCTTCAAACCCGTATCAGTAAATGACCGACGGGCAAACCTTAGCTACATCCTTGCCCTCCAAACAGGAAAAATTCATCCAGTATTGAATTTGAACTGCAATCTGGGATATGATGGATACTACGAAAGGTTCGTTAATGGTCTAGGCTTGCAGTTTAATATTAAGGAGAGCTTGCATCTGGTGGGTGAGTACTATCCTGTATGGGATAGGAACTCTGCTAAAGAAGCGGTGAAGAAACACTTGGATGATAAGGATGTCTTTGCCTTTGGCATCAAAGCAGATACCTACGGGCACCACTTTATGTTTCAACTCAGCAATGGCAGCCGGATGAATCCTTGTGGACAATCCAGAGGTACAGATAACAACAAGTTACACCTTGGTTTTAATATCCAACGACGTTTCGGTGAATAAGAGGTAACCTAACATGAGAGTTTTACTATCAATATTGATTGTTTCACTTTTCCTGACAGCCTGCGATACAGTTATGGATGAGCCTTTCATATCCAATACCGATGTTCCGGATGCAGAGGGCTTCTTCACCCTTAACTCTGGTAATTTTACTTTGAAATACAAGGTCGTTTCTTCAACGACACTGAACTGTAAACTCTCTGCTGTCTGCTCCGGGTGGTTAGCAGTGGGCTACGATAACAGTTCTCGAATGAAGGACGCTAATTTCATCATCGGTTATGTTAACAATGGAACAGCGTATATTAGGGACGACTTTGGGGTTAGTAGTGTATCTCACGAAGCAGACAGCAGCTTAGGCGGTTCAAGTAACGTCACGCTTATCTCGGGTTCCGAAAATGCAGATAGAACAAACCTAGAGTTCAGCATCCCCCTGAATTCAGGGGATTCATATGACCGAGCGCTTAGTATGGGTAATACCTATAGCGTAATCTTTGCTTGCAGCGATGTTGATGATTTTGATGCCATGCACGAGAGCTTTGCCACCGGCAGCATCAAAATCAGGTAGCTAAGTTATCTGCTGAGTATCATTTTGTGTCTGCGCACTGCATTGTTGGATACCAGCTGCAGCATATATATTCCGTTTGATAGCTTTGTGCCATTATTATCGGTACCCGGCCATTCAAGCTCAGCATTGCCCTTTCCTGCAGGATAGACAGTTCTGCTATACACAAGCTGTCCACGAGTGTTATACACTTTCATGTGTAATGGCGAATAACTATCTGCACTGAATTTAATCATTGTCTTACTATTGAATGGATTGGGGTAGTTACCCTGTAAGGTGAACAGTACCTCAACCCCCAAATCATCTTGGAGGGTAACTGGTAAAGCCATTATGCTAACATTGGCATATCCTGCACCGCTGTGCGATCCGGTGTAGTTATCTGCACTGTTACTACCTCTGGCAAGGATAATTGGATATGAGCTTCCAATTGTAAGAGGTCTGTCGTACGCATCAGAAGTCGAAAGGGGAATTGTGAAGCGTAGGGTTGTTCGTCCGGCCAACTCTTCACCCGACAATAGTGTAACATCATTAGTTCCGCCTAAACTGATATCTGAACTGTGGGATCCTGTCCGGTTGCCGAAATCATCTCTGATATTGGTAACTCCACCGCTTACATAGCCAATTATGATGTTTGCGTCCAGCATCATATCTGTCTGATTGAATCCCACTGCCACCCAGCCCGTGGTCTGAGCACTGAGATCACACTCAAGATTTTGTCCATCCTGGGACGTGCGGTACAGCATGGTTACTCCCTCCGAACTAACCGTCTGCCACTCCGATTGTGCATTAACCTGAACCACTGTAGCCAGCATTACGATAAGAAGCAATAATATATGTTTCATTTTTGGTACTCCTATGAAATTGGTATGATATGGATATGTTAATCGGTCACATCCAACTTGCAAGGAGTATTTTCGCTCTGGTTACATGGCTCAGGTCTATGCAACTTATGCTTTTACTTAGTATTCTTCATCCTGGAAAGGAAAAGAGATCTATCATAGTATGCCTCGGAGCTTGTCTCCAAGGATGCATTACCAATCTGCAGATCTATCACAAAATCACCCACAGCGATAATATTCCCTTTGCTGTCACAAACCAGATTTCTCACTGATTCCATATCCGATCCTGTTGCCCCGTACAATCCCAGCCAGTTCCCATCTGCATCGGCTTCGGCAACAAATAAGCCATCATCTGCATCATTCACAGTGTGTTTGTCGCCGATGCTCATGCTTTCGGCAAAGTTTCCACCTGCTACCACCTTACCATTTGCTCCAAGGCTTATTGCCACGCTATATTGAGCAGTTTCGCCACCACAGGAGTTTGCCCATACCCAGTTTCCTCCGGGGGCAATTTTGGCGATAAAGATGTCGGTAAGTCCATCAGCCGTGATATCTTTTCCCATATCCATGATACCGCTGAAGTTTCCGGTTATGTATAGGTTACCTTGCTTGTCACTCACCATGTCATTAACGGAATCCGTTTCATCATCGCCAAAATACTTAGCCCACAAAGCATATCCCGTTTGGTCGAATTGTATCACGAAGCCATCCCATCCACCGTTACTCATCAGGATAATCTCATTATCCACATCCATTTCGGTATCGAAGTTACCGGCGATGGCGGGTTGTTCTTTGTTATTCAGCACCAGTTTGTTGATGTTTCCATCGGACACCAAGCGGATAGGAACCGCCCAATCCGGTTCACCATTACCCTTCATCCTTGCCAGGAAGAATGCCGGTACTTCATAATCTGTAGTCAGTTCGGTTTCACCGAAGCTGATATTACTGCTAAAATTACCTGCCAGATAGATGCTGTTTTTACTATCCACTGCCAAACTGAACACCGTCTCTTCGTTCATGCTACCATAGCTTTTAACCCACTCCCACTTTCCTGCTTCACTAACCTTCGCTACGAAAATATCGTGGTTGTAGGTATCCTCGCTACTAACGGTGAAACTGCCAAAGCTTGCTTCTGATACGAAGTTTCCTGCTGCATAAATCCCACCTGAAGGGCTGATGGCAATTGCCAGACCATTGTCTGTATCTTCGCCACCGGCGGGTAGTGCCCAAAGTAATTTACCGGTGTTATCATACTTCAGGATGAGGATATCCTCTCCACCCACGGGGCTGATGGCTCGCTCTCCGATTTGGAAATCATCCCAGAATTTTGCCACCAGATACACATTATCCTTTTTATCTATCACCATGCCATTAACGGCAATGCTACTGCAATTGGTTTGCACTGCCCAATCCCATGCCAATCCGGCACTTAAGGATATGGCAACGAAAGTAAGTATCACAAGTATCATCATATGTTTCATGATTCATTCTCCTTGGTTTAATACTAATATAATACCCGTACTTAAGGAGGGTGACAATAAGAGATTAATAAAGAGCGTGGTACCAATTGAACATTCAACATGTATTTCTCTCATGATGCCTTTGAGGTTGTTCCCTGTTCCAATTACGGATGTAATGCGCGTGAAATACGCGTCCCATCCGTAATTCACGCGTATTACATCCGTAATTGAAACTGGGAAGCTCTCCGTGCAGTGTGGGTGAGAGGAGCAGCCTCTGAGCTAACTACTCAGGATTCGCCCACGACTTTTTGGGTAGAGAAAAAAATGTCAGATTAAACTTGACCATTTAGGGCAGTGAAAATACAAGTTAAATAGTTAGAATTTGGATAATAATCTGGGTTTAGGACAGGGTGTATTGTTTCTCACATACTTTCCTATCAGAAGTTCAAAGCATTCCAAATGGTGTACTTGACTACTGAACTACAAACTAGATTTGCTACGAATTGAAGGAGAACTCAAAGATGAGAAAATTGTGCTTATTATTCACGATTGTTATGCTGTCAGTGGGCGGATTGTATGCCATTTCGCTTAATGAAAGTTTTGGCAGTGCTGTTTTTCCGCCTGCGGGATGGAAAGTTATCAACAGTGGGGACGGCAATACTTGGTATCGACTTGCTAACACCCAAGCTCACACATCGGTTTGTGCAGCGATAGATTATTCTACCAGTGCGCATAACGATTGGTTAATCTCACCTCAGCTATCTCCTACTATAGGCGATGCAACATTCAGTTTCTGGGCAGCCAATGTGAGCAGTGCATACTTAGATCGCTATAATATTAAGCTATCTACTACATCCAATAATACGGAAGATTTCACCATAACCCTGGCTGCCAATATAGCTCCTGCCTTTGCTTGGGCTCAATATAACTACAGCCTTTCTACATATGCGGGACAGACAGTGTATGTCGCCATCCAGGCGATCTCCACCAATATGGGAAGATTGCTGATAGATGATGTGACGGGTCCCACCAAGACAGGTTTTGAAGGTTTTGAGACCAATAACTTCGGTTCTTATAATTGGGATAACAGCTCTGACAGTCCATGGGCGATACAAGGCAGCGATGTGGCTTTTGGCAGCTATGTTGCAAAATCCGGTGCGATTGGCAACAGTGAAAGTACCAGTATTTCCATTACTCAAAGCGGGCTCTTAGCGGGCAACGTTAGCTTTTTTCATAGGGTAAGCTCAGAAGCCTATTGTGATTACCTGAAGTTTTACATTGACGATGTTGAACAGGGTTCATGGTCTGGAGAGAGCGGATGGACACAACAAAGCTATGCCGTCACTGCAGGTACCCATACATTTAAGTGGACTTACATTAAGGACTGGTTGACATCCTCCGGTAATGATTGTGCCTGGATAGACGAGATATACTTACCGCCTGTTATCTTTGGCTCGGAACTAAACCCATATTTAGTGTATGATTTTAACCAGCTAAACACAGTACGTAACTTTGTAGGCTCAGCCCATGCAGGTAAATTCATTAAGCTGATGAACGATGTTAACGCAAGCCCCACAAGTACTACCACCTGGGTGCCGATAGGCAATAACTCCAGCATGTTCTATGGTAATTTCGACGGTAATAACCACACCATAAGCAACCTGCGTAGCCAGTTTTATGGTCCCTATCATGGGTTGTTTGGGATGACAGCAGTAGGCAGCATAGTAAAAAATACCGTTCTTAGCAGTACATGCTACTTTCTGGGGGATGGCGATACCGGTTCGGTAGTCGGACACAATAAAGGAACAGTGCAGAACTGCTTTTCATCCGCTACGGTAAATATTGGTAATGCCGAAGGGGGCGGTGGGGTTGTGGGCAACAATCTTGGGACGATAAGAGATTGTAAATTCTTCGGTTCAATAAACAGATCGGGCAGTAGTGTAACATGTAATAAGATTGGTGGTATTGCGGGAAACAATGAAACAGGTGCAGTGATTGAGAACTGCCTTTCAATCGGTACCGTAACCGGCAACACCTGGTGCGGAAGCTTGGTAGGTTGGAATAATGGCACAGTCAGCCGTTGCCATGCCAACGGCACCGTCACCGGTGCGGGTAATACTATCGGAGGCTTGGTAGGGCAGAACAACGGAAACATAGACAACTCATACTCCATGGCAAATATAAGCGGTGCCAGCTATGTGGGTGGCTTGGTGGGTAACAATGCCGGAACGGTTACCAATAGCTATTCCAACGGAACACCTACCGCAACCGGACAAAAGGGCGGCTTAAGTGGCTACAATGGCGCAACTATAAGTGGCTGCTATTGGGATACACAAACCAGCGGTATGGCTTCTTCTTTTGGCGGTACCGGCAAGACTACAGCCCAGATGAAAACGCAAGCTACCTATATCGGCTGGGACTACACTCGCGAAACTACCAATGGCACCAATGACTATTGGACGATGTGGCATCTGGATAATAACGGCTATCCCGAGCTGTTCTGGAAGCATGCTACGGAGATGCATGAACCCGTGGGTACTTATCCTGGTTCCAATGCAACGAACTTACCTATAGGCGGTTTTAACATCACTTGGGCACCCAATCCGGTAGGACAAACCCCTGTTAGCTATACCCTTTATATGGTATTGGGAGATGAAACCAAACTCTATGACACTGCTTATACAGGTCAGCACACATTTACGGGGATTACGGGAACGTCCTACAATCCTGTTAGCGCCGGAGAAATTACCTTCCAGTTTGGGGAGCGTTGGTATTGGTCTGTTAAAGCCCATTTTGCTTCTGGTGGAGTAAGCATTCCATCCGCCCATAATAACTTCATTACAGAGCGAGATCCCTTCGCCACTGAGAGCTTCGAAGTTGGTAATATTGAATTCAATGATAACATATTCGAGTGGACGCAAGTTTATGGTTATGGATATTCACAATGGCAGGCAAATAAATTGCAATCATCTTACAATCGTAGTCCCAGAACCGGCAATTGGAACCTCACAATGTATTATGCAACCGAATACTATAATTTTGGATGGTTGTTTCGACCCTATCCTCTAGAGGCTGGCGTTACCTATGACGTGGAGCTTTATGCCCGACAGAATACAGATATGTATGGAAACGCACAGATTGCTATGCACTTTGGCACTTCTGCTTCCCCGGAAGGTATGACTACCGAGATTACACCTCAATACATGGTAAACGTGACCAATGGGGACTATCAGCGCATCGCAGCCACTTTTACCCCCACTACCTCAGGAACCTATTACCTAGGGATACAAAATCGTGTTGCAGGTCTCATCTATTATATGTGTATCGATGACGTGACTGTGCGTGCCAGAGCTTTGCCCAGTCCCGTAACCTTAGCCACTCCTGCCAACAATGCAACCGGACAAATCCTATATCCTACCCTGAGTTGGGCTCCGACTACCTCAGGTGGCTTGGTTACGGGCTACAAGGTATATTGCCAAGCAAGTACCACGCCGATTACTCCCACTTCCCTGCTTGCCACCGTCCCTTCCAACACCTTTTCTTATACGCTGACCACATCGCTCATTCCGGATGCTACGTACTACTGGATGATAGTTCCATTTAGTGATATGGGAGATGCGGTAGGCTGTTCTGTACGCTCATTCAACTCCATCGCCACAACGCTGTTAAGTGAAACATTCGATACTTTTCTGCCTGCTAATTGGGCAGGATACCATACTGATGAGACAGATACTCTTGTACCTGATAACAATGCCTGGTATCAATGGCAATGGCAAAATACCGAGTCTACTCCTCCAAATCCATCAGCCTACCTTAATATCTGCTATATCCTCAAGCGTTGGCTGGTGACCCCGCCACTGCAATTAGGCGGGGCGAACTACCAACTCCAACTGGATATAGCCCTGACGGACTGGAACAGCAGCGGGCCTATCACAGGCGACCCCAATGGAACCTCCGGTATAGACGATAAGTTTAAGATCCTGATTGGTGACGGCAGTTCTTGGACGACAGCTACAGTCCTGCGAGAGTGGAACAACACCGGCTCTGCCTATGTTTACAATGATATACCCAACACCGGCATGCATGTTACTATTCCTCTGGATGCTTACACAGGAGTGAAGTACATTGCCTTTTGTGGAGAATCAACCGAACCAAATGCAGATAACGACCTCTTCGTGGATAATGTCCGAGTGTTTATTCCACAAGCCAACGACCTTGCTGCCTTATCAGTTTCCGGAGCTTCATCCGGGATAACAGGGACCCCTGTTACGCACTCGGTTGCTGTGGCAAATTGCGGTACTGCTACTCAGACAGGCTTCACAATAAACCTTAAAAGCGTATCACCTGCTGCCACCCTTACCACCTTAAACGTTTCCGATCCTCTGGAAGGGGGCGCATCTGCTACTTACAACTTAACCTGGACTCCTTCCACTCAAGGCGTTGACATGACAATCTATGCGGAAGTAGAATTGCCCACAGACTCGGCTCTAACTAATAACACCACATCTGGCAAAGGGTTTTTCCCTCATGTTGTAGGAGCTCTGTTGGAAAGCTTCGAGTCCGGCATCCCCGCTAACTGGTCAGTTTTGAACCCTGACGGTAATCGATATAGCTGGGAACAGATGTATTTATGGCCGCATTCAGGTAACACCTCTGCTACCATTATTGCTGAGCCAGGCATGCAAAGTGACGACTGGCTGATAACCCCTCCGCTGCAGCTAAGCAACTCAACAACGGACGCGATAAGCTTTTGGATGAGAAGCTATGATGTTTCTTGTCCTGAATCCTGGGAAGTGCTGATCTCCACTACAAACACTCAACCTTCATCTTTCACCATGATCGACAGCGGGATATTGGAATCGTCGGACTATAGCAGGAAAGAGTATAATCTGGATTCCTATGGCGATGCTGTGATCTACTTTGCGGTGCGTTATCGGAGTCATTCCAACATAGCGCTTTCAGTTGATGATTTCCATGGACCGCTCATATATATTCCCTCCGTATTGGATACTCCATTGGTCATCGCAACCATCTCCGGTGATAATGTGATACTGAACTGGGGACAGGTTTTAGGAGCTACCGAGTATCATGTGTATGCCTCGGATGATCCCTATACATGGTCGCCGGATTACACTGTTGTCCCGGGAGGAGCAATAAGTTATAGTTTCGATGCCAGCGGAGTTGCAGGTAAATTCTTCAGGATTACTGCATATGCCGATCGGAGCAATAGCAAACCCCTTACTCAGGGTGCCAAACAAGACAACAGCAGATTGGAAACACTAAAAGCAAGTCTAAAGGATAAACGTAAATAGACTAATTCTCCAAGATATAAACGATAAATTCAATATTCTTCAACCCCCGGTAGAACAGCCGGGGGTTTTGTATGGCACACGAGTAAAGCTTGTATAGCAATTAAAGCCAGCCACAATTTGTGAATGATTACCTATCTGCTCCTACCATGAATTGAGGTAGTATAACAGTTTGCGGAGCTTGTAAAGAATATATCGTGAAGGCTGATTATGGTTTCCTGTTTGTGCTTGACAGATAAATTCAATATTTTCATCCTGCTCCGGTGAGTGAATCGTATCAGCATAGTAAGACATTCAGGTTAAAATTTTGAACATTGGGTGGGAGCAGCATGGAGATAAAAACAATTCCCCTAAGCGAAGACCTGTTGGATGCAGCGTTTTCCCATTTAAGTGATAAAACACTAATGATTTTCCCTACCCGCAGGGCTGCGGGGGTGGCAAGCAGACGCTTCATCAGTGATTGGAAGCTGCAGGAAGCCTCTTTCATCAGTATGGAAGACTTCATGGATGCTTGCATCTTGCCCTCAGCCCCTGTTCTGATGGATGAAAAGCGTTTATTATGCCTGTATCTGGTGATGGGAGAAGAAAACAGGGAGTTCTTCCATATTCTACAATATGCCGATATCGTGGAATGGGGAAGGAAGTTCTTTGATTTCTTCGAGGAACTCTCAGATGAGGAAGTGGACGTTGAAAGCTTAGATGATTTAAAGAACTCAGGGGTATTCTACCTGCAGATGTGGCAAGAAACTTATCTTGAGCGCATTCAGCAAATTCGCAGGGATTATTTTAACTATATCAGTGCTTTGGGCTTCACCGACAAAATGTTTTACCTGCATAAGGAAAGTATCTATATCCCATGGCAAAACTACCGGATAGTATTCGTGAACCAATACTACTACAGCAAACTAGAAGTAACCCTAATTCACGCATTGGAAGAAGCAGGAAATGAAGTTTCTGTGCTATATCATGGACTTGAGCCGGAGATTCGCGGCGCAAGCTGGAAGCCAAAAGAGTTTAATCTGGAAGCCGCTTGGCAAGAGCTGAAACGTAAACCCAAGATTAGCATCGTGGAAAGCACTGACGAGGACCAGATGGCTTTGAGTTTTCTGGCATGGTTGAAGTCTGATGGCAGCGATAGTGGGGGAGCAGTTATTGACAGCAGTTTTCACCAAAAGGCTTACTCCCGCTATTTCAGCCCGGAACGCTTCAAACTTCCCAAAGTGATAAGAATCACCGAGACTGCTTTATTTGGGATGCTACAGGCAATACTAGCGGGAGTGAAGGCATGGCGTTTAAGCGGGGCATATCTGCCCTTATCCCTTATGGCAAAGTTATACAGTGTGGATTGGTTTCTACCATATTTCGTGGATGGACTTAGCAAGGAGCAGGAAAAGAATATTAAGCTCAGCCTGGACAGGCTGCTTAAGAACGACTATTTGTATCTGGATATGCAGGTATTTGCTGAGGACCCAAACAGCATGCCGGCACAGGTAATTAGCAAATACATCATGCTTATCCAGCGTTTTGCGGATGTGAATTCCATAAAAGAGCTTTGTGATTTGATTGATGCTCCCCAGGGATTGGTAACTGACAGATTAATCAGCAAAGCTGAGCGGGAATATACTGATATCCAAGCCTGTTTTTGGGAGAGGTTGGCAAATTTTGCCTCTATAGACAGTATGGGCATTGTCCCAGCCTGGACGGAGATCTTTAGCCCTGAGGAACGTGGAGAAGGCATACTGGAGCTGTTTATCGGCTTCCTCAAATCTGCAACAATCAGTTACAAGGAGGTAGGGGAGATCCGGGCTAATTGGGAGATAAGCAACTTGCTGGATGCGCGGAATAGAAGATTTGATAAACTGGCATTCTTCCAAATGATAGAAGGTGTGCTTCCATCAAACCCCAGTCCGGTATGGCTTTTCAACGAAACACAGCGTGGGAAGTTGGGGCTAAAGAGCTATACAGATATCAGGGCTTGGGAGCGTTATTACTTCTTCCGGGTGCTACTGGTGTCAAAAGAGACAGCATGCTTCTGTTATCGAAATGTTGAGCGGGATGTAAGCCCTAGTTCATTTCTGGGAGAGCTGGAACAGCTAATTGGCTTCGGTGAGAACTTAGATAAATGCCAAGTGCAAATACAAATCAAAGAAGTGCTGTACAATCCGGACGTAAAGGCAAGCAAGTTACTTCCCAAACCCAAAGAAATAGATGAGAACTTCTTTATATTGCCTTGCCAACCTACAAAGGACATCAGAGCACATAATACCTTATTTCTTTCTGCTTCTGCGATGATTCAATTCATCAAGAACCCCTTTATTTGGTATATTGAGAATCATTCACGCTTGCAGAGCATTCCTTATGAAGCTGAGGAGATAATAAGCAACAAGCTGTTTGGTAATATCATGCATGCTTATTTCGCCCGTATTCTCGGTTCAGAGCGCGGTGAGCACCATGGGTTAGATAGGCTGGAAGCGATTTTGGGAAATCCATTGTATCTGCAAGAGGGCTTGGTTAAGCTGCTTCAGAGTGGGGATTTTCGTTATCAGATACCCAAGAACTACAATGCAGAGTTCTTGTCCGAAATAATCTCCGTGCGTTTGGCCGAATCACTTAATGCCTTCTTTGAGAACTGGGTGCAGCGTAATCTGGATAAACGCAGCTTTACCCTAATCCCCGAGGAAGAAGAGATGACGCATACGGAACGGAGCTATAAAACCCTGGGCTCTGTGTTACATGAAGGCAAGGAGTATCACATTGCCCTGCATGGAAAGGCGGATTTGCGGATAGAAACCGAGGATGAGGCGATGATTATTGATTTCAAGACCGGAAATCGTGACTACCGGCAACTGATTATCTACGAATGGTTTTATTACTTGTTGGGTGAATCTATGCCTGAAGAAAAGCTTAGCTCGCTATTTTGGAATATTCTGGATATGAAGGATACACAAGATAGAATAACCCCAGATAAACGTTATAAGTTGAAACAGGATGTGTTGGATACACTTCAGGCTTGCTTGGAACGAGGTTATTATCAGGGGAAAAAGACCACTGATAGGCTGAGGCTTAAATCTATCACACGGGCAGATTTGCTTACTGCTGCTTTGGAGCAAACTAATGAATGACATATTTTGCCGTATAATCTGTGCCAGTGCCGGTACGGGAAAAACCTATCGCCTCTCTCTGGAATACATAGCTCTGATTCTGCATTATTATGGGAAACCGGAATTCAGCATAGATAGTATCCTTGCGCTTACCTTCACCCGAAAGGCAACAGCTGAGATTCGCGAGCGCATTGTTTCACAATTAAGCCTGCTGGTATCCCCGGAAGTGACGGATAAACGTAGTGAATTGCTTGGCAATCTGCGCAAATTGGTGCCTAGTGAGAGTGATGAACTAAGCACTGTAGAGCGGAACATGCTAACAAGTGCTTTGCGGGAGATAAACTGCGACCATAGCCGCTTGCAGGTGATGACGATAGATGCTTACATTGGCAATATCTTTAGGAACATCGTGCGTCCACTGAGGAACATCGAAAGCTTCGATATAGATACCCAAGCCATTAGTAAAAGAATGCCTTATCTGATGAATCACTTGATGCAACCAGCTTTCAGGGATCGTTTAAACAAACTGCTTAGCCGCAAAGTTAGCCGTTCTTTGGATGCCTATGCCAAGTTCTTTGCTTCTTTAATCGAGGGGCGGTGGCTTTATTACATGATAACCAGACGTTTACAAAACAGGGATGATGTAAGCGGGACAAACCTACGAGTGTGTGATATTATGCAGGAATATCCTGGCAATCATGTTCCTGAAAACTTCCTCGAGGCGATGCATACCCTGTTGAGTGTGGTGCAGGATGTTTGGCAGGGGCAGCAAAAGAATGCCCTTGAAAGCTATTTCATTAAGGGCTTCAAGCAGTTTGTTGAGCATAACGGGATAAGCGTTGCGGCAATGATGCAGACCATCAATGATATGTGCAAATCACCCCTGGCAGCAGAGAAGCTGCTTTACCTGCTAATGGATAAGAACATCTGGAATGGGAATTTGATACGCAAAGCATCATATCCTGAACATATCGCCCTAATGGAGACAGCTCAACAGGAAGCAACTAGATATCTGGCAGATTACCTGATGAAGCTTCTGTATGTTCCGGAGCAGAGGGAGATATTGGACTTGTGGAAGATAATTCTGGATGAGTATGATAGGCTGATATACCGGTATAAGAACATGACTTATGATGATATTTCTTGGTTCAGCTTCGAGGCTTTGTTCAGCGAAGAGCCACCTTTCTTTGATCCTCAGAGTGAGTTATCTGCCAGTGAATTCTATCAGTTTCTCAGTCATCGCACTCGGTTTATGCTGATAGACGAGTTCCAAGATACATCGTTGATACAATTCAATATCATCAAGCCAATAATTGGAGAAATCACCGCCGGGGAAGGTAGCAAACCTTTCGGAGGATTGATTGTTGTGGGAGACGAAAAGCAATCAATCTTTGGCTGGCGTGGTGGACAGCGCGATTTACTACTAAACTTGCAGAGCATTTTTCCCAGCATGAAAGAGGTGCAAACAGAACGTCTTGACCAATGTTGGCGGTGTGGTTATACTCTGATGCAGTTCATCAATAGCCTGTTCCAAGAACCAAGAATACATGAGTATCTTGCCGAAAAGCGTATGAATTGGGAGTATAACATTATTCGTGGAGCGAACATGGGCTTAGAGCCGGACACGGCAATTGAATTCTGCTTGCGTAACACCAGCAAGACAAAGTCGGCACAAACATCTGTTGATGATGTGTATAAGGATTTTGTTAACACGATGGTGGTGCCTGCTCTGGAGCAAGACCCATATGGGAGCATAGCGATTCTATGTCGAAAGGGGAAAGAACTCAGCTCTATCCAACAGACATTGGATGAATATGACATAAGCAGCTTGTATCAGCCAGATCGCAGTATCTGTGAACATAATCTTGTAATGCCCTTAATAAGTTGGCTGCGATATGTTGCATGGGGAGACTGGAGTGACTTGCTGGCTTTTCTCCGCTCTGACTACCTCATGCTTGATGCTTCCAACCTGAAGCTCCTTTTAGATAGCATTGCCCAAGCAGAAGAGAATCAGCATCGTACAGGGAAGTGGCAAGCACCTGATTTATCGGCTATACCTCTTGCAGATCAGTTCTACCAATTGGCAATCGGGCAGCACAATGCTTTTCCCTCACAGATATGCAGAGATGTTATAGATCTATGTTTACCTGCATTGGACAAGTCTGAAAGAGACTATTTGAATGTACATAAGTTTATCGGTATTGTAAGTGAGTGGGAACTTGGGAAAGGAAACGGAACCGTCAATATTCCTGATTTACTCAGCTATATTAAGGAAAACAGTCTTGCGGAGGATTTTAAGCAGGCATCGGTAACGGTTACAGATAGCTTGCAACTGCTAACCATCCACAAATCCAAGGGCTTGCAGTTTCGCCGTGTGTTTGTGTTTTATAACCTTTCAGCAGGGCATAGCACTGACAGCACGCGGCTGGATTGGGCACTGGAATATGCTGATAAGGATTTCCACTATGTAGGCGACTTCGGCATCAGTTACCACTATCAAAAGATATTGAAAGCATCCAGTTACAAGCATTTATGGCAAGCGGAACAAGATAGGGAGTTGTTGGAGGAAATGAATAACTTATATGTGGCATTCACACGGGCTGAGAGTAAGCTGCATATATATTTCAGCTTTCAAAACAAGGATGGCTGGCATGAGTTCCTTGCTTCAAGAAACAATGATGTGTTACCCGCTTTGTTATGTGATTCATGTCTGGAGTATTTTACCGGTATGGGAGTATCAGCTGACCACAGAGGCGTTTATAGCTTAGAGAGTGATTTCAAACCCGAAGCTCCACAAAGATTGATTGTTGATGAAATCCCCCAAAATGGCACTAAGCGAGATTACACAGGGTTGTTAAAGGATTCACCCACCTCAGGAACTCACAACTGGGATAATATGCAACCAATCGGAGGTGTGCACATTGTCGATTGGAAAAGAACATGGCTTGAAACAAAGCCCAATCTGATAGGCGATATCGGGCATTTTTACCTTAGTTTCATATTGCATAATCAAGTGGAAGAACATGATTATGCAACAAAACGGTGTTTACTGCGATATGGTTCCCTTGTTACCGGGTTCGAAATCAGAAGGATAGCTGAAGCCTGTCGACGGTTGTGTGAAGTAAATCCATGGCTATTTGCAGTTGAGTGGAGTAAAGTTCTTACCGAGTTTGAGTTACTTGGGAAGCAAGGTATGATAAGGATTGATCGTTTGATGCTCAACCCTGCATCAAACAAAGCCCTAATTGTCGATTATAAGAGCGGTAACATCCACAACCCAATGCAACTAGAGGAGTATCGTGAAGCCCTCATAAGCGTGCCTATGTGCTCTGGTTTCAGTGTTACGATAAAATATCTCAGTATCGAGTTGCAATAACCTCTACCCGAACAAACAGATCTCCACTATATATCGTAAGTGTTCTTTCTGAGATACATGAAGACTCCATAGGGGGGTAATGTGTCGTAGTAAAAAACATCATTCGTCTACACCTAATCTTGCATATTCTTGCATTAGTGAAATTGCACAAATGCAATATATCGTCTTGTGCTTAGCTATTAACATCACATTAACATTCTGCGAAGTTGTAAATGGAAACTCATAATACCTTGTATATCATGTTGATGAGCATAGTTAAACTAGCATTCCCAAAATATCACCGAGTTTGGCATGGACATTGCTATTAATAAGGCAGCGCGCATGTGAGTAGATCTTGTTGACAATATGGAAATTGATGCATGCCTGCTGAATTAATAACAGTAAGTCCGTGAAGAATGTTTAGTGGACATGGAGAAAATTATGAATATCAGAAGGTTAGTTTTAGTGTCGCTTATCAGTTTAGTGTCTCTAGTCTCCTTGTGGAGTCAGATGATTGATAACGAAGGATTTGAAGGTACATTCCCTCCCGCAGGATGGGTGAATTCCGGCGGAGTTACCAGAGGCACTCCCCCGGTTGGCTCTCCTCCTCCTAATCCTTCTAACCTATATGGAAGCTATTCTGCGTATTTTGTTAATGAAACTCAGGGCTTGATTGCACCGAAGATGGCTAATCCGTATACCCTCAAAATATCTGCCTATCAAACCGGTAATGGGAACTGCGCACCTAAATATTGGTGGTCAACCTCATTGTCTGGTCCCTGGACACTAGTTGAGAACTTTACCAATCTTCCCAATGGACGTTGGAATACTGAGACTGTCACCGTAAATCTTACTAATGTTTATTTGAAGATTGGTTTCAAAAGAGGTGGAAATACTCAAGCGTATTTCGACAACATCACGATTACTCCAATCGACTTCTTGTTCCAATACCGCACCGTCGCTAGTGGCAACTGGAGTGATCCTTCAATTTGGCAATATACGCGAGACAATGGTGTAACCTGGTATGCAGCTAATATACCTCCAACAGCTTCTGGAGCATTATCTATCACAGTTATGTCCGGTCATACTGTCACCGTGAATTCTAGCACAACCGTAGATGAAGTCACCGTTCAAGCAGGTGCAAACCTGAACATTAACAGTGGAGTTACCTTTACCCTGAATAATGGTACTGGTACAGATATGGTGATGAACGGGACATTGGTTAACAGCGGAGTTCTGGCTTTCAATTCAGGTGCTGCCATGACTGCCGGGGCAAGCTCCAGCATAACTTACAACGGAACTATTGCCCAGTCCTTGGGAGCTGGATTCCCCACTTCTGTTAACAATCTAACTATAAACAACCCTGCCGGTGTAACAATGAATGGTTCCTGCACAGTGAACGGGACATTAACGATGACGGCTGGTAACCTTGCAACCGGTACAAATGCACTAACCATAAGTAACAGTGCTATTTTCAGTGCTAGTGCCTATGTGAGTGGTTCTGGTAGCTTTATTCTATCAAATGGAGCAAGTATCAGTACGGCTAATCCGAGTGGCATCACCGCAAGTGGCGCTTCAGGCAGCATTCAAACAAGCACAAGGACTTTAAGCACCTCTGCCAATTACATATATAATGGTTCAAGCTCTCAGGTAACCGGTAACGGTATTCCTGCTAACGTCAACAACCTCACCATCAACAATTCGGCAGGAGTAAGTTTAACCTCTTCCTGCCAGGTAAACGGTACTCTTGCTTTAACTACCAGACTTGGTATTGGAACAGGAAATACTCTTACCATCAATGGTGCTGTTTCGGGTTCAGGAGGGTTGACCGGAGGCACCGGGTCCAACTTGAGTATTACCGGTAGTGGCAATATCACCATGCCTGCTGTATCTTCGTTGAATAATTTCAGTGTAAACAGATCCGGAAATGTAACCTTGGGTAGTGACCTAACAGTTAGCGGAGCTCTTTCTTTAACCACCAACCTTAATCTTGGAGGATACACCCTAACAGTTAATGGAACAGTATCGACCAACACGGGTAGCATCGTTGGGGGAAGCACCTCCAATGTTGTCGTCGGTGGTTCATCTAATCTTAGCTTACCTCCAATTAACGGAGTGTTACAGAACTTCATCAACAACAATACTGGCAATGTAAACCTTAATTCATCTGTTAATGTTAGCGGGACCTTCACAAACAATGGCAATCTTAATGTCGGGACACATGGAATAGGGGGTTCAGGAACAGGGACTAACAATGGTTACATCATTGCCGAAATACCTAACCCGATTTCCACAAGCACCTTTACCCAAGCCTTTGGCTCAACAATAGAATACGAATCTGAGACTACTTTACCTGCGGATTTCACCTATCAGAATCTGCTGCTTAACTCAACAGATACATTGTTTAATCTTAGTGGTGATATTGTGGTGAACGAGACCTTTAATACCGCAAACGGAGCAAGTTTGGATTTGGCTGGATACCGGATATTCTTCCCCTTCAAATATGTAAGTGTTGCGGGCAATGCTACCATTTCGGCCTTTGCTCCCGAAACATATCCTGAATTTCCGTCCATTCCTGCCGTACAAAGAAAGTGGACTTTCACCGGCAATTCATCCGGGACTACCACAGTATATCTTCACTGGGACAATGAACAGGGCGTTGGAGTGGACTTTAGCAATGGCAGCGCTATCTGGAGATATGTGGGATCAGAGTGGGTTAAGCTTGGTGTAGCCGGAGTCCCTGTTACCGACGGTGCAACCCGTATGATGGTTAGTTTCCCTGCAACTCTTGCCGGCAAGGCTGATTTCAGTGGTCAATATGCTGTTACGGGTAATGAGATTACTCTGCCCGTGGAACTCTCATCATTTAACGCAGCGTTAAACTTTGCCGGGAATATCACACTTTCTTGGACAACTCAAACCGAAACCAACGTCTCCGGATACAAGATTTACCGTGGGGATAGCGAACTGGTAGAGGAATCCAATCTTCTTAACGTGTTCATTCCCGCCACCAACACATCTCAGTTAACCAATTATTTGTTTGTTGACGAAGAGACTGTGGAAGCGGGAGTCTATTACTACTGGCTGGAAAGCTTGGATATGGACGGTTCCAATTCACTCTTTGGCCCAGTTATGGTTACTCTTAGTCAGCCCACAACTGAAGTACCTGATGCACCTATCATCCAGGGACTTAATAGTGCTTACCCCAACCCATTTAATCCCAATGTCACCATTTCCATGGGTATGGAGAAAGCAGGTTGGGCTAGCGTTGCTATCTACAATGCACGTGGTCAGAAAGTTCGTACACTGTATAGTGGAAGTCTGAATAAGGGAACTAAGAATCTGCAATGGAATGGTAGAGATGAGTTTGGCAATTCATGCTCAAGCGGTGTCTATTTTGCCAGGATGCAGACCAGAAACGGTGCCGAGTCACAGATTAAACTCATGCTTATGAAATAAACCCTCCCTACAATTACGATGAAAGGTGAGGACTTAGTGTCCTCACTTTTTTTTGTTACAATGTAACCACTCATTCTTGGTGCAATGCGTTCTCCTCCATAAAGTGCTTGACAAGCTGTAGCTTTTCAGGAACAATGTATGAATATCACTACAGACCTTAATTGGAGTGTCGTAATTGAAGATTTTATTCCTCAGCTCACGGATACCTTACCCTCCTGATCGGGGAGATAAGGTTCGGTCGCTTTTTATTTTACAAACACTTGCCGCACTGGGAGAGCTGAGCCTAGTTTGTTTGGTGCAACCTGATACAGATCGTGCGTCCATGGAGCACCTAAGCAGCATCCTTCCGGAGGTGCATTACATCCCGCATGGGAAAAAGCGGAGCTTTGTGAATCTCCTTGGCAACATCATAGCCAAGCTTCCCTTCCAAGTTGCCTATTATCACAATACTCAGCTTAGCAAGTTGCTTTCTAAGCTCTTCGCAGAGAAGCAATATGACGTAATCTACACACATCTTATCCGTATGGCGCCCTACGTGAAGCATAGTGGCAAAGCGAAAGTTATCCTCGATTACACCGATTGCATTTCTATGGAGTACAAACGCAGTTTGAAACACCGGAACTTGCTAATGAAGCTTTTCTTCAGCATAGAGGCACAAAGAACTGCTGCTTACGAGCATGCCATAAGTCACAGCTTCTCGGAGAATTGGGTTATTTCCCCCGTGGATCTCAAGGCACTTCATCTGGATAAACACAAGAAAAGTGTAATCTTGCCCAACATGGTGGATATCCCGGAATCCTTGCCCGGATATAACTTCAAAGGAAAGCTGATATTCTGTGGGAATATGAGTGTGGCTCATAACATAGTTGCTGCGATAGCTATCAGCACCACCATTATGCCCGCTTTGATAAGCAAGTTTCCCAATTTGCGTTTTGTAATTGTGGGGGCTTCACCTGTTCCGGCAATTCAGGCTTTGGATGGTAAGGCTAATACTCATGTACTTGGTTTCGTTGATGATTTATATGCTGAGCTGCAGTCCAGTGATGTTTTTATTGCGCCAATGTATTTCAGTGCGGGCATACAGAATAAGGTTTTGGAGGCTATGGCATGCGCCGTACCTGTCATCACTACTCCCAATGTGGCGGAAAGCCTTGGTTGCAGAAATGCCGCAGAATTAATAACAGCTTCGGATAATAAAGAATTTGTGGATCGTACCATAAAGTTATTGGAAGATCAAAACCTGAGACAGCATGTGGGCGAGACCGGCAGGAACTATATTGAAAGCCATTTCAGTAGGAAAGCTGTTACTGATCTGATCAAACAACGGGTCAATTCCTTGTTAGATGTTTAAGGAGATATATATGAAAAAAGTTCGCTTGGGAATCATCGGATGTGGGCGCATTTCAAAGAACCATTTCGATGCAATATCCCAGATACCTGAAGCCGATTTTGTCGCAGCTGCGGATATCATACCCGAGAAGCTGCATGCAGTTTCAGAGCAATATGGCATAAAAAGCCTGTATGCCGATTATCTTGAAATGCTGGAAAAAGAGAATTTAGACGCAGTATCAATCTGCACTCCCAGCGGAATGCACCCTCAAATGGGCATCGATGTTGCCAATCACAAAATCCATGTGTTAACCGAAAAGCCGATGGCAATCAACATTGATGGAGCTGATAAACTTATCAAAGCCTGCGATGCGAACAAAGTGAAGCTCTTTGTAGTTAAACAAAATCGTTTAAACTCCACCATGCAGATGCTCAAAAGGGCAGTGGAGAAGGGTCGTTTCGGCAGGATATACCTTGCCCAATCCAACGTTTTCTGGCAACGCCCTCAAAGTTACTACGACGCAGAGAAATGGCGCGGTACCTGGGAGTTTGATGGCGGAGCTTTCATGAACCAAGCAAGTCATTATGTTGACGCCATCTATTGGTTACTCGGCAATGTAGATAGTGTTATGGCATACACAGCCACACAAGCCCGGCATATTGAAGCAGAAGATACCGGTTGCGCAATTCTGCACTTCCGCAGCGGTATTATCGCCACTCTTAATGTAACCATGCTTACTTACCCCAAAAACTTCGAAGGATCGATAACCATCATCGGAGAGAAGGGTACAGTCAAAGTGGGTGGTATGGCGGTGAACAAGATTGAGAAGTGGGAATTTGATGAATATGATGATGATGACAGGATAGCTCTGGATTCAAACTACCAACCACCCAATGTGTATGGCTTTGGTCACAATCCATATTATCGCAATGTGGTGGATGTACTTTTAAATAAGGGTGTTCCCGCTACAGATGGCAGAGATGGACGTAAGTCTGTGGAGATTATACAGGCTATTTATCAATCTGCCAAAAGTGGGAAACGGGTTTCCTTACCTCTGTAAGAAGGGGTCTATGCCTTTGCGTACTGCTCTCTTGGATGCACTACGGATGAAATACGCCTGAATTACGCATCGCACGCGTAATTGATGCGCAATGCACGCGTAATTGAAACAAGAAAGAAATAGGGCGGAGTTTAGTAAACTCCGCCCTTATTATATGCTTGGACTTTTCAGTTTATATAGTTAGCGATTAACTCTGTTTCCCGGGTAATTTCCGCATTGAGATTGTGGAGCATCTGGCAACAAACTGTGCTGTATAACACCTTTGCTCCCTGAGTTCCCACACAACGGTTCATCCAAGCCAATGCTGCCTTCCCGCCCATACCTTTGAGAGGGAAGCCCATAGTGGCAAAGTTCACAACCTTCTTGCTCTTTAGCGAACCCAATTGTTCAATTGCTGCGATGATTACGGGGGAGGGACCAAATGCCCACACCGGACCACCGAACAAGATTAGGTCTGCATCTTGAATATTGGGAAGGTTTGTAAAGCTGATATCCATCTTTTGGCGTACACTTCCGCCTTTGACGGGAGTAGCGGTCTCGAGTTGAGTAAGGTTCACATTATGCCCGCTTGAGGATAGTTTATCAAAGAGGCTATCGGCAAACTTGCGGGTGTTACCGCTTTGGGAGTGCACTATTATGGCTATCTTCATGGCAACATCTCCGGCGTGTGCTTAGCATTATCGTCGCGTTTCCAGCGGTCATCAATCTTGGTTCTGATGGGGCTGTTCTTCTTGAAGTAGTCAACAATGGCATCACGCAGGTTCACTTGATGGTAGGTTATATCTGCTTCGGGTACTTGAGTAAGAATGGTCAAACCGGCATTACCTTGCATCAGGAAGTCAGTTGTGGCACAAGTATAGATCTTTTTGGGATCCCATGGCTGACCGCCAATCTTCAGGCTGGTAACGCGCTCGAAGTTCTTTTGTTTCTTAGAGTAAATCACGTTGCCACCGGAAACGATCATACCGTGTCTTCCACCTTCAACACGTGCCTCGATAATCTTGCGCAAGAACTCACCCGTGCACTTGAAGCTCACCACCATGTTGTCAAACGGCATCACATCAAACACGTTGCGATAAGTAACAGGACCGCTCTTGATATCGGCACGCACACCACCAAGATTCATGAAAGCAAAATCTGCGCTTACAGCTGCTCGCATGGCATCAACAATGGTGTTTCCCATCAAGGATTGAGCATCCACATTGGTGCGTGAAAGGTAAACCCCGGCGGTGCCAACAATCTCATCCATACCCTTCTCGGCGATGGCTACCTGCTTGGCAATGGTTCCGCCAATCTCTTCATCGGGGATGAATTGGTCTTCAAAGAGGGTAATCATGCTGCCTTCACGCATGGCAGGGCTCTCATAGCCGCTGATGGACTTGGTCTCGGCATCAATTTTCAAGGTAATCCAGCCCAGGTTTGAACCATAGGCATAACCTTGGATAACCATGGTTTGATTTACCGGATCAATCCAAGGCTTTGGCACACCTTTGTGCATGTGTCCGCCGAGGAAGAGATCAATTCCCGGTACTTCGGCAGCAATCTCTTGAGCATCATAACCCCACGCAGCATAACGCTTATCGGAAAGGGGAGTGCCATTAGGTTTGTATCTGTCCAAATAGGTTGATTCAATATCGTAAGGTAAACCGGCGTGTCCCAGGACAATAACCAAATCCACCTTTTCCTCTTCTCTGAGAATCTTCACATATTTAGCGACAGCTTCCTTTTCTGAAAGGAACTGTACATTCTTGATATGCTCCGGGAAGCTCATCTTTTCGGTATCGGTAGTGGTGAATCCCAGGATGCCTATCTTTACGCCAAGTCTCTCAGTAATCATATATGGCTTTGCATACCAGGGTATCTCACCGGTGCGTCTATCCAGAACATTGCAGGTTAGTATTGGGAATTGGGCAAGTTGCAAGGTGGGGATAAGCTCTTCCTGCAAGATGTCGAACTCATGATTACCGATGGTCATGGCATCATAACCTATGGCGTTCATGTATTCAATAACTGCTTTACCCTTGGTTACAGTACCCACCGGACGTCCCTGAAAGAAGTCGCCCGCATCCAGTAGTATGCTGGTACGCTTATCGTTTGCCAGTGATCGAACCTGCTTGATAAGCGTGGCTGCAGAACCTCCTCCACCAAGTTGCGGGGGAAATTCGGGGTTCATGAAGGTTGCCTGAGCACGGTCAATTCCGCCGTGGACATCGTTTGAGAACATAATGTCCAGCCTCAGGTCTTCAGCAAAACAGAGGCTAAACAGCCAAAGCCCTGCTGCTAAGATTAATAGTATGCGTTTCATATGCGTTACCAGGTAAATGATATTCCGGCGTTAAGAGAGATGTTGTTCTCGCGAACTTTGTCCGGGTTGTCCCAGCCACGGGTTACAAGAGTTACATATTGAGGGTTTGTCCAGATGTTGGCACTGTTGGTGCTGGCTCCGGTGTAAGTTTTATCATTATAATAGGCATCACCAAACATATCAAGGGCATCGTATTCACGCCAAGTGTAGCCAAAGCCCAGATCAAGCACTACATTGCGCATCAGTTCAACGCTGCTGCCTGCGGTGATCATGGGGTTCACAACCTTGTTAACATGGTACACGGTGATGGGGTTATTGTTCAGGTCAAAGGCAGATTCCTGGATGGTGAACTGGTTGTTCACAGCCTGGAAACCTAAACGGAAGGGGATGCGATTCACCACATGGTGTTCCACACCTGTATAGAAGTTAACCATATCGTCATATCTTTCATGGATGTCGCTATACATAACGTATTCCACGTCCATATTGAACACGGTGCGCATGACGTTGCGGGGCATGTAGGTGAAGCCCAAACGTATCTCGGTGGGCATGATGTAATCTTCTTTAATGTCACTGTTTATTATGTCCGCTGCGGTGCTGCCATATGCATCACGCTTATATGCATAGCTGCCTTTTTTATCAAGAGTAGCCTTGGGAATGTAGGTTGCTGCCACACCAAAGCGGGTATTCAACTGTGCTGCCAAACCTATCTTCATCATATTACCGCTTATTGTGTAATCGCTGGTTTCGGTTAGGTCTGGTAAAGTTTTGGGAGCAACAGCTTCCTTGGCGAAGTCTGTCCAGCGGATAGCTTTTTCTCTGCTGATATCACTATCCAGCAAAGAGAAATCAAAGCCGATGTTTACATTGGAGTAATCCCCAAGTTTATATCCAAATGCAGCAGCCAAGCCACTCTGATACAAGGCACCTGTACCACGGATGGAGTTCAGGGCAATTTGTTCAGCATATACATCATCGTTTGTATTACGATTGTTACGTACATCTTCGGCATAGTCTGCCTCGAAGTTCAAAAGAGGCTTATGGTATGCACCCAACCCAACCCCGAAACTTCCGAATTGATGCTTGGCATAGCCTGCTCCGGCATAGTTATCATAGAGGTGAAGATTTGAGCTATACACGGCATCATCCAGATAGTAATCGAACTGGCTCCAGAAAGGAAGTGCACGGTTATCTTCGTTGCGGTTAAGGAAGGCATTGGCACTTAAGCCATAGTTGCTTTGCAACAAGCCTATGTTTGCGGGGTTGTCGGCGATACCGAACACACCCATATTGTTGTATGTTCCGGCAGAGCCCATACCATAGATACGGGCATCGAGTGTGCTTACCCGATTGCCGAAATAGCTGTCAGTCACGCTCCACGCAGATAAGGCTGAAGCAACAATTAGCAGGGTTACAATTAGCAGGGTTTTATTTGATAACATGTTTTCCTCCACGTTAGAAGCGATAATCTAAGCTTAAGCGAATTGTGTTTTCGCTATGTTCAACTCTTTCCAGATAGATGGGATCACCCAACAGAGAAGAGTTATAAGGGTCATTATTTCTGCGGATGCGGATTTCCTTATCCTGATATGTTTTATTCCTGAATTTGAGGTTCATATACAGATTTTGGGAGATGCGGCTGGTGATGGCAATCCAAGCTTTGGAGCCTTTTTCGCCCATGAAGTCTATCTCCATATCTTCCCAATCCCAATGAGATATGCCATGCCCAAACCAATAAAGGAAAGAGCCTTGCACCTTAAGGGAAGAGCTGAAGTTATGGGTATAGTTCGCAGCAATGTAGTCACCTATCATCAAGGTCTGTGCTGCGGTACCGTTATTATTACCCGTAGCAGCAGTATTTGTGATGGAAAGATAAGGCGGTGCATACACGGTGTTATAACGGTATTCCAGCTCAAGGAAGTCCCTGTTGGAAAGGAAAGTTCTTGCAGCCAAGGTGTATTCATTGGTCTTGGATACTCCTCTGTCTGCCATGTCGTCGAATCGGTTCACCTGGTTCTTGTATCTGGCACGCAGGCTAACCTGGAACAGAGGACGGAACTCCAGTTCACTTTGGAAGCGTACCGAGCGTCTGTGGTCAGTAAGGCGTTCCAGGATGTCCAGATAGCTTCTGCCCACGGTGAAGAAGTTATTGAATTTATACCTAGTCTCAAAATAGACACCTTGTTCAGGTTGTGATTGGTTTCCATTAAGGTACAAATCGGCAATGGTGGAGTTGGTTAGGGAGTACACATTGCCATCGAACATAGTGCCATCAAAGCGTTCATGTTCAGAGAAACTGTTGCTGTAGGGATTATCAAAATCCACATCATAATGACGCAGCAGAGTAAGGAAATAGAGGTTCTCGAACTGAGTGTATGCTGACATCAAATATGCTTTGGGGTCGTCCCCAATCTTCAGGTCGTCACCAAGCACGGAAAGCTCGGCATATTCACCTTGAACTGAGGTATTGCCAATCACGGTTTGACCGTCAAAACCAATCACGCGGCGATAGTCTCTGCTATAGCTATCGGTCTGGGTGCTGTATAGAGTGCTAATCTCACCGTTCATGGCTTTGCGCAGCTTATCCTGATCGCCTGAGGTACGCAGAAGCGTGGAAAGCATTTCATCGAACTCCGGTACCACAAAGTGGGCATTGTCATACAAAGCGGTGTAAGTAGTCATCCCCAGTTTGGTGCCGATAAATGGGTTAATCTGCACATGTCCGCCCCATATCTTCTCGCGCAAAACATCCTTGCGAGCAGCGATATTAATGTAGGGCACGGCATATGCTCCGGCAGCGGTTAGCTCCGTATTCAGGTAATCTTCCGCTTCCATCAGGTCATCGTTGTCCCAACGGATAGTGGGGATAACATAGTTAAATATCTTATTCTTCGTGGCAGATACGGCAGTGCCGTCAGCATAGGTGTAATACTTGGTGTTTCCTACTTTGTAATACTGCCTGCCATCAGTTTCGCTATACACATCGTTGCCATATTCATCGCGTTTAACGGGGCTACCATCACGGTTTACGTAAACCAAGGCATCTTTATCATCTTGAGAAACGAAAGCGGACACACCGAAGAGAGGATGAGTATATTCCATCGCTCCACCCTTCAGGGCAAATTCTTGTGTCTTGGAGAGGTCTGGGGTTATCCCCAGGATTCTTTTGCTGAATCCAAAACCTGTTTTACGCGCACTGTAGAAATCAGTGTTTTCCATCACCAAGCCTTCGCCATAAGTTACACGGTAGTTTCCTGCATATAGCTTAAGGCGGGAGTTGTTCAATCCCGGCATATTGGTGTTTTCGTATCCGGCAAACCATTTGGAATCATTAATAAAGTCCTTGGGATTGCTGGTCATGATGCCTTCTTCAGCTTTGGACTTATTGTTCATTATTCCCAGTTTATAGTTATTGCCATAGCGTAAGCGCAGCTTCATGGAGATATCCGGATCAATCTCATCCAAACCGAAGTAGCCCCAATAGGACAAATCCTGTCGTTGGGGAACCGTTCCCGTTGTGTAATCACGGGTAAAGTCCTCACGCAGCATATCGTATTGGCCTTCTTCGAAATACTTGGTGTTATAGCTCAGTTTGGCATCCCACAGCAGGCGGTTCTTCACCGGAGGTTCCTTATAGTAAACATAGCTACGCAGATTGGTGTAGCCATAGTGTGACAATCCGGCTGAATTGCGTAGGTCTCTGGTATCTGCGATTGTGTCGCCCTGAGCGATACGTTTTAATACTGCCACTGCATCCACACCGGACACATTGGGCAAACTCATAAAATCATCAAAGTGCATGCGGTTAAGATTTTGGGGAGTCATCAAATAATCCTCCCAAACATCCGCCATTCCTTCCATCGAGCCTTCGTTGGTATCCAACCGTTCAATCAGGTCTTTAATCTCATCCCGTCGTATTGCCACATCATCTGTTTCCTGATATAGGGAAACCACGACCAAGGGGCGAATCTTCAAAAGAGTTTTCTGATCTATAGATGGGATTTCACGAAGATCAAAGATACTGGTGAATATCTTGGTGTACTCGCGATATTCGAAGATATCTTTGGCTTGTTCTGCCGTAATCGGCAGTTGCTTTAGCTCGGATAAAGTAGCGGTATTCAGATCAACCTTAGCCGCCAGAAGCCCAAGCGATACAAGGGCTAAGAGCAAGAGCAAAAACTTCTTCATAGCTTTTCCTTATGGTTTTTATCTTATCGTTATCATCTTGAATTTTACACGAATTGACAAGCTACAAACCATCCATATTCTGTAAAGCTTTTTTTCTGGCTTTGTCACTATTCTCCAAACTTATGCGGTTTTCTCTCTTCTAAGCATATCTCAGTGTATGTCACTGCTAAAACTACTGTCTTTTTCTTACCCCCTGCCTATTGGGTTACGGTTGAGATGCGGTTGCGATACCCAGCACTTTGCTGGGAGGCGCAACCGTATCTCAACCGTAACCCAATAGGCAGGGGGTGGGGGAGACGGAAGCAGATTTTCAGATTGACACATACAATCACCTTGGGCAAAGTGCCTCCAAGTGCATTACACAGGCACAGAAAGGAGTGATATACAAATGAACACCACAGGCTTACGAACAGATAATATAGTTGCCTTGGTGGATTGTAATAACTTTTATGTATCCTGTGAACGGGTGTTTAATCCATCTCTCTGGGGTAAGCCGGTAGCTGTTCTATCCAATAACGATGGGTGTTTGGTGTCGCGCTCTCAGGAGATTAAAGATCTTAAAATACCTATGGGGGCACCAGGGTTCAAGTATGAAGCTCTTATCAAGGAACACGGCGGAACTTTATTATCCTCAAATTATGCCCTATATGGAGACATGAGTGCAAGAGTGATGGATGTGCTTGCCATGTTCAGTCCCGATGTGGAGATATATAGTATTGATGAAGCTTTTCTGGGTTTAACGGGTTTTCGCAACAGAGATTTGGAAGAACTGGGTCGTAAGATTAAACAAGCTGTGTTTAAATGGACCGGAATTCCTGTATCGGTAGGCATATCACGCACAAAAACTCTGGCAAAGATAGCCAATCATCATGCTAAAAAGATACCAGCCTTTAAGGGAGCTCTCTGCATTATGGACGACGACCGCATAGCCAAAGCACTGGAGCGTACACCCATAGGTGAGGTGTGGGGAGTGGGCAGGCAATATGATAAATTTCTACGTCAGCAACATATAGAGAATGCCTTGCAGCTTCGTGACGCAGATGATAAGTTTATTGATCACTATATGACCAGTGTGGGGCACAAGACTGTGCTGGAGTTGCGAGGATACTCATGCATCGAGATGGATGAAGCGCCTGCCGCAAAGAAGACTATAGTGAACTCACGCTCCTTTGGAAAGCAAGTTTCTGAGCTGAAAGAGCTTCAGGAAGCGGTATCCAACTATATCACCAGAGCAGCGGAAAAGCTTCGCCGTCAGAAGAGCCTGGCTGGTTTGCTGATGGTGTTTCTTTCCACCAATCGGTTTAAGGACGGTCCCCAATATAGCAATAGCCAAACCACCACTCTGTTCCCACCCACGGCTTATACCCCGGAGCTTATCCGCATAGCTATGAAGCTATTGGATGAGGTATATCTACCCGGTTTTGAATATAAGAAAGCAGGTGTGATGTTTTCCGAAATTGTTTCGGAGGATGATGTCCCACTTAACTTTATGGAGACATGCTATCTGGACGACAAGCGTAAGAACCTTATGGACATGGTGGATAGGCTCAACAGAAAGTACGGTCAGGACACTCTGTTCTTTGCCAGCAACGGCATTCAAAAGGATTGGCAGATGCGGCGTGCCAAGCTTTCTCCGCATTACACAACCCGCTGGAGCGACCTACCGAGGGTGAAGTAATGTACTACAACATACCACACAAGATTCAGGCAGAAATCAAGATTCAACGCTCTCAATTCATTGCAGTCTTGTATCCTGTTGCCAATCCCGATGAAGCCAAAAGTGCATTGGCAGAGCATCAGAAGCAATATGCGGATGCCACGCATAACTGCTATGCCTATATCTGTGGGTTGAAGCGAGAGATTCAGTATTACGCCGATGCAGGTGAACCGGGAGGAACAGCGGGGAAACCAATTCTGAACGCTTTATTGCGGGGAGAACTCACCAACACTCTGGCAGTGGTTACGCGCTATTATGGAGGGATTAAGCTTGGAGTGAAGGGTTTGATTGATGCTTACACCATGGCGGTAGATGCAGCATTGGAAGGTGCAGAACTTGTGCCTGCACGGCAGTATGAACACATAGAAGTTGTATGCGATTATCCCGTGTTGGAAAGCATTAAGCACAAAGTGAAAGAGCTTGAGGCGACAATTGAAAAGCAGGAATTTGGCAGCAGAATAAGTTTAGAATTGTCAGTACCGGAAGAGATGTCGGGAATGATGCGAGAATTTCTTGATGGCTATGCGATGCAATCCCGCTTAGATTATAGATAACAGAAACGGAAGGAAACAGATATGAGATTTGCCATTATTATTATCATCCTACTTATGGTAGGTATGGTTCAAGGAAAGGATTTGCGGATTATTCGCACCGAGAACGTAAAGGAACTGGATACTGCCATGCTCGCCAGGGACTTGGGGAAGTATGACATTATCTTCTTCGGTGAGTTTCACGATAATCAAGCTTTGCACCAATTACAAAGCGATATCCTGCCTCTGCTGGACGTAAAGAATGAGCTTATCCTCTCTTTTGAAATGTTCGAGAGAGATGTTCAGAGTGTATTAAACGCATACCTTAAGGGAGATATCAGCGAGGAAGAGTTTCTGGCACAGAGCCGTCCCTGGGGCAATTATGCCACAGATTACCGTCCATTGATAGAGTATGCCAAGCTACAAGGTTTGCCTGCTGTGGCTGCGAATGTGCCAAGGGTCTATGCGGGAAAGCTGGCACGGCAGGGAATGGATTTCCTAGAAGAACTGACAGAAGAAGAGCGTACTTGGTTAGCAAAGGATATTACTGCCCCCGAAGATGCTTACCAACAGGCTTTTTATGAGCTGATGGGAGGGCAGAACTCACCCATGCATGCCATGAATAATAACTTGCTGCCATTGTATCAGGCTCAATGTTTGAAGGATGATACAATGGCAGAGAGCATTGTGGAAGCCATGAAAGCGAAGCCCAAGGCTAAGCTGATTCACTTTAACGGAGACTTTCACAGCCATGCCTTTCTGGGGACAGTGTCGCGGGTGAGGGCAGCTTTACCCAAAGCCAAGATAGCGGTTATCAGCCCCATATATACTGAAGAATGGCAAAATATCAAGCTAAACAGTGAAGATGCCAAAGCAGGTACGCACATCATATATTTGGCACAGCCCAGGGAAGGAGATGAGGAATGATAAGGCAAGCAGCGCATGCCGGCACATTTTATCCCCGCTTCAAGGAGCAGGTTGCTAAGCAAATTGAGCAGTGGATACAGGATGCAGAGCCGGGAGATCCCAAACAGCGGAGTTTTGGGCTTATCCTTCCTCATGCAGGATACAAGTATTCCGGTCAATGTGCAGCGTTGGGAATGCATAGTGTAAGCCATGAGTATTTTGATAGTATCGTAATCTTGCACCCAAGTCACAATGGGCAGCACTTTGATTTTAGCCTCTCACCTTACACGGAGTATAGCAATCCTTTTGGGGCATTAAAGCTGGATACGGATTTGTATCAGAAGCTGGCGGTTCATGCGGATCAAGACATATCAATCAGCCTGCATCAGAATGAGCACTCCATGGAAATACAATTGCCTTTAATCAGCTACTTCTTTCCCCATGCCACAATCTTACCCATTATGATTGGGAACCAGATTCCGGCAGTGGCAAAGCGTTTGGCGGGCTTGCTGCACGATGCTTTCTTCAAATCTTCGCGCAGAGTGCTTCTACTGTGCTCCACGGATTTGTCGCATTATCACAAAGCAAGCAAAGCCGAAGCGTTGGACATGAAACTTATCAACGAAGTGCTTGGGATGCACCCGGAAAGGCTCTGGCAAGCAGCGATGGATGGAGAATGCGAAGCATGCGGGATAGGTGCAATAATGACTCTGCTGTATATGGCAGAATTATACTCTTCGCCATCAGCAAAGCTGATCAGTTACACGCATTCCGGGAAGGTTTCGGGAGATAACAGCCAGGTGGTGGGATATCTGGCGGCTAAGCTATATATCTAACTGGTTTAAGGGAGGATTTATGTTTAGTTCGGAGCAGAAACGTGCTCTGTTGGCATTGGCAAGAGCAGCGTTAAGCACGCATTTTGAGCAGCAACGCCTTCAGATGCCAAGCGATGTGGCGTTTGAAGCTAAGCTGGGGGTGTTTGTTAGTTTACATGTGGGGGAGGAGCTGCGCGGTTGTATAGGCTATATACAGGGCTACAAAAGCCTGTCTGCTAGTGTGGTGGAAATGGCTAAAGCAGCAGCATTTCGGGATCCTCGTTTTGCCCCGGTTGAGAAGCGTGAGCTTGAGAGCATTGATATTGAGATCTCGGTGCTAAGCGAATTGATCCCTTTGGGAGCAGGGGAAGAACCTGTTATCGGTAGAGATGGGCTGTATATCACACATCCTTATGGTAGTGGATTGTTACTACCCCAAGTGGCGGTGGAATGGAATTGGGATGCAGCCACTTTTATGCGCGAGTTATGCCGCAAAGCCGGGTTAAACCAAGATGCTCATAAGGACTCAGGTAGCGTGGTTTATAAGTTTACGGCAGAGGTGTTCAGCGAGCGAGACACTTTTTGATTGACAGAATATGCGCCCTTTTTTTCTTGTATCAACTATGATGTTTCACATAAGCGGGAATAGCTCAGTGGTAGAGCGCAACCTTGCCAAGGTTGATGTCGCGGGTTCGAGCCCCGTTTCCCGCTCCAGTTCTTTCGGCGACATAGCCAAGTGGTAAGGCAGAGGTCTGCAAAATCTCCATCCCCGGTTCAAATCCGGGTGTCGCCTCCAAAAACTCGTGCCGGAGTGGTGGAACAGGTAGACACAAGGGACTTAAAATCCCTCGGGTGCAAGCCCGTGCCGGTTCAAGTCCGGCCTCTGGTACCAAGCGGGAATAGCTCAGTGGTAGAGCGCAACCTTGCCAAGGTTGATGTCGCGGGTTCGAGCCCCGTTTCCCGCTCCATTTTTTTGCTATTGACTTTTTTCCCCTCCTCAAATTCCTGCTTCTCTGTATGAAGTATAAAGCAATCATTTTTGATTTAGATGGAACCCTGATAGACTCCATGGGCATCTGGCGACAGGTGGATATGGATTTCTTGGGATCAAGAGGTATCCCCGTACCTGAAGACTTGTTTGATAACATGCCTCAAGGCAATAGTTATAACCAAACTGCCAAGTATTTCAAGGATAGATTTGGCCTGCCGGATTCTGTTGAAGAGATTATGGAGCAGTGGACAACGGCTGTACAATGGCATTATGAGCATGACGTTGCTTTAAAAGAGGGTGCTCGAGACACAATTCTGTATCTGCGGAGTATAGGTATGCCCCTCGCAATTGGCACAAGCAATCATGACGATCTTGCTTCACTGGCTTTAACTCAACACGATTTGAATCAGTATTTTAATACGATAGTAACCGGGACGCACGATATGTTGGGCAAACCTTTCCCGGATATATTTCTGAAGGCTGCCAGAGAACTTGGAGTCGAGCCGGAGAGTTGTGTGGTTATTGAGGATACTCTTAGCGGAGTGCGGGCTGCTAAAGCCGGGGGAATGTATGCTATAGCAATCCGAGATGATGATTCGGCTCCGCAATGGAAGCAGATAGTTGCAGAAGCAGATTTTGTAGCGGATGATTATAACGAGGTTTTGCATCATTTGAAGGAGTTGTTAACGTGAAAAACGAACTATATATAGTTATCGGAGCATATGGCAGTGGGAAAAGTGAATACTCCATCCACTTAGCGCGCAAGCTAAAGGGCGAGAACAAAGATGTGGTACTTGCAGATATGGATGTGGTAAATCCCTATTTTCGTTCCCGGGATGTTCGAGAAGACTTTGCTACATTGGGGATTGAAGTTATTGCCCCGGAAGGGGAATTCAAACATGCTGATTTACCAATGATATCTCCCAGAATTAAGGGTGCAATAGAGAACCTGAACAAAACTGTAATCCTAGATGTTGGTGGTGACCCTGCAGGTTGCCGTACTTTGGGAAGGTTTGTGGATCTTATCAACCGGCGTGGATATCGGATGCTGTTTGTGGTTAATACCTTGCGTCCATTCACCACAAATGTGCCGGAAATTATGACGATGAAAGAGCATTTGGAGTATACTTCCAAGCTGAGGATAACGGATTTTATCTGCAATACAAACTTGATGCAGGATACAACTGAAGGTATCGTTAGAGAAGGGATCGCATTGGTTGAAGAAGCTGCAAAGCTTGGGAATGTCCTGTTTCATACATACTTGGTATTGGATGATAACCAAGAGCTTATTCCGGATGGTCTTGCCGGAAAAAATCGTGAGTTGATGAGTTATACTCTGAAAAAGCCATGGGAACAACTTATTGCCAAAGGTATTTGAGTATCGCTTGGTACTAACTGTTTTTAGTGGGAGGCAATATGGGAGATTGGTCCCACATATAAGGCAAACTGTAAGGTATTACATAAATATCCCTTCGTTCGGTACGAAAATTGTATGGAACTGTAATCAATAATCGTAATTCCAGACTGGAGAAATAGAAATGAAATTGTCCCCCATTTTACGTATCTTGCTGGTGAGCAGCATAATGCTGATATCATGCACAATACTTGTTGCACATTCAGTGTTGCCGACAGATAACCAAGACACATCCACTCGTTTTACCGAGACCAATCCCCCTATGGGACCAGTCCGACCGGTGGCAGAATTCGAACCTGCATCACATGTTATGATCAGATATCCCTTAGGATTTCCGGTGTCTTTTGTGACTCAGCTATCAAACACAGCCAAGGTTATTTGCGTGGTAAGCAGTAGCCAACAGAACTCGGCAAATACTGCTTTTCAGAATGCCGGAGCTAATATGGCAAACATTACTTATATGAATGCTGCAACGGATTCATATTGGACTCGGGATTACGGTCCATGGTTTATCTTTGATGGTAATGGTGAATATGGGGTGGTAGATTTTGTTTACAATCGTCCTCGTCCCAATGATAATCTAATCCCCCAGGTTTTTGCCACCCAGTATGGATTGAACTACTACGGAATGAATATCCAGCAGACCGGTGGCAATTATATGACAGATGGTATTAATACTGCTGCCCAGACTACGATTGCCTATTCAGAAAATGGTAATAATCAAACGAATGTAAACAACAAAATGCTGAACTATCTGGGCATAAGTAGTTATCACGTATTGCAAGATCCGAATAACACCTATATTGATCACATCGATTGTTGGGGCAAATTCCTTGCTCCGGATAAAGTACTTATCCGAAGTGTGCCAAGCAGCCATGCTCAATATTCTGCTATTGAGGCAACAGCAAACTATTTTGCTAACCTGAATTGTGCATGGGGTTATCCGTACAAAGTTTACCGGGTTAATACACCCTCCAACCAACCATACACAAACTCCTTAATCTTGAATAAAAAGGTATTCGTCCCCATTATGGGCACCAGTTACGATGCACCGGCATTGCAAGTTTATCGAGATGCTATGCCGGGGTACGAAGTTGTTGGTGTGTTGGGTTCATCATCAGCACCATGGGAATCAACCGATGCATTGCATTGCCGCACTCATGAGATACCAGATAAAGAGATGTTGCATATTTCACATCAACCTCGATATGGCTCTTTATCCCCAAACGGTGCTTTAGACTTTAATGCTGTTGTCACTCCTCACAGCGGTCAGAATGTCTATACAGACTCTTTGTTCGTAAGCTATAGGATAAACTCCGGCACCTGGCAACGTTCCTACCTTGTTAATACATGGGGCACAAATTATAGCACCATGGTAAACGGCTTTGCACCCGGGGACACAATAAGGTACTTCATCCATGCCGCAGACTATTCGGGGAGAAGTACAGATCATCCGGTGTTCGCTGCTCGAGAGCCACATATCTTCGTCATAGAGAGGGATATGCAGGCACCAAACATTCAACATACACCTATTACTTCTATAGACTTGGCTGAAGAATATAGTGTGTTTGTGGCAGGGGTCTCAGATAATAACAGTGTTGCAAGCGTTAAACTGCGCTTCTACACAGATACTTCAGAAGTTGTAGAAGTGAATATGGAGGACATTGGTGGTGGATTTTACATGTATCACCTCTATCCGGAGTTTGCACCGAACACCAGCCATTTCTATTACAGCATAGTTGCAACTGATGCTTCTAATCCACCAAATACCACAATAATACCAGGAAACGATTTATGGTACGAAACCTCACTTATCCCTGTATCCATAAACGATAACCTTGCACCCAACCTAAACAATGATGTGGTATCTATTTATCCTAATCCATTCTTCACAAGCAAGAGCACTAAGGTGCGTTTGGGAATCAAGACCGATACCATTGCCCCTATAACATGGAAGATTTTCAACATCCGTGGACAACAGGTATATGAATATCGTTCATTTTCTGAAGCTAAAGGTATGCAGGAGATAACATGGGATGGAGTTGATGGCAGTGGAAAGAAATCAACAAGTGGGATTTATTTTGTCCAGATACTTAATGGTGATAAAAGCTATAAACGCAAGCTACTCCTATGCAAATAGGCTCATGTCGCCAGCTTTCCACTGGGAATCGTGAAAAATATCTGCAATTTGTTCTTGACACAAAACGGTAAGCCTGTATTTATGTACTCAGCCTACAGACCCTACATAGAATGCCCTCCGAGCAGTGGGGATGCCGCCCGGCATTCCCCACTGTATTTTTTTAACCAGTTAAATGTGGAGTTTTATATGCAGCGTATTGCGACCATGATTTTACTTCTTTGTTTGATCGTAACAGCTCTATTAGCCGAATCAACGGGATCACAGTCATCTGTAACCAAACAAGGGGAAAGATTCGTAGCAAGAATAGATAATCCTCTTGCATCGACCTATGATGCTTTCTCCAGTAACGGCTTTGATGTTTGTGCTTATTCTCCCGGAGAATATTTGGATGTCTTGGTGAATGATACCATTTATCGCTCTTTACAGGGGCAGTATCCTAATATCCGGATTACGCAAACCGAAGCTCGCTTGAAGTCTAACTTAGTTTCAAAAAGCAAGGATCTTCCAGGTTACCGCGATTATCAGACGATGTTAGATGAACTGCTATTGATTCAAGCAGCATACCCCAATCTTGTGCAGGTGGTTTCTTTGGGCAACACTTGGGGTACTGTTTATGCCGAGAACAATATCAGCACCTATCAGGGGTTTAATCATCAAATATGGGCTGTGAAGCTTTCTAACAATGTTTCCCAAACCGAGGACGAGCCTGCTTTCTATTTTGCGGGAGAACACCATGCCCGAGAGCCAATCAGCATGGAAACAGTGATGGGTATATTAACATATCTTGTGGAAGGATATGGTAATGATAACGCAATCACAAATAGGCTTAACAGCTCTGAAATCTGGTTGGTACCTCTCATAAATCCTAACGGTCATAAGTTAGTTATTGACCAAAGTGACGTTTGGTGGCGCAAGAATATCCGGGATAATAACCTTAATACTCAGATCAACTATGATGAATGGGGTTATGGGTATGATGGTGTTGATCTAAACCGTAATTATAGCTATGAGCGTGGATATCTTAGTGCCAGTGATGATCCCAACATGCCCACATTCAGGGGTTTAGAGGCTTTCTCCGAGCCTGAAACTCAAGCCTTCCGTAATCTACTGTTATCCCGCAACTTCGTGGCTGGTATAAGTTACCACACATATGGCCAATATGTTTTATATCCTTTTGGTTACATGCAGAGCGTCCTATCTCCAGACTACGTGGAGATGCAGGCTTTGGCAAACTCCATGGCAACATTATTACCTAAATTGCATGCGACCGGTAATTACACTGCTATGCCTTCGTATGCACTATACCCCGCAAGCGGTACCTTGGATGATTGGGCTTATGGTGAACGTGGAATATTTGCTTACACCATTGAAATGGCTGACGAGTTCATCCCCCCTGCTGAAGATGTCCCGGAGATTGTGGAAGATAATGTAATAGCTGCCATGCAGCTTCTGGATAGGAAAAACACACGTATCTTAAAAGGTCACATCACAGATGCATTGACCGGACTCCCCCTAAAAGCAATGGTTTATGTGTATGGATTAGATTCCAATCCACTGAGACGCAAACAGTATTATAGTGATGAACAATTCGGTTCATACTATCGTCTTCTCTCTGAGGGCACATACACAGTACAATACATCTGCCCCGGATATGCTATGGAGCAATTCACAATAAGCATTTCGGGAACAGAACCAACTATAAACGACGTTGCCTTGTTAGCGGTTGAACCGGTTGATTTACACATTGAAGTTTTAGACCAGTTTGGCAATCCATTGTCTGACGCATTGTTAAGCTTTATTGAGAGTGGGAATAGCTATATTACAAACATAGATGGAGAGATAACCATTAATGGCTTTTTCCCCGGTGCATATCGAATAGCTCTTTCATGTAACGGCTTTGAAACTGTGGAACGAATAGAGAATATAACGGGCGATTCACGTACTTTCATCCTTGGCTCAAACACTGTGTTTGCCGATGATTTTGAATCCGGTTTAGGGGCATGGAATACCGGAACAGTATGGGGTTCTGGCTTTATATCTTCTTCAGGTTTTAGTAGCCTTACAGATAGTCCCCTTGGTAATTATGCCGATAATCAAACCGTTAACTGTCGGATTAGCCAAGCTATAAACCTGAATGGTGCTCTTAACGTAAATCTGCAATTCTATGCTAAGTACGACATTGCCTTGGATGGTGACTATTGTCTTTTGGCATACTCCACCAATGGTACCACATGGCGTTCAATTGCCAGTTTTAGTGGTATTGCAGACTGGCAACAATACTCGTATAATCTAAACAACCTAAGCGGCAGCAGTATATATCTGCGGTTTACTTTAAGCAGCAATGACAGTGGCAACTCCGATGGGATCTATATCGATAACTTTAAGCTATATAGCACTTCCTTCCCAAGTGCATTGGATGATACTGGGTTGCCTAGCGTGTCTCCCTTGCTTAACCGCTTTCCTAATCCATTCCAAGAGAAGCTAACGATTTGCCTCTCAGATGATGCAAAGCTTTCACCTCATGCAACGCTAAATATTTATAACATTCGTGGGCAAAGGGTGAAGAAGCTGTGCCTAGGGGATGCCGGGAAGCAGATTCTGGTCTGGGACGGCATGGATGATAACCAAAGAAAGTGCGCCAATGGCATGTACTTCCTGCGTTTGGTTGATAGGCAAGGAGTTCTTGCCACAGCCAAGGTAATTTTAGTGAAATGAGGAGAGTTTGATACTTGGAAGAGATCCGTATAGAGCGTATCAGTAAAGATTTCGATGGCTTCATAGCCGTAAATGATGTATCACTTACCATTGGTAGTGGAGAATTGTTTTCCTTTTTGGGACCCAGTGGGTGTGGAAAGACCACACTTTTACGGATGATAGCGGGTTTCGAAAGCCCCAGCAATGGCAGAATCCTGATAGGCAATACAGATATCACCGATATTGCCCCATACAACCGCCAAGTAAACACTATCTTCCAAAACTATTCCCTCTTTCCCCACATGACGGTTTTCGACAACGTGGCTTTCGGACTTCGCATCCGTAAAACCCCCAAACCAGAAATTAAAGAAAGAGTGGGGGAGATGCTGGCTTTAGTGAAGATGGAAGATCAGGCTGCCAAGTACCCTGATCAGCTTTCCGGTGGCATGAAGCAGCGCATTGCCATCGCCCGTGCTTTGATAAACAAGCCTAAAGTGCTGCTGTTGGATGAACCATTGGCTGCGCTGGATCTGAAACTTCGCCAACACATGCTGATTGAGCTGATGAACATCCACGATGCGGTGGGCATAACATTCATTTATGTAACCCATGACCAAAGTGAAGCCATGAGTATCTCTGACCGTGTGGCAGTGATGAACTACGGCAGCATCGTGCAAGCCGGACCTCCTGACGATATTTATGAACGCCCCAACAGTATTTTCTCAGCTTACTTCATCGGGGAAACCAACCTCATCACCGGCGAGGTTACCGGTATTGAGGATGACTACTTGCAGCTTAAGTGTTCCGATGGGGCAGATGGCTCTTTTGAGATCGACAGCACCTTCCATTTCCCTCCAACCATCGGCAAGCAATTAACTGTGTCCCTGCGTCCGGAAAAGATTGCTCTCTCCCGCAGCAAACCGAGGTATCAAGATGATATTAATATGCTACGCGGAACAATCGAAGACATTCTGTACCTTGGATCACATACTCAATACATAGTCCGTGTGGGTGCGCTCAAATTCCGTGTTTTCAGTCAGCACAAACGAGTTTACTTCGACGAAAAAGCCTTGGATTGGGAGGAACAAGTGTGGCTGTTCTGGCACGATACCGATACTTGGTTGATTGACGAAATTCCTGATAAAGCTTTGGGAAGCAAGGAGCAACCCGATACCGGCGTTAATCACTTCCAACGCTCCTCGAAACGGTTTGTGCAAGTATGAGGAAGCTTTACCCTCGCTTTCAAACTGAGCGTGATCTTATCAGCCAAGCTGCCGAGAAAAAGCGCAATCTGGCATCCTGGGCATTAACAGCTCCTGCGCTTATTTGGTTGATTGTCTTTTTCCTGATACCCTACCTTATTGTGGTGATATACAGCTTCCTAACCCCTGATATCTATGATGTGAAGTTCGAGCTGTCTTTGGATGCATATCGCCAGGCTTTCAACGCTGATTACCTAATGACCTTTTTCCAGTCTTTTCGGCTGGCTATTCTCACCACACTGCTTTGCCTTTTACTTGGCTTTCCCGTGGCATACTTCATTGCCCGAGCCAAGGACAAAACCAAGAATACATTATTAGTGTTCATCATCATCCCTTTTTGGACAAATCTCATCATCCGCATTTTCTCCTGGCGAATCTTTCTTGCCTACAACGGTGTATTGAATGATGTTTTGATGAACATCGGTATGATCTCGCAACCCTTAGAGATTATGCGCACCGATTTAGCTGTAATACTGGTGATGGTATATGTTTATCTGCCATACATGATTTTGCCACTATACAGCGTTCTCGAGAAACTGGATTTCACCTTACTACATGCGGCGATGGATCTCGGTGCAAACGAACTTAAAGCCTTTTTCCGTGTAACATTACCTCTCTCTCTGGAAGGCATCTTCGCCGGTTCACTACTGGTTTTCATTCCTGCTTTGGGAGCATATCTTATTCCCCAACTTGTGGGGAATCAAAAGACACTATATCTTGGGCAGGTTATTACCTACAAGATAAAGAACATACCTCGTAACTGGCCCATGGCATCTGCCTTATCTCTAACCTTGCTCTTTTTTGTTGCCGTATTATTAGTGCTGCTTTTTGCTCTGTATAAGCGTAGCAAATCCCGGAGGATAGCATGAAGCTGATGAATTCCTCCAAGCTATATCGCGGGCTTAACCTAAGCTCATTCAGCCTGGTGATGGTGTTTCTCTATATTCCCATCCTGATATTGGTTATCTTCAGCTTCAACAATGCCAAGATTATCACCGGATGGAAGGGCTTTACTCTCAAATATTATGCCCAACTGTGGGATAATGATACCATAAAACAAGCTTTTTGGAATACTATGCTTATCGCAGGTTTATCCACCCTGATATCAACTATCTTCGGCATTTTAACAGCCCTTGGCTTAGAGAACAAGAAATTCAGTGGACGCAAGCTAATCTCCGGTTTGATCTACATCCCTCTGGTTATTCCCGATATCCTGATGGGTGTCTCGCTGGCACTGCTATTTAACTTTACCCGGGTAAATACCGGTATGTTTACCGTGCTGATTGCCCACATCACTTTCTGCATCTCCTACACGGTTATTGTTATTAACTCCCGGTTGGAAGGCTTTGACTACTCACTTGTGGAAGCGGCTATGGATTTGGGGGCAAAGCCGGCCACCATATTCTGGAAGGTTAAGCTGCCATTGATGCTTCCCGGGATTATTGCTGCCGCGCTTCTTGCCTTCACCCTCAGTATCGATGATTTTATCATCACTTTCTTCACCTCCGGCAGAGGATTTGACACTCTTCCCATCTACGTGGAGGGCACCATACGCAGAGGCACCATCACCACCATCAATTCTCTATCCACGCTGATGATTGGCTTCACTCTGTTTCTGGTGGTTATCACCAAGCGAATTCGCAAGATTCTAATCTCCTCAATCTAGCCTTGGCGTGAGCACAGTTCAACCGATATAATTAATAAATAACTTGACATAAAAAAGCCTATTACTTATAGTTACTCTGTATCGTCCAAGCTTTTCTTTTGCGTATAAACCAAACATGATACCTTGGTGGTGTTTATGAAGACCATATTTTTATGTTGCTTGTTTATCGGCTTTCTTGCCTTTATGGCTACCCCGCTTTCCGCGTTAACTTTCCAGTTTGAAATCACTAGTGTTGGTACATCCGCAGTTAACGGAACCCTTACCATTACTAACAGCTCTTCTCAGCCGTTTGTATGGGTTTTTCCTACAACCGGGGATTTCGATATAATGGTTGATGGTTCTGAATCTCAAGTAATGTATGGACAAATGATTACGCAATTAACATTTCCTGCAAACTCCACAGTGGTGAAGCAAGTATCTCACTATAGTATGTATCCCTTTAGCCCAGGTTGGCATACTGCTCAGGCGATAGCGTTGCAATATCCAAGAGTTAACGTTGGATATAGTATCCCCTTCTATGTGGAATCCCCCCAATCGGATTACCATAACCTGTTCTATGAGTTTGGATTAGTATCGGCAAGTGCTACTGAGATTTCGGCATTGCTATCCTTAACAAACCTGTCCGGCACCTTATGGTATTATATTTTCCCTACTTCCGGTATTGCAGAGCTGCGTGTTGATGGCGTTCCCTGCGAGATGGCATACCTACCCGTGCTAACGGATTACATCATAGTACATGGTGATACCAGGTATCTGGAGCTTACTTATCTCGCATCTCCACCACTCAGCCCGGGGGTTCATACCCTTACAGCGCATCTGCTGATGGAGGGCAACCCTGCAGTTGGTCCCAGTATCCCATTTAGTATAGAGAATCCTTCATCAGTGGATGACCAAAGTGTACCTTCAGCTCAACATAATGTGTCGCTAAGTCCCAATCCTTTCCGCGATGAACTTTCCATCAAGTCCGATGTTCCGGCTGAACTCAGCATCAGTGTTTATAACCTGAAGGGTCAATTGCTCAATACTTGGAAAGCCGGACAACACAGCATCTGGAACGGCAGGGATGCCAGAGGCGCAGACTGCCCCAAGGGGATATACTTCCTGAACATCAAGGCAGATGGCTGGGAACAGAACCGGAAGGTGCTTAAGCTGAATTGATTTCTTTATACGCCCCCCGGTATGCGGAATCGCTCCGGAAATTTAATATTATTACTAAGTATGATTAGTCGCTAATAGTGACAATTTTGGGGGTTCATATGCGTAGAATGTTTATTCTAAGGTGCGCAGCAGTCGCCATACTGCTGCTCTTGTTTGCCTGCGGGGATGATACACCTTCGCCCTATAAGATGTATTGCACTGTGAATGGTGCCGGGTCGATGAATGCCGTTCCTGACGGCAACTTGAAACTTAACTCTTTGGGTAAAGCCTTTTACTTAACGGACGATTTGGTGTTTCATCTGGGGGATGTGCTCACCAGCCACTCCCTTAACACGGGGATGCACACACCGCTTACTCCTGACAATGTGCCGATAACTGATAAGCAATATCTGGCGATTGATAGGCAGCAACATGTCCTGTACTGTGCCGCTGGTGATGCCATTTACCAGGTGGGCTTTGATGGCTCCGGTTTCACCAAGCTTAGCCCGGATGGAGAGGGGATATATTCTGCTCCGGCTCTTTCTCCCGATGGACAGTATCTCACCGCAATCCACGATGGATATATTGCACGCTTGAATCTCGGTTCCGGAGAGTGGAACGAGCTGGCTGCTCCTGAGGATGCTTTCTACGCTATTTACACTGCGGATCAGGACGCTTATTATAGCTTTACGCTTACCAACGTTTCAGTTTATCAAGACCAATATTTACAGCTTTTCAAGCAGGATGCCCTGTCCCAAACCCCTATCAGTCTGATGGTGGATGTTCGAGATTATAGTGATTTCGTCTCCTTTAATGTTGATGCGCGGATAAGCCCGGATGGCAACTATCTCGCCATGCTGTTTACCATGGAACCTATAGATACCGGAGGATATTTGACTGGTCACATGTGGCAGCGCTTTCCCGTTACTCTAAACATCTATGACCGTAACAGCGGAGCAGTTTCCCAGATCTCGGATTGTTTTGCTTACAGCTTTGTGCAGAATACCGGAGAACTGCTGTATTCGCACCTAAAGTATGGCATGGCAGATCTTATCCGCATGGATTTGTCAACCGGAGTTTCCTTCATGGTGTGGGACGGATATCACGAAAAAGACTATTACTCCTATTCAGTAACCGCGATATATCCCAGAGATGACGGAGGGAAGATACATTTGGATGCCTGGAAAAGGAGCAGGGTTAAAATTGACCCTAACGACAATACTCCTTATAACTGATGGAAGTCTTAGTTCAGCCTTGAGTAAGCAGGAGTTACCAGGGGGTAATTCCCAGGTTTAGCCCCACGAAGCTGCGCCGCTGCTTACCCATGGGGACTCCCTTTATCTCGAATTGCTCCCAGTCTTGGGTGTAGCGAAGATCAATCCTGTGCTTCATACCATAAGCACCGATGTTTGCCATGAATCCCGGAGTTATCCCGCTGAAGGAATTCTCCACATTGATGTTGGAAGAGATGGTTTGGCTGATATAGTGATTACTCACATATGCTTGGGCAAAATGTACAATATCGCCATACACTCCGGCACCAATAAAGGCGTTAGTATGAAACTCATTCTTGGGGAAAATCAGCTCTGTACATATACTGACGCGGGTAGCAACCATGTATAAGTTTGTCTTCAAATCCATCACATAAGGAAACGGATGCTCCACATATCTGCTGCTTGAGTAATACTGCTCACTAACACCTGTGCGCAGCACGACACGTTTATCAAGCTGGTACAACAGGTTTACCCCCACAGCACCCGCAACGCCCGATTTCCAATAATCATCCGTGCTGCAATCCTTGCCCATACCTAGGCCGATGCAAAGATCATATTCTAAACCATATTTTTGGGTCGAACCATTTGCAGGCTGTTCTTCCGCTTCACATACACCTACAAAAACGGTTATTAAACATAGCGTAAGTATTAAACCTTTCATTGTCAAACTCCTTTTGAGATGTTTATCTACACGGTTTATTTGTCAAGGAGTTTCTTGGCGCATGCATATCATAGAGTTTTGCTTTGCTTATACCGGGATGCTATCTGCTTGCCTGCGGGGAATTTTATATTCTCATGTGTGATAGTTCCAATCTCCAAAGCTCTCTCTTGGATCAAATACGGATGCATTGCGCCTGAATTACGCGTCGCATGCGTATTTCACGCGTAATACAGGCGTAATTGGAATAAGTTAGACGTTAGAAGTTAATCGAAGCGTAACTTCTTGGGCTGTCAACAATTGGGCTGTCAACCGGGAGGTTGACAGCCCTATACAGGCTGCCTCAAAACCCAGTCTTCGACTAAAGTTTAACTTCTAACGTCTAACCCACCCTTTAGCCCGTTGGGCGATATATCATAGCGATGGGTTCGGAGCATTGCGCAGCAATGCGCAGACCCTCGTCCCACGCCCCCACAGAATAAGCCCCTTAGGGCGACATAGCCTTTTGGAACACCTGATTTATCAGGTTGGCGGTGCCGGATTCATCCGGTATATCTTTGTTGCCAACACGATAAACATTGCCTATACTTGAATTAACCGGATAAATCCGGTGGACCAACCGAATGAATTCGGTGTGCCTGCTCGGAGGCATTTGGAGTTAATCGCGGCTGGAAGCCGCTTCCACCAAACTCCGGCACATGAACTACAATCCCTTGTGTTATGGCTAAAGAACAATCTGCTTGACGGATATTAAAACCCAATAGATTATGCAAAAAGGTATTTGGTGAATAACAAACCATGAACGGATCGCACCGAAATGGGATGATTACTCCCTATGCCAAATCGTATAAATAGGGATGATATGAAAGGACTTGCGCTCAGCCTGCTGCTAATGCTTTGCCTCTCTCTTGCTGCCACCACCAGAATTGTGGACATCAACGGGACAGGGCAATATACCAGCATCCAGACTGCGGTTAATGCCTGTGCCCCGGGGGATACCGTGCTGGTGTATCCCGGAAGGTATTACGAAAACCTTATTATTCAAAGCAACAATGTAAACATAATTAGCCTTGAGGCAGATTCGGGAGTCATAGATTACATTGATACCACTGTTATTGACGGAGGGTTAAATGCGCAAGGCATTCGATTGTCTCCCAATACACAGAACTGTTACATCCGTGGATTCTCGATCACTAACAGCAAAACTGCTATTTCATTAGGAGAGAACAGCACTTCAATGATTAGCAATTGCAATTTATATGGAAATCGGTCAGCTAATGGCGCAGGGGTCAATGTCTTCCGCTGTACAACACAGTTTAGTGGTGTTGCTATTCATGATAACTACGCTATCAACCAGGGTGGGGGGATGTATATCTATGGCTATATGGGTACGGTTAATGTGAGCTTTGATCCGGTTAACCGCTGTTCCATCTATAACAATCGGGCAGGTGTGGGGCAAGACATTGTTGCGCACTCCATAAACAACGATCTCAGCATTCCGCTTGAAATGTTCACAGTTGCCAACCCGAGCAGCTATTATGCCGCTCCCTTACTCGCCTGGGGGAATGAGTTCCAGCTGTTGATAGATTCCAATACCGCCTATCGTCAGGAGATAGATAGCGACCTGTATGTATCGCCCGAGGGGGATGATGCCAATGATGGACTTAGCCCCGCAACGGCCCTTAAGACTATTCACACTGCTGTGTATAAGATAGCCTCTGACAGTTTGAACCAGAGAACGGTGCATTTGCTTCCGGGAACATACTCCCGAACAGCCAATCAGCAGATGTTTCCCATTGCCCTCAAGAGCTGGGTAAGGGTGATGGGTGCGGGTATTGAAGAAACGCAGATTATCGGTGAGCCGGATCCTGTGATAGCGAATCAAGCGCTATTTGTCTTTGCCAGCCTTGACCAAAAGTATATTGGCATCGAAGGGATGTCCATCACCACCCAAAATACCAACAATAGCTGCGCACTGTGGGGCTTTAGAGAAGATCATGTTATGCTAAAGAATATACGCATGCACGAGCTAAGCCCCAAGAATTATGCCATAATCGACATATCTTATGTCACTAATTGTGATTGGGATGACTTGATTATTGAGGATTTCTCGACTACTAATTACGGTTTTATTAGAAGCACAGGTTACTGGAGTGGGGCTATTAAGAACAGTATATTCAGGAATGCTGGATCTACTTTCATGAGTGTTGATGTATCTGCTTCACCATTGATTTGGATAGAAGCATATGAATCAATAACACTTGAACACTGCATATTTGCCAATATATCTATGCTGGATGACGACACTCAGACTATCCAGATTGGCGGTTCTCATAGTCCAATCGAGCCAAGGTACTTGCTTTCAAATTGTTTGTTTGTCAATAACAGCAATAATGAACGATTAATGATACTTCATGGACAGACTAATCCCATTATTGATTTGGTTAACTGCACGTTTGCAGGGCAGACTGGACAAGGCGAAGCACTGATGGTTAATGGAACGGTCAAAATTTCGAACTCAATTTTCTACAATAATGGATATAAGGAGATAGCCATCAACCCTATGGATGGGACAGGTATTCCCACTACCTTAACACTGAACAATAACCTCATTCGCAACGGCTATAGCGACATCTGGCAAGGCATGGGGAGCACAGTAAACTACTCCGATACCAACATCACAGGTAATCCCCTCTTCCATGGTAGTGCTGCCAATAGCCCTTTCTACAGCCTTTCTGCCAACTCGCCTTGCATAGATGCCGGAACACCTGATACCACAGGCTTGAGCCTCCTGCCTTATGACCTGGCGGGGAACATGCGCATCTGGAACGATGTGATAGACATGGGCTGCTATGAGTTTGGTGCTCCACCAGTGGGCATTGACGATCCTACAGCTCCGCAGCTTGCTGAGGGTATCTTTGCCACAAACTATCCCAATCCCTTTAACCCGGAAACCACCATCAGCTTCTTCTTGCCGGAAGCAGGTGTCACCGAGCTGTGCATCTATAACCTCAAGGGGCAGATGATTCGTAGGCTGATAAATGCACCTCTGGGTGTGGGAACGCACAGACTGGTATGGAATGGGAAGGATGACCGCAACACCCCCGTTGCTAGTGGAGTCTATTTATATCGGCTGCAGAGCGGAAAGCATAAGTTCAGCGGTAAGATGGTGCTGGCGAAGTAAACACTTAAGAAAAGCGAAGTTTTTTTGTTTAAACACAGAGTAAAAGCAAAGAAAGGCAGAGAAAAGCAGAGGGATAGAGAATACATAGGGAATCGAGTCTGCATGATAGCTGAGGACTTATATTTAAACTAGTATGAGAGTATCCTTCAAAGACTTATCGGGCAGACACATAGCTTTGCCACTGCTGAGCATTATTAACCTATTAACCCGCTAACCCCTAACTTTCTTTCCATTTCTGTCACCAAATCCAAAATCTGTCACCCGCTACATTGTAGAAGCATGAAAATTGCTTTAAGAATAAGGAATGTTTCCGCTGTCGGAGCACATGTGCCACCGTGCGCAGGGGCAGCAAAAGAATTCTTGACAGAAAACCTGTGCATTGGAATTTGACCGTCTAAGCGGTCGGGATGTAGCGCAGTCCGGTTAGCGCGCTCGGTTCGGGACCGAGAAGTCGGAGGTTCGAATCCTCTCATCCCGACCAGTTCTTTAAGCAACAATCAACAACAATACCTCATAGGTGAATAGTATCATGGCAGAGCCCAAACAGAAGTTTTCATATTATCTAAAGCTCCTCTATCCGTTTGTGAAGAAGGACCTCGGACTGCTGTTTTTTGGTTTGTTTGCCATGTTGGTTACCAGTGGGCTTAGGCTTTTGCATCCGCTGATTCTGGCACGGATAATTGATCGCAGTATTCCCGATAAGAACATGGCGGAGATGTATAAATATGGCTTGTTCTTTGTGGCGGTGGTGCTGCTATCCGGCTTGTTGTCCTATTTGCAGATAGTGTTGCTTTCCCGCTTGGGGATAAAGATAATCACCAAGTTTAAGGGTGACGTATTCCGCCATCTCTTGAAGTTGCCCATTCCCTGGTTCAATAAACAGCCGGTGGGTGAGCTTATTGCCAGGGTGGAAAGCGATAGTGAGCGAGTGAAAGCGTTGTTTTCGGATTTGTCCATCACCATCATCGGCAATCTGTTGTTCTTTGTAGGTGTGTTCACAGTGCTGTTCGTGCGTCAATGGCAAGTTACCATCTATGTTATGCCTTTGGTGATCGTATCCATAGTGGCATACAGCTTCCTTATACGCTATTTATCCAAGTTCTATCGCCAGATACGGGAAAGATACGCCAATATCAGCGCTAAGATTACGGACTATGTGCAGGGAATGCAGATGATTCAAGCGCTTAATAAACAGCAGAAAGTGATTAAAGAGGTGGAAAGCGCATCCTTGGCAAAGAAGGCGTTGGAGACCAGGACTTCCTTTATGGAGTATGGATCGCAGAGCATCTTTATGTTCATCTCCAATGTGCTGTTTGTGATTGTGATCATCAAGGTATCTGCGCCCAAGATAATTGCGGGAACGGTAACTATCGGCACACTGATTATCTTTATTCAATACATCTATCAGATGATATGGCCCCTGATGCACATATCCGAGAATGTGATGCAGATTCAGCGTTCCTTTGTTTCGCTTAAGCGTATTTTAGAGCTAACCGAGCTTCCCACCGAGGAAGAGCAGTTTACCGGGAATACATTGCCTGTGTTCAAGCAGGAAATAAGCTTTGATAATGTGTGGTTTGCCTACAAGGATGAGGAATGGGTGCTCAAGGATGTAAGCTTTAGGATTCCCAGAGGGAAGAAGGTTGCCTTGGTCGGAGCTTCCGGCAGCGGGAAAACCACCAGTGTGAGTTTGCTTTGCGGGTTCTATCCCGTACAGAAGGGGTGCATCAAAGTGGATGGCATACCCTTAAGTGAGTTGGATTTTCGTGCCTGGCGCAGAAAGATTGGGCTCATTTTGCAGGATATATTCCTGTTCCCCGGCTCGATACTTGAGAATGTACGAGTATATAACGATGCTGTTGATATTAGCAAGGTAAAAGATGCCATCTCCATTGTACAGTTAGATGAATTCATTGGCAATTTAGAGCAGGGCTTGGAATCAGAGCTATCCGAACGCGGACAGAATATTTCGCAGGGAGAAAAGCAGCTCATCAGCTTTGCCAGAGCACTTGCCTTTAGTTCCGAGATTATTGTGATGGACGAAGCCACTGCATCAATTGACCCTCAAACAGAGGCAAAGATACAGCGGACAATGCAACAGGTGTTTGCAGACAAGACCGCTCTGGTGGTAGCGCACAGGCTTACCTCCGTGCTGGATGCGGATGAGATATTATACTTTAGTGGGGGTGAGATCATCGCCCGTGGGACCCATAATGAACTTATGACCAGTTCAGCGGATTACCGCAAGCTGGTGGAATTGCAATTGTTGCAGCAGGAGAAATAGATGAACCGGAACATAGCATGGATAATTAGGCAGTGGAAGCAGCAGAAGCTGTTCATTGCCATTATGGTAGTGTTTACCCTAGGTTCATCTGCTGTGTCGATTGCCTATCCCTGGGCATTTAAGCTGATGATCGACCTGTTAAAGGATGTGATGGCAAATCCGCTGAAGCATCCCACGCCCATGCATGAAGTAAACAGAGTAATCATGCTCTTCTTTGCTATTGGCATTGCACAATTGATCACAGGATTCTATCCTGCTATTCGGGGATGGGTAAATATACGCTTTGAGCATAGTCTGCGGGTGTATTACTTCAAGTTTATTGCCGAGAAGGACTTCAGCTTTTTCCAGAAGTATCGCACGGGGGATATCGTTACCCGTTTGACGGATGATTTATCTGATTACCCTAAGATAAGCTGGTTCTTGTGCTCAGGTATCTTTCGTGCTTTTAACTCATTTTCTATGATCTTGTTCTCGCTGTTAGTGATGTTCAGCATCAATACCAAGCTGACCTTACTTTCCATTGCTCCATTGCCGTTGATGATGGTGGTATTCTATTTCACCTCGGACAAGCTGTATGCGAACTTTAATCGCAACCAACAAGCTATCTCGGCAATAAACAGTCAGCTTGAGATGAGCTTCTCGGGCATAAGGATAGTAAAAAGCTTCGTAAGCGAAGAGAAATATAACCGCTTCTTTGATACAGCATTAGCGCAACGCTTTAAGACAGAGATGAGCATGGTGAAGCTTAATGCCATACTTTCTCTAATCTGGCAATACATAGATTATTTCGCCCAGATCGGGGTAATCCTTTTTGGTGGTTATATGGCTGTGAAAGGACAGATCACCGTGGGGACATTCTTTTTGTTCTATACCTATCTATCCATGATGATTTATCCCTTGATAGACCTCCCGCAGCTATTTCTTTCCGGCAAACAGGCTTTTGTGAATATAGACCGCCTTGAGGATATGCGCAATTATCCCAGCTTTAACGATAGCTTTGGCAAAGGTCAGAGGATAAGTAGCTTTAACAGCCTTAGTTTCCGTGATGTTGTGTGCCAGTATCCTGATAAATCCGAGCCGGTAATCAAGGATTGCAGTTTCGAACTTGCTAAAGGTGAAAGGATGCTGATTCTGGGAGCAACAGGTAGCGGGAAGAGCACCATAGCTAATCTCGTATTAGGTTTGTTACAACCCAATTCGGGAGAGATAAAAGTGAATGAAGCCGCAATCCAAGAGATAGACATTGAGTCTCTCCGCGATGTGATTGCCTATGTACCTCAAGAGCCTTTACTCTTTGGTGGCAGCGTGAAAGATAATATCCTCTTTGCGGTGGACACTGCACCTGATGAGGAGTATAAACTGGCTATTCAGACTGCTCAGTTGGAAGCGGAGATTGCCGGCTTTCCTGAAAAAGACGAGACGATGGTTGGAAACCGTGGTTTAGGAGTTTCGGGGGGGCAGAAGCAGCGCATCACCATAGCCAGAGCATTAATCAAGAAACCGCAACTGCTCATTTTGGATGACATCACTGCCAGCCTTGATGCCGAGAATGAAGAAAAGTTATGGCAGGACATTGATGCAAATTATCCTGGCATTGCAGCCATAGTAATTTCGCATAGGCTTTCCACGCTGCGCTATGTGAACAGTGTGCTGTTTATCGATTCTAAGGGGCACAGTCACAAAGGGTCCCATGAAGAGCTAGTCTTTGGTAATGCAGAATACCATGACTTCTTGCACGAACACCTTAAGCAAAGCTGATTAATTGTAATAGAACCACCTGAAATCTGCTCGCAGGGATAGTGGTGCGGGATAAGCTCCGTAGATACTTCCGGAGAGCGCATTTTGCAATCCCACTCTGAATTCGAAATACCTGTCGATGTCGAAACCTGCCCATAAATCCAACGCAGAAGAAGCCTCCACCAGGATGGGATTGATGGCATCAGCGGCATAATAGCCTGAGTGTCCACTGAGGGTGAAACCACCAATAATGCTGTTATTATATGGGAGGTGGTAATAAAGATTCTGTGTGCTTTGGAAACGATACTCCGGGCTTTCGCACATATTGCTCTCTGCCTTTGTCCACACCCAGGATGGTTTGGCGAGGAGTTCCCAGTTGTGCCACTTCTGCGCTGCATCAAGAGCTATGCGAATAAACATCTGCTCGTCAGTTTGGGTTAGTGAGCTTGTTTTAGCATCCTGTGTCAATTTTTTGGCTCCAACTGCTAATAAAGTTGATATGCCTTTCCATTCGTATCGTGCATATATAGCGGCTTCGTGACGGTTTGATATATCCATCGCATCAAGCTCATGGTTCAGAGCGTAAATGTCCATGCGTTTCAACTGAGGTTCATTGTGACCTATAAGTGCTTTTACATAAGCTCCGATGTATGAATCCCAAACCGGAGAGCTGATATCAATAAAAGTTCTACCACGTTTCCAGTCCAACAAATCTGCCTTCAAGCTAAGTCCAGCTTTAACATAGCTATCCCAAGAAAAGGATAGCTTGTCTCGATAACTCTCCTGATCATAAATGCGTGAGTTCCCAAAGCCGGCTTCTTGCCAAGTATGCTCGTAGGCTGCGAGATAACGATATATGCCTACATTTCTTTGGTGGGCCACAATCAACTGAGTGCTTTCATTCTCGATGGGTTGTAAGAACGAACGGTGAGTAGCCTTCTCTTTGCCATGTAAAAGCTTTATCTCAGCCAATGGGTGTTTTATAGCAGCGTAGAAATGAGATAGCTCGGTAGTGATCATGAAGTTTGTAGCTTGCCAATATAATGGCAACAGCTCATTCATCGCTACATCCTTCTCCCAATTAGCAAGCTCTGCTTCAAAACTGAGCAATCCGAGATCAGCTTTAAGAAAGTGCTTCATAGAAGTCTCAGCAGCCATCACATCAGTCCAACTTCCGTTCTGAACCAGTAAATCGCCTTGATATTCTGCCCCCTCAACGCCAAACAGAACCCCCTTTTTGAACATTACTTTGGCAAAACGCTGTTCATAGTCCCCAATTCCGCCATGAATTACTGAGAGAGCCGGTGCGAAGGAATATGGACTAACCCCAAAATCCATGGTACGCACTACATCTTGGGGGCTGTATAGGTTCCCATACAAGTTGTAATAGTAAGCTGGGGAGTATATCCCGGTGATTTGCTCGAAACCATGTCTGTATGGCATTGTCATATTAAACCTACCGATAGACATGTAATTACTGTGGTAAAAGTCACCGAAATCGCTCTGCAATGGGGCAGAGCTCAGCAAGTTATCATTGGGTTTGCCACGGTACAGATCCAGCCAACTGTCAATATCCGCTTTGGTGCCAAGAGCTGTAACTTGCGTAAGAGTGTCTTGCTGAGAAGTAACACGTAAACTGTCAACTTGAGCCAGAAGAGCTGAAGTGATAGATATTAATATTATAACCAACCAAGTTCTTGGTAGCATTTTGCAGTCTCCAATATATTCTTTTTGAGGTTAGCTTGGGGTTGCCAGTGGAGTATTTCCCTTGCTTTGCTTGGATCAGCTAGCCAACTATCGGCCAAGATCTCTTTCATTTTGTCTTTATTAACAATCACGGGAGTGCTCATAATCCGCCCCCAAGCATCACCCAGATGGAAAATCACTTTAGCAAGCATTATGGGGATACTTAGTTGTAACGGCTTCTTGTGAAGGGCAAGGGCAATGTATTGCATAATCTCGCTTTGCTTATATACAGCTCCATCAGTGGCGAAAAATACCTGCTTATAAGCAGCTTCATTTTGCAGGCATATAGTAATGAAACTTGCCAATTCGTCCACGTGAATCATATTGAGCAGCTTATCAATCCGGCCTATGCGAAAGCTAAAGCCTTTCTTCACCATCTTGAAGAGCGAAAGGAAATCTTTGTCCCCGTATCCATAAACAGAGCATGGACGTATTATTGTAAAAGGCTTATTACAGTTTTTGCGTATATACTGCTCTGCTGATTGTTTACTTCTACCATAGGCAGTTAAGGGAGCAGGAGGATCACTTTCTTTTACCGGAATGTTGTTATAACTAGGTTTTGCTGCTGCTTGAGAGCTGATATATACCAACTGAACAGGACAATCCATGCCATTTATTGCCGTTACAATAACTCTGGTCGGCTCCACATTGGCATCATACATTTCTTTGTCGTTTAATGCTTTTGTTCTGCCCGCGTTATGAATTATGATATCACAACCATTTACTGCTCCGAATATGGAGGCTGCATCCAGATAATCTACAACTATAGTATTGACCATGTGATTAAGCATTTCTGCGGCAGTATGAGAGCGCACCAAGGCTACTACTTCGTGTCTTTGTGATTGAAAGTGTCGGATGAGGTTTGTACCTACGAAACCATTTGCACCAGTGATTGCTATCTTCATTCATCCCCATTTTTATGTGGCTGAAGGCTTAGATTAGCCCATTAACCAATAAGCTGTTAACAAATTATGATATGGTGGGCGCTAAGGGACTCGAACCCCCGACCACTTGCGTGTAAAGCAAGCGCTCTCCCAGCTGAGCTAAGCGCCCACACCGTATATACGTCTCACTGGTCGGGGTGAGAGGATTCGAACCTCCGACTCCCTGCTCCCAAAGCAGGTGCGCTAACCGGGCTGCGCTACACCCCGCAGTTGCACCCAAAAACCTGTGAGGGCTAATTCTGTCAACAACTTTCAATGCAGAATCATCAACCAAGTGGCATAACAGGCTTCACAACAATGAATGTATCGTAGATAGCAGTTAATGTAATCTATCTCACAAATATTCTACCCACCCAAGAAGATGCTAGACTTACTAGACCTGATGGAGAGTAAAAAAGGTTCTGTTTTGTTACATAAGGTTTCATTTTTTCAAACTTGTTGTCTCCTAATCCAAAGCCTTAATCAAGTGATAATCACTCCTTAATCAAGCCTTAATAATTAAGGCTTGATTAAGGGTAGATTAAGAAGTGATTATGAGCTCGAAGCAAGAGAGAGGGCTCCACCATAGGAGAAAACTATGATTCTTGGTAATTGAAAAGAAACTTGACAAGAAATATATCTCGATAGATGATGATATTGGAGGTGTGATATGCTTAAGAATATCGCTCTGTTTGTGTTGTTGACGCTTGTGTGCCTTGATGTTTATGCCGGATTGGCATTTAACGAGGCTGTGTCTGTGTGTGCTTTTGATAATCTGGAGTATGCCGGAAATACTTTAATGACCAGTGATGGGAATCGCTTCATCATGTGGAAAGAGGGTGTGAATGGTAGCTTCAGATGGAAATGTAACCTCTTTAACACCCAAAATCAAGCGCTTTGGGGAGAAGACAAGACTCTACCGTTATCCTCGAATGCATATTTTAACTTAGTGGAAACCTCGGATCATGCTATCGTAATACAGTACACATCTTGGAATTGGCTATTGAAAATTGACCAATACGGTAACTTACCTTGGGGAGAGCAGGGAGTAAGTGTAGCATTGAACTCAGCTTATGGTGGTTTTGGTACAGTAGTAGCGGATATGGAGGGTGGGGTTTATCTAACTAAAGAGAGGAGTGATACAGACAATTCCTTTTTTTACCTTCAACATGTGAACTCAGAGGGTGAGCTAACCATGACCAATAATGGTATCCGGCTTAGTAATGAAAGCGCTTATCATCCCGGTTTGTTAGTGTTGAGTGATAACAGTCTTGTAGTTGACTGGCGCGAAGCAAACAAGATTCTTGTTCAGCGAATAAGTAGCACTGGTCAACAACTCTGGGCACGGAATGTTAGTATTCAGAAACAGAACTGGTATCCTTGGGTGAAAACTTGCAGGTTTAATGATGGAAGTTTCGCAATATGCGCTGTAGATGATGATAGCATCAGTGTTTACCGTTATCGAGCTTCCGGAGTTTCACAGTGGGAAAGTCCCGTTGTGGATAGTCTGACTTACTCTTTCTCAACCCCAGAAGTTGATTTGGCTTTGAGCTCGGATAACTGCCTATTGATACACGTTCATAATTCTGAAACATGTTATCATGATTACATACAGAAGATAGATGCAAATGGAATAAAACTTTTCTCTTCGGGAGTTGCTTTTGGCACCGGGCAATCAAGTACATATTCGATGACTCAGTTAATCCCGGACATTTCCGGTGGTAGTAGAATTGGGATGATATGTCCGGGCTCAACCACAGCTAATAAAAATGTGATAGTTGCTGAGCTCAACTCGCTTGGTGAGATAAGCTATCACCAGATAACTTATGACCAAAGCAAGAAAGGAAAATTGAGCGCGACCAAGCATGGGGATGACTTGTTTCTCGAATGGCAACAAAGCAGTGATGTAGAACAAGGAATGTATGCTCAGATAATCAATGACAACTATCAGTCTTACTTCCCGGGAAATGGTGTTCAGTTAAGATACGGCACTGCGGGATTTATAAAATATCAATGCAACGCAGCCATGGGAAACGGGTGTGCGGTATTATGGCATCAAGCCCATAGCGTAAACGGACCGATTGAAGCAAGACTACAGCTGTTTGATAGAACTGGAGAAGAATTGTTTGCCCATGGTGGTGTGGTAGTCAATAGTGCTGGGAGTGCACTACCAATTGGGGGAAGAATGTTGTATAGAGACGGAGAGCTTCTAATGATTTGGGAGGAGTTGATAGGCTCTGTCTATAGCCTGCGAGCTCAGATCTATAACGATGATGGCACTGCTGTCTATCCTGAAGGGGGATTGAATCTATATTCCGGTGATACGGGACATAACACCCTTACAATCAATTATCATCAAGGAGATTGGTATATACTGGCTTGTTTATATAATAGTGTTTGGGGGCAGAAACTGAGTGGGCATGTGCCGGTTTGGGGTAACGGATTGCAGTTAGCTTCTCCTTATCCTATGTTAACCGGTATTATGAACTCTGCGTATGTTACGTTTCCATGGTTGGTCTGGAAAATGGGGTATAATGAGCTGTTTAAACAAATTGACACAAATGGCTTTACCATTCCCCCTTGGGAGGATTGGGGGATGCAGCCACCTTCCAATGGATGGCATTCGGGTAGAATAACGCCCTTCGGAGATTATCTCCATTTGCTTGCGTCTACATCTGCTTCCAATCCCCAAACTCCTCCTAATTTCCAGAACTTGTTTATCAACTCTCAAGGTGAGTATTATCTTGGGGAAGATTTGTCATATATAGAGGACATTCGCGTGATGGAATATAATGGAGATGTATTGGTTGCTGATTGCTTTAACGGATTGACAATAAGGAGATACAACCACGATGGTTTGCTGTTAGATAGTGGCCATGCCAACGTTGATTACCCCTATGGTTCGTTCATTAAGTGGGAAAAAATGACTAACGGAAACTTGCTGTGTTACTTCTATTATGGTTATAACAGTGGGCGGACCCTGAAGTACGTTTATATAACCCCTCAGCTTGAGGCAGAAACCAACCAGCTCAGCGTTTTAATGGATAATGGGACTATTGTACTGCCGAGTATTTCTACTTATAATGACCAAAACTGGGTAACTTGGATACAACGACCAATAGAGATTTATCAGAGCTCAGATGCGAACTATTCAGAGATAAAATTGCAGGGGATTCTGGGCAACTCATCCGGAATTGTTGAGCAGGATGAGCCATTGCCTACGCTCCAAAGTTCCATCAAATGTTCGCCCAACCCCTTTAACCTCCAAACAAGTGTTAACTACGTTGTAGAGAAAGGCGGAGTAGCTAAGATAGAGGTATATGACATCAAGGGAAGGAAGGTAAAGACATTGGTTGAAGAGAATAGAAGCCCTGGCTCATATACCGTGGCTTGGGATGGCACTGACGCAAGGCTTAACAAGCTTGCTTCCGGGGTGTATATTCTAAGGTATAAAGATGGCTCGCGAACAGAAACAAGGAGAATGAGCTTACTGAAGTAGCTGTTATGTTCTTGATGAATGCTATCCATATAACAAATAACAAGTTGCCAAGGCTGTATTGCGAATTCAAGCATCCCCCCGAAATTAATAGGGCGAGATCTATGAGCTGTTTACTGGA
>CAZPNU010000008.1:0-37540 GCA_964588075.1 uncultured Candidatus Cloacimonas sp.
ATCCTCTAACATTGTACCTGCCATTTACGATTCAGCATGGGGAATAATCATCCCATTTCGGTGCGATCCGTTCATGGTTTGTTATTCACCAATTACCTTTTTGCATAATCTCTTGAGTTTAAATATCCGTCAAGCAGATTGTTCTTTAACCGTTATTAAAAGGGATTATAGTTCATGTGGTAGTGCATGGTGGAAGCGGCTTCCAGCCGCTATTAACTCCAAATGCCTTCGAGCAGGAACACCGAATTCATTCGGTTGGTCCACCGGATTTATCCGGTTAATTCAAGTATAAGCAATGTTTGTCGTGTTGGCATCAAAGATATGCCGGATGAATCCGGCACCGCCAACCTGATAAATCAGGTGTTCCTATCATTTCTCTAAAACGAAACAAGGCAACAGAGAGCATAATTCATTAACAACAAGCGACTGCGTCGCTTCTGTCAACCGGGAGGTTGACAGCCCTTTGGTTGACAGCCCAATTGTTGACAGCCCAAGAAGCTACGCTTCGTTTAACTTCTAACGTCTAACGTTTAACTTTGTTAACGTCTAACTTATTCCAATTACGCCTGCATTACGCGTGAAATACGGATGTGACGCGTAATTCAGGCGCAATGCAGGCGTAGTTGAAACAAGAGAGATATGTGTCCCAACCAACATCACTACATTGAGCACATAGATGGAAGCTGAGTATCTCTGACACGCACCCTACAAATCTGTATATCATAAAACCGGGAAGACTGTGATAGCATCTGTTACCCTTGATACCCCTACACCCCACTGCGCATGCTCCTTCTTGCAAAGCTCACATATCAGGTTAACATATCAGTACTTACTTAATTGGAGTTACATATGAATAGATTGTTTAGAATCGACCTGGCAGATAAAGAGCCTTCCGTGGTAAACGTCCCGGTACGCAGGCGCATGATGTGTCTCAACGAAAGCTGTTTAGACCCCTTCCAAGCGATTAAGCAGCAATTTCTTGCCCGCATGGAGAACATCCGTCTGAACCGCTATATGTCCCCCGTTACAGATGAACTGCATGCCAAGCTTGCGGAGTACATCGGTTGCGGAATCAAGCCCGAAAACGTGGTTTGGGGAAACGGTGCGGATGATATGCTGTATCACATCTTCCTCAGCGTGCGTGAGGATGCCGCATCCTTTGCGGTTAGCCCTGCACCTTCATATTTTGACTATAAAACCTTTTGTGAAGCTGTTGGCTTGGGGATAAAGTTCGTGGAGTTGGCAGAGGATTTCAGCCTTGATGCAGAGGAATATCTGCGCCAAGCAAAGCATCCCAATTGCAAACTTGCCATACTTTGCAACCCAAACAACCCAAGTGGAAACTTGTTCCCCAAGGAGCAACTGCGCTATATCGTAGATAACCTGCCGGACAAGCTGGTGCTGATTGACGAAACTTACTACGAGTTCTCGGATAGCAGCTTTGTGGACGAACTGAGCAAACACCCCAACCTAATCCTAACCCGCTCCTTTTCCAAAGCCTTCTCCGGGGCGGGATTGCGCTTTGGCTATGCCATTTCCTCGCCAGATAATATCTATAGCCTGCGCAAGGTGCTAACCACATTTCACACCAGCATCTTGAACCAAGCCTTTGCCCTAACGGTGTTGGAGAATGTTCCCCTCTTTTGCGAGCAGGTGTTGGGGATAATCAAGCTGCGTGATGCCATGTATCAACGTCTCAAAGCCCTGCCCGGAGTTACGGTGCATCCATCCCATACAAACTTTTTAACCTTCAGCATTGGTGATAGAACTCCGGAACTGTTTAGCTACCTGAAGGATAGAGATATTGCCCTGCGTGATGTTGGAGCGCATCGCCGCCTCAAGAACTGCCTACGGGCTACCCTGAGTTGTGAAGATGATAATGAAGCACTGTATCAGGCAATTAAGGACTTTCTGGGACAATAAAGCTTGCCAAGGAGTTTTATCCCCTTAGTTTAATAGTATAACCGTCAAATTCAGGAGGTAAGATGCTTACAGATGCCGATATTGCCCGCAATACCAAGATGCTGCATATCGATGAAATTGCCGCACAATTAGGGTTAGAGCCCAGTGACATTGATCATTATGGGGAGTTTAAAGCAAAGCTGCGCTATTCTACCATGCAACGCTTTGAGGATAAGCCATATGGCAAACTTATCCTTGTATCCGCCATCACCCCCACTCCAGCAGGAGAGGGTAAAACCACGGTATCCATAGGGCTGTCGCAGGCTTTGAACCGCTTGCAGAAGAAGAGCATTGTCGCCATCCGTGAACCCTCTCTGGGTCCGGTGTTTGGCATCAAAGGTGGTGCTGCGGGCGGGGGATACAGCCAGGTGCTGCCCATGGAGGATATTAACCTTCACTTCACGGGAGACTTCCATGCCGTCACCGCCGCAAATAACACTCTTGCCGCTTTATTGGACAACCACATATACTACGATAACGAGCTTAATATCGACCCGCGTAGGCTTACATGGAAAAGAGTGTTGGACGTAAATGACCGCATGCTGCGCAACATCGTTATCGGCTTGGGGGGTAGCAAACAAGGCTTCCCACGGGAAGATGGCTTCGACATAACCCCTGCCAGCGAGATAATGGCAATCCTGTGCTTATCCAATAACATGGATGAGCTTAAGGAGCGCATCGGCAAGATAACCGTGGGTTTCACCTATGATGGGGAACCGGTGCGAGTGCACCAATTAGGCTTTGAAGGAGCCATATCGGCACTCCTTAAGGATGCACTGAAGCCAAATCTGGTGCAGACAACCGAGAATACTCCTGCCTTTGTGCATGGAGGTCCCTTTGCCAACATCGCCCAAGGAGCAAACAGCATTCTGGCAACCAAGATGGCGCTAAGAATGAGCGACTATGTGGTTACCGAAGCAGGCTTTGGCTTTGATCTTGGAGCAGAGAAGTTCTTTGATCTGGTTTGCAAGTATGGTGGATTCTGCACCGATGCCGTGGTTCTGGTGGCAACAGTGCGCGCCATCAAGGTGCATGGAGGTGCCAAGCTTAAGGACCTCGCTCAGCCCAATCCCCAGGCGGTAAGTGCCGGATTGGTGAACCTTGCCAAGCATCTGGAGAACATAAACAAGTTTGGAATGAAGAGCATTGTAGCCATCAACCGCTTCCCCACTGATACCGAGGAAGAGCTGAATATCGTTGTGGACTTCGTGCAGGCAAGCGGTTTTGAGGCAAGCATCGTGGAATACCATAGCAAAGGTGGAGCAGGCGGTTTGGAACTTGCCGAAAAGGTTATCGGCATGGTGGACAAAGATGTGTGCAACTACCGCGGGTTGTATGACTGGAAAAGCCCGGTGGAGGAGAAGATATTCACCATTGCTTCCGAGATATACGGTGCGCAGAAGGTGGATTACACCGCAGATGCCAAGGCTGACCTGAAGAAGATTAACAAGTATGGCTTCGATAAGCTGCCCATCTGCATCGCCAAAACTCAGAAGTCACTTAGCGACAATCCTGATCTGATTGGCAGACCAAAGGACTTCCTGGTAACAGTTAGAGAGATATTAATCGCCAGCGGTGCAGGATTCTTGATACCCATAACAGGTGAGATAATGCGTATGCCGGGGCTGCCCAAACATCCCTCAGCAGAGGTGATTGATGTGGAGTCCGACGGTAATATAAGCGGCTTGTTCTAAGCTGCTCTCGATAACCGAGATAAAGAAAAGCCCCGAACCTAAGATTCGGGGCTTTGTTATATGGTGAATAGCCTTGGGGGCTTATTTCATCATGATCATTTTCTTAGTGGAGCTGTACTTACCGGCATTCATCTTGAAGAAGTAAACACCGCTGGAGACAGGACGATTGTTGTTGTCCAAGCCTTTCCATACTTCACTGTAGTTACCTGTTCCCTTGGTTTCGTTAACCAGGGTCTTAACCAATTGGCCTTTCACATTGTATATCTCGATGCTAACAGGAGTATTACCGCTAACACTGTATTTGATGGTGGTTTCCGGGTTGAAGGGGTTGGGATAGTTGCCCTTAAGTTCGGTTGCCACTACAGGAGTGGTGATATCGCTATTGTCCACACTACCGCCGACACCATGGATGCTTACATCATCAACGTAGAAGATGAAGGCATCGTTGGATACGCAGCGGATGGTGATATACACATTTTGTCCATCATATGCAGAGAGGTCATAGGTATATTCTGTCCATTCCAGAGGAGCTTCCACATAGCTGGGCCCTGTTACATACTGGAAGGAGGCAGGAAGCGGATTGGCATTGGTGGAGACACCAACACGGAAGCGTTCCAGACCATACTGTGCAGTGTGGCTCTTTGCCCAGAACTTGATGGCAGAGCCGGTTCCCAGATGCATGTTTGGGGTAATCAGATAGTCGTTGTTAGGCGGGGCTGTTGCAGCAAAGCTGGCAGCCATCTTTACTCCACCATGTGCTGTTACGGAAGTAACAGGAGGAGTGGTTGTGGTGGGGTTGAAGATGATGTATGCCATGGCTGAACCGGAGTTCGTGAAGGTAACATTCTGAATACCATAGGTGGTGGAAACATCAATATCCCTAAGAATCCAGGGGAAGAACTCGAGGCTGAAATCGTTGTAACCTTCGAAACCTTCGGTGAAGAATGCAGGAGCAAGAGTAACGTTCACCACGGCATTGGCGGTAACAGTTACAGATTCACCATAGTTATGAACGGCTAGGATGCCATATACATATTCACCATTGGGGACATTGTTCTGAGTGTAGCTAACGGTTGCGGGATCAGTGATCTCGGTAACCAGCACGTTATTACGATACAGCTTGTAACCGGTAAGAGTGGTTGCAGTAGGTGCGGTCCATGTAAGAGCAACTGAGCTGCCGGTAACATTGGCGGCGAAGTTGGTTACAGGAGCGGGCACTGCCAGAGCTGTGATGTTCACGGGACCGGCAGGAGTGGATTCGCCACCGTTGTAGTATGCAGTCACGGTATAGCTGTATGGTCCGGCTGCCAAGCCAAGATCATCATAGCTGAAGGTGGTGGGGTTGCTTACTGTAGCTATCAGAGCAGAGTTGCGGTACACCTTGTAACCAAGGAGGGCTCTGGTAGGCTCTTCCGTGGTGCTTTGGGTGAAGCTGGGGCTAACAATGGCACGTGCCACTGCTACGTTAGAAACGGGTACTTCAGGATAGCTGGGGGCTAAGGCAGGAGCACCTACGAATACATCATCCACGAAGAAGATGAAGGCATCGTTGGATACGCACTGAATACCAATCTTAACGGTTTGGCCAACATATGCGGCAAGAGAATAGCTGTATTCTGTCCAGGTAATAGGAGCAGAAATGTAGCTTGCTCCGCTGATAATGGTGAAGTTTGCGGGTAAAGTTCCGGTGGTTGAAACACCAACTTTGAAACGTTCAAGACCATAATCTGCAACATAAGAGCGTGCCCAGAATTTAACTACATCGCCTGCTGCCACCGGCTTATCCGGAGTGATCATCCAATCGTTGTTGGGAGGAGTGGTGGATGCAAAGCAGGCAGCCATCTTGGCACCGCTGTGAGGAGTTTGCTCCAGAGCAGGAGTAGTTGCGCTGGGATTAAAGATGATGTATGCCATGGCAGAACCGGAATTCTGGAAGGTTATACCAGAGAAACCGTAGGTTGTGGACAAATCAACATCAACCAAAGTCCAAGGAGCAAAAGTAAGTGTGAAGTTACTATAGGATTCGAAATCATCTGTGAAGTTGTTCACAGGCGGTTCGGTTCCTGGTGCATCCCAAGTAAGGTGCACATTATTATAATTCTGCAAGCTTACTGCAAGGTTGGCAGGAGGAAGAATAGCAAGAGTGGTTACTTCCACTGGACCTGCAGGGGTGGATTCTCCACCATCATAAATTGCAGTAAGAGTGTAGCTATAGGTTGCTACGGGAAGGTTCATATCGGTATATGAAGTAACTGCAGGATCGAAAGTGTTAACCAAGGTGGAATTGCGATACAGCTTGTATCCAAGGAAGGCACGGGAGGGTTGGATGGGAGCAGCCCAAGCAAGAGCCACATCATTTTCGTCAACCACGTTTGCCGTGAAGTTCTGCGGAGGATTAATCACATCGAACACTTGGAATATACTTACGGTATCCAGATAGATGTAGTTCATTAAGGGGTTGCTGTTACCGTGGAAACCAACATAGTAGTTTCCGGCTGTGGTGGTAGCTATAACACCCTCAGCCATTGCCCAAGTTGTGCTGTTGATATTCAGGTTTTGCCACAGCATAGTGGTCAATCCGGCAGCAGTGGGTGTGGTTCCTGCGTAAACAGTAAGTTTTTCGGGAGTGGTTGCACCATTGGCACGATAGTAGAATCTTACTTTATAGGTGCTTGCAGCAGCCAAGGACAGGGGAGGTGAAATCAACCAATCGTCCATTGCCAGAGAGTTATTGAAGCGGCAGCGCATAGCGTTGGCACCGGCTTGAGTTCCACCGGCAATGCTTTCCCAAGTATAAGTGTCGTTATTGGCATTGATAGTTGTCCAGCCCAATGCTTGTGCGGGAGGAGTAACATCATCAAAACCTTGGTTATAGGGGAATACCGTAACGGTAGGATCTGCCAAAGTGGTGAAACTCCAGGTTTGGCAATTCAGGGCATCACCCACAAAGTTGAAAGGAACTATCTTCCAATAGTAGGTGGTGTTGTATGTGAAGTCTTCAGGATTGTATGAGATTGCTGTCTGGACAGTTCCGTTAACGATGTTATTAGCTTCGGGATTGGTTCCCAGATACACTTTGTATCCATCAACCACGCCACCGCCGGTAACCCAGGAGAGGTTAGAACCAATTGCTACGTTCACTGCGTTGTTGGCAGGAACCGGATTCTGTGCGGGAAGAGGAACTTCTCCGGTAATGGCAGGGGTGAAGGTGTAGGTTAAACCGGGAGCAGGAAACACTGTTGCACTAAGGGTGCAAGCACTGTTTGCGGCAGTACCGACTGTGGTAGCGCTCCAATCGGTGGTGGTCAAGCGGTTGTTAAAATCAGTATTTGAAGCACCGCGCAAGCCAACCTGTACCGAAGGTGCAGTTGTGGAGGTGTTGGACACGAAAGTGCCATACACAAATACTACTTTGTTTGTGCTTTCATGAAGTTGAATCTGAAAAATAAGGTCGTCCGTTGCGGCAGTTGCCGGAATGCGTCTGTAGTGATTCCATTGAGCGATAAACACGCGATTCGGAGCGGTTCCGGTGGTAAGAGACATAAGCTCACCGTTATCGCGGGATTTGATATCGCGTCCCAGAGCAGACACAATGTTATTGGTTCCTGTGGCAGAACTGATGGGGGTTGTGCTGTTGGTAACCACGGGACCCATGGCAAGGAAGCCGTTACATTGAATGCTGACGCTTTCATAAACGACACCATCGTAGGTGAAACTGAATCCCAGCGGAACGGCGTTGAAGTTTTCATTATCATTGGCAACGGTTCCGTGGACGGTTCCCCCGCTGATTTCAGTAAATGTTCCGATTGAGGAAGTAAACGAATACTCGCTTACCACTGCCCCAACACTGAGCACTAACGCTGAAAAAACCAGCAGAAGAAGGAGTCTTTGTACTTGTGCTTTCATAGCATCTCCTTTCTTGTTAATTAACTAATGACACTAAATTAACATCATATTATGGCGTGACATGTTCTCATGGCAACGCACCAATCTACACAGTGTGAAACATAGGGTTTATGTCAAGCAAAACTTGCTCCGTTTTTATCTAATAATCCTGCTTCTTTTATCTTACCTTTTGAGCGTGCTCCGGAATTGTTTTATCCCTACGTTCTACTCCCCCTGCTTACCATCATTACATAATCATTGCATGTTTATTACGGATGAAACATGCAATGATTATGTAATGATCAAGAGTTTCCAATAGGGATCGTACCATAATCCGGAAAGAGACTAATCTGCCGCCCAATGGAGTGCGGCAGACCATTGGAGGATTACGGGATAGTTCAATTAACGGTCAACCAGGTCGATAACATGCACCAAGTCTTTTTGGGAAAATGGTTTGGAAAGATAGTGGCTAAAGCCCATGGAGAGGAACATTTCCTTGTCTCCCACCATGGAATATGCGGTGATAGCGATGATCGGAGTATGCTGATAGCTTTTTATACTTCTGATGGCATTCACCACTGCCAAGCCATTAATCCCGGCTCCGAGGTGTATATCCAGTAAAACAAGCTTATACTCGTTATTCCTTGCCAAATCAATACCCTCTTCCCCACTGAAGGCATAATCTATATCTGCTCTATCCTCCAACATCTTACCCACCAGCTTGTGGCTTGTTACATCATCATCTATCATTAACACCCTGGGTAATACCTTCAAAGGCTTATTAAGCACCTTCTCAGGGGGAGGGCAGGAGATGCGGTGCTCTGGTTTGGGAATATGTTCTTGCTGTACGCATACGGCTGGAAAGCTGATGCAAAACTCGCTTCCTTCACCCGGTACGCTGCTTAAAGAAATCTTGCCTCCAAGCAGTTCCACATAACACCGGGAAATAGTTAAGCCTAAACCTGTTCCTTCATAGGAGCGTTCATAGCCTTCACTCGCCTGACGAAATGCGTCAAAAATCATATCTTGTTGATTTAGGGGAATGCCGATGCCGGTGTCGGCAACTTTTATTTGCACACAGTTTATGGTATCATGGGGATTGTGGGTGATACTAAGGCTTACGCCACCTTTATCGGTAAACTTAATTGCATTGTTCACCAAGTCATTTAGCACATGCTCCAGCAGATTGCTGTCGGTGAGTAAATGTATAGCAGGGGTGTTTGAGACGAAACCAAGGCTTAGCTGCTTCTTCCCGGCAAGCGGGCGAAACAGATTTACCAGATTGCCGACGAAACAGTTCAGCTCAAGCGGCTGTAGCTGTATCTCCTGTTTATTGGCTTCAACCCTGGATAAATCGAGGATCATGTTCAGAGTTTTCAGTAATCTTTTCCCTGATGAATGAATAGTCTGCGCCATCTCCTTGGTCTCGTTGTTGGTTAGAGTTGTCAGTAGAATCTCGGAGAAACCAAGAATGCCATTCAATGGAGTGCGTAGCTCATGGCTCATGTTTGCCAAAAAAGCAGATTTGAGCTTGTTCACATGCTCCGCTTCCTCTTTGGCGCGGATAAGTTCGTTGGTGATGCGCTTTGTGTCCGTTATATCGCGTACGATGTTAAGAAATAGATCATCCTCGCATTGCACAAATCTGGATTCAAAGAATTCTGCTCTGCCCACTTCGAGACGATATTCATAGGTGTAGGGCTCTCCGGTACGCTTAACTCTTTCCATCGCCTCCAAAGCCATGCGGAAAAGCTCTTCAGAAATGTATTCGCGCATGTTGGTGCCCAGCATCTGTTCCGGAGTCCGCAACAATAAACTGTTATCAGGCGACTTACAGGCAATGATATCCCCACGGGAGTTGAAGAGGAACATTACATCGGGATTGGCTTCCAGCAGGGCTCGATACCGTGCCTGGCTTTCCCTGAGAGCTCGTTCGATTGCCTTATCCTGAGTGATATCTCGTGCAGAACCAACCGTTCCGATGATTACACCTTCCTCGTTATACAGAGGTGCTTTTTGCACATCCAGGCAGCGAACTTCACCCGAGATAAAATACACTTCCTCGAAACGCTGGGGTGTGTTAGCTTGCATGGTGCGCATATCAGTCTCTCTGCACTTTTCGGCATTGTTACACCAAGGCATATCGCCGGCATGCTTCTGACACGATCTATCGGTGAAGAATTTATCAGTCTTGCCAATGGGCTCATCCGTATCCACAGCATCCAATAGTTTAGTGCACATTGCTTTGTTGGCAAAGATGTATCTGCCCTCCACATCTTTTGCCCAAATCATGTCCGGCTCGTTGTCGCAAACTAAGCGCAGCATGGAATATAATTGTTTATAATCAGATTTACTCGCCTGTAAAGACAGGGTTAAAATATCAACCAACGGGGTTCCCGCTGCTTCATCCATCAGCTTTGTCTCCTTGTTGCATAAAGTAAGCTGTACTCTGTTACAAACGAATGAAATAGCCAACAGGTGTCAATAACAATAATCAATGCGTTGGCAGATGTATACCGCACTAAGAATATTGTGCTGGACACGAATGAAGCATTCGGCAGGCTTGCACAAAGCAAAATTACATAAGGAGAATTGCATGCTGAACGTTAACGAATACTTTGATGGTAAGGTGAAATCCATTGGCCTCACCAATGCCAGTGGCAAGAACACCGTAGGGGTGATGGAAGTGGGTGATTACGAGTTTGGCACCTCCACCGTGGAGTATATGACCGTGGTATCCGGTGCCCTCAATGTGCTGCTTCCCGGGGAAACCGAATGGAAGCTGTATAAAGCGGGGGAAACCTTTATCGTTGGGGCGAACCAAAGTTTTAAACTACAGGTAAACGAACAGACCGCATATCTTTGCCGATACGAATAAGCGCAGGTTTTACCCTGCGCTTTTCTTTATAACTTCAAACTTTCAGCTCTGAGATAGGTATCTCCCACCTGCTGAGGTCGTGATCCAGTAAGAGAATGCCGTTGCGCTCTTTCAACTTCCTATAAATCATCTGCTTAGCAGCAAAAGTCTCCTTGCGGGCAACATCATAGGCAGAGGTTACTGCGGGGGAAGTATGGAAATAGGTGGGAATAATATCACCGGCATAGATGTAGAAACCATCTGCAACATCCACCTGCACAATCTGGCTGCCTACCGTATGCCCGCCTGTTCTGATAAGCGTGACCCCGGGAGCAATCTCGCACTCTCCCTCAATAAGCTCCACCTTGCCTTCCTGTTCCAGCAAGCTAAGTTGGTGCTCAAAGCTGTAAGCAGCACGGTTCAGATCATCAGGTGCCTTAGCCATCTCCCACTCGCTTCGTTGTATCCAATAGCGTGCATTGGGGAAGCTAAGAGCATCATGGCTACCGAAGCCGGTCACGACTCCACCGGCATGGTCGAAGTGAAGATGCGTCATCGCTACATCGGTAATATCAGTATCAACCAAGCCAAGTTCTTGTAAGGCGATAGGAAGCAAGAACTCAGAAGGCTGGAATATCTCTGTCTGTTTATCGGAAAGCCTGTTCCCCAAGCCGGTATCCACCAAGATGTTCCGCCCCGGCAACATGATAAGCAACAGGTTTAGCTCAAGCTTCTGCCTGCGACGCTCATCCACCTGCGTCTTCTTGTTCCAAAGCGTCCAGGGTAACACTCCCATGAATGCTCCTCCATCAGACCAATAGTTACCGGCATTGACCTTGTGGATTGCTTTCATGCTATTCCTCTGTTTTAGGTTTGGGGGGACGACGGCGTGGTCTATTTGGACGAGGAGCACCTGAAGCGGAAGATTGCTCAGGCTTGGCTGCTTGCTTGGCTTCGCGTTGTGCTGCGGTTTTGAAAGGGTAATCCTCACTGGTTCCTTCGGGGATGGATGCTTTCACTGTCTTTGGCTTGGGAGCAGCCTTATGGGTTTTGGGCTTAAAGGTTTTATCAGCAGGAGCTTCACTTACTTCCCCTTTGGCAGGTTTTCCCGGCTTGGCATTGCTGAGAGACAACACTTCTTTCTCGCTTTGCTTGGCAGAGAAGATAACGATACGCTTCTTGTCGCCTTCACCAATCGTGAGAGTCTTCAGTCCCTTGTCACGCTCTATGTGGCGATGGATTATGCGGCGTTCACCTGCACTCATGGGCTCTAATGTGAGAGGTTTACCATGAACTTTTATCTTGGATATCTGGGGCAGGAACTGACGGAAGAAGGAATCTTCTTTTCGTTCTCTGTATCCATCCACATCGAGGAAGATCTTCTCTATCTTACGGTCTACTTCAAACACGCGATTAACTAAGTACTGAATATTCTCCAGCATACTGCCGTTTTTGCCAATCAGAAAGCCTGTATCCTTACAACCAACAATCTCCAAATATAGAATCTTAGCTTCCATGTGGGATATGATGGAATCGAAACCGACTCCCATCTTGGTGAGGAGGTTATTGGTAAACAATTTGGCTCTGTCCGAGGTATCGGGAAGCTGGAAGCGTACGAGTGCTACTTTGCTGGCAAACAAGCCAAAGATGCCATTACTCGGTTTTTTTAGTATTTCGTACTTCAGCTCCCAATCCTGGATGTTATGCTCTTTGCGGAAGGCACTGATGATATCTTCAATGCTGCTTCCGCTTTTGTCTATAGTAGTCATGCAATTTCCTTGTTTTTAAAGTGTTGGTTCAGATAGTATTGATGCACTATCGAAAGTATGTTGAATGCTGTCCAATACAGCACCAATCCGGCAGGCATACCCTTGAAGATGAAGAACATCATTATGGGCATCATCCAAGTCATCATTTTCTGTTGCGACTGCATGGCTTTCTGCTTGTCATCCATCTGTGATTCGTCCATAGTAGGCGGACGCATCATTAACGATTGGAGTATCATAAACAAGCCCATGATGATGGGGAGCACGAGGTAGGGATCTGGTTCGGAAAGGTCTTTCAACCAAAATACAAAAGTGGCGTTGCGCATATCAAGGGAGTAGCGCAGAACATTATAAAGCGGAATAATGATGGGAAATTGAATAAGCACAGGCAAACATCCCGCCATTGGGCTGGTGTTATATTCCTTATACAGCTTATTCATCTCCTGCTGTTGTTTAACTCTGTCATTGGGATACAGCTTTTGGATTTGTTGCAACTTGGGTTGCAGTTTCTGTTGCTTAAAGCCGTGTTCCATTTGTTTATGGGTTAAGGGATGCAGTAACAGCTTCATCACCAGAGCAAAGATAAGCAGCACCACACCATAGTTATGGATATAGCGATGCAGGAACTTCAGGAACCAGGCAAAGATGTTGGATAGCCAACGCAGCCAACTCACACCCCGTTCAGGGATGTTATCCATCTGCTTGCCATAGGTTTTCAATATCTCATAATCGGCAGGTCCGGCATAGATGGTAAAGCTCTGGTTCCAGCTTTGTTTGGCACTGGGCTGACGTGAATCAACCACAAAATAGGGGTTACCCGTAGCTTTGTTCAAGCCGGTTCGGAAGCTACGCATCAAGCTCGGTTCGCTTTCTTTAAGAGCTAAGGTGAAATACTTACTCCGCACTGCAGCCCAAGAGAAGCTGTTAAAGGCACCTGCAGGCTGCTTCTTCTTGAATTTGGAGAGCGCTGTTTTTTGAATCTCGTTATCGGCATAGATGAGGAATTTATAATCCTGCACCTTGCTTTTATTCACCTTCTCCGTATCGGCAATTCCCGAGGAAAAATCAATTTCCACCCCATTTAATGCCTGCATACCTTGGGCGGATACCTGCAAAGCTATGCCATAAAGCTTATCGATGGTGAAGCGTTTCTCCACCTGCGGACGCTCCGGATTTCCCAAAAAGAAACTTATGGAAGATGAATCCGGGGTGATAGTATAGTTAAACACTGTGGCAGCAAGAGCTGTCTCTGAACCGGGATGAATGATCTTCATATCGGCAATTGCACTGTTCTCTGGAATCAAGCGTACTGCTTGTTTGTCATGAGTGAGGAACTTTTTAAGCTCCACCTGTTGGATGTTAGCCCCTTTGCTGTTAAAATAGACCGTCATCAGGTCGTTGGAAAGCTTAATGGTTGTGGGTTGGGCTGTAGATTGTTGCAGACTGTCCATAGGGCTGGCAGTGACAGTGCTGTCCTGAACTATTGCCTGCACGGGAGCAGGGGCTTTGGTGCTATCCACCTGAGCAGCTTTCATCTGCTGCTGGCGGACTTGCTGAGGTTTCCACACAAACTGACTGAATACCATATACAGGATTATCATCAGCAGAATGGCGGTTAAAGTTCTTTTGTCCATTATCATTCCTCCTTAGGGGAGAGGGTCGTAACCACCCTTATTAAAGGGGTTACAGCGTAGGATGCGCCATACGGTTAAGTAGAGCGCTTTGGGGAAGTGATACTTTTGGAATGCTTGATAGCCATATCGGCTGCAGCTTGGTTCAAAACGGCAACTGGGCGGAATAAATGGCGAAATGGCTATTTGGTAAAAACGGATAATCCCCAAAAAAAGCAAATTGGGCAAGCGGATAAGGCGATTCATGCAGAATGGCGTTTCTGCAACTGACGGCAAATTGTCTGTAGCTGTTCGCTCAATTCCTGCCATGATAACTCACCGGCACCGCTTCTTGCGCTAAGCACAAGTTTGTAGTCAAGCGGAAGAAGGGCGTGGTGTTGTCCAAACCAAGCTTTGATTCTGCGCTTAAGCAAGTTCCTTCGCACGGCAATACCGACTTTTCGGCTATTAGTGATTCCCACAGCGCTATCGCCCATCCGGATAAGCACAGGAACATAGAAATTAGCCGTCCGAAGATAAAAATCGGGATTTCGGAATTCGGTGTACTCAGCGTGAGATGTGATCCACCGCACCATAAGCTCATATGCTTAAGGTCTTTCTCCCTTTTGCTCTGCGACGTGCCAGGACTTTGCGTCCGTTCTTGGTTGCCATGCGGCTACGAAAACCGTGTGTGCTCTTACGAGGTCTGTTATGTGGTTGATATGTTCGCTTCATTGTATCTATCTCCTTGATTAAATGCGTAATTATATCGAGAAAGTCATGAATTTGGATAGGCGTGGAATGTCAAGAGGTTTTTCACGCCAACCGGCACAACAGCTCGCTTCTTAGGCCGGAAAAATTCTCTTTTATATCCTGTAACTCTGCCGAATGGTTAACTAACTGTAACTGACAGCGTTCCTGCTATCATTACCTGATCATTGCATAATCATTGCATGTTTCATCCGTAATAAACATGTAATGATTATGCAATGATACCAAGAGCGGACAAAGCAATACCCCAGCCTGCTCTGCATTGCTAACAGACTGGGATATATACTAATTAGTTTACTTTTCTAATGACTATCAGCTTGTTTCCGTCGATGCCCTGAACTATAACCTTGGCACCAAGCTCAATGGCCTGTTGGGTTTCTTCGATGGCAGACCATTCTTCACCGCCTATCTTCACAAAGCCTTTTCCTTCGTGGGGAATCTCCTTGGTGACGGTTCCGGTTTTACCTTTCAGCGCATACACATTAGTCTCACCGCCGGTGTTGGTGAGAACTTTTTTCCCCAGCTTACGCATGAATAAGAAAGAGATGAAGCTTATGATGGCAAAGATTAATATCTGCAATGGGATGCTGCCCCCAATTAAGGGCAACATGCTCGCAACTCCGGTAAGGATTGCGCCGATCCCCAGGGAAACAAAGAAGAAAGCGGGATCGAAAATTTCAATGATGATGAAGCCGATACCGATCATCATCCACACATGCCAGGCAAGTAATTCCATACTATCTCCTGTATAACAATGAGTTATTTATCTGCAGTATTGTTTTCGTCGGGGTTGCTTGTGCTCTTTCTGTCCTTATACACACGCTTTACTTTGCGTTTTCCTGAAGAGCCGTATCTGCCGGAATACCTTCCTTGATAGGAGCTGTAACCACCATATTGATAGTTCCCCCCTACACCTGCTGCCCCGATACCTTTGATGCCAATTGCGCCAAGAAACATCATCAGTAACCGAGTGCCAAAATATACGATTACCATGCCGACGGAATAAATCACCAGCCAAGAGAAGAAGCTGACAGACATAACCTTGATAATCAGCAACACATTGCTCTCTTTTTGCAGGGGGGAAAGTGAGATGAAAAGCAAAACATTCTCGGCATCTTTTAGCTTATCCAGATTAAGACGAGATTGATGGATAAGGCTGTGTAATGCTTCTTTACGGCGGTTTTGAGCATCTGTGGGAAAGCGTAGGGCATCCAGATCATTCTGCTCTCGTTCATATGATTTTAGCCGAGTTGTTTCATTCTCATAATCGATGTTCACCAAAGAAGTATCAATCTGCTCTGTCTGGGAACTAATCATTCCAAAACCGCGTAAACCGTCCAGCAGTTCCGGAAGTTTCTTTTGTGGGACGCTGAAGATATAGGCACCAAAGGATGTTTCGTTCTGTTTGCGTATTTGTTTAACCGCATGATTTGCAATAATCCGGTCGATTTCATCCTGCGCCCTAAGCACGTCGTTAGCAATAAAGGTAACCTGAGCTTTGTTGATGAACTTCAGATCACGGTATTCCTGTTGAGCTGGTTTAAAGTTAAAATTCTGAGGCCTGCCCTCTTTGTTTTTGTACTCAATGATAGCCGTTGCAATGGCTAGAAATACCAAAAATACTGCAACACCCTGGACTCTGCTCTTCGTCTTCTTATCCACTTTAACCTCTTTATATTCTATAATTTAATAACTCTTTGGCGTGCTCCAGCGCAGTAGTGCTTATGCTTCCGGACAGCATGCGGGCGATTTCCTGCAGTCTGTCGTTGGCAAAGAGCTTACGCATGCTAACTGTGCTCCGTTCATTGGCTTTGTCCTTGCTGATTGCCACATGACAATCCGCGATGGCAGCAATCTGCGCCAAGTGAGTGATACAGAGTATCCTATGCCTCGCCGCAAGCTCGGAGATAAAGGCAGCCACAGCAGCAGCAGTCTTTCCTCCAATACCGGAATCAATCTCATCCAGAATCAGCAATTTCTCTGGCATCTTGGAAGCCAACACCTTCTTAATCGCAAGCAGGATGCGGGAAAGCTCTCCCCCGCTGGCAACCGCTGCTAAAGGCTTTTGTTCGAATCCAAGGTTTGCAGAGAACAGGAACTGAACAGAATCCTGCCCCGTCTCAGATACTTGCTGTATATACTCAGACAGTATCTTTTCTGCTTTGCCTTTTTTGTCAATCCTAATCTCAAAGATACCATTGGGGATGCTTAAACTACGGATAGCATGTTCCAGTTCTGCCTTAAGCTTGTTCGCGGCTGTGCAGCGTTTTACTGAAAGGGCATCGCCCATCTCCATCAGCAAGGATAAATCTTCTTGCAGCTTGGTTTCAAGTAGTGATGCTGCTTCTTCTTTGTGGCTTAACTCACCAAGTTGTGAAGCCCTTTGGTTAAAGAGATGCAGGAGGTCGTCTATGCTACGCACCTTATGTTTGTATAGCAAGCTGTTGATGTTGTCCAACCTTGCTTGAATAACCTCTAATCTATCCGGGTCGGCAGAGAGGGATTCACCCATGCTGCCCAAGCGGGATGAAGCTTCCTGCAGAGCTTCCAGAGCTTGAGAGAGGGAGAGCGAAGCATCACGGATGTCCTCATTAAGCCCGGTGAAACGCTGCAATTGGGCAACATAGTGGCTAATCTGATCGTAAACACTACTCTCCTGCTCGAATAGCCCTTGGGTTATCTGCTGAGATAGTGCGCTTATCTCCATGGCATGGGTAAGTAGTTCATACTCTTGCTGCAAGGTACTATCTTCACCGGAAACCAGCTTGGCAGCTTCCAATTCTGAGTACTGAAACTGGTATAACTCCTGTAACTGCCTTTGCTGTTCTATCTCTTTGTGGAGTTCAGCTAGCTCTTTTTGCCCCACTTTAATCTGCTGGTACAGCCTGCCAAATGCGCTTCGTTCTTCGGCTGTCCCCGCATAAGCATCCAGCAATTCCAGTTGATAGGAGGGATTAAGCAGCTTTTGCTGATCACGCTGATGGTGAAAATCTATCATATAAGGCTTAAGTTCTTTCATCAAGCTGAGGCTAACCTTTCTACCCCCCAAGTAATAAGTGGATTTGCCGGAAATGTTTATCTCCCTTGCAAGCACCACTTCTTCCTCATCAGTCAATCCACTGTCATGCAGCAGACTTTTAAGTTGAGGGTCATCATTAGGGCGGAAGCTTGCCTCCAGATAGATGGGGTTCTCCTTGTCATAAGCTTCCAAGCCGCTGCTGTTATCGCCAAAGATGAGAGATATGGAGCCGACCAGAATGGATTTTCCTGCCCCTGTTTCCCCGGTAAGGACGGTTAACCCGTTATCGAAGGGAAGGCGAATCTCGGGGAGCATAAGATAGTTCTTTATGTATATTTCGGTTAACATCACTTACCCAGATGTAGCTTCTTTCTTAGAATTTGGTAAAAGGTGCGATTGGAAAGCTTGATGAAGGGGACTGTGCGCTCGGAAGCAGTTATGGATAGCTCATCGCCTTCCAGCAAAGGAAAGGAGTTCTCTCCGTCTATCTGTAGCATGGCAGTTTGTTGCAGACCATGTATCTTCATGGTTAAGCGTTCCGAGGAAGGGAACACCATGGGACGGATTGATAGGATGTGAGGATTAAGCGGGCTTAGCACGATTGCCTGCATTTGCGGAGCAAGAATAGGACCACCAGCTGCCAAAGAATAAGCTGTCGAGCCGGTTGGGGTGCAAGCGATAACGCCATCGCAACGGGTATCGAAAACATATCTGCCTGATGCTTTGATGCGCACATGTATCAAGCCTGGGCTACCTGCTTTGTATATCACGGCATCGTTTAAAGCAAGCCCTTGATACACAACCTTTGCCTCGCGCTTAAGCTGGCAGTTAATCAACATGCGATGCAGCAGCTTATACTTACCTAGCTTCAGATTATGCAGCGATGAGGTGATCTCCGGCAGAACACTTTCTGATAAAAACCCAAGGTACCCAAGGTTAATCCCCAGAATAGGCGCACCCGTATCAAGAGCAAGTTTCTTTGCGCGAAGTATAGAGCCATCACCGCCAAACACAAGGATGCAATCAATCTTAGCCTTCTTCTTGGGCATGGCTTGGATGATGTCCGGCATAAGCTCTTGCTCATCGGCATTACTGAAGAAACAAATCTCCCCACTATTACGCAGGGATTTCAACAAGTTGAAGATACTCTCTTTATCGCTGAATGATGGGTTGATGCACACGGCAAAGTTCTTCATAGACCCTCATATATGCTAAGATAGCTATCATAGCGCTCAATGGGTATCTTGTCATCTTCCAGTGCTTGCAGAACGGCACACTGTTCTTCATGCGTGTGGCTGCAATCACGGAAACGGCAATTGGGATAGTATGCCTCGAAGCCGGGGAATACTTTAGGGATAAGAGCTTTATCATCAGCATGCAAGCTAACAGTTTTTATCCCGGGAGTATCCAGCAGGTGCCCCCCAAAACTCCAGGGTATCAACACTGCTTGCGTGGTGGTGTGCTTGCCTTTCTCATTGAAGTCACTAACCTCGGCTGTAGCAAGATTTAGGTTTGGCTCAAGATAGTTTATAAGCGTGCTCTTGCCGGTGCCGGAATGCCCGGTGAATACCGAATCCTTGTCCTTAAGCATCTCTTTAAGCTGCTCCATTCCGGTTCCATCAACAGTGGAGGTGCAGATAAGAGGGATGCCGATACTGCGGTAGTAAGCAGTTTGCTCCTCCAGCTCATCTTCATAATCCAGCAAGTCTATCTTGTTAATCACAATGATGGCATGTATTCCCTGGATAGCAGCAATGCAGAGATAACGGTCTATCAAACCGGGCTTGAACATCGGCATACGCCATGAGGAGGTGATGATAGCCTGGTCAATATTGGCAGCAAGCACAATCTCTTTTTGAAAGCTGCCTTCACCATAACGAATAAGGGCATTCTTGCGGGGTAGCACATGCTCGATGCGATAATCCGGTGTAACAGATGTATCCAGTGAAACTCTATCCCCCACAGCAGCAAGAGCATGACTCTGATATAGGAATTGTTTAAGCCTACCGCTCATGGTTGCAGTATGTATCTCTGAGCCGGCTTCGACGATATAGAGATAGTTGCTTTTTATCTCCGTTATGCGTCCCTCTACCAAGTTCATTCCGGACTTATAGGAATGCTTACTCTTTTCGTGAGTTCTTGCCGTCTTATATTCTGCCGCATCCTTGAGATCATCCAGGATATCAATATCCGGCAGGCTAAGGTTAATTAACCTGCCGGAGTTACGTTTAATCTGCTTTTTATCCTTTTGTTTCATACTATACGCATGAAGGGCTTATCACTTATCATCCTGGTTCTTAAACAATGGTGTTAAGCTATGGAACAGCTCTTTTGCTTCTTGCACCTTGGCTTCAGAGCCAAACACGGCATAGTGGTTTTTGCTCATTATCTCTTCCACCATATCTGCATAAGCGCGGATATCTTCCACCTTGGTTGAGAGCACTTCGTCCCTTATCTGCTGTCTGTCTGCCTGAGTGAAGCCGGTAATATAGTCTTCATCTGCCTTAGAGCCTGTCGATTCGGGAGTATTGGGATAATCCAGACCGGATATCTCGCCTATGATATATTTATCCATTTCCCGCTTGTTGCAGGTGAAGCCACGCAGGAACTCGGCAACTGTGTCATAGGTTTCCAAAGTCTTTTCCAGATTCGGGTCACGGTAGGAGCCAAAGTATTGATACCCATTTTGTCCAAAGCTACTCATCGCTCCGTAGGCACCACCTTTAACCCGCAACTCCTGATACAGATAGGTATTGCTGATGATGTTGTTCAGCACCAGCATCTTCCCGGAATAGGAATACCCTTTGCGGAAGAAGTTCCCACCCTTGGCACAGAATTGCACCTGCACCGGAGCATAGATTCCTTCATTGAAGTTCCTGATATGGAAGTGGTTTTCTGCCGCTTCATACTCGTCTCTTGAGACCTGTGCCAACAGTGTTCCCAGTTGCTTTTCGACCACAGCGATATCTTCGGCAGTGGCGGTGAGGCTGATAATCAGATTCTTCATGGTGAAGTATCTCTTTTTAATCCTCTCCAGCTTGGCGATTACTTCGTCCACACCGGTTTCCAGCTTCGCTGCCAAATCCACCAAGAAGTGATAGAATCCCAAGCCACCTGTGATATCCCACCAATGATGCATCTGGGACATGGGGCTGAACATCCTGGTGATTGCCACCTGGAATCCACCCTGCAACATAGAACCTTCCACCTTGGCTTTGAGTTCTTTAATTAGCTTCTTGATCCTTTCCGGATCGTCAAACAACGGTTGCATCGCATACTCAGCGGCAAGCTCCATCATTTTATCTGCCTTGGCAGCCACTGCTTTACCGCTAATAACAAACTTCGGCAGTATCTCATCGGGATCCTGATAGCTGCTATAATGGGCAAGCGACAGATGTATTCCGCCGGTATGAGTATCTATTTCGTTGGAGCGGTCTCCAAAGCCATAGTTTTTGCTGTTCACCCAATCTACCATATAACTGTATATCTTCAGCCATGGCAGGTCTGCCTCTTCTGCATGCAACAGGTCAAAGTATGCTTTAAGATACACAATCCCATTGGCACTAACCTCGTGCTTCAGCAGGGTAAAATCCTTGCGTGCATCCACCAGAGTGGGATAGCTCGCAGCTTCTGCTTTCATATCTTCTAAGCTGAGCATGGGAATCTTTTCCAGTTCCTCCGCGCTTGATATCTCTTCCTGCCAAGCGGTAAGCTCTTGGTTAAACTTCACCAGTTCCGCAAGCTCTGCTTTGCTCATGGTTGCTTTTTTTGCCTTCAGTTCTTCAGCTACCTTTGCTTCACGCACTCCAATCAAGCCCGGAACCGGGGTAAACACTATTTCGCTGGCGTGGGTGTTTTTCAGCATCACCTCGTCAATCAATTTCTCAAAATATGGCTCGGTTAATGCCACGCGGATATCTTTCAGCAAGGCTTCAAATGCCAAACTCTTGAGGGGGTCGCCTCCATGTAGCCAAGCACCGGTGCTTATCCACATGTAGTATAAGCCTTTGGGGAAGCGTTGCATTTGGGCTTCCCGCAGGAAAAACTCGCGACTGTTCAGCGTGGCTTCCACCAGCTTTTTATCCAAACCTTCCTTGGCAATGCGCTTAAGCTCATCGGTTATAAGCTTTGCCAAAGGTTGCAAGTTCTCTTTTTCCACCTGCTTGCAAACCAGAGTGACAGTTGGTTGCAACATATCTGTTTCCACCGAAGCATAGGAATCTTGCGCCAAGCCTGACTCTCTGATAACCTTCCTCAAAGGAGAGGCAGGGCTATGCATCAGGATACTGATGAGGAAATCAAGAGATAGACACAGCTTGGGATCCTTAACATCGCCATAAGTCCAGTTCAGGGCCAAATAGTATTGTCCTTTGGTATCCTTATGCTCATCCACGGGATACTCCACCTCAAGCTGTTTCACCTTGGTAAATGGCTTTTGGGTGGGGAATTCGATTACCTTTCCCGGATCCTGGAAGCTGTTAAGATACTCACCATCCAGCACAGCCAACACCGCATCGATATCCACATCGCCATACAGGGCTATCTTGCTGTTGGAGGGGTGGTAGTACTTTCTGTGGAAATTAAGGAATTTCTCATAACTAAGCTGCGGAATTGCCTCAGGATCACCTCCGCTTTCGAAGCCATAGGGGCTTTCCGGGAACTGAGCGTGCTTGCTTTTGCGGTTAATAATACTCTCCGGTGAGGAGAAGGCTCCCTTCATTTCGTTATACACCACTCCCCGATAGCACAGCTCTCCCTCTTCGGACATCAGTTCATAGTGCCAACCCTCTTGGTGCAGGATATTAGGTTCGCTGTAAATCTTGGGGAAGAAAACCGCATCCATATACACCCGCATCAGGTTCATGAAATCCTTGTCGTTGGTGCTGGCAACTGGATACATCGTGGCATCCGGCGCAGTCATGGCATTGATAAAGGTGTTCATACTGCCCTTAATCAGTTCCATGAAGGTATTCTTGGAAGGGAAGTTGCGAGAGCCATTCAACACGGAGTGTTCCAGAATATGCGGACATCCCGTGTCATCCTCAGGGATGGTTTTGAAGGCTACCATAAATACCTTATTGTTGTCGTCGCAGGCATAGTGCATCAGTTCCGCACCGCTCTTAAGGTGTTTATAACGATGGGCAGTAATTTTTATTTCTTTGATCTCCCGGCTTTCAATAAGCTCAAAGCCGTGGGTATTTTTCTTACTCATGTTGTTTCCTCTTAAATGAAGCTATATTCTTGTAAGCCTTTGCGTAGTATCTCACGATTGCCATCCATCAGCTTACACATGGGACTGCGATATTCCAAGGCAATTTTCCCCATCATGTGCAAAGCTTCCTTGGCAGGGATGGGGTTGGTTTCAATAAACATCAGGTCATTCAGCTTTGCCAGTGCCAGATGTTGCTTGGCTGCTGTGGCAAAATCACCTGCCAGACAAGTGGCTATATGTTCACTCACCAGCTTCGGTGCCACATTGGCGGTAACAGAGATTGTGCCATTGGCACCTATTGCCATCAAGGGCATATTGAGCGCATCCTCACCGCTCATCAGCACAAAGCCTTGCGGGGCATCACGGATGATTTGGGTAGCTTGTACCAAACTGGCACTCGCCTCTTTTATCGCCACGATGTTACTATGCTCTTTGGCAAGCTGCACAGTGCTGGCTGCGCTAAGGTTAATACCGGTGCGTCCGGGAACATTATACAGCACAATGGGGATGTCCACTTTCTTGGCAATAGTGCCGAAATACTCTATCATTCCGGCTTGGGTGGGCTTAATGTAATAGGGAGTTATCACCAAGGCATAATCTGCCCCAAGCTCTTTAGCTTTTGCTGTGGCAGCCAGGGTTTGATGCAGGTTATTGGTACCCGTGCCAATCATCACCGGTAAGCGTCCGGCTATCTTATTGATGGCAAAACGCAGCAGAGCATCCTTTTCGTCGGAAGCAAGTCCACTGGTTTCTGCAGTGGTGCCTAATAGCACTATCCCATTGGTGCCGTTATCGATATGAAACTGTATCAACCCCTCCAGAGCAGTCCAATCTATGCTGCCATCTTTGAAGGGCGTAACCAAAGCTACGTATGAACCTTGAAGCATAATAACCTCCAGTTATCTATCATTTCTTAAGTAAAACTCGGTTTAACTCAATTTACGGGAGGGCTGCATTTTAGTCAACCTAAATCAAGATAGCTTATCCCCGCTCTTGGAATCATTACATAATCATTGCATGTTTATTACGGATGAAACATGCAATGATTATGTAATGATCAAGTTATTCCTCCAAGAAAGAGGCAGTTATGATGCTATGGCTTTAGGGAGAAAGAGAAGGGATGTTTAACTGCCGTCGTAGCTGAAAAGCTGCTTCAAATCATCGATATTCATAGCTTTCAGCACATTCTGTCCACCCTCGATGATGGATTCAAACATCTCGCGTTTGGAATCCTGCAAAGCGACTATTTTCTCTTCAACCGTGCCCTTGGCAATAAGGCGGAACACCTGCACCTTGCTGGTTTGCCCAATGCGGTGGGTGCGATCTATCGCCTGATTCTCCACCATCGGGTTCCACCATGGGTCGTAGAGAATAACCGTGTCGGCAGCAGTGAGGTTCAAGCCGGTACCACCCGTTTTCAGGCTGATAAGGAAGAGTTTAAGCTCCGGCTCAGTCTCGAAGCGTTTGACGGGCGTAACCCGGTCCTTGGTTTGTCCATCCAGATAGGCATAGGAGATACCAAGGGAATCGAACACCTTGCGCATGATGGCGAGCATCTGCACAAACTGGCTGAATACCAGCACTTTATGCCCCGCTTGAGTGGCTTCCGTAACCAGCTCCACCAGTTGTTCCAGTTTGGTGGAAGCCTCGATATCCGGCAGGATATCGGGATTTGCCAGATGCGGATGATTGCATAGTTGGCGTAGTTTGGTTAAAGCTGCAAGAATATGCACATAACTGGGCATTTCTGTGCCTGAGGGAAGAAGCTTTTTTTGCACCATATCCAAAATCTGTAAATAGAGCTTCTCCTGCACGGGGTTAAGTTTACACCAGGAAATTTGCTCCTGTTTATCGGGAAGCTCCAAAAGCACTTCTTTCTTGATGCGGCGAAGCATGAAAGGTGCCGCCATCCTGCGCAGGGAAAGCCTTGCCTGAGTGTTATCCTCGGAGGATAAGTAGTTCTGCTTAAATCTATTCAGGGTACCCAGATAACCCGGATTTAGGAAATCCAGGATAGACCAGAGTTCCGTGAGGTTATTCTCCACGGGGGTGCCGGATAGGGCAAGACGATGCCGGGCATTAAGCTTTTTGATTGCGGAAGTACGCTGGGCGGAAACATTTTTTATGTTCTGTGCTTCATCCAACACCACCCACTCGAAATCCATCGCTCTTAGCACGGCAATGTCACTCAGCACCATGGAGTAGCTCATTATGAAGAGCTTGATATTGGGGCTGCCGAGAATCTCGGTGCGGGTAGCTTTGTCGCCCTCCACGATGGCAAAGGGTATGTTGGTGTGGAACTTATCTATCTCCGCTGCCCAGTTATAGAGCAAAGTTTTGGGGCATATGACCAGTGAAATCTTGCCTTCGGCAGTGGTAAGAATTGCTGAAAGAGCTTGGATGGTTTTGCCCAAGCCCATTTCGTCCGCAAGGATACCGTTAAGGTGATAATGAGCAAGCATCTTAACCCAATTTACCCCGGCTTTTTGGTAGCCGCGTAGCACGGTCTGCAGGTAGATGGGAAGGGATTCGCTGCTGCCAAGCTTGCGTGAGAGAAGTGCTTCGAATAAGCCTTCCAGCCAATCATCGCCTTTCATCCGGAAAGCAGGATTCTCCTCTCTAAGCTTTAGGTAATAGGGTAGGTTTATCATGCGGGCACGATATATGCTATCTGCTTTCAGTTCACTTTTGGAGATGAGGGATTCCACCTCGAAGAAAACTTGAGGGTTGCTGATGAACACGATGCGTCCACCTTCGGTGTGCAGGAATTCCTCCTTGCTCTTGAAGAAACGGCGTAACTCTTCGTGGGTGAAGCTTATATCCTGATAGTGATAGCGAATGTCGTAGCTAAACCAGTCGATATCGTCCTCACGACGGGCAATAAGCTCCACCTGTAGGGGTATCTTAGCCACAAACTCGTTATTTAGCTCGGGGTCAATACGGATGTCCCAATCCTGATCGCTAAGCTCAAAGATTGCATCCCGCAGTTTTGCCAGTTTCTCGTTACCACCAAACACCAGTTCTGCATGCTGTTCCAGACGGTTCATCTCAGGCTCGGGCAGGATGGCAAGCAGCTTGCGGGTGTGTTCAAACAGTTCCGGTGCAAGATGAAACCAAGCCTCTCCCCCCAAGTTATCATCGCTATAATGGCAATATACCAGAGGCTTGCGGAAACGCAGCACAGAAAGGGGTATCTGCTTGTCACCCGAATATACCAAGTAACCTCCCACCAATACCTGATCACCCATCTTTTTCAAGTGAAGGCGTTTACGGGGGGCTTCGCTAACTATTTCCGGGAGGGAGATGGAGGGATCGAAATCTAAGTATATATCTTGCTCATGCAGTTCGCGGTGCACAATGCTGCGGTAATATACCAGGTCGCGGGGTTTGAGGGTTAAACCGTTGCCGAAAAGGGCATCGATTACCTCATGGCGAAGGGGAATATGGATTCTATGCACTTTGTTACGGAAAAAGAGCCAGGTTGGATGACCGGCATACCAAATGGACAGCTCATCAATTATGACAGCCCTGAGGCTATAATGCTTACTTCCCGCAGGTTCTATCCTGAGACTTAGCGAGTAGGGATGAGAAGAAAAACTAAGCTGCTCCCCGCTCTCTTTAATCACAAAACGGGGACGGCAGTTCTGCATGATGGATAGGGCTGCGGGAAAGTCCTTTTTGTAAAGAGACCAGAACTGACCTTTAGCACTGTATGCTGCACGATGAGTGTTCAAAAAGCTGAAGAGACGAAGCTCCTCATCGCCAAAGGCTTGCATGTTGGCAAGATAGTTATTCTGCGTACGCTTAGAGATGCTCTCCTGAACTTCACCTGTGTATAACTTACCCATAAGCACCGGATCGTAGGGAGAAAAGTCATGATGATAGAAACGCACCTTATCTGCCTCGGGATTATACACACCTTCAATATATAGCTTAGCATTACGGGCAACACCCAACCAGGCTTCGTCACCGCTGAGAGCATTGCCTCCGCAAGTTTCTACCACTTCGGTATCAAAGATGGCAGTGCTGAGGTATAGATAGGCATAACGAAGGACGGAGAGATAGTGACGGCAGGAATCATCTTCTTGGCAATCGGAACAGATGTGCGATTCAATCAGCTCTGTTTCAGGATTGTACACCACATCAACATATTGGCAGAAGTATTCCCGCTTAGCAGGAACAGGGAAAAAACGAAGGTGGTAAAAGCCGCTTTCATCCAAGGATTTCCAATACCACAAGTCACCATTTTCCAAGGCAATAACGGCATGGTTAAAATACCAACTGGTGGATTTATCATGATAGTCTTTGGCAAATAGGCGAGCCATGAAACCGTCCTTTTAACTTAATCCGATCATGCGGCTGCGTTTAATCTATTTTGTCAACCTAAAAAAGGACGAAAAAGCAAGTAGCTAAAAAAAAGGCAGCCTCTAAGCTGCCATGAAGTTATGCTTTTAGTATTTCGATAGCGGTTTCAAACTGGTCTATATAGCTCTGCTCGGGGTTGAGTTCCACAATGAGTTTCAGGTTCTTCCCGGCATCAAAACGGACGGGTAAGGATATTCTGGAGGTAAAACGCAACAAATCCTGCTTGGGTGGCATACGCTTGGGATCGAACTCCATCACCAGCTTGTCTTTCTTGACCTGGCAGTTTAACAGTGAGTGCCGTTTAGTGAGATGATTTAGTTTAAAGTAGTTCAGCATCCACTTCGCTTGCTCAGGGATATCCCCAAATCTATCCAGTAGTTCTGCTTCGAACTCATCTATATCTTCCAGCTTGTCCAGCTCACTTAACCTGCGGTATATCCTAAGCCGTTCCTCATCATCATCAATGTAACCCGGAGGGAAATAAAGGTCAATCTCAGTGCGCACTTTCTGCCTGGCAGCAGGGCTGATATCCTCGTAAAGAGAGGAAGTATCACCGCTCTCCACGGCTTCGATAGCCGAGCCAAGAATGCGGTTGTAATAGTTAAAGCCAATCGCTTGGATAATCCCGCTCTGCTTGGTGCCTAGGATTGTACCTGCTCCACGAAGTTCCAAGTCCCGCAGCGCCACCTGAAACCCGGCACCCAGATAGTCATATTGGGTTAAAGCTTCCAGCCTGTTCTTGGCATCGGTGGTAGTCCCCTTGGGGATTAACAGATATGCGTATGCCCTGCGGTTACTGCGCCCCACACGCCCACGCATTTGATATAGCTGCGCCAAGCCAAAAGTATCGGCACGGTCAATAAGTATGGTGTTGGCATTGGGTATATCTATGCCATTTTCCACAATGGTGGTGGAGATTAAAACCTGATATTCCTTGTTCACGAAAGCATCCATCACCTGTTCCAAGTGGTGCTCAGGCATCTGGGCATGCCCCACTCCGAAGCGTACTTTGGGCATCTCCCTTCTTAGTTCCTCGGCAACAGTCTCAATGGTCTGCACTCGGTTGTGGATAAAGAACACCTGCCCACCGCGGTCAATTTCGCGACGGATGGCATCTTTGATCACGTCTATATCCCGGGGAGTAATAATAGTGCGTATGGGGAGCCTCTCCTTGGGAGAAGTCTGCATCAGGGATATCTCTTTCAGCTTGGCAAGTGCCATGTTTAGGGTTCGTGGAATGGGGGTTGCGCTCATGTACAAAGTGTCAACATTGCTCTGCAGAGCACGCAGCTTTTCCTTGTGCCTAACCCCAAAACGATGCTCCTCATCAATAATCAAGAGACCGAGCTTGTTGAATCTTACATCTTTGGAAAGCAACCTATGCGTGCCAATGGCGATATCCACATCACCACTGCGAACCCCTACTAAGTCCTTCGTTACCATGGCGGGACTACGAAAACGGCTAAACATCCCAATCCGCACGGGATACTGCGCTAAACGCTCTTTAAAGACACGCCAATGCTGTTCCACCAAAAGAGTTGTTGGTGCCAGTACTGCCACTTGATAACCGGAACAAACAGCCTTAAAAGCTGCACGAATCGCCACTTCTGTCTTACCAAAACCAACATCACCACAGAGCAAACGTTCCATGGGGGAAGGAAGCTCCATATCTTCCTTTATCTCGCGCGTAGCCTTGCTTTGATCTGGGGTATCTTCGTAGATGAAGGATTCTTCCATCTCTCGCTGCCAATCACCATCCGGTTTGTGGCTAATCCCTACTCTTGAACTCCTTTCCGCGTATAGTTTCACAATATCAGCAGCAATCATCTCAATCTGCTGTGTAGCCCTGTGTTTGGTAGCCGTCCACTTGGCAGAACCTATCTTGTTTAATGTCGGGCTTGCCCCTTCTTCGGCGATGTATTTTGATACCAGGGACAATTGGAAGGTGGGCACATAAACCCGGTCATCTCCCGCATACCGTAAGACCAGACACTCCACATCGCTACCATCCAGTTTGATTATCTTTAAGCCTTCGAACACTCCTATACCATGATCCACATGAACCACATAATCGCCGGGTTTCAGGTTCTCATAATCCACAATACTCTCTCCGGGAGAGTAACGTGGAGCATAGCGTTTACGTTTATAGCGGTTGAATATCTCGTGGTCTGTCCAAAGGTTTAGTTTACAATCCTGAATGCTGAACCCCTCATGCAACACTCCGATATGCATGTCGTAACAATGCGTACCCATGCTTTGCTGCATGCGCTTTGCCTGACTTTGGTTATCAAACAGCAGTATATTGCGATAACCGTCATCCATCTTACCTAACAGGCTATCTCCCAATACAGATAAATCTGCATCGAAAGCAGGTTGAGCCTCAAAGGGAGCACGAATGTTGGTGGTGGCAAAGGGCAGTACAAACTCACTCTGGGACAGATATAGGTTTCCGCTGCTTGCTTTGATGCGCATAAAAGCATCTTCATCCGCCATTAGGGCTTCGGGACGGGGTAGCTTGGTCTTTCCGCTTTGCTTAACAGCCTTTTTATAGGCTGAAAGAGTTTGCTCCATCAGAGCTTCGTATTCTTCGTAGACATAGTTATAGTTGTTCCAAACAAGGTAGCGGTTATCGGAGGGGAAGTAGTCGGCAAAGAGTTGCAAATCCTTGCTTAACATGGGATAGAAATTCTCGATACCTTCAAAGAAGCCTTTATCTCGAACCTTGGCAATAATCGGTGAGCTTTTATCCACTTCATCCAAACATAACTCTCTTGCAGGTATAAGATTAAGCTCTTTCACTTCTCCGGGAATGCTACGCTGAGTAGCAAGAGAGAACTGACGCATCCCAATTATCTCATCCCCCCAAAACTCTATCCTCACAGGATGCAACGATGGTGGACTGAACACATCAATAATCCCACCTCTTCTTGCAGCCTGATATACCTTTGATACCTGATATTCAATATCATATCCCATGTTCTGCAGGCTTTGCATCAGCTTCTCGGGGTCGAATTCCATGCCTTTCTTGAGCTGCAGCAAATGACGCTCTACATTTTCCCTTGCAGGCAAGAAACGACCAAAAGAACGTATTGATAAGCTATATATCCCAGGTTTAGTATCGTTCAACGCACATAGGATGCTCTCCATACGGGTGGCACGAATGCTGTAATGTGGGGATCGCTCTTCATATGGAAGAATCTCATAATCCGGTAAATAATGAGCATTATCTTTACCAACCAAGGCACAGAGATCGTCCCAAATGTCTTCCGCTATGATATCATCTTGTGATACAATCAGAACATTCTTCGCATTATGCTGCCATAAGTGTGCTGCCACAAGTGCTCGTGCACTTTGGGATAGGTGATACAGCTGATGCGATACACTGTGAATAGGTAAGGATACTACCTTGTTCATGAATTCGGAATGCTTCAGAATCTCGGAGATAGCTGTGTATAGCATATTATTAACCTTTACTTACTGTTATCTTACTGCCTCTAAGCAAAACTCACTTGGCGAGAGTATCAGCCAATAGCCTATGGTTCAGTTGTTACAAAACTACCGACAATCTTGGCAAGCTTGCCTTTGACGAAAGTGATTGTTAACACAGCGTCAGTTCCCTCCCCATCCACATTTAGTACCGTGCCTAAACCGTACTCCTTGTGATATACTTTCTGGCCTATACGGTAATGTTTCTGGCTTTCACGGGAGCTTTTTTGCTGTTTTGTAACTGCTCTCGGGGTCGGAGCTCTGCCTATCTCACCTCCCGGTTGGTCAAACAATAGGGGATCAACCTCACCTATGAAGTGGCTGGGCTTGGCGAAATAGAATGTATCATACATCCTGCGGCACCGCGCATTGCTTAGGTACAAGTGCCTTTTGGCACGAGTTATCCCCACATAGAACAATCTTCGTTCCTCTTCAATCTCTTCGCGGCTATCCATGCTCATTCTGTGGGGAAGCAGTTCTTCCTCCAAGCCTACTATAAACACAGCCTCGAACTCTAAACCCTTGGCATTATGCAAGGTCATCAAGCGCAAAGAATCTGCACTTTCATTCACCATATCCATATCTGTCTGTAAAGCAACAAACGGAAGAAAATCTGCAAGTAAGGGAGGTTTATCCTCCTCACGCATACTTCTCTCACTGAACTCGCTTACCGAGCTAACGAATTCTATCAGGTTCTCTGCCCGTGCAATATCTTTTGGATCACTACTTTTACGGTATAAAGCGACCAAGCCCAATTGCTCTACGATAACCTTCACCAAATCAAGCACCGGACTCTTCTGCGCCATTATCCGCCAGCTTTCCATCTGTGCAGCGAACTCACCTATGCGTCTTTTTGCAGATGCATTAAGCTCGCTTATGGCATCTACATTTTGAAGAGCATTATATATTGGAATACGAGTTTTTGCAGCAAAGGAAATAAGCCTGTTTACACTGGTTTGCCCGATACCACGTGGAGGTTCATTAATAACCCTCAGGATGCTTTCGTTGTCTGCCGGATTATTAAGACATGCCATATAGCCAAGCAGGTCTTTAATCTCTTTGCGTTGATAAAAGTGCAAACTTCCCACTATACTATAGGGAATTCTTGCCTGCATAAGAGCACTTTCGAACACGCGAGACTGGGCGTTTGTGCGATAAAGAATCGCAATCTGCCTAAGTGGAATACCCATTGAGGCAAGCTCTTTAACTGCCTCTGTTACACGTTCTGCCTCATGGTTCTCGTTTTCGTAGGTGTTCAGTTTTGGTTTATTACCCTCGGGCAGGTCGCTCCAAAGCTCTTTAACGTGTCGTCGGCGGTTGTGCTTTATAACCGCATTAGCCAGAGCCAGAATATTCCCTGTACTCCGATAGTTCTGCTCCAACCGGATACTCCTAACTGAGTTGTAATCCCGCTCAAACTCCAAGATATTGCGTAGTGTTGCTCCTCTGAAACTGTATATAGCCTGATCATCATCACCCACCACGCACACTCTCTGATGGCCACCGGCTATTTGACGCACAATCTCAAACTGCGCTTCGTTGGTATCCTGATATTCATCGATCATTACATACTGGAACTGCTGGCGATATTTGTCCCGGACAGCGTCGTTTGTTTGTAACAGCTTAGCCGTAAAGAGCAGTATATCGTCAAAATCCATTGCTTGGTTAAGTAGAAGCTGCTGTTGATATAGTCGGTAGATATTCAGAAAGCTGTTGAATTCTTTATCTTCATTGGCAGCATAGTCTTTCAAGTCCTCGGGTAGCATAAGTTTATTTTTATAACGACCAATGCGGCTGAGAACACGGTTTATCGGCATTTTCTGAGCATCAAAGCCATGTTCCTTATACAGTTTCTTAAGTAATGACTTCTGGGCATCATCATCGTAAATGGAGAAGTTCGAGTTAAAAGGCAGATTTGATGCCTCAAAGCGCAGAATACGCGAGCAGATCGAGTGAAACGTCCCTACCCACAGTGCACGCATGGGTATATTTAAAAGCTTCTCCAGCCTATCTTGCAGCTCCCGCGCTGCTTTATTGGTGAAGGTAACTATCAAGAGCTTCCAAGGTGCTATCTGTTTCTCCCGAATCAGATAGGCTGCTCTGAAGATGATGGATTTGGTCTTACCGGAGCCGGCCCCGGCCAGCACCAAGATAGCACTCTCCGTATCCGTAACGACCTCTAACTGACGGTCATTCAGTTCGTTTTGGTATAATGTGGGGTGCATCTGCTATTCCGGTATATTCACCGGTGCAACATCAGTTCGGCTACCTTCAAGGTTCCCGGCAGGATATGTCTTGTAGGCTGAAACTTTGTACCAATAGAAATGTGAACCTGCTTGCACGGTTGGGCCGGAATGTACAAAGGTCGTGTTTTCTGCGTTGCTAACCGTCCCCACCAGTGTGAAAGCCGAATAATAGTTCAAACCCCTATAGATATAGTACCCATCTGTATTATCCGGATTATTTGCCGTCCACCTTAAAGTAACGCTTTTTATGGTAGCATGGGCAGCTGATGCCGTGGCGGTTGGGTTCATTACCGGATCAGGAGTTACTATATTGGAGTTGCCTAGGGGATCCAGCGGGTTGCTCCGTCTCAAACTGCAAGATGATAACAACAAACTAATCAGGATGAAGGAACAAAGCACCATCACAATATATGCACTACTTCTCAATCTATTCTTCGTTATACGCATCAGAACCTCACCTCAATCCCCTCAGGAGTTGCTTGGATGGGATTATTCTTGCTCCGCTCCAATACCTCCTTCCACAGATTGGAATTGTATTGCTGAGTTGTTTGTATGGCATCAAATATATTATATATCCAAAGGATACCGGCAAAGCCAAGCATAATCTGCGAATACTGATGCGGACTTTGAGCATCCTTGTAATACTTCTGTATCTCCTCGGTTTGAGTGGCGTTTTTATACAAACGGTAGTTTGTCATTGCCCTATCCCAAAAATACAAGGACGTTCCAATCAGTACCAGTTCGGAACTAAGAATCAAGGTCCCCTTGGTAGGTGCCTTACTGGCAAACTGACCCCAACCCGGGATCAAAGATGATTTCACTATGTTCGCATTAACCGGCACAGCTTCAAGCTCATAAATCTGCAATAGATTTCGCTTGGCGTCAAGCTGCTCGCGATAGGTCTCACGATCTTTATAATTCAACCACCCATATTTTGTGCTATCCGAGAAAGCCTGAATGTCAAAACTCTGGCAAAACCACGGCAACATCATGAACATCATCAGTAGCGTAAGTATAGAGGCTTTAATTGTGCTGTGAAGCTGAAGCTTGTTACTCATTTTAACAGTGCCTCCGAAAGTTTGTTCAGTGGTACAATACTCTTGTCCCGTAAATTAATCTGCCACACATACAGATATGTCTCCGTAGGGGTCAACAGATCATATCGGGCTTCATACTTGAATTGCCCGGTTGAGAGCAGTATCTTCCACCCGCTATCTCTAATCTCATTTGCCTTATGCTTTTTCAATAGTTCCTGCTTCTTGCTGCGAATTCTGCTGTTCAGCAAACCTCCCCGATAATCATCAATAATCTTCTTGGCGAAAGCAGTTGGGTTAGTTTTGGCATCAATAAGGTTCTGCATCTGAGTAGCTTTCTGCTTATACTCCGGTTTTGGATCTAAACTGTAGGCATTGTTATACGCCTTAACAGCATCTCCATGTTTCCCGGTAGCCTCTAGTTTCTCACCCTCGGCATATAGCTCTGTTGCTTTTCGGATATTATCCTGTATGGTTAACAACCTGTTGATGGCATCCAAGGCGGGCTGATAATCCGGGATGATATCGAAAGTCTTGCGATAATGCACCAAAGCATTAGCATAATCTCCGGCTTCCAGCAAGCTATTCCCTTTGCTTACATACAGTGAGGTTATCGCCTCCAATCTGCGAGTTATCTGTGCCTTTTTTTCCGGATAATACTGCATGGCTATTCTGAACAACCTATCCGCTTCAACATAGTCCTGTGCTTCAATATACTTCTCTGCTTGGCTTTGATACACCTCGGATATCTGCAGGTTCAGTTTAGCTATATCAACCAAAGGATATTTTGAAAGCTCAAACAGCAGGTTTAGGGCATCAGTATAATATTCCTGTCCGGATAACACCTTGGCATACTCCAGCTTGGCAGGTATAAACTTTGCCACATAGCTGCGAGCCTGTATTTCATATGGGCTGTTGGGATAATCATCAAATAGCTTCATATAGTCGCGCCAGGCTGCTTCCTGATCCGATGCCACATCGATAAAATAACCGATACGTCTATATAATATCTCCGGGATTAAAGGACTCTCAGGAGCTTCCCGGATAATGGAATCCAGATATCGTTTGCCCAAGTCCGGATCACCATTTTTGAAAGCGTCACTGCCAAGCTGTTTATAAAGCTCCCCAAGCTTCAAATTAGCTTCTTCCGAATTTGCCAGCTTAAAGAATCTCTCTGCCAGAATCCAATTGGACTTAGCCAGGGCTGCCTCACCCAATGAAAAGTAGCTTTGAGAACGCAACAGCTCCGCTCTGGTTACAATTGCTCCATTATTAGCGCTTTCCACCAGGTCGTCCAGTTCCACAATAGCAGCTGCATACCTATTGGCATTATATAGTTCTTCGGCACTTTTCAGCTTATTGATCTCGCAACCATTTACCAACAGTAAAACAGGTATCAGATACAGAATCAGGGGTAGCTTCTTACACATAATAACTAAAGCTCTCCCGGGCAAGCTCAAACGGTGCCTCACTCAATAAGTGCTTCTGCAATTCCAAGCTGGGCGATATCCCGTGGGTTAGAATAACCCGTCCAATCTCAGCGTATCTAAGCTTCAATATCTGCTCTGCCACAGGGTGACCTGCATCCACGATAATTGTATGCACACCCTTGATGAAACCTGCAATGGAATCCGTGGTTCCCAAATCACTACTGTACACCAAATCACCTTGTTCCGAACTGAATTTGATCGACCATGATTGCATCTGATTACTGAGGCTATGCTCCCTGATTATTGCAGCATAACCATGCAGATGATCTGTAGGGGTTGTTGATATCCAATCATAATACAGCTCGGTTTGAGACATTTCTAACACCTGCAGCTTGAAGGAAAACTTCTGTTGAAATGTGTACATAAGCTGCATCATCTCCACAAAAGCCGCCGGACGCTCCGGTAAAAAGAGTAGCAAGGGCTTGGTTCTACCCTCCAGATACATCCATTGGATCAGCATAAATATCCCACTAAGATGATCAGGATGATAATGCGTGATAAATACTGCCTCCAAATCATCCGCTGCAACTCCACGTTGCTGCAAAAGCTTGGTTGTTCCATCTCCGCAATCAGCCAAAATAGTTACCCCATCATGCTTCACCAGTAAAGCAGATAGGTTTCTATCAACCTGCGGTAATCCGGACCCTACTCCCAGGATCACAGCTTCCATAATCACCCCTTATTTTTTAACTGATTTGCCGGAACCACAATTGGAACCTGATCCAGCTTTCTGCCAAAGAACAAAAAGAATGTGGCAAACATGGCAGTGGAAATCACCAACAATTGTCGGTTCCCTATACGGAATATAATAATCGAGGTTAACACAATCAACACATTGATGGTATAAATGATGGCTGCCGTTACCTTGATTGATCCCAACACGGTATTTATCCTGTGAGTACTGTGATCCTTTCCACCTTGCATCACATGCCGGCCATCACGTTTACGCGTGAAGCTTACCAGAGAAATATCGAATATGGCATAGGAAAGCAGTAACACCGGTAGCAGGTAGAAGAATTTGTCGTTATATCTATTACCGGCATGCTGAGCCATCAGGATACCCATGGAAGAAAGGAAGTAACCGATAAACATGCTTCCCGCATCTCCCAAGAATATGCGCGCCGGATTGAAGTTATAGGGTAAAAAACCAAAAGCTGATCCGGAAAAACTGAGGGATATCAATGCCATCAGCGCCATGGCATCCTGATTAGCTTGAGTTGTATTGGTTAAGGCAAAGGCAAAGAAGCCCAGCCCCAATATCCCCGCCATTCCGCTGATTATGCCATCCATGTTATCCAGAAAATTGAGCGCATTCATCAACCCTACCATCCATAACACCATTAAGGGCAGGGATACGTAGATGCTGCCAAACATCAGCTTCAGCTCACCCAAACCAAAATTACTGAGGATGAACATCAAGCTTACAGCAAACTGACCAAACATCTTGACCAGAGGTTTCATCCCCCGGCGGTCATCGATCAAACCAATTAGCACAATGGTTATCGTGCCGGCAAGATAGCCAAGCATAGGGCGGTCAAAATATCTCCCCGGGGAGATTAGCACATCATATATACAAAGCAGGATGAAGCCCAATGTCACGCTTAGTCCCCCCAAAAGGGGTACTGTTTTTAGGTGTATCTTACGGGCTTCCGGCTTATCTACAAAATTCAAGGCATTTGCCATGCGGATTATAAAAGGCGTTAAGCCATATACAAACAACCACGCCATGATGAACACACTAACGTATTCATAAATCCTGTTATCCATAGTTACTCCACTTTTTCTGTATCGTACAAGCTCTGCAAACTGCTTTTTTTGTCAATGTATTTGAACATCCGTTGCTGCTCTGCCATTCTCTTAACTATCTTTACCATCTCTGCTGCATCCCTCTATATTAGTACGGGTGACAAATTCCACTTTTGGTGACAGAAATGAGGGAATAAATTAGAGGTTAGCAGGTTAATGGATTAATAGTGCTTAGGGGTGGCATGGATTTGTGTTTTCCTTTAGCTTGCCATTTAATCTCTGCTTTTACTCTGTGTTAATTAAGCAGCAACTACTTTGTTGTAGTTCATTTCACTAAATCGAAGCAAGTTATTCGAAGAACTTACTGCCCAATTACAGATTGCCATGCTACATCCAA
>CAZPNU010000008.1:37640-88073 GCA_964588075.1 uncultured Candidatus Cloacimonas sp.
TCCAAGCAGCTATGAACTTCAAACACCGCTGGGTAAGAACTATGTCCTCTGCTTTCCTCTGCTTTCCTCTGCTTTTCTCTGCTATTACTCGTGTTTGTAAAGCAGAAACTACTTTGTTGTAATTCATTTCACTATAACCGAAGTAAGTTATTCAAAGTACTTACTGCCCAATTACAGATTGCCATGCTACATCCAATCCAAGCAGCTATGAACTTCAAACACCGCTGGGTAAGAACTATGTCCTCTGCTTTTCTCTGCTTTTCTCTGCTTTCACTCTGTGTTAAAAAATTCCTCCCCCAGACCTCTCATAATATCGAGATAAAGAAAACCCCGAAGTTTCCTTCGGGGCTTTCATATCTATGGATTGTTACTTTAAGCTATTAAAGCTTAGTTAACAATAACCATCTTCTTGGTAACGTTGCGGGAAGGGGTGCTCATCTTGTAGAAGTAGATACCGCTGGCGCAAACGTTGCCCTTGCTGTCTCTGCCATTCCAGGTGAAGGTGGCGGGAGCTGTGGTTTCCTTTACAGGAACAGTCTTCACAACCTGACCAATGATGTTGTAGATAGTGATGGTTCCGGTTTCGCCGGCTTTCACTTCATAAGCAATATTGGTGCTGCTGTTGGCTTTGAAGGGGTTGGGATAGGCGTTGCCCATGGTGGTAACCAAGCTGGGAACGATGCTGGCAGGGGTTTCCACATAAACAGTGGTGGGGCCATGGAAGGAAGTGGTTCCGTCCATTTCCACAACTTCTAACCAGTAGCTGTAGGTGGTTTCGGGGCTAACGGCATTATCCACATGGTTGTATGTTTGGGTTGAGCTGGTGTTGGTAGCATCGATAAGGGTGCCGTTGATCTTCACTGCGGAAGCTTGATCGGCATCTTCGCTACGATACACATTGTAACCGGAAACACCGGTTTCAGTCTCGGTAACCCAAGTAAGCTTAACGAAGTTCTGAGCGGTAAGAGTTGCGGCAAAGCTGCTGAACTCTACGGGCAGGCTCATGTTGTCGTCCAGGGTAACAACGATGGGGGCTTTTGCGCCGAAATCGTAGTTTTCAAAGGTGTAGGAAGCCTGGGCGGCAGGAACGCGAGTTCCGGGATGGATGTTGTTGATATAGATGAACCAGTCACGGTCTGCGGCATAGGCAGCAGGCTTGTAAACTGTGAAGTCCCAAATACCAACAGCAGAAATCTGCATCACGACAGCGGCAAAACCGGTATCGACACCGGGAAGACCGCTAACGCCACCACCGGTTACGCTGACACCAACGGGAAGACCGTTTGCACCGTTACCAACCACAGTCACACCTTCGGCGGGAGGAGTGGCGATATTGGCAACGTTCTCTGCCAATTGGAAGCTCTTGCTGGCATTGTATACATTGTTTGCTTTTCCGGCAAGGATGAAATCCCCGGCTGCCACTGCGATGGGGTTTTCCACCCAATGGAATCCGGCAGGAGCGGCACTGATGGTGTAGTTACCAATAAGTGTATTGGGTTCTAAATCATCATGGTCGGTGAACAGATAGGGAGCACCAATGCCATTGATGGTGTATTCACCGGCAGGTACTGTGAACTGAAGGTTGTAGTTCCAAGTATCTGTTTCACCTAAGATTGTAGCTGGGAGAGTCCAAGCATCGGTACCTGTTTTCCATACAGAAGCAGCACTAACAGCATACGTAAGATTGGTAGTAGCATGATTAGTCTCAGCATTTGCATTGGGCAAATATGTAATTGTTAACTCAAACACTCTGCCCACTGGGATAGCACCAGTCGTAGAGAATGCTTGAACATTGAAATATGCGCAAGCCATTATTGCACCCGACGGTGGACCAGCTATCGTAAATACTCTGATTTGTGTTGCTGGTTTAGTGGTTGTGGTAATGATCTCGCCAGTGGCTAATTCCTTTACGCTAAGATGCCAGTCAGCATCATGAACAGTACCAGTAGTATTGACGTATGTCAATGCATCCTGTCCAGTAATGAGAATCTGCTGATAGAAGTTCTTAGGATTGTAAGCGAAAGTCAATGTCGCAATTGTAAGAATAATTACGGCCAGTAATAATTTCTTCATTATTTACTCCTAATTTGTGTTTTAGTATGTTTTATATTCTTGGCAACAACAGGAGGCCAAGTTCCGTCTTCGTCCACATATGTCCATAGAGGCATACCGATGGTAGTGTTAAAATCATCAGTCCAACCTCCACCTTCCCAAGGTTGTTTGTCTATTAGCACCCACTCTTTACTGGTGCTGTCAAAATAACCCATATTCCCGGCACCAATGTCGTCACCGACTAAGCTGGCAAATTCAAGGTCACTTTTGTTTAACGGAAGCATAATAACATTATCACCGGCAATCAAGTCATAAGCTTGCATGGCTTCAGGCAAGCTCCCAATGCTGTAAAAGTCGGCGTCATTATCAACATATGCCCAAAGAACTTGTCCATTACTTAGTTCAAAGTCGTCTGTCCAACCTCCACCTTCCCAAGGTTGTTTGTCTATTAGCACCCACTCTTTACTGGTGCTATCGAAGTAACCTAGGTTCCCGGCACCAATAGCATCACCGAGTTCACTGGCAAATTGATAATCTGACTGCATGGGAACAGCAATTACATTGTCACCAGACAAGCATTGATACTTTACATATCCGACTACTGCGGACGGGTCTGATTCAACCGCTGCAAGCATGCCTATGGCAAGAAGAAGCAGGAGCGGTAATATAAATTTCTTCATAACATTCCTCCTAAAGGAAATGATATAATTCTTTTTAAGATACTAATTCTGTGTTCCTTACACCTGAGAACCACATAAGGGTGTCCCGGGGACAAAGAACAACGTTTTAGATCTGATCCGGCAGCTAATTGGGCTTGTGCCGGGGCTTGGTTTCGAAAGGTTAAGAAACTGTTTCATCGCACATTACACACTTTATACATTAGTTACTTTATCAACATTTCCCATGATGCGAATGATCAGAATCCTGTCAAGTAAGAAATACAATACTTTTCCAGAAATCGAACAAACACCTATGGAGATATTTCCACATGCACGCGTTTTCACGATCCTATTCTTATGCTTAGGGCGCAAGCCCAAAAGTTATGCTGATAACATATGCACATTTTGAGCCAAAGCAAGCTTTTAAGTTAAGAATTAGTAGTTAAACGTTAAACGAAGCGTGGCTTGGGGCTGTCAGTATTGAGCCGTCAAGCTCCCGGTTGACTGATAGGGGTGAGTCGCTTGTTTATTGCGAGCAATGCTCGCTCAAGCTGTCGGCACACCGGTTTTAACCGGTTGGCGGTGCCGGATTTATCCGGCACATCTTTGGTAATTACGCACATCGTATAGCTTTGTAGTAGATCGATACCGAATGAGTTCGGTGTTCCGGCTCATCGCTATTCTCTGTATAATGTTTCTCGCCCCTTGCCTGTTTCAATTACGGGTGCATTACGCGTGAAATACGCGTGGCATCCGTAATTCACGCGCATTACATCCGTAATTGGAACAGGAGAGCTTGGGACAGTGCCTTGGTTGAATGTTTAAATCGGCACCACAATACAATCCACCTATAGAACACAAACCTTGACAAGCTTTGGCAATGTAAATATATGGCAAAGCATAGATGCAAAGGGAGAATTCCGCATGGAAACACTGTTTACCGGCTTGTTGAGTTTCGAATTCCGGCAAGTAATCATGATCATCATTGGCTTGGTGCTTATCTGGTTGGCGATTCGCCGTCAGTATGAGCCCACCTTGTTATTGCCCATAGGCTTTGGCACCATCCTTGCCAACATCCCGCTTTCTGCTGCCATTGGAGAACATGGTCCCCTTACCATATTGTTTAAAGCCGGGATAGATACCGAGCTGTTCCCTCTGTTAATCTTTATCGCCATCGGTGCCATGATAGATTTTGCTCCGCTCTTAAAGAATCCTTTTATGCTGCTCTTCGGTGCTGCCGCACAGTTTGGTATCTTTGTAACCATCGTGATGGCTGCTGCCATGGGTTTCCCCATCAAAGAAGCTGCCAGCATCGGGGTTATCGGAGCAGCCGATGGACCTACCTCTATATATGTGGCAAACCGTTTTGCCCCGAATCTATTGGGACCCATCTCCGTTGCGGCATACTCCTACATGGCTTTGGTTCCCATCATCCAACCGCCTGTGATAAAGCTGCTTACCAGCAAGAAAGAACGGCAGATCCATATGGATTACCATGCGGGTGATGTGCCCAAGATTGTAAAGATAGTGTTCCCCATTGCCATCACCATCATTGCGGGTATCTTTGTGCCGGCATCGCTTGCGCTGATAGGCTTTTTGATGTTTGGCAATCTGCTGCGGGAAGCCGGAGTTGTGGAAAGCCTAAGTAAATCTGCTCAAAACGAGCTTGGCAATCTGGTTACCATCCTGCTTGGCATCACCATTGCCAGCAAAATGCAGGGAGAGTACTTTCTGGTGCCACAAACCTTGTTGATTCTCGCTTTGGGCTTGGTAGCCTTTGTGTTCGACACCGCCGGGGGAGTGCTGTTTGCCAAGCTGCTGAATGTTTTTAGAAAAGAAAAGATAAATCCCATGATTGGTGCCTGCGGTATCTCCGCCTTCCCCATGAGTGCCCGGGTGATACACCAGATGGGACAAAAAGAAGACCCCTTCAACTTCCTGCTGATGCCTGCAGTTAGCGTTAATGTAGGCGGGCAGATTGGTTCCGTGATAGCGGGAGGATTAATTCTTGCCCTGCTTGGATGAGGAGGTGACCATAATGGACAAGCTAAACAAACAAGAACAGGAACTGCTGGAAGCAGCCAAGGCAGCTACCGAAAATGCCTATGCGCCATACTCCGGCTTTCGGGTGGGGGCTGCCCTGCTGTGTGAAGACGGCAGCGTGGTAACAGGATGCAATGTGGAAAACGCATCATATTCATTAACCCTCTGTGCCGAACGCACTGCAATCTTTAAGGCTATTAGCGATGGCAAAAGAAGCTATCGCTGCATCGCAGTGTATGTGGATTCGGAAGAGGTGTTCCCGCCTTGTGGAGCGTGTAGGCAGGTGATATATGAATTCAGTCCGGAGATTCCGGTGATATATGGAAACAAGCATGGCTGCGTAAAAACAGACATTGCATCACTGCTGCCGGGAGCTTTCAGTTTAGCCAAAAAGCTCTGATGAAAAACCCTCTCCCAATAAGCTGCAACATCTGCCCCCGTAACTGTGGGGTGAATCGCTATCTGGAAACCGGATTCTGTGGTGCCGGAACTGAGCTTATGCTTAATCTTGCTGCCTTGCATCATGGAGAAGAGCCGCCTCTTAGCGGTAAGCATGGTAGCGGAACCATATTTTTATCATGGTGCAATCTGCGCTGTGTATATTGCCAGAATTACAACATCAGCACCAAAGGCTGGGGTAAGGTGATAAGCAGTGAGGAACTGATAGGGCTTATGCTGGAACTGCAAGCCCAGGGTGCGCATAATATAAACTTTGTAACCCCAACCCACTATAGTCCTCAGCTGAAAGAGCTTATCCCCGAAGCAAAACAGCGAGGGTTAGTTATTCCGATTGTGTGGAACAGCTCCGCTTACGAAAGTGTGCAGACATTGCAGGGGCTTAGTGGCTTGGTTAACATCTATTTGGCAGATTACAAATATGCGCATGGAGTTTACGCCAAAAAGTACTCTCATGCTTCAGATTATTCCACAATCGCCTTAGCAGCGATTAAAGAGATGTTTGCCCAAGTGGGGCATTTGCAAGTGGATGCCGATGGGATTGCCAAAAGGGGCTTGATCATCCGTTTGCTGGTGCTGCCCAATTCCCTAAGTGGGACAAAGGCAAGTTTACATAAGATAGCCGATATGCTTGGTTCCGAAACCTATATCAGCCTGATGGGACAGTATTATCCAGCCGGGGTTGCAGAAGAATATCCGGAACTGAACCGCGGCATCACGGAACAGGAGTATAACTCCGTATTGGAAACAGCTCTGTCCTTGGGTTTCACCAATATCTTTACTCAGGAGCTTTCTTGCTCCGATACTTGGACGCCGGATTTCAGAGAGAATGTACAAGCAGAAACCGGCGCCGCAATAGAAATGCTTAACCCCTCCGGGAGCAAAATATTATGAACAGAACACGGATATTAACTCTGTTGGCTATCCTGCTGGCAGGATGTCTGCATGCAGATTTCAGCATTATGGTACGTGGCGACACTAAAGCACAGACCCTAAGCGAAACAAGCATCAATAATGTGCGTTATGTGGATCTGGAAAGTTTCGGCAAGGTGATGAAGGCAATAAATAAGCTGGATTGGAACGAAGGAAGGGTGTATTTACATATCTACGACGAGCAATTCATCTTTCTGAAAGCCTCACCCTACTATACGTTTAAGACAGAATCCTTTAACATGCACTACCCTTTGCTAAAAAAAGGCGGAAAGCTATATTTGCCTTCGGTATTTGTGTCTGAAAGGTTAAAAGTGCACTTTGGCAAGAAGATAGAGGTGAAGGGCAAGACCATCACCGTGGATAGACCAACCGACCACAGTGTGCTAACCATTGTGCTGGATCCCGGTCACGGGGGGAAAGATCCCGGAGCTGTGGGTCGCAAGAATAAAACCAACGAAAAAGATGTGAATCTCGCTGTGGCAAAGAAGCTGAAAGCTTTATTGGAAAAGGAATTGGGGGTAACAGTGCTGTTAACCCGTAACGAGGATCGATTTGTATCCCTGCAGGATAGAACCAAGTTTGCCAACGAACGCAAGGCAGATTTGTTTGTTAGCCTGCATACGAATAGTTCCACGGCTTCGCAATCCAAAGGGCTGGAGACATATTATCTCTCCACCGCCAAGAACTCCGATGCACGGGCAGTTGAGGCTATCGAGAACGGTGTGGTGGAACTTTATGAAGGTGGCAGCGCAGCAAAAAGCAAATATGACGACCTTGCCTTTATCCTAAGCGACTTAAGCCAGACAGAGCACCTGGAAAGCAGCAACCTGATGGCAACTAATGTGCAGCAAAATCTGGTGGCGGGAACCCGCTCTCCGGATAGGGGTGTGAAACAGGCAAACTTCTATGTGCTGCGTGGTGCTTTTATGCCATCCATACTTATCGAGATGGGCTTTATCTCAAACTCGGAAGAGGAGCAGCTTCTTGCCAATGGAGAATACCAGGATAGGCTTGCCCGAACCATCTTTGAAGGCATCAAGCGCTTTAAATTCCGTTATGATAGGATACGCAACACGTGAAGAAAGCAAGCCCCCGCCACAAAGCTAGCTCAGCCAAAAAACCCGCATCAACCAGGAGTGTAGCCAAAACGAACGAAGATGTGGCGCAGGCTAAAAGTGCTTTTATTGCCAATATCAGCCACGAGATACGCACTCCCATGAATGCCATCCTCGGTTTTGCGCAGATGCTGCAGAACACCAAGCTGAACGACAAACAGGCAGACTATGTGGATGTAATCATCGACAGTGGTAAGAAGCTACTGGTGATAATCAGCAATCTGTTAGACCTATCCAACCTGCAATTAGGGAAAACCAGCATCAATCCGCGACCATGTAAGGTTGCCGAAATGGCAAACAAGATATGGCACCACTTCCAACCGCTGATCCAGGCTAAGAACCTCAATGCCGTTATGGAATGCAGCTCAGATATACCAATCGTAGAGCTTGATTGTGAAAAGGTGGAGCGCGTGCTTAGCTTCATTATTTCCAATGCAATTAAATACACCTCCGTAGGATTTGTGGCATTGCGCATATATTGCAAACCGGCTTCAGAAAGCGACTTCACTTTATGCTTTGAAGTTGCGGATAGCGGGATAGGTATTGAGGAGGAGAAGCTGAACCATATATTTGATATCTTTGAGCAAGCTGACAACAGCATAACCCGTCCCTATGGGGGCTTGGGAATAGGCTTGGGGTTATCGCGGCAGATTGTGCTGCTCCTTGGGGGTAGCATCAGTGTGCAAAGCACCCCCCATGCAGGTTCACGCTTCTTTGTGGAAATCCCCGTAAATAAAACACCGGAGAGCAGACCCTGATGGCGATTACAGTGCAGAGCGTTATGCCCAAGAGCTTGGCTGCTGCTGCAGGCATCCTTGCGGGAGAGACCTTGGTTTCCATAAACAGCCATCCCGTACGTGATTTTCTGGATATGGAGTTTCTGGCGTCGGATTATGAACTATTATTACAAGTAAAGGACAGCAGCGGTAAAGCAAGAGAAGTGCTTATCAGGCGCGAAAACGGACGTCCCCTTGGCATAGAACCACAGCCATATATACACCGCGATTGTATGAACTCCTGCATCTTTTGCTTCATCGACCAAATGCCCCCGAAGCTACGCGATAGCCTTTATGGTAAAGATGATGATTACTTATTCTCCTTTGTTTTCGGGAACTATATTACTTTGACCAACCTTGACGAAGCAGACCTGAAACGCATCATCGACCAACGCATCTCCCCCCTATACATCTCCCTACACACCACGGATAGCCGGTTGAGACAGCGGATGATGCGCTCTGCCAATCCTGTGGATGCCATGGCTATACTTAGACGCTTGCACGCCAAGCGCATCAGCTTCCACCTTCAGATTGTGTGCGTTCCTGGTTACAACGATGCCGAAGAATTGCGCAAGACCCTTCGGGAACTGATGCTTGCCAAGTTCAAACTATTCTCTGTGGGTATTGTACCTGTGGGCTTAACTCGCTTCCGTGATGGTTTAAGTCCACTGAGAGTATTTACTCCAGAGGAAGCAAATGCGACCCTTACGCTCATCGAGGAAGTGAGGCAGGAGTTCTCTTCCGAAGTTATCTATCCGGCTGATGAATTCTTCGTTCTGGCAGGGAAGGATGTCCCCGAAGACGAGTATTACGGTGACTATCCTCAGCTTGAGAACGGCATCGGCATGTTACGCTTGAGTTACCAAAACTTCCGGCAGAAGAAGCGCAGCTTGCTGAAAGAGCTTAGAAAAGTGAAAGCAAACTTCCTGATGGCCAGTTCAATAAGCGCTAACAAGCTTATCAGACAAATAGCCGAAGAGCTTAACTCACGCTTGGAAGATCAGCACATCCGCGTGCAACAAATAGATAACCTGTTCTTTGGCAAAGATATCAGCGTCAGCGGTTTGATAACCTTTAGTGACCTGAAACAGCAGCTAAAACCTGAAAAAGGTGAAGTAATTATCCTTCCCTCCAGCATATTCAACCACGATGGTGAAACCCTGGACGGAGCTACCAGAGAAACCTTCAAATGCACTTGGGATAACCCCATATTAGTCATTGATGCCCTGTTTGAAGAGTGGGATTATCTGTAAACAAAGCTTTTTTTACTTGACCATGTGCTGTATGCTCGTTTACTGTGCATTTACAGCCTGATTATAGGAGAATACCCGAAATGAAGAGACTGATAACACTTTGTATAGTAGCACTTTTGTTCATTACTGCGTGTGGCAGTGAGGATGCCAGATTGGCTAAGGCAAACCGCAAGCTTGGTTCCAAACAGAACCCCATCAAAATGTTCTTTGTTCCCTCCATGGAAGCGGGCAAGGTGGTGCAAAGCGGTGAGGCTATTGCTTCCTATCTACAGAAAGAAACAGGATATTACTTTAAAGTTGCGGTTCCCACAAGCTATGCGGCAGTTATCGAAGCATTGGGGACATATCAAGCAGATATTGCCTGGCTGCCTACTTATGCTTATGTGCTTGCCAAACAGAAGTTTGATGCACAGGTTAAGCTGATGACTCTCCGCAATGGACTTAATAAATACAGAGGTCAGTTCGTTGTTCGGGCAGACTCACCCATCACCAAGCTTGAAGATATGAATGGCAAGATTATTGCCTACACCGATGCTGCCTCTACTTCCGGTTACATCTATCCTTCCGCAGTGTTAAAACAGCGTAATATCAGCCCTAAAGACCACATCTTTGCCGGTGGCCACCCCCAGGCAATTCTGGCAGTTTATAGCGGCAGAGCGGATGTTGCCTGCACCTACTGGTCACCTGCCGATGCTTCCGGCAAACCCATGGATGCTCGCGAAAAGCTTGCTGAGACCCATCCTGATGTGTTCGACAAGATTCGCATTGTTGATTTTACTGATTGGATTCCCAATGACACCGTAACCTTCCGCAACCAACTGCCTGCAGAGTTGGATACCAAAGTGGCTGATGCGCTTTTCAACTTCGCCTCGTCCAAAGATGGCAAGGCTATCCTGAAATCATTGTACGATATCGACGGCTTGGAACGTGCTACGGATAAGGATTACGACGTGGTTCGAACCACTCTCAAAGCCATGAATATGGACCCCGCAACGTTGCTGAAATGACGAAGATAAACAATTCCCGCCTCTTAGATATCAACGAACTGAACAAGAGTTATGATGGTAAAACCCTTGCCGTAAACAAGCTTTCCATGCATGTGGATATGGGAGATTTCGTTATCCTGTTGGGGCTTTCCGGCAGCGGGAAATCTACATTGTTGCGATGCATAAATCGCCTAATTGAACCCAGCAGCGGGGATATCTCTTTCCGGGGTGAGGATATTCTTGCCTTACAAGGTCTTAAGCTTCGTCAATACCGGCGCAATATCGCCATGGTATTCCAGCAATTCAACTTGGTAAAAAACCTTAGCGTGCTAACCAATGTATTAACCGGAAGGCTGGGGTATCATAGCTTTGTATCCGGTTTTAACAAAGAAGATCACGATTTTGCCCTGCACAATCTAAGACGGGTTGGGCTTCAGGACTTTGCCCACAAACAAGTTAAGCATCTTTCCGGTGGGCAACAACAGCGTGTGGCAATTGCCCGCGCCTTGATGCAAAAGCCATCTCTAATTCTTGCCGACGAGCCGGTGGCAAGCCTTGATCCTGCCACAGCCGATTCCATCATGCAATATCTGGGCGAAATCAACCGGGAGGGTATCAGTATTATCTGCTCTCTGCACTTCCTGTCACTTGCCCGACGCTACGGTAACAGAGTGCTTGCCCTCAAGGACGGCCAAAAGGTGTTCGAAGGCTTACCTGCAGAGATAGATAAAGCCCGCTTCAAGCAGATTTACGGGCAGGAAGCCGAAGAGATTTAACTCAATTGATTGTTACATACACTCTTCATGGAATCATTACTTAATCATTACATAATCATTGCGGATGAAACAAGCAATGATTATGCAATGATCGTATGTCAAAAAGGGGTGGGCATCAAAATAAACTTTCCTCTTGACACCAAATTGACTATATTATTTAGTTGTAATGAGCTTGAATGTTGATCACAATTTAACAGCTAAGATGCTGTGCGTGAGAAATATAGCTACATATTGACTTGCTTGGAGAAATAAGTTTTCCAAGAATGATGCTTGATGAGGTGGTGTAATGAACCATGCTAACCAAAGATTGGTTCCCTCCTTGGCGGAGCTCAATTTTGAGCCTATGGATAGATATGCCTATCCTTTTTATAAAGCTTTACAAACACACGTCGTACGCGCAATTGCGCAATCCCTCAGCAAATCACTGAATGAGATATAGCGGAGGAAGTATGCCAGAAATCAGCAAAGCCTTGTTTGATATAATCATCGCACATTATACAGCCAGAGGCATAGTTGACTTGAGGCACAAGTCCTTCACGGTTTCCCGCAAACATCAAGACCAACCAAGAGGAGAGGTAATATATCTCCTCTGACCTGAAACAACAATACATATTTACTTCAAGGAGTAAACATGAAGAAATTTACTCTTCTGTTCGTCATGCTATTGATTAGCTTGACATGTATTATGGCGCAAACAGTTGCAGACTATACTTACTCAACTGTCACAAATGGCAGTTTAGAAGATATGAGCACTGGGACAACAACTCTGTTGTCCGGCTATTCGGATTCTGGTGCTACAGCAGTTACAAATATTGGTTTCAGCTTCACTTTTACCGGAACAGCATACACTCAGTTCTCTGCAAATGCCAATGGATTAATGAGACTCGGTGCTACTGCTATAACGGGTACTGGAACAGGTACTTCTTCTGGAGCAGCCATCTTAGGTCCCATATCCGGTGACAACTCCATTCAAACCTCTGGTAAGATCCACTATAAGGTTGTTGGAGAAGCTCCCAATCGTATCTTAATAATCGAATGGTTGAATCTACGAGTAAACTATAGTTCATCAGATACAACCGGACCTTTCTGCACAATGCAAGCATGGTTATACGAAACCTCCAATCGCATTGATTTTGTTTATGGAACGATGTACAATAGATCAACATCTGCCCAATCGAGAAGTGTCTTTATATCTTCCACGAACACAACAGGAAATATTGGAAGTGTATCGACCATTACAACGACTCCTACTTGGGTAACCACCGGAACTTCTGCTGTAACGACTTCATTTACAGCAAGCAGCGCAATGACTAATCTTGATAGTGCTGCAAATGGTTCCAGAAGAGTGTTCACCTTCTTGCCTCCAGATCCCCTTGCTGTACCCAATGCAGCCACCACTCCTTCTCCTGCTGATGCCGCAACGGCGGTTTCAGTTAACCCCACCTTAACTTGGTCTTCAGGGGGTGGATTACCCACTGGTTACAAGGTGTATTTTGCTACTGCTGCAGCTGGTCTGCCGGGTTCGCCCACTGCCACTGTAACAACTCCTCTCTCCTATACACCTGCCGGCCCATTATCATACAGCACTGCCTATGTATGGAAAATAGTGCCTTACAATGGCAATGGTGATTGTACAACAGGCATTGTTACATGGGGCTTTACCACGATGGATGATCCCACCATTAGCAGCTTCCCCACTACTTATGATTTTGGCTCTACCGGAGCAGTGTTCCCACCCACCAACTGGAGCAAAAAAAGCGGTGTACTTGCTACTCCCACGGTGTTAGGTGCCGCTGGAACGGGTTCATGGGTTCAGGATGATTGGAAAAACACGGTTACAGCACCCCCCAATTATGCCGCAAAACTAAATATCTATAGTACTTGGAATGGTTGGTTAATTTCGCCTCCCATCAATGTTCCTGGCGACGATTATGAAGTGATGTTTGATGTTGCTTATATGGCTTATGGCAACAATAATGTTCCCGGTTCAACAGGTACCGACGATCAATTTGCCGTACTTGTGGGAGATGGAACCAGCTGGACACCAGCTAATGTAGTTCGTAAATGGGATAATGCAGGTTCCGCGTATGTTTTAAATAATATACCTCCTGCTGGCATAAATGTCTCCCTTCCTCTCGGAACTGCGGGAATCAAGTATGTAGCTTTCTATGCTATTTCCACGACTTCCAATACCGATAATGATATCATGGTAGATAACATTGTGCTACGCCAAACTCCTGCCCTTCCTATTTTAACCGTTAGTCCCAATGTTACGTCATGGGATTTTGGGCAAACCCAGCTTAACTCTGCTGCTACTAAGCAGTTCACTATCACCAATACAGGTGGAGGGACTCTTACACTTACTAACGTTGTTGCCCAAGGCAGTTATTACAGTATTAGTGCAGCACCTACGGATATGGCTCTTGCTGCAGGAGAAAGTACCACCTTCACAGTGCAGTATTTGCCTACGACAACTGTCGGTATACCTCATACAGGCACAGTAACCATCACAGATACCAGAGAGACTAACACTGTAATCAATCTTACCGGTAGCTGCGTCGATCCTACTATTTATGCCTCCAGCTTACCCAGTACACAGAACTTCGATGCTGTAACTGTTCCTGCCCTCCCCTTAGGTTGGACCAAGAGAGTTACGGATACATCCACCTACGGTTATGTGCAAACTGCTGCTACTGGATATTCTACTCCTAACCGAGTGGCTATGTATAACTCCAGTGATTCTGCATCAGACTTGATTCTTATTACACCTCTTATTGAACCTGCGCTTAATACTCTCAGGGTTAAGTTCATGGCATATGGAGGTTCAGGATTTACACTTCAGGTTGGAACTGTAGATGCACCCGGACAGTCTGCAGTATTTACATCATTCCAGACTGTAAACGTTTCAACCGCAGCGTGGACAATGTATTCTGTGAACCTTTCTGCTTACGCCGGCTCAAGCCACTACATTGCGTTCAGACATGGCCAGGGTGGTACTTATAGAACAATATACATAGATGATGTATTACTCGAAGTACCCGCAGCTATAGCTCCCGAAGCATCGACCCTTGTCTATCCAACAGATGGTGATGTAGCATTACTGAACCCAACATTGAAATGGACTCCTTCCCTCACAGGTGAGCCTGCTACAGGTTACAAAGTGTATCTTAACGATTCTGGAACATTCACAGAAGCTGACTTGGTGTACAATGGAACCAATACTTCATTCCCTACCACAACAACTGAGTACGGTCGTCCATATTTCTGGAAAGTAGTTCCCTACAATACCAATGGAAGTACTGTCGGATGCCCTACATGGTCATTCTCCATCGTAAATGACACTCAGCTTGCAGAAGGCTTCGAAGGCACAAGTTTCCCGCCTGCCGGTTGGACAGCAGAAAACTATTGGTATTCCAGCACAACTTATGCCTATCAAGGAACAAAATCCTGTTATCGTTCCACCGGTTCCACAGCAGTTAAACTGATTACTCCTTATGTTACCATTACCGGAACCAGTACCCTCAAGTTCAACACCTATGTGGTATCGGCAGCAAACCAGAAAATCCAGCTTGCCTACTATGATGGCTCAACTTGGACGAATTTCGGAACAGAAATCAGCCTTACAGCCGGTGCTTGGCAGAGCCATAGCATTGATATAAGCAGCCTTGCAGGTAACAGCTATCAGCTTGGTATTGGCGCATATTACGGCACCGGTGGAAGCAATGCTTCTGTTTACCTCGACCGTGTAATCGGTCCTGATATCACACCGATTCTTCCCAATGCTGTAACTCAAACAGCTCCTGCCGATTTGGCACAGAATCAAGGCATTCGTCCCACTCTTACTTGGACAGCAGCAGCTACCGGTGGAGTACCTACCAGTTACAAAATCTATTGTGACACCAACAATCCTCCCACAACTCTGGTTGCCTCAGTGACTGCTTCCCCTTATACCTTTACTTCAAACTTGGAGTGGGAACAGACATATTACTGGATGGTTGTTGCCCGCAATGCAGCTGGCGATGCAGTGGGAAGCACTGTTCGTTCATTTACAGTGATGGCAGATCCGACTATCTATGTCACCCCATCCACTCCCTACATCCAAGACTTCGCCAGTGCAACCTTCCCGCCCACAGGCTGGAGCAGACTAGACGGTCTCTATGGTGGCACTTACAGTACCGGTTCACAGTGGGCACAAGACGACTGGTTGAACGTAGCTTCACCCGTTAACAAGAGTGCTAAGATCAACATCTATGGCACCGCTCGTTATGGCTGGATAATTACTCCTCCCGTGAATATCCCTACTACAGGTTATGAACTGAAGTTTGACATGGGATTATTAGACTGGAACGCCACGACAGCTCCTGTCGCAGGGGAACAAGCTGATGACAAGCTTATTGTTGTCATGAGTGACAGCCCTACCATGACAAGCCCTGTAATCATCAGAGAATGGAATAACACCGGTTCGCCCTATGTATATGATGCAATTCCTGCTACCGGTGCAACTTATACCATAGATCTTGCTGGCATTTCCGGAACCAAATACTTCGCTTTCTATGGCGAATCAACCGTGACCGGTGGCGATAACGACCTGATGATTGACAATCTGACCTTCCGATTGATCCCTGCTGGTGCGCCTGAGAATGTTACTCTTAACAGTCCTGCAAACCACGCTCCTGCAGTTAACCCTGCCGCTATCATTCTTAGCTGGACTCCTGCAGTTACCGGTGGTAATCCTGATGGCTATAGCATATTCGTTGGTGAAAACCCCATCGATCCTGCAAACGAATACTTTGGCGACTACGAGTACACTACTACCAACACTACATTCAATCTGAGTGCCGAAGACATTGTGATTGGCTACAATCAGACCTTATATTGGGCTGTCTGGCCGTTTAATGGCGATCCTGTCCAATATCCCGATCCATACAGTGCCAGTTTCCAAGTCTTTGACTTCACCACCATTCCGGATCCTCGTATCACCAGCTTACCCTATAGCCAGAATTTCGATAGCGTAACGGCACCTGCCTTACCAGTTGATTGGACAGCTTATAAGGGCAATGCAAGTATGACTGCCACCACTTCAACCACTTATGTAAGCAGTACTCCCAACAGCTTATATATGTACAACTCAAGCTACACCACAGTCCCGCTTCGCATAATCACACCCATAGTTACTGTTCCCATGAACAGCATGAAGGTGTTCTTCTATGCTCGCAGCGGTTCTGCCGGTGTACCCTTGAAGTTCGGTACGGTAAGCGCTCTCGATGGAACCGGTGTGTTCACTGAACTTGCTTCCATCACCCTAACCGCAACATTCACTCAGTACTCTGTAAGCCTTGGTGCATATGCCGGTACTGATCAGTACCTGTGCTTCCAGCATGGAAATACTTCCACCTATCAGAGCATCTACATCGACAACCTGTTTATTGAGCAGTTAGTTGCCAATGATCTTGCTGCCACCGCTGTATCCGGTTCGAACCTTGCCATTGTAAATACTCCTCTTACTTACAACGTAACAGTCCAAAACAATGGTACCGCCGATCAATCTGCCTACACCGTAATGCTTAAAGATGGCGCAACCACGCTGGCAACCGCCAGCATTAGCACCCCTCTGGCTGCCGGAGCTACAGCAGTTCATAGCCTTAGCTGGACTCCTACTGTAGCTGCAGTGTATAGTGTGGTTGGCTATGCATCACTTGCCGGTGATGCAAATACCGCTAACGATGCTTCGCCTGCTATTAGTGTTGGTATTTACCCCACAGATACATTCATTCCTCAAGTGGGTAATATTGCCGCAACCACCACCTCAAATCTCACCCCATACAACTCATGGTACAAAAACAGCATGTCTGAGACAATCTACCTTGCTCACGAAATGCAAGCGACCTCAGGAACAATCAATGCGATTGTGTATCAGAACAACTACCTTGAGAATGTAACCAAGCCCATCAAGATATGGATGAAGCATACCACTGCGGCAAACGTAGCCTCTGCCTTCCTTCCTTTTGAAGGTTATACCTTGGTTTACGATGGTAATATTTACTGCCCTGCTGGTGTTAATGCCGTGGTGGTAAATCTGGATACTCCCTTTGCCTATACCGGTGGAAACCTTGCCGTGCGTTTATATAGCCAATGGGAAAACTTCTATTACAACCAAGGGAACGTGTTCTACTACACAGCCACTCCGACAACCCCTAACCGCGTCCGTTACTACCAAGCTGATCAGACATCAGCCTTCGATCCCATTCTGCTAACTGATTATTCTGGATCTGCCTTTACCGGCACTGCGATTAGTAACGTTCCCAACACTGCATTTGTTATGAGCCCTGCAACCCCCATCGCCAGCCTTGATGCTCCTGTGGTAACCATTACCGCTTCCGGCACCAATGCTCAGCTGGATTGGGCTGCTGTAACCAATGCGTTTGCCTACCGTGTTTACACTTCCGATGATCCTATGAACTTCGATGGTGCCACGATGACAACCGTAAGCACAAACACCTACACCTCTCCCTTCGCCGCCAACGCGAAGAAGTTCTATAAGGTGACGGCAATAACCTACAACCATACCGATAGAAATCTGGTACTCAACCCCGCTGCTGCCAAAGGTATCGACAACAGCTTGCTTAGAACCGGCAAAACCGAGAGATTCTACGGTAACAAGAACAAATAAGCCATAAGCGTTAAATACGCTTACCATACGCACCCTCCGCTTAGCGGGGGGTGCTTTTTTTGTCCGCCTGTTATCATTACATAATCATTGCATGTTTATTACGGATGAAACATGCAATGATTATGTAATGATCATGTAATTCCTCCGAGTGATCCCCATCAACACACAACTATGGAATTACTGAAATGTAAAGAACAACACTCGATGCATCGGATAGCTCCGTAGCGGATATGTAGTACGGTTTTGAAGGATATTCTCCTGATCGTAATCGCAATCACTCTTCCGTCAATTCGTGGAAATAATTCCTCTATTGCAAGACAAAAGCAAGAGAAGAGGGGAGATTTATTCTTGACACTAAGCTCTAAAGAATCACTATCGGCTTTGGTGTAGTTTCCACCTGTGTCCACTCGTGGCTTAGCCATGGGTTAAGTGTTCATATTAGCCGAGTTAACGAAGCTTATTCGGCGCATGTTTTTTAGTTTTTTAGTATTCGGTAGCCAGCCAAAGGAAGTACTTTGAGTATGATAGGTTTTTATTCGCAGCCGCAGCTCTTCCACAGGAGAAGTATGCAAATTGTGTTTATTAACCAGCCGGCTTCCGAGCCCCACCCCCAATCTGAACTTCAAAATCAAACAAATGTCTGTACATTCGGAACCCCTACTCAAAGCGAAAACAAGCACACTTTGCCTAATAATCATCGCACATTATTACATAGTCTGTGCTGTAATCGTTTTGTGGAAGGTGTTTCCACCACCCTTAACCGTCAAAAACACATACGGCTTTGCCTTGCAGAGGTATGGTTTGCGTAAGCTTTCCACGACATTGAAGAAGTATTACGTTCCACCACTCGTATAACAATAGGAGAACCTTAGAGGTGTAGCCCAAAATTTAAAACACTCTTCAGGAAAAACATCTAAATAAGGAGTTTTCTAATATGAAGAAATTATTACTGATAGCCTTAGTGCTCTTGATGACTGTTTTGGCGTTCGCCGATGTTACCATTGGAGCAGGAACAGCGTCACAAAAAGCCCCCTTTAGCACCTATTACAATTATTACAAGAGTGCTGCTATATACAAAGCAGGAGAAATTGGTGCTTCGGGTACAATCACAAGTATACAATGGTATTGTGGTATTGCTAATACAACCACAACTATCCCCATTAAGATATACTACAAGACCACAACAAATACAACCTTAGCAGCAGATACTTGGGTTAACCATTCTGCCGGTGCAACGTTGATTTTTGATGCAACTATCACGGCCAACGCCACCGGATGGTACAACTTCGATGTAACTGATTTTGCTTATAATGGAACAGACAACTTAGAAATCCTTACGGAAAGCGGTAGTGCTGCTTATGTGTCTCCTTACGTAGAATGGAGATATACAACTTACCCGACATATATGTTTGTGTGGGATGATAATGATGGCTCTGCCCCGACCTCTCTTGCCGTCTCATATAATCGCCCCAACATCAAATTCGTGGGAATCACCAATGTTAATCCTCCCGAAGCAGCCACTCTGGTATCACCAAATAATGGCGGCTATGCCCTTATTGGGCAGAACCTTTCATGGTCTGCCTCATTAACAGGGAACCTTCCGACTGCTTATGATGTCTATTTAGACACAACTGCCGGAACAACACTGGTTAGCAATGATCAAGTGGGAACTACCTATACCCCCACTCTCGCTGCAAATACCACATACTACTGGAAAGTTGTTCCCAATAACACTTATGGCGAAGCAACCGGATGCCCTGTTTGGAGTTTCACAACTCCGGGAGCAACCCAACTTGCTGAAAGCTTTGAAAGCACAACTTTCCCTCCAGCAGGATGGGCAAACCCCGGAACTTGGAGTAGAAGTACGTCATACTTCAAAAATGGTGTTGCCAGTGCCTATAAGTATGGTTCTACATCAAGTCAGTATATACTTTCTACTCCGAAAGTAACCATCACCGGAACTAGCACATTAAACCTCTGGACATTATGCTCCAGCACTTCCGGTGCTATCCAGATTGTGTACTCACCTGATAGAACGACTTGGACCCAACTTGGTAGCAACTTGACCCATACTGCAACCTACACTTGGTACAATTCTAATATCGACCTGAGTTCACTTGCTGGTAGTAACTACTACTTAGGTGTCCGCACCAGTTTAACTTCTGCATCCTTCTATGTTGATATGATGATTGGACCTGACATTACTCCCGAAGCCCCCGGTCCTGTCACCCTGAGTACTCCTGCAGCAGCAGCTACCTTAGTGAATGAATATCCAACATTTACATGGACGGCACCGACCACCGGTGGAGCACCCACAGGTTATAAAGTGTATTGTGACACCAATGCAACACCAACCACACTTATTGGTACTGTTACATCTGGTGCTACTCTTACTTATACCGCGACAACAGCTCTTGCCTTCAACACTACTTATTACTGGAGTGTTGTGGCTTATAATGGTACTGGTGACGCAAGTATGCCAACAGCTCTTAGCTTCACTACCAGAGCAAACCCCACTATTTCCGCCTTCCCTACTGTTTGGGATTTTGGAACTCTTAGTAGTGATCCCTTCCCTCCCACGAATTGGACGAAACATAGTGGTGTGCTTGCTACTCCGACCGTACTTGGTGCTGCCGGAACTGGTAACTGGATTCAAGACGATTGGAAGAACGTAACTTCTCCTGCTAATAAAGCTGGTAAAATTAATATCTACAGCACCTTTAACGGATGGATGATTTCCCCGCCTATCGCTGTTCCTGCTAACGACTACGAAGTGAAATTCGATGTGGCTTACATGGCGTATGGCAACAACAATGCCCCTGCCACAGGTGGTACTGACGATCAGTTCGCAGTACTTGTTGGTGATGGCACAAGCTGGACACCTGCCAACGTCGTCCGTCAATGGGACAATGCAGGTTCAACTTATGTATTGAATGATATTCCACCTGCAGGAATGACCTTGTCTTTACCTCTTGGTACTGCCGGAACTAAATATATCGCCTTCTATGGTGTATCTACTGAATCTAACGTAGATAATGACCTGATGGTGGATAACATCGAAGTGCGCCAGACTCCTGCTGCACCAATCTTCAGTTACGCGCCAAGTACTATTGCTTTCGGTGAAGTTATACAAAACACGCCTACCGCATGGACAAATGTAGTTGTCACCAATACTGGTGGTGGCACTCTAAACCTTGCAGCCGGCGATATCAGCATTATTGGAACTGATGCAGCAATGTTTGAGTTCAGTGCTGCGAACCTTCCTGCTGCCTTGGGAACAGGCAATAGCGTTAATATCCCTGTCCGTATGACTGCCACCAGCGAAGGTGCAAAATCTGCCACCCTCAGAATGGTGTATGACAGCACAAACTATGATGTTGCTCTCAGCGGAACCGGTCTTCCCGCGGGTGTGATCCCAATTGGAAACGGAACTTCTTTGCTTGCTATTCCTATCGATCCCTATTTTGGTTACAGCTACAGTCAAAGCCTGTATCTGCAATCTGAAATCAATACTGCTGATCAGCGTATTGAAAAGATCAGATACTACTGGAATGGCGTTGGTGAAGCAACTGCATCCAACGACTGGGCTATTTATATGGGACACACCACAAAAACAGCCTTCAGCACAACAACAGACTGGGTACCCTTAAGCGGTATGACCCAGGTGTTCGCCGGAACTGTTACTCTTCCTGCCACAGCCGGTTGGATTGAGATTACCCTCAGCACTCCCTTCGTTTACAACAACACCGATAACCTCGTTGTCGCCGTTGAAGATAACGAAGCTGATTTTGATGAGGATGGATTAAACTTCTTCTCCACTGCAACTGCAACCAATCGCAGCTTGAGGCATAATAGTGACACTGTGAATGCCGATCCTGCAGCTCCCCCTACAGGGACTCTTGTACTCGCCATTCCCAATGTTCAGTTAATATTTGGTGATCTTCCTGTCGGTCCTCCCCTCCCTGTAGTGTTGGGAAATCCCGCCAACGAAGCCGCCGATTTGGCAAAAGCCGGATTCAACTTCACTTGGTCAGTTGACCCCTTGAGCGGACCTATTGAGTACTATGCATTTGCATTATCAACCGATGATCAAGACATGTTTGGACAGTTCTATTCTGAAGGCACAGCCACAACCATCAACCCTGTGGGAATGCCCTATGGCGCTGGCACCTTTGCCTTTGAATATAATACTCGTTACTACTGGCAAGTGATTGCTTATGGTGGCGGTAACGAAGCTGCTTCCGATGTGCGTTGGTTTGAGATTGAAGTAGATCCAACAACTCCTATAACAGTATTCCCCTACACGGTAGATTTCGAAGCTAATGGCGACAACACTCTTCCCGCACGCTGGACAAGATCTTCTCTTGCCACCGGTTGGGAAGTTGGCTCAGCCCTTGGTAGCTCCTACTGGTCAGTCCCTGCTCACACTGTGTATGCCGCAACCAATGATGATGCTGCAGGTTCCGACGGTGATGGAAGCATGGATCTCTTATTCAGTCCTTACTTTGATTTCACAGGTGCATATGAAGGTATTCCCTTGTTATCCTTCGACTCCTTCTTTAATGGTGCATATGGCCAGCTTGCCGATGTTGAAATCAGCACCGATGGCGTAAATTGGACCAGTATTAAGAGTATTGAAGCAGGAACAGCATGGGAAAGCATCACTGTCAGCCTTGCCGACTATGATGGAATGAGTGGGGTACAGCTCCGCTTCCATGCTGATGACCAAGGTGGATGGGCTTCAGGTTGGGCAATTGACAATATCTCATTGGCATTTGTCAATATCGACTTAATGACTCCCATCGTGGATCACTATCCTGTAATCGGTTGGCCCATTGTGGACGCAGACATCACCATCAGTGCTGATGTGTATGACGACCTCACTTGGAACAGTGGTCTAACTTCTGTTACCTTGAACTATGCCATCAATGGTGGCACTGAAAACCATATTCCTATGGCTCTCGTTGGTGGCTTGTATGAAGCAGCTATCCCCGGTCAAGCCGCAGGCTCAGTGGTCTCCTACAGCATCACTGCTGTTGACGCATCAGCTCAGGCTAACACCATTACTACTGATGTTTGGGATTTCGATGTGAATTCACCTGTCTGGTTACAGTATGATGCTAACACCATCACCAACAATATCGGTTTGGGTTCTGGTACCTTTGGTATCATGACTGGTTTTGGCAATCCTTTTGGTGCTGGCAACCCCTGCCAAATCAACAGTGTGTTTGCCAGATCATTGTATGCCACAACTGCGAATGTGCACGTTTACACATATAATGGCGAAACCGACACCTTCACCGATGTCATCCCCAGCTTTAGCCAATCATTCTTGGCTGCAACTGATACTGTAATTCCGCTAAGCAACTGCACCACCACTGCCGGAATCTTCTACGTTGCTCTTACTGACGTCCCTGGTGGTAACTACTTCGCCCATGATGGAAGCCAAGATTATTACCCCGGGACCCATTTCGTGCATTTTGGTGCCGGAATGAGTACCGCAAACCTTGGTACTGTTGAAAGCTCAGGCTTCCCTGGTTCATGGTTGGTTCGTGCCAATGTTGAAGCAGGTGTTTCTGCAATTGACGCTCCTGTCGTCACCATCACCAGTGAGCTTGATGGTCCCACCCTTGCATGGGCAGCAGTAACCGGTGCAAACTCATATCATATCTATGGCTCAGCTGATCCAGTCGCTGAAACCTTCACCTTACTGGATACTATTGGTTCATCACCATATATCTACACAGGTACTGAAGGTTACATGTTCTTCAAAGTGACTGCTGACACAACAGGTTTACCTGCAAAGAGAACAATCTCCAGTCGTGTCAACACCCTTAGGAACATGGTTGCCAATCACAGATTAAAGCAAGCTCCCAAGGCTTCTTTGAGAAAGTAACAAATCACACTTGGTAACTGGTACTATCCCGCGTTATCAAGTATAGTTAGCAACCCCCTGTGCAAAATGCATGGGGGGTTTCTTATATGTTCCTGTTCTTGCAAATGGAGTCATCTATAGATTCAGAAACTGTCGTAGGCAACTCTATTCACATACTTCGCTTCTATACACAGCATATGCATGGTTTACCGAGGTTTCTCTCCGCATGACTTCCGATGCTGCGCTTCATATTAAATTAATATTATACGCGGCTAAAAGAAAAGCCGGCATTCAGCCGGCTTGATATGAAGTTCAGTAGAGCGCTAAACTCTACACCAGTTTAATTGCTTTCTTAGGACACTTGGCTACGCATTGTTCGCAGCCAATACAAGCTTCCTTATCCACTGTATGTGCTTGTTTAAGTTCTCCACTGATTGCTTTGGTGGGGCATATCTTGGCGCAGATAGTGCAGCCTATACAGTTCTCTGCCACAATCTCAGCTTTTTTACGCATACCTGCTTTGGCATCGGTGATGGCTTTAGTGGGGCATACTGTGAAGCATAAGCCACAATCAATGCACTTGGCATAATCTATGCGGGCAAGGTTATTCTCCACCGTTATAGCCTGTACGGGGCATTTTCGACCACACAAACCACAGCCTATGCAAGGAAGCTCTGTTCCACAAAGCTGCTTAGCCACAGGAAGTTTGGCTTTGGAACTGCAGTTAATTACCACATTACGATTTTCCGGCACCAATAATATCAGCTTTCTGGGACATGCTTTAACACAAGCACCACAAGCAGTGCACTTCTCTTTATCAATATGACGCATGCCATGTTCATCCACCGTAATGGCGTCAAACACACAAACAGCCTGGCAATCATTGAAGCCCACGCAACCCCAGTGGCACATGTTTGGTCCATCGGCGATATTCACTGCAGACTTGCAGCTTTCCACGCCCTGGTAAGCATATTTCCACTTGGTGTTGTTTGTGCCACCACTGGAACAATGGATTACTGCCACCTTCTTCTCGGAAGCAACGGCACTTTTACCCATAATCTTGGCAATTGCTTCCACGGAAGCTGGTCCGCCGGGGGCACACAGGTTTATTGCCGCATCACTATTCACAATGGCATCGGCATAGCCGGCACAACCGGCTTGCCCGCAAGCACCGCAATTTGCACCGGGTAGAGAAGCTATAATCTGCTCCACCCTCGGATCGAGCTTAACCTCAAATACCTTGGCAGCAAAAGCCAGCACCAAGCCAAACACCAAGCCCATAACTCCCAGAATCACAACCGGGATAAGTATGGCGGAAGAAGCTGAAGCAGCAAGAGGGATTATTATACTTACTATCATTATCTCATCTCCCTTAAATCTTCATGCCCATAAAGCCATAGAAGGCAAGAGCCATGATGCCGGCAAGAATCAACCCACTGGGCATGCCACGCATGCTTTTGGGCATATCCACAAGTTCCAAACGCTCGCGGATTCCCGCCATAGCTAAGAGCACAAAGGTGAAACCTACACCCGAAAGGAAGCCATTCAGCACCGACCAGATGAAGTTGTAACGGCTGCCATCGGCAAGGGGGGTGATGTTCAGAATAGCCACACCCAACACCGCGCAGTTGGTGGTGATGAGGGGAAGGTACACACCAAGTGACTTATACAGTGCCGGTGAGTTCTTTTGAATCACCATCTCCACAAACTGCACCAGAGCAGCAATGGTGAGAATAAAGGCAAGGGTTTGAAGGTATTCCAAGCCATAAGGAACCAGCAGATACTGGAATATCAAATAACAGAAGGCAGAGGCAAGGGTCATCACAAAGATCACCGCCATCCCCATACCAAAGGCAGAATCAAGCTTTTTGGATACGCCCAGATAGGGGCACAAGCCCAAAAAGCGGGATAACACGAAGTTCTGCACCAAGATGGCAGAGATTGCCATCACGAACAATTGACCGAGGAATCCCATTATTTCTTCTCCTTAATCATGTTCATAAGCGCCATCAGGAAGCCAAGCGTGATGAAGGCTCCGGGAGCCAGCAAGGTTATCAGCATGGGATCATAAGTTGTGGGCATAACCTTGATGTTCAGCCAGGTGCCGTTCCCCAAAACTTCCCTGATGGTGGCAACCACGGTTAGGGCAAGCGTGAAGCCCAAGCCCATACCTATGCCATCGGCGATGGAATTGATTACATTATTCTTGTTGGCAAACGCCTCAGCACGCCCCAGAATGATGCAGTTCACCACAATGAGCGGAATAAACAAGCCCAAAGACTTATGCAGGGCAGGCAGGTAAGCTGCCATACTCATATCAACAATGGACACAAAAGCAGCGATAACCACCACATACACCGGGATGCGTATCTTATCCGGGGTTACATTCTTTATCAGGGAGATAAAGATGTTGGAGCACACTAGCACAAATGTTGCCGCCATACCCATGCCCAAGGCATTACTAACCGAGGTGGAGGTGGCAAGCGTGGGGCACATGCCAAGCACAATTACGAATATGGGGTTCTCTTTAATTATCCCTTTGGTTAATTCGGAGATAAAGCTCATTTCGCCTCTCCTTTGCCGTTTATCTCTTGGCTGAGAATATCGATGTATTCTTTCAATGAATTGGTTACTGCACGGGAGGTAATGGTGGCACCTGTTAGAGCTTTGATGCAGTTGGGGGCTACTCCGCCATCCTTATCCACTATAAGCTGCGAGGCATTCTTACCCGAAAACTGAGCAGCGAATTCCGGCTTAGTAGAGTTTGTCCCCAAACCGGGGGTTTCTGTCTGCTGAACCACCTGGATGTTGATAATAGCAAGGCTGCTATCCACGGCTGCCATGGTTTTAACTGCGCCGCTATATCCCGCTTTCTCGGCAGTGAAGGTATAACCCTTCAAAGCTTTGGTGGTCTTGTCACGGGCAATGTAATAATCTATGGCACCGTGCACTTCCTCAAAGTCTGCATCGGGAATAAGCATTTCCCGCGCCTCCTGAGCCTCTTTTATCTTGATAGCTTCAATCTTCGGCTTGGTGAGGGAGTTCACATAAGCCAACAAAGCTGTGGCGACCATGCAAAAGGCAAGCAGGGTCAAACCAAGTTTTAGGAACATCTTCATTACTTCATCCTCCCAAAAGCCTTAGGCGCAGAGAATTTATCTATCAAAGGCGTCATCACATTCATGAACAGAATGGAATAGCTAACTCCTTCCGGGTAACCACCAACCAATCTGATAACCACGGTAAGCACTCCGCAACCAATGGCGTAAATTATTCGCCCATTCTTGGTTAAAGGTGAGGTGGTATAGTCCGTAGCCATAAAGAAGGCACCCAACATCAATCCTCCGGAGAAGATATGGAAGAAGGGCAGCATCATGCTGTATCCGCTTCCCTGGATGGGACCAAAGAGGAAGGTGAGCACAAACACCGTGCCGATATAGAACAATGGAATACGCCATTCGATAATGTTTTTATACAGCAGGTAAGCAGCACCGAGCAGCAAGGCAAAAGCACTCACTTCTCCAATACATCCACCCACATTACCCCAAAAGAGGTTTTTCAGGCTTGCCATTTCAGTGATATTGGTAAAAATACTGTTGGCAAGATCAATCCCTTCCCCGGCATCGGCATTGATGGAAGCCACAAAGCTGCTGTCGCGCAGGGTTTGCACAACCTTAAGGGGAGTGGCACCTGTAACCAAATCATAAGCTTTGGGGGATAGGCTTTGCAGGTTGGAAGCAATGGCATCAAGATCATTTAATCCGCTCAAATTCCCCGTTTTTGGCTTCAGCCAACCAGAGGTCATCAGTGAGGGCCAGGATGCCAAGAGGAAGGCACGTCCCAATAGTGCAGGGTTCACAGGATTGTTGCCCAATCCGCCAAACACCTGCTTACCCACGGCAATGGCAAATACAGAACCCATGATGGGCATCCACCACGGAGCACCGGGGTTTATATTGTAAGAAAGCAGCATACCGGTTAGGAAGGCAGAGCCATCATTAACCGTAACCGGAACTTTGCGCATCTTTTGGATTAATGCTTCCGTCACCACGGCACTAACTGCACCAAGCAAGGTGAGGGTAAGGGAGCGAATACCCCAGAAATATACGGCAAACGCCAAGGCAGGAGTTAGGGCAAGAACCACATTCCACATCACCATCGACACATTGGTCTTGTCGTGCACATGGGGTGCGGAGGATACGATATATTTATCTTTCATAATTCCTATTTCCCTTCCTTTTGAGCTTCGGCATATCGAATCTTACCGGTATCTATCCACTGCACCAAGCGTATCTGTGCAGGGCATACATAGGCACAGCTTCCACACTTCATACAGTCGTTCAAGCCTGCCTTTACTGCCATATCAAGATTCTTATACTTAACGGCAGCAGCAATTGTGCTGGGCAGAAGGTTCATGGGACAAACATCCACGCAACGGGCACAGCGCAAGCAGTTATGCTCTTCCAGCGAGCGGGCAGCCTTTTCGCCAAGCAGCACCAATCCGCTGCTTCCCTTGCCCATGCCTGCTTCCAAGCCCGGGAGGGCAAAGCCCATCATCGGTCCGCCGGAGATAATCTTGCCCACGGTCATACTTGTTCCACCGCAAAGCTCCACCAACTCCGCAAAAGAGGTGCCGATTCTTGCTTTCAGGTTCTGAGCTTTCTTAATCCCTTCGCCTGTTATGCTTATTATCCGCTCTATCAATGGTTTTTTATAGCGTATCGCTTCATACACGGCAAAAGCAGTGCCCACATTCTGCACCACCACGCCTACCGCCATGGGAAGTCCTCCCGCCGGCACCTTACGCTTGGTGGCTGCATAGATTAGCTGCTTTTCCGCTCCCTGAGGGTAGCGTAGCTTCAAGCCCACCACTTCCAGGTTGCTTTCGCTTTTCAGCAGTTTTTCCATCAGCCGGATGGCATCAGGTTTGTTCGCTTCAATCCCGATTACGCCCTTCTTGGCGTTAACAATCTTCATTATCAGCTTCAAGCCTTTAATGATATCCTCGGCATGCTCCATCATCAAACGGTAGTCACTTGTTAAAAACGGCTCGCATTCAACTCCGTTCAGGATAACCGTATCGATAGGCTTGTCCGCAGGGGGACTAAGCTTCACATGGGTTGGGAAACCCGCACCGCCCATACCGCAGATACCTGCAGCAGCGATGCGTTCTTTCATCTCGTTAACCGGTAGCTCCATAAAGCTTTCTTCGTCCACCAAATCCACCCATTCGTCCTTACCGTCTCCGGTAATCTGGATCGCCAGTGAGCTTGTTCCACACGGATGGGGAAAACGGTCGATGGCGGTAACCTTGCCGGAAATTGAGGCATGTTGATTCAAAGATACAAAGCCTGAAGCCTCTGCGATAAGCTGCCCTTTGCTAACTTCATCACCCACCTTAACAACAGGTGTGGAAGGAGCTCCAATGTGCTGCGAAAGATGAATGGTGACTTTTGCGGGAAGGGGGGCTATAGTGATGGGTGCAGATGCCGAAAAATGCTTTTCGTCGTGGGGATGAACACCCCCAGGAAATGTTCGTAACTGCATTAACACTCCCGTGGCTGAGCGCAGCTCAAGCCATTGTCAAAATTTTGCCCACTTTTTATGATAGCCTATAATAGGCAAGTTATTTCTTGTGCTAATGGCACTTCTTTCAACAGGTAACCTATGATAATGTGCACAGCCCTGCGCAAAGATCATTTTACTTGTGCAAATCAGGCTTGACAAGCACAGCTACCAAGCAATTATGCCCATAAACAAGAATATTGAGGCGAAGCATGAAGCAGTATATCATCAAGACTCTGCTAACCCTGTTCATCATCGTGGCAGTTAGCGAAATTGCCAAGAAAAGCAGCCTTATCGGGGGGATACTGGTGTCCCTGCCGATCGTTTCCGTGCTGGCGATGATTTGGCTGTGGGTGGATACCAAGAGCAAGACCAAGCTTGCAGAGTTTTCCTATTCCGTATTTTGGCTGGTGATACCCTCTCTGGTGCTGTTTATCAGCCTCCCCTTTCTGCTGAAAAAGATGGAGTTCGGCTGGGCTATGACGGCTGCTTGCGGACTTACGGTACTTGCTTACTATGCGATGGTTACAGTGCTGGGAGCGTTTAACATCAAGCTGTAACGGTTGCTCTTCCTGCAAAGTTAATTGATTCGCGTGATGCTGTAACCTCGAAAGACTCACTCCTCTCTTATTCCAATTACGCCTGTAATACGCATGAATTACGCGTCGCATCCGTATTTCACGCGTAATGCATCCGTAATTGGAGCAAGAGAGAAAGAGGAGGCTAGACGTTAGGGAGCACTCCAATGTTAGAAAGCCACACATCGTCTAACCTTTAACTTCTTCTATCCAAGCCGTTAGTGAGCACTCCCATGTAAACAAGCCACTCTTCGTCTAACTTTTAACTTCTACCATCTAACCCCACTTTTGAGCCCGGAGGGCGAAATAGCATAGCGATTGGTTCGGAGCATTGCCCAGCAATGCGCAGACCCTCGTCACACGCACCCCCCGATTTAAGCCCCTTAGGGCGACACTTCCCTATGGCGATAGCAGCTAACAAGATGGTCGTTCACCATCCCGGCAGCCTGCATAAAGGCATAGCAGATGGTGGTTCCCACAAACTTGAAACCGGCTTGCTTCAATGCCTTGCTCATGGCGTCGGACTCCGCACTGCTTACGGGTATCTGCGCTTGCTCCTGCCAGTGGTTACAGATGCTTTTGTGCGCGGTGAATTGCCAGATGAAATTGCCGAAACTGCCGTGCTGCTCCTGTAAACGCAGGAAGGCAGCGGCATTACCTATGGTGGCTAATATCTTGGCACGGTTGCGGATAATGCCTGCATCCTCCATCAGCAAAGCTATCTTGTGCTCATCATAACGGGCGATTAGTTCCGGAGAGAAGTTATCAAAAGCCCGGCGGAAATTCTCCCGCTTATTCAGAATGCAGTTCCAGCTTAAGCCCGCTTGAAAGGCATCCAAGGTTATGAACTCAAACAGCTTACGGTCGTCATGAACGGGGCTGCCCCATTCCTCATCGTGGTACTTGGTCATCAGTTCCCCGGAGAGTGACCAGGGACAGCGGGTGATAAGCTCCATAGTATTCTCCCATAGTAAATAGTAACATGATGCAGCAAAGTTATAGACAAACAAGCAGTCAAGTGGAACTGTAAGAATACTTAGTCTGCCCAGAAAGAAAAACCGCAAATCTGTCACCAAATCCAAAAACTGTCACCCTCTATATTATGGAGGCTTGCGATTACAAGCCGGAAAAGGGATGGATAATTTTTGATTGACAGTTTGGGGCTTATGATTGGCAATGTCATTTAGAGAAGAAATATAATAGATTTACAGGAGAGATAGATGCTTACCATTGACTGGAAAGAACGGTTGGACATGGATACCGAAGATTACCTTAAAAACAAGCTCAGCAAGGGTGATTATGATTTTGAGATCATCTTCAATGCTTATCCCGAAAGGGTCAATGGCAAGATTCCCGCAGAAGTGATTAACTATGTTGCGGGGGTTATTGTTCAGAAGCTGGGTAAAGCCCATGAGCAATATCTGCCTTTTTACCAGAGATTGTGGTCGAAGAAGGGAGATTATGGCAAGCTAGCTTTCGAGCTTATCATCAGCAAGCTGTTACATAAGAAACCGGCAGTGTATATGCCCCTGTTCGATGAAGCACTTGCCCATGCAGATAATAACGAAGTGATTGCCCTGATGGATAAAGTGATGCTCCCACTGCTGCGTAAATACCCGGATAAGTACCTTAATATCGCCTATGGCTACAGCAATAGTGATAATGATAACATCCGTAAGAACGGGCTTAACCTGTTGGTGAAGTTATTGAAGAAGCGGGAAGACCTTATCCCTACAATCATGCAGCACTTTTCGCACCTTTGGAGCTACCCCCTGGGCGATGCCATGCCCAGCCATGTGCTGATGCTGAAAGCAGTTGCCAAGCAAAGTCCAGATTACTACCTGAAGGTTTGGGCAGAATATGGCAGCAGTCGCGATCCACAGATTGTGGAACTACTTTGCGCAACGGTTACGGATTACATCCCTGAGCTGGAAGCTCCCATTGAGCTTTGGACACATAGCGGGAATGCCCGCCTGAAAAAGGCAGCCCTTGCCGCATACAAGCTGCTGCTTAAGAAAAAAGGAGCCTAAACTTGGACTTAAGCGTATTTATCACCAAGCAAGGCATGGAGAAGCTGCAAAAGCGGATTAGCCACCTGATGAATGACGAACGCCCGGAAGTTATTAAACAGATTGCCATTGCCCGTGAATTCGGTGACCTTAGCGAGAATGCCGAGTATAAAGCGGGAAAAGAACGTCAACGCCAGATAGATTCTGAGATAGACTATCTGCGCAGGCGGAGTGCACAGCTTAAAGTGGTGGATACTGATAACTTCCCCAAAGATGTACTGCGCTTCGGTAGCTATTGCGTTGCTGATGACACCACCAACGGAGAGCGGATATGCTATCATGTGGTGGGTGCTGAGGAGCTAAACTTTTCTGCCGAGGAAGGAGTGATGCCCGTATCCGTGGTGTCCCCCATCGGCAAGGCACTGTTGGGCAAGAAAGTGGGCGAAATCGCCGTGGTTAGTGCACCCATGGGCGAAAGACATTTGAAGATAATTGAAATCAGATAAAACATGGAGAATCAATGAAGAAGAAAGAAAGCACCCCCACCGCTCTTACATACGAGCGGAAGAACTTCTGGAAGGACGCACCCGCTGCCGAACAAGAAGCTGCTTTTAGCTTTGCTGAGGCTTACAAAAGCTTCCTAAACGAAGCAAAAACGGTACGTGAAACCATCGCCTACACCGAGGCTTTGCTGAAAAAGAACAAGTTCAGCACCATCGGTAAAAAAGCAGGCAACAAAGTATATACCATATTCCGCAACAAGACTATTGCCATGGCAGTAATCGGCTCCGAGCCAATCGCCAATGGATTCAATATGGTTGCGGCACACATCGACTCCCCCAGAGTTGACCTGAAGCAGAACCCGCTATATGAGGATAGCAGCAGCGCTATGGCGTGCATGCGTACTCACTATTATGGCGGTATAAAGAAGTATCAATGGGTTTCCACACCTCTTTCCCTGCATGGCATAATCATCAAGAAAGATGGTAGCAAACTGGACATCTGCCTTGGTGAAAAAGAGGACGAGCCTGTGTTCATCATCCCGGATCTGCTGCCCCACCTTGCCCGTAAAGAGCAATATACCAAGAATATTGCCGATGCCATCGATGCCAGCAAGATGAACCTGCTGTTCAGCGGAATGCAAGACCCCACCGGTGAAGAAAAAGAAGCCCTTAAAGCCTATGCCTTAAAGTTATTGAACGATAAATACGGGATTACCGAAGGGGACTTCCTTGCTGCAGAGCTGGAGCTTGTTCCCGCAGTGAAAGCCCGTGATGCCGGCTTTGATAGAAGCATGGTGGTGGGATACGGTCAGGATGATCGTATCTGCGCATACACCGGCTTGAAAGCTATGCTGGATAACCTTGGTGGCAAGCCCAAACGCACCATGGTGGTGTATTTCTCCGATAAGGAAGAAGTGGGAAGCCAGGGTAATACCGGTGCGCACAGCGTGTTTATCAAGGATTTCATTGGTAGCATTATGGAGCATAACGGTGAGAGCAATAGCAGTGCAAACCTGCGCAAAGCTTTTATGAATGCCCAAATCCTCAGCGCTGATGTGACCGCGGCAATAGACCCGAACTATCCCGGAGTTCACGAGAAGCAGAATGCCGTAATGTTCAATTATGGTATCGGGATATCCAAATTCACCGGCAGCGGTGGAAAGTACAGCTGCAACGATGCCAATGCTGAGTTTGTAGCTAAAGTGCAAAACATGTTCAGCGATGCCGGAGTGTTCTGGCAAACAGGCGAGCTTGGTAAAGTGGACGAGGGTGGTGGCGGAACCATTGCTTACATCCTTGCCAACCAAGGTGCCGAAGTTCTGGATTGCGGTGTGGGACTTATGGGAATGCACTCTCTTTACGAGCTTTGCTCCAAGGCAGATCTGTATTCCACCTACAAAGCTTATAAGTGTTTCCTGCAAGCCTAAGCAATTGACAGTTGCTTGTTAGGATAGATGATTAAATATCTGCTGCCGGTCTTTATCTTCCTTGGTTTGTGCCTCAGTAGCTGGGGTATGCAAGCAACGCATGAGGCAGAACAAATTGCCTCTGCAATCGCCAAGGAGATACAGACCGGAGAGCCGATATTTCTGGATTTGCGCACCGGAGAGTGGACTCCGGCGTTAAACCAGAACCTTGCCAAACTGCTAATCACTCAAGGTGCCGATCTGCGGGACAATCCTTCCATACAGACAGCAGAATTACAAACCCAGGCAGTTACAGACACCTTGATGCCCATTAATCTCAAAGGCTACGGCATCAGTTCTGCCCTGATGGTGCAAGTAAATCTCTCGGTGAAATGGGAAGAAAAGGTAGAAAAGAACTTCTTTTCCTACCGTAGTTCCCGGCATCCCGTTTATATCTTCGAGACAAGGCAGATTCATCTTCCCGATCAGAGGATATTGAAGATCTCTTCGTACGAGTTAGACCGCAAAGATACCACAGAAACTGAAGCTTCCCGTTTACGGTTACGTTGGTTCGAACCTATCGTGGCAGCCACTGCCATAGGCTCAATGGTGTTCCTGCTTTGGAATTTTAACTAAAGGATTATATATGCGTCGTTTACTTATTGTGATACTCCTGATTGTGTTGGGCTTGTCTGCATGCAGTCGCAACAAGACACAGCTTAGCACCGAAGCCAGATTGAAAGCTGCGGATGAGCTGTTTGCCAAGGGTAAGTATGCCCGTGCTGCACTTATATATGATGAAATATCCTTCGAACGTAAGTCCGCTGCCACTGCTTATGCAACCTTGAGGCAAGCAGATTGCTATTATGAGATTAACAAGTTTGCCGATGCACAAGCCAAGTATGAGCAATTTATTGATTCCTTCCCTGATCATGAGGATACAGCCACTGCCTATTACAAAGTTGGGGTATGCTTATATGAGCAATCTCTGTCACCTCACTATGACCAGACTGAAACCATATCTTCCATAGAAGCCTTCAGAGTGTTCATCGACAAATATCCTGCCGATTCCAGGTATAGCGAAGCTTTAGGCTATATCCGCAAGGCTCAGTACAAGATACTAGAAAAGTCCTATCTTAATGGGTACATCAGCTATAAAATGAAGGACTACAGCGCGGCTTTGATGTATTTCAAGGAAATAACTGACTTGGGAAACACCGATGAGCTTGACCGTAAATCGCTATACTATTCAGCGAAGCTACATCTTCATCAGAAGAACCTGGACTTAGCCAAGCTTTCTTTCGATACACTCCAGGCAAGATATCCCGATTCCAAAGAGGTAAAACGGCTAAGTCGCCGCTTCAAGTAATGGAGCAAATCCCTTTAGGCGTGCTTAAAGGCTACACCGCAGTTCTTGGCGGTAGCTTTGACCCCTTCCATTTGGGGCACTTGCATATTGCAACCCAAGTGTTGGCAAAGAGTGAGATAAGCGAGCTTATCTTTGTACCTTGTGCAAAGCACCCTTTTAAATCCGATAGCATTCACCTTAGTTATTCGGAACGTTGCGTCTTGATTGAGCACGCTATCCGGAACATACCCGGCTTATCTCTCTCCCGTGCAGACGAACATGGAAGCGGTTTTACCTCACATCTCATGCAGATGCTTTACCACGAACACCCGGAGAAGCACTTTGTCTTTATTATTGGCAGCGACAATCTTCGGCATTTGGACAAATGGCATGATTTCCCCTGGCTTTGCGCCAATCTACACTTCATTATACTCCCCCGTCCTGATTACAGCTTGGATGAAGCCAATTCGCTCCCTATCAGGGCAAGCATTCTCTCCATCCCTCTTTCCCCTATCTCTTCCTCGGATATCAGGCATCGCTTAACTTTGGGGGAAAGTATAAACAGCTTGGTGCCGGCTTGTATAGAGGACGAGATTATCCGCTTATATGGAAGCCAATAAGGATTTACTATGGAAAATAAGAAAAGCAGCTTTTTAGACCGCATTCCCCTAAGCCCACGCCAGAGTCTGGGCGAAGAAATAGCCAATGCCATATCGCATGGTGTAGGTGTCGGGCTTTCAATTGCCGCCCTGGTTATATTGGTGGTGTTTGCTGCCAAGCAGAGCGACACATGGAAGGTTGTGGCATTCAGCATCTACGGTGCCACGATGATCACTCTGTATCTCTCATCAACTCTATACCACAGCTTTCACCAACCCAGGGTAAAGCGTTTCTTCCGCATCATGGATCACTCCTCCATTTTTCTGCTAATTGCCGGAACTTACACCCCCATCACTATAGGCACCATGCGCGGAGGCTGGGGCTGGACTCTTTTTGGCATCATCTGGGGCTTAACCATTGCCGGGATATGCCTCAAAATCTTCGCTTTAGGTAAGCTGAAAGCCATGTCTGTGGCGGTGTATATCATTATGAGCTGGATGGTGGTTATCGCAGTTCGCCCTCTAATGGCTGCCGCACCACACTCCTTCATCACCTGGATGCTGATAGGCGGTGCAGCCTACATGCTGGGAGTTATCTTCTACATTGCCAAGCGCATGCCCTATCATCACAGTGTATGGCATCTGTTTGTGCTTGGAGGCAGCATCAGCCATTTCTTCGGAATGCTGCAATTGCTGAAGTAAAGCTCAGCTATTTGTAATACTCGTAGCTCCTTTCATAGGTGTAACTATCCTCCGAACCATCTCTTACCGTGCGGTAGGTGATTACCGTGCTGTTACCTGAGGCATCTTTCGTATATTCTATATCCGTGGTTTCCAGCAACACACCATCATAATCGTAAACCAAAAACTGCTGTGCCAAGCCATCTTTATCCTGTTTTACCACCGTGACGGTCATCAACATCCCATCTGAATAGTTGCTATACTTATATTGCGTGGGGTCGGCACCATACTCATACACTATCTCTTCCTTGCCATCATATCCCTCAGTGGTTCGGGATGAGCTGCTTTCTTTACCCTCGGAGTTATAGTGGGTCGTGTAGGTATAGCCCGCTTCGGGATATATGCAGATGGATTTGATCAGCACTCCCTGTGCATCATACTCAAAGGTCTCGATGAAGCTTATCTCCTTACCCCGCATTTCCTTTCTGCCGGTAATAGCTTTCGCTTTGTTGTAGCTATACTCATAATCGTATTTTTGATAGCTCTCTTCGCTGCGGTATTGCTTGGTTTCCTCCCGCAAATCCCCCACTTCCTTGCCGATAAGCACACCCTTTTTATCAAAGCTATAGCGAGTTTGTTCGTACACGCCCAAGTCCGTCATGCTCTTCACTTTGCCCTTCAACTGGTAAAACTCCCATGCATTGGTGGCACGATGGCAGAACAAAGCACTTGCCATTATGCCTAATAAAGCTACAATCACAATCCGTTTCATGTTATCCTCTTTTCCTATTTGCTGTTAGCTCCCGTGTTACCCGCTTCGAAAACGGCAACTCAAGCCATAGGTATTTCTTCCCACAAAGCACAATAATGTCAAGCTTTTCCCTGAAGCCATTACCTGATCATTGCATAATCATTGCATGTTTCATCCGTAATAAACATGCAATGATTATGCAATGATGCCAAGAGAGAACTTCCGGATGCCTTACCGTGCAAGGTATGAAAAAACATTGACAGGAATAAGCTTATAACCAGACTTGGGCAAAAGAATTGATATGGAGTGTACATGGCTCAGGAGCCGAATCGCTTTCATGAATTCATGCCGGATAAGGTATGGAAGTGGAAGATTTTGGAAGAGAAAATGGACAAGGTGCTTGCCTTGCATGACTATCAGGAGATACGCCTCTCTGTTTTGCAGGATTATCAGGTGTTGCATACCGGAATAACCGCTCTGATGCAGGGTGCTGAGGCAGATTATGCAGTGCAATCGGTGCTGTCATTATCCGCTCCGGAAAGCAAACTCAGCCTGCTTAGTCTGCGTCCGGAAGGCACCATCAGCGTACTGCATCACACCGCAAGGATAATCAATCCCGGGGAAGTGCACCGCTTTTACTATTCGGGACCAATGTTCCGTAAGGCAGATGCGCTCAAGCAGATGGAGTTTTACCAGCTTGGTGTGGAGTTGCTGGGTAGTGAGAGTATCCTTAGTGAAAACGAAGTAATAAGTTTGGGTGTAAAGCTTTGTCACGACTTAGGTTTAAGCGATTTACGTCTGGATATCAATTCCTATGGATGCAGTAAATGTCGGGAAGGCTTTTTCGGCGATTTACGTAGCTATCTGGATGAACATAAACAGAGCTATTGCGAGGATTGTTACCGCGAGTTATATGCCAATCCCTTCAGTGAAACAAGGTGCCAGGACGCTGCTTGTCGGCACTCTCTGGCTAATGGTCCACAGATTGGTGCATACCTTTGTGAAACCTGCAAGGAGAACTTTACCCGGGTAAAAAAGATACAGGCAAACCTCGGGAACAAGTATAAGGTCAACCCTCACTTGTTCAAGAACTTTGCCTATTATAACGAAACGGTGTTTGACTTTATCCTGAACCACGATGGCAAAGAAATCGTGATTGGTGGTGGTGGGCGTTATGACTATCTCTCTGCCCGTATCACCGGAAAGAAGATTCCCGCAGTGGGCTTTTACCTGAATTTGGATATCCTCTTTGAGATTATGGAAGCCCGGAACCTTTTCCACGGCAAACAGCATGATTTCAAGGTGTATATCTGCTCTGAAAGCGTGAACATGGAGATGATGACCTTGCAGATAGCCCAAGAGCTTCACGATCAAGGCATTATGACCATTCTCTCCCCGGAAGTAAGCAGTGCCAAAGATGAAGTTCGCAATGCCATCTCTAAGGGCTGTGCATTGATGATTATTATCCGGGATGACAACATCCGTGAAGGTAAGATATTGCTACGCAACCTCATTAAAGAGCATCAGGACTATGTGTCGCTGAAGGACACACTACCCGCCATCCTACTGGCAAGAAAAGCACTAAACAAAGATTAGATTAAGGAGACAACATGCAATCTGTAATGACCCACCGTGCCCCCGCCGCCATCGGACCCTATTCCCAAGCTATAATGAAGAACAATACCCTCTTTGTTAGCGGTCAGCTCGGCTTTGAACCCACTACTCTGCAGATGCCAGCCAGCTTTGAAGAGCAGGCAAACTTGGTATTCAGCAATATTAAAGCTATTTTGGAAGCAGCAGGTATGGGTATGAGCCATATCGTTAAAGTTACTGTCTTCTTGAAGGATATGAACGATTTTGCCCAACTAAATGAGATTTATGCCCGTAACTTCAGTGCACCCTATCCTGCCAGAGAAGCAGTGCAGGTTGCCAGATTGCCCAAAGATGGCTTGATCGAGATATCTGTTATAGCCATGAGATAGAAATGAGCATCACCACCAAAGGCGGGGATAAAGGACAAACCTCTCTATATAGCGGAGAAAGAGTTTGGAAAGACGATCTGCGGGTTGATGCGTATGGTTCTCTGGACGAACTGGATGCCAACCTGGGCGTTTGTAAACACTATGTGGAGAATGCAGAGATAAAAGCTCTGCTGGTAGATATCCAAAACAAACTGTATCGCGTGATGGGACAGCTTGCCTCAAAGAGTTCGGACTACCCATATCCCATTTGCCCCAAGGATGTGGATTACCTTACCGATTTGATTCATCATTACGAAGCAGCAGTACCCCTCACCGGCTTCGTTATCCCCGGTTCCTGCCTTGCCTCAGCCAAACTGGATGTATGCCGCACCATTGTGCGTAGAGCGGAACGACGAGTGATAGCTCTTTCCCGCGAGGAAAGCATCGTTCCCGAACTGCTTGGGTTCGTTAATCGTTTGTCGGACATGTTCTTCATCCTGGCAAGATATATTGAGCAAGAACAAGGGGTTCTGACCTACAAAAGCAAGCCCGAACACGGCTGCTGATAAACTTAGGAGATTATATGTATAAAATCGTACTCATCAGACATGGTGAAAGCACTTGGAACAAAGAAAACCTCTTCACAGGCTGGACAGATGTTGATTTGTCCGAAAAGGGATTAACCGAAGCCCATGCTGCAGGTAAGAGGCTGAAAGAAGAAGGCTTTGTGTTCGACGAAGCATGGACATCCATGCTGAAGCGAGCCATCCGTACCCTGTGGATTTCTCTGGATGAAATGGACATGATGTACACTCCCGTCCACCATGATTGGAGATTAAACGAAAGACATTACGGTGCGCTGCAAGGATTGAACAAAGCAGAGACGGCAGCAAAATACGGCGAAGACCAGGTTAAGATATGGCGTCGTAGCTTTGACGTCCCTCCTCCAGCCCTGGAGTTAAGCGACGCCCGCTATCCCGGCTTCGACCCACGTTATGCCAACCTTAGAAAAGAACAACTGCCTCTTTGTGAATCCCTGAAGGATACATGCGCCCGAACCATGCCATTCTGGAACGATGTAATCATGCCCCGCTTAGCTGCAGGGGTTCGCATGATAGTATCAGCTCACGGTAACAGCTTACGTGCTATTGTTAAGAACCTTGATGGCATAAGCGATGATGATATCGTCAGCCTGAATATCCCCACGGGTATTCCATTGGTTTACGAATTCGATGCCAAGCTACAACCCACCAAGCATTATTACCTCGCCGATGCAGATGCCGTTGCTGCTGCTGAGGCTGCAGTGGCAAACCAAGCTAAGGCAAAAGTTTAAAGCACTATTGTCATATTTCGCTTGACTAATACCACGCGAGAATCAGAATAGCACAAAACACCAAGGAGATACACCATGGCAGTTAAGATCGATAAAGATACCTGCATCGGCTGCGGCGCATGCGTTGATGTGTGCCCGGTTAATGCTCTCAGCATGGAAGATGGAAAAGCCGTCTGTGATGAAGGCGCATGCATTGATTGCGGAGCCTGCATCGCAACTTGCCCCGTGCAAGCTATTTCCGAGTAATCCAACCTGATACCGGATTTAAGATGGGAGAGGGAGCACTGTGCTTCAACTCCCATCTTTCTTTTTCACACTATTTTGTAAGAGGTGATACATGAAACAACTATATGCAGCTATTATCCTTACCCTGTTCGTCCTATCTTTATGTGCCATACAGGTAAGTGGTGAACAAACCGGCACTTGGTCACCGGCTAACAACCCCTATCAAATGGTTGGCAATATAACTGTACCTGCAGGATCGAGCCTTACCATCGAACCAGGAGTTCGCATCCTTGTTACAGGCAACTTCCAATTCACTATTGCCGGCACTATGACCGCAGTTGGTGCAGAAGCAGATAGCATTCGCTTCATCAATGCGCAAACCCCGGTCACCACGCTTTGGTCAGGCTTACGCTTCGAGAACACCACTCAACCGAGCTCCGTCAGCAGAGTGTATATTGAGTATGCCACTTATGGCATCCGCTGCATGAACTCCCCTCTCACAGTTTCCGCCTCTCGCATTGCCTTGTGCCAAAAAGGTATGGAGCTTTATGGAATTGGCAGCTCTAATCCCGCTCCCGTTACAGTACAGAACAATATAATCGAGAGATGCATCCAGAATGGCATCCTTATCTCTCAGAACAGCAATGCAATTGTGAACAATAACGAATTGCGCCGCAATGGCACAGGAACCCAGTTCATGGCTGCCATCCAACTCTCCAACCAATCCCCAGGAGGAAGCAATAACCCCACCATCAGCAACAATTACATCCACCACAATCTTAAGCAAGGCATTTCTGCCTGGGATGTGGTTGGTGCAAGTGCAATTAATCCCCAGATTACCAACAATATCATAGAGTATAACTACACCGGGGTTTACCTGCTTAATGCCTCCGGCTATGTGGCAGACAACCAGATCAACCACAATTTTATACCGGGAGATATGAACTCCGGTGCCGGAGTTATGGTATCCGGCATCACCTCGGTGCCATACTTTGAGCGCAATACCATCAGTGGGAACTACACCGGTTTCTATATCACTAACAACGCCGTTCCCGTACTTGGGGATATGGCTTCAAACCATTTGTGGGCTCAAGGCGAGAACGTCATCACCAACAACGTGGATGCTAATGGTGACTTGCACACTGTATTCTGTGCCCAATATGCCAATGCTTCCAACACAATTAAAGCAGAAAACAATAACTGGGGGGCTTTCACCCCTGAGGAAATTGCCCAAGGAATTCAAGACCATGCTGACCTCAGCACACTCCCCACAATTGATTATGAGCCATTCATAAGCAATATTCTGCCAAGCAGTATAAGCGGAACTTACTTTTATGACGGTGTTTCTGAACTTACTGATGTAACCTTACAGCTTATCTCAGTCGCTGATGGGCAGATCCTTGAGAGCTTTGCGTTAGTGGACACCAATATCAATGTTACTTCGTATGTTGACCAGCCCTTTTATGCCATGGTTGTGGCAACAAGACAAAATGACACTACACTGGTTTACGGCTGCGCAGGAGGTTTTACAACCCCAACTGTTCTCTATCCGGGAGATTTTGCACCGGTTCTTACAGGTAATATCCTGGTAAACGATGTTATCCCTCCACATTACCGACTTATGGGTGAGCCGGTGGTGGAAAATGAGATAACTCTTCATCCCCAAATGGCAGGATTCGCCCTGTATGGATGGGACACCATCGACTGGCTATATCAAGAAGGTGACTACCTCTACCTCAAAAAGCACCAACGTAAGGTTAATAGTAACGTTGTAACTATTGACTTACCCCTAGGATCTGTTTGGGCTAAGATCCAGAACATTAATGCCGGAGACACATGGCAACATACGGAAGTGATTGACGATGCTGGTACGCTTAGTCTCTCCTCTGTGAGAATTGATCAATGCAGCACATTCTTAGATACCCAACTTTACTTGCTCCACACACGATTTGATAGCCAAGGCAACGTGATAGAAAAGATGATCCCCCAAGAGAATGAAGATATGCTGTTCCGCTATTCTAACGGATATTTAGTTGCCAGAGAGAGTGTGGCTCACTTAGATTCAGAAAATCCTCTTGAGCCGGGAGCAACCCTGTTGTATGTATCTATGCCGGTGAGCGATGCACCAAATTATCTTGGCTACAACACTAATCTTATCAGCGTTCCTCCGGTTACCACAAGCGTAAATCTGTTTTGGATTGCCCCTGCTTACGACGGCACTAATTGGAGTCATTACCGCATCTACCGCAATCAGACACCCATAGCTGACATCCCCTTCAGCCAAAGTGAATACACCGATACAAGCTTCTTGGCAAATGAAACCACATATTATGAGGTTCGAGCCACTAATGGAGAGGTTTTTAGTGACCCCAGCAACTGGGTATTGGTTATGATGGTAGGGGTGGAAGATGAACTTATCTCGCCGGTGCAGATTAGTGTTTCTCCCAATCCTGCTGCCATTTCTCAGGGTGGCAAGCTTCAAGTAAAATTCTCTAATCTTCAGAACCGTGAAGCTGACTTGGCTGTGTATAATGTGAAGGGGCAGCTCGTTATGCGCAACACCCTAAAGGATTGCACCACTTATGAATGGCAAGGATTGGACAATTCCGGCAAACGTTGCACAGCAGGGATATACTTTATTAAAGCTCATGTTAGAGGGGAAGCCACTATAACCCGGAAAATAGTGTTGTATTAAAACATAACCGCTAATCAAGCTCCGATTATCAGGCAGTGTATCTTACGATGCACTGCCTTTTTATGTTTCACATCATGCTGCTATATTTGCACTTCGTAGTAGTGATAAACATCCGTATTTCACTTATTTATCCTCCTCTTCCCTCTTGTTCCAAATACGCCTGTAATACGCCTGAAATACGCATGCGACGCGTAATTCAGGCGCAATACAGGCGTAATTGGAGTAAGAGAAGAGTGCATTTCGCTTGACATTTATTGCAGATACATTAGTCTGTAAATTGTATGCTGTGCACCTAAATAATGCGCTGCAACTTAAGGAGACATAATGAAACACATCATCTCATTGCTGCTTCTCTCCCTGATCCTGGTTCCTGCTTTGGCAGAGGATTGGATCACGATTTACAACGATGATCTTTCGCTTGTGCGTTCCCGTTTTGAGCTAAATCTGGAGGCGGGACGGCAGGAATATAACTTCGATAATATCACCAGCCGCATCCGCCCGGAATCGGTTATTGTAACCGGAGGCGGTATCCGCGTAGCCGAGCAGAATTATGAGTACGATCTTGCCGGAAAGTATCAGATTATGATGAAGTATCTTAACCGTGAAGTGATGGTAGTGATGAAGGACCAATCCAAGCTGCGCGGTGTATTGAAGTTCTACGATGGTGGGGGTAGCCTGGGGATTATCGAAACCGGTACCGAGCGTTTATTGGTGGTATCAGATTCCGAAACCCAGTGGGTGCAGCTTGCCGAATTGCCCAGTAACTTTTACACCAAGCCAACCTTGCACTGGAGCTTGATTGCTCCCAAGAAAGGGGTGTATCCCGTGCAGATGACATATCTAAGCGGTGGCTTCAGTTGGGATGTGGCATACAACACAGTATGGGACGAAAAGAGCTTGCAAATGAACTCTTGGGTTACGATAAACAACCGTTCCGGCAAGGAATTTAACGATGTTACCCTGAAACTGATTGCCGGGGATGTGAACCAGATTAGTCAGAACTACTACAAGGGTGCAGCGGGCATGGGCAGAATGTCCATGGATGCTATGGAAAGTGGTATTGCTCCATCTTTTGAAGAAAAAGCCTTCCACGACTTCCATATGTACACCCTGGATCAGAAAGTATCCTTTGCCAATAACCAAACCAAGCAATTAGAGTTGTATCCAAGCATGAACATCAAAGCCAAAGCGGAATATGAATATCCCACCTACGCAAGCGGTGTAAACAGCATTATCAAGTTCAAGAACACTGCCGAGAACGGTGCAGGAAAAGCCTTGCCCAAAGGCTCTATCAAAGTGTATAAGCAGGATACGGACGGCAATCTGGAATTCATCGGTGAAGATAGCATTAGCCATACATCTAAGAACGAAGAAGTTAAGATAAACACAGGTACAGCCTTCGACCTGGTTGCCTCCACCCGAGTGAAGGATGATAAACAAATTAGCAACCGGGTGACTGAGCGCACCTTGCAGGTTACCCTGAAGAATAACTCCGATAGTGTAAAGACCATCAATGTTACCCACCAGCTTGGCACCGGCACCAGAATAGTGGAGTCGGACATGAAATACAGCAAGGACAGCAACGATAAGGTGACCTTCACCATCGAACTTGCACCTAATAAGGAAATAATCTACAGCTTCAAGGAACGAAGCGAATACTAAGAGACTAATAGCGGAGTAACGATGCACGATAAAATCTTCTCCAATATAGTTGGGCTGCAGCGGGAGATGCTTAAGCTGATAGGTGAAGTATCCGCGCTAACCAGCAATCCCATGGCACTGGAAGATGCGATTGATGACGTGTGGCATCCCAAATGCGATGTGTTTCAAACCGATACTGAATGGGTGGTGATAGCTGAACTTGCGGGAGTGGAAAAGAACGAGATAAGCATCAGCACCACAAATGATTATCTACGAATTAGCGGTATGCGTAGCTTTCCCTCCTCAAATTGCCCACTTTGTTACTACAGCATGGAAATAGAAACAGGCCACTTCGACCGTAGGATATACTTTCCCGAAGCTCAGCTCGATAGAGAAAACCCGAAGGTTAGCTATATCAACGGAATACTACGTATAGCCTTTACCTTGAAACCGGTGGTGGAGCGAATAATCCCCGTACAGTGAGCCTTTGTTAGCTTAACAAAAAAAAAGAGGCGGTGATGAGACCGCCTCTTTTGTATATCAGAGAGTTTATAGCTTGGGGGTTTTGGAGTTCAGCACGCGTTCATATACTTCTTTGTTTGTGCCGATGATGGTATTCAAGTCAGGATGGGGGTTATTGGGAACTGAGTCCAGCGCATTATACACCAGCCACATGATGTCTGTGTAGGCTATCTTCCCCTGTAAGAAAAGTGCCGATGCGGCCTCCACTGCTGCATTCATCACCGTGGGGTGCAGTCCCCCGCTCTTAGCAGCCTCCAAGCCCAAGAAGAACAGTGGGTAACGCTGTGGTTCAATCTCGCGGAAGCTAAGCTCAGAAAGCTTGCTGAGGTCTGTTTTAACCAGCGAGGATGCCACCCGATTGGGGTAGGAAAGAGCGTAGAGGATGGGAAGCTTCATGTCAGGGGTACTAAGCTGAGCTAAGAAAGAGCCATCAATGAACTCCACCAGAGAATGGATGATGGATTGGGGGTGCATAATAGCAGAAATCTGCGAATAGGGCAAACCAAACAGCCAATGAGCCTCAATAACTTCTAAAGCTTTGTTGAACATGGTGGCAGAATCCAAGGTGACCTTTGCGCCCATGTTCCAGTTTGGGTGGGTTAAAGCCTGCTCAGGGCTGATATGCGGGAACTGAGAAAGAGGTAAATCGCGGAAAGCACCGCCTGAAGCTGTTATATGCAGTGTCTTGATCTCAGTTTTGGGGTGATTGCCTATTGCTTGAAAGATAGCGCTGTGCTCGCTGTCCACAGGAATAATTGGCTGACTTTTTACCAGCTTGGTGAGCAGGTGCCCTGCCATAACCAGGGATTCTTTGTTTGCCAGAGCCAAGGGTTTGCCACGCTCCATAATAGCAAAGCTGGAGCGTAAACCTGCCGAACCGGTAATGGCGTTCAGAGCAATGTCATATTCCTCACCTCTTAGCAGGTTCAGCAGTTCTTCCTCACCGGAGTAAATCTTTAGGTTGGAGTTCTCGCTATGGAGCTTAGATAAAAGTGCCGGATCTTCTATCCCACTAAGCACCAGCTTGGGGATATGGTATTTGTGGGCAATGTCTATCAGTTTACGATGATCCGTGTGGGCCGAGGCAAAACTGATGCTTATCCCCTGCTCTGTGGCAACTTCCAGAGTGGAACTGCCTATGGAGCCGGTTGCTCCTAACAGAGCAATGTTACGCTTCACCATTTGTAGGTAGCTGAAATGCTTTGAGTGTAGCCTAAGCCGTCCGGTGAATCTGCTTTGAAGGCATAGTTGAGGCCTAATCTCTTATGGCTCAAAGCAAGCCCCGCAGTTATAGCATCAATATCGTAACCAAGCAGCACTTTCATGGCAGCAACCGGTTGTACGGCAAGCCCCGCATGGATGTCTGCGCTCAAATCTCCTGCTTCCATCATCCCCGGCCTGGCATCAGCATACATCTCGCTGCGGATGGCAAGATGAAGGGGAATCTTATAGAGGGGAGCAAAATCCAATCCTGCTTCCAAATCCAAGCTCGGCACAACTGTTTCGTTATCTCCATCCTCCCACAACACTTGGGTGCTAAAGAAATTACGTAGATTGGCAGCAAGGCGCAGTTTTGGTGCAGCCTCCCACAACACGCCCAAATCTGCCCCGAAAGCCCAGCCGCTGTTGCGCGCAAGGTCTCGGTAAGCAAGCTTGGGGGCAAAGCCATAATGCAAGTTCTCATTCAAGTTACGGGCTATCGCTCCATAGACAATTACATCATTATTGCTGATAGTTTTCCAGATGATAGGGCGGTTGTTATTGCTTATGGGAGCTGTTGGATCTTCCAGCTTGGTAAGTTTTATATTGTCAATGGAAAGGTGGTTGATAATCAAAGCTGTGGGACTGGCTGAAGGAAGCACAAAACTTATCTGATTCTGATCCAGCAAGCCCTCGAAGTGTTGGGAGCGCATCAGCTCCAAGCCGGGACTGTGGTTCAAGCTTAAAAGCGCAGGATTCCACCATGCAGCTGAATAGTGGTCATCATAGGTCAAGCCGGTTCCGCCCATTGCCGAGGAGATAACACCGGGACTTAGCGCAAAGATTTCACCCGCATACTTTTCAGCACTCAGAGGCAGGGCAAATAGCAGTATCGCCAAGCATATATTGATAATTCTCATAATCTTCACCTTTGATACAATATACCCATCTTCGGGCTTAAGAAAAATGGAAAGTAAGCGGGGGGAAAGGATGGTGGGCCCAGAGGGAGTCGAACCCCCGACCAACCGGTTATGAGCCGGTAGCTCTACCAAACTGAGCTATAGGCCCCCAAACACTGCTATTGCGCAAAAGAACTAAAGGGGCTGTTTTCGTCAAGCAGAAAGTGAAAACAGCCCATCCAACTATAGCTTATACAGGAACAACGGCGATGGACACCATCTTTCCCGGCACTACAATAATCTTCTTTATTTGCATTCCTTCCAAACTTCGCTTCACATTATCCACTTCCACAGCTTGGGCTTTTATGCTTTCCATATCCAAATCGGCAGCTACTTCCATTTTCCCACGCAGCTTGCCGTTTATCTGCACCACATAGGTAACAGTGTCGCGGCACAGGTACTTTCTATCAAACTCCGGCATCCCACTATCGTGCAACAACTTGTCATAACCCAAAACCTGCCAAAGCTCTTCCGCAATATGCGGGGCAAAGGGATACAACATCTTCGGCAGTGCCGCACATGCCGCAGCATACACCGCCAAATCTGCATCGTCCAGCCTTTCCGCGTCCTTAATCTTAACGATAGCATTCAGCAATTCCATTGTGGCGGCAATTGCTGTGTTATACTGCATTCTCTCCAGGCAATCTTCCTGCCAGCGAGAGATTGCATAGTGCAAATCATATCTCAGGTTTGCCAGTTCAGAGCTTGGCTCTGCGGCACTGCTTAGTTTCAAACCCTTGCGGATAAGCTCTGCATTGGCATCAATCAAGCGCCAAACACGGTTCAGGAAGCGGAAAGAGCCCATCACTCCATCATCGCTCCACTCCACATCCTTTTCCGGCGGTGAAGCAAACATCAGGAACACCCGCAAGGTGTCTGCCCCAAAGCGGTCGATGATATACTGCGGGTCAACGGTGTTGCCCTTGGACTTGCTCATCTTGGCACCGTCTTTGGTAACCATTCCCTGTGTCAGCAAGCGAGCAAATGGCTCATCACTCTGCACCCAGCCCAAATCTCGCATGAACTTATGGAAGAAACGGGCATAGAGCAGATGCATGCAGGCATGCTCAATCCCGCCTATGTATTGATCAACAGGCAGCCAATACTTAGCCATCTCGGGATCAAAAGGCATCTTATCATTCTTCGGGTCGGCATAACGGGCAAAGTACCAACTGGAATCCACAAAGGTATCCATGGTGTCTGTCTCTCGTTTGGCATCCTCACCGCAATGCGGACACTTTACATTTATCCATTCGGGTACGGAAAGCAAGGGATTGCTGGTGGTTCTGCCCACCTGCACATTATCCGGCAGCCTAACGGGAAGCTCTTCATCCGGCACCAACACCACACCGCACTTCGGGCAGTGAATCACCGGAATGGGATTTCCCCAATAGCGCTGGCGAGATATTCCCCAATCGCGCAGACGGTAGGTGAAGGTCTGTTCTCCCCATCCGTTTTCGGCTCCCCAAGCGGTGATGGCAGATTTTGCCTTGTCGCTTTCCATGCCGTCGAACTTGGCAGAGTTTACCATTATCCCCGGCTCGGTATAGGCTTCCTTCATATCCTCCAACACTAGGCTTTGTTCCGGGTTTTGGATTACTAACTTCATGGGGATGCCATACTTGGTGGCAAAGTCAAAATCGCGTTGATCATGCGCCGGAACTGCCATAACCGCACCCGTGCCATAATCCATCAGCACATAGTTTGTTATCCATATCTGCACCTTTGCCCCATTAAAAGGATTGATGCAATAGCGCTTGCTGAACACACCTTCCTTTTCGGTTTCAGCGGAGCTGCGTAGCATTTTGTCGGCATTTATCACCTTGCGGCAGAAATCCTGCAGTTCCTTATTATCCGGCTCTTCAGCAAGCCAGGTCTGCACCAGTGGGTGCTCCGGAGGTAATGCCATGAAGGTTACTCCGTATATTGTATCCGGACGGGTGGTGAAGATTGGTATCCTTATCTCGCTATTCTCCAAGGTAAAATCTATCTTTGCCCCTTCGGACTTACCAATCCAGTTCTTCTGCATGGTCATCACGCGTTCGGGCCAGTCTATCACTTTGGAAAAATCCAGCAATTCATCAGCATACTCGGTTATCTTAAAGTACCATTGTTCCAGCTCTTTTTGCTCCACATCGCTGTGGCAACGCCAGCAGTGACCATCCTCCACCTGCTCATTGGCAAGCACGGTTTGGCACTCTTCACACCAGTTCTGGAAGCTCTTTTTACGGTAAACCAAGCCTTTCTCATACAGCTTTTTGAAGATGTATTGACCCCAGCGGTAATATTCGGGACGGCAGGTGCTTACTTCCCGCTCCCAATCCAATCCAAAGCCCATTCCATCAAACTGCACCCGCATGGCGGCAATGTTCTCTTCCGTGGTCAAACGTGGGTGGCTGTTGTGCAGGATGGCATAGTTCTCGGCAGGCATCCCAAAGGAATCATAGCCCATGGGCTGCATCACACTGTAACCCTGCATCAGCTTCAAACGGGTAATGGCATCTCCTATGGAGTAGTTTGAGGCATGACCTATATGGAGAACTCCCGAAGGATAAGGAAACATCGAAAGCACATAATACTTAGCTTTGTCGGATTTCTGCGGGGCATTGAAGATGCGTTTTTCCCGCCATGTCTGTTGCCATTTGCGCTCTATCGCGCCGAAGGGGTATTCCATTTTTGTTCTCCACTCATGTGTTTTATTTATAGTCTTTTGCAAAGTTTGGGGAATGGGGGAATTGTCAAGCAAAAGCTATTATGCATAACTCCTCAACGCAGACAATTATAAACTCTCACCCAAAGTTGCAAGCTCGTCTCACTTGGACAAGTGGGGATAACGCTTTATGAGGTGGGGAGATATGACGGA
>CAZPNU010000009.1:0-86694 GCA_964588075.1 uncultured Candidatus Cloacimonas sp.
TGAGCCATGGCAAATGAAAATCAGGCTGACTTAAAAAATGGGGGAATGCAAGTAATTAATAATAGCTTGACAGCTTTCGGATGCATATCTAAGCATGTTCCACTTCCTAAGGAAGCAATAATCCGTTATGGGATGTATAATGAAAAAGCATTATCTTGTCACCATTCTTGTGCTGGCGTTAGGTTTATTAAGTGCTATTATGCCAAAGACTCTGCTGATACCTTCAAACACAGCAATCAGCCTAAGCAAAGCTACCCGTATGAGGGATGCAGTTACAAGCCTAGCCCGTTCAGGATATGAGATATATTATTATAATGAAACCGCTATAATAGCAGGTTGCCAAGATAGCGATATTGCCGGGGCTCGTGTGCTTGGCAACGGCAAGCATTACCTTGTCAGCAAGCTCGGAGATGATCGGGACGAGGCAGTTAATGCTTGTGGGAAGATAAGTTATGACTTAGGTTCTGCGGTACTGCTACAAACAGATTTGAGCGATGTGCAGCTCCGCGAGCGTATCAGCAATCCTTTCACTTTGCTCGAAAAAGAACCTATGAAGCTTAGCAGACACGATAGTGCTTTACCCATCAGCGAAGCAAATCGAACCACAATTGAAAGCTTGCTGACTCAGGTCAACCCGGACAGTGTGATGTATTTCATCCAATCCCTGCAAGATATGCAAACAAGATATGCTTTGGCAGATAACCGTCTGGCTGTGGCAACCTGGATTAAGAACCAGTTTCAACGCTTTGGTATCAGTAATGCTGATGTGCAGTCCTTCACCTGGAACGGCACAACCCAATACAATGTGGTTGCAACCATAAATGGAACAAGCTCTCCGCAGGAGTACATTGTAGTGGGCGGTCATCACGATTCTATAACCAATGCTACACCCCTTACCTTTGCCCCTGGTGCGGATGATAATGCCAGTGGTACCGCCGCAGCTTTAGAGATGGCAAGAGTAATGATGTTAAGTGGATACCAGCCCAAGTGCTCCATCCGTTTTATGACTTTTGCTGCCGAGGAGTTTGGTTTGTGGGGTTCAAAGGCTTATGCACAATATGCTTTCGATAATGACCTCTCATTACGCCTGATGATTAACCATGATATGATTGCCAACAATGTTGGGGATGACAATCGGGTACGTTTGATGCCTTATGACGGTTTCATTGAGCACACCGAGCATGCTGCACAGATTACCACACTTTATACAGATTTGGATGTAACCTATGGCAATCTAAACTCCTCATCGAGCGATAGCCATCCTTTCTGGGCAAAGGGATATCCTGTAGTCTATTACTTCGAACAGAATTTCAGCCCAGTTTACCACTCCAACAATGACCTTACCAGCAACATAGATCCTGATTACTGTGCAGAAGTGATAAAGGCTTCCACAGCGGTTGCTGCAACCTATGCCAATATGCCGCAAGCTCCTCAAAACTTACAAGTCCGCGATACAGGTAATGGAAGCAGTCTAATGCTATGGTGGGCTTTGGCGAATGATCCGGCTATCACACATTACAAAATTACCTACACAAACACAGAAACCAATGTTAGCCTAAGTGTGAACACCACCCAAAGCACATATACTTTGAATGACTTACAGCAAGGCGTGGAATATGAAATAAGTGTTTGCTCTGTTGATGCAAATGGAACGGAAAGCTTCCCTGTCCAGGGAGTGGGAACACCCCAATCCATCCCCCTGGCACCACAAGGATTCACCGTGAACCCGGTAAACTCCACCATTAGTCTTAGCTGGAGCCCCAATACAGAAATAGACTTGGCAGGCTACTATGTTTGGCGTTCTTTATCCGCGGAAGACCCCGGTACATTGCTTGCAACGCTGAACCTACCTGACTTTTGTATCTACAATGACCTTAATCTCAGCGGTACCATAAACTATTATTATTACCGTGTAAGTGCCTTCGATACCTCCGGGAATGAAGGGGTTTATTCCGAGGTTATCTCCTGCCGTCCCTCAACAATGGATCAAGGAATTCTTGTGGTGGATGAAACAGCGGGTTACGACGGCTCGTCCCCTCTTTATCCAACCGAGCAAGAAGTAGATGGCTTTTATTCACAGCTTCTAACAGGTTATAGCACCCCGGTTGTGTGGGAATGCCAATCAGGCAGCACCCCCCTGCGTATTGCTGATATTGGAGCTTTCAACGCCATAATCTGGCATGGAAATGATACCGGAGATTTGGATTATCCATCCTCCGCCCGAGAAGCATTGCGAGAATACATTAACCGTGGCGGAAAGGTGCTTTTTAGCCTATTCCGTCCCAGCACATCATTTGAGCAAAATGGCTCTTATCCCGCAAACTTCAGCCAAAGCAGCTTCATACGCCAGGTATTGGGTATCAGTGGAGCAAATTTCAGTAACATAGCAAGGTTCAAAAGAGCACAGCCTGAAGGTGAGGATATCCCTCCTGTGCTTGTGGATATTGATAAAACGCTTAGCAACTTTAACGGTCATTTAGGCAAGGTTGAAGTTATTACTCCGGATCAAGGAGCAGATATGCTGTATAGCTTTGCTTCGGATTATGCCTCCAGCACACCCCAAGGTGCTTTTAACGGACAAAGCGTGGGAGTACGACACCAATATGGACTGGGTGACGTGGTAACCCTCAGCTTCCCACTCTATTATATGGAGCAGAATGATGCCCGGGCACTTGTGGATTATGTGATTGGTGCTTTGTTCAACCAACCCAGTCCCAACCAGGATTTGCTAAGTCCGGCACTTGCTGGTTTAACCCTTCTGCCTTGCTACCCAAATCCCTTCCAGCAAAGCACTTCCATAACGGTGCAGACCAAGCAATCCGGTAGCCCTCTTTCAGTTTCAATATACAACATACGTGGGCAGTTGGTGAACACTATTTATCAGGGAATACCCGAAGCCAAAACTTCAATTACCTGGAACGGCTCGGACATGCATGGTAAGCAAGTCTCATCAGGTATCTATTTCATCAAGGCAGAGCAGAATGGCAAAAGCACCGGTCGCAAGGTGCTATGCTTGAAGTAAAGACACACCCCTCATCCTACGCCTCAGATACTAAGCCTAAGGTCCTTTAGCCTTACAGCAGGGATTTTATTAACAGCGGGATCATTATCTCATGATGCCCGATGAAGTAATATCCCTTACCTCCTGTTTCAACAGGTCGCTGCACCACATTCACTCTGGCACGGTAGTGCATGTTCATATCAAACACCGCAGTGCTGAAATCCTTTACACTGCCCCTGATGTTTCTTGCCACCGTCAAAGCTTTTAGGAACACTTCGGGGATAATCACGGCAGAGCCAAAGTTTAGGAACACTCCACCCCCATCCAGCTTTGCCACTTCGGCACAGAATATGCGGAAATCCCGCAGAGAGCATGCTCCGATAGCCGCACCATCCGCATGTGGGCTTTGGTGTATGATATCAGTGCCGATTGCCACTTGCACGCAAAGAGGGATATTCAGCCGGTATGCCGCTGCCAAGAGTGAAAGCTCTTTATTAGGAGCAGCTTCATTTATCACCAGTCCAAGTGCTTCACCCAAGCCCATCTCGTTCATGGCACCTTTAACTATGGCGGAATTAATCCCATATGAGGTCTCTTCCGCCATGCCAAACGAGCCATCCTTCAAGGCTTGAGACACATCCTCGGAGGTCTGTCCAAAGAAAGCAATCTCATAATCATGTATCGCAACCGAACCATTACATACCAATGCACCTATATAACCGCTTTCCATCAGCTCGATTATCAGCGGAGCCAAGCCACATTTGATAACATGCCCACCTAAGCCAATAATCAGCGGTTTTCCCATTGCTTTAGCTTTGCGGCAAGCCGTCACCAATTCCTTCAGGTCTTTTGCACTAAGGATATCCGGCAAACAATCCAAGAAATCACTGGTATCAACATATCCTTTTCTTGCAAAGGCGCTTTTATCCACTTTACTATATCTTTCTTTTACGGAATAGGTCTTAATGTTGTCTAATTCGATTCCCCGGTATTTACTCACGATACCTATCCTCTTCGCTGAATATACATCCGCAATACTGCTGGCGATACATCCCTTCGGCTTTGGACAGCTTGATCCCTTCCTGCCAAAAGCTTCGCCAGTCATCATAATAAAACTCAATCCCAAACCGTTCCGCCATCTGCTTTGCCGTATGCACGATAAGCTCATGCTTTTGGTACTTACTGTATAGCAATGTACTGCTAAAGGCATCAAAGCCATTTTCCGCAGCTACCTTGGCAACGCTTTCCAGCCTTACTTCATAGCAATACTCACACCGTGAAGAAATGCCATGTAAAGTCTCCAACAGAAACGGCACCAAGCCATAACGGTTCTCTTCTATCAGGCTTATCCCCTTTTTGGCGCAATACTCCCGCAATGTATCTCTGCGCATCTGATACTCACGCAAGGGGTGGATATTGGGATTGAACCAATAGGAACTCACCTCATGCCCCGCATCTCGCAAATGCTGATACGGAGCTATAAAACAAGGTGCACAACATGTGTGCACCAACAACTTAAGACCGGACATAATGCGGCATTTCTGCAGGCAGGACAATGGACATCTCCACCACTCCCGCAACTTTGCCATCTATAAACCATGGCTGCTGATGGATAAGCTTCTTTTGCCCATCCTTCTCAATGGTATAGCTGTGCGGTTCGCCGGTAGCCAGCATCTTGCGTATCAACACATTGCAGTGCTCCGGGTGGTAATCGTACAAGCTTTTCCCAATCAGCTCAGCACCTCCGTATTTAGCGAAGGTGCTAATCGCCTTATCATTCATCTCGGTGATAATCCCCTCAGCATCACAAACGGTGATAGCCGCGGGGAACTCTTTAATCCAAGCGTGCATTAGAATTCCTTCAGGATGTTTGCCGCAACGATGCTGCGTTGGATCTGGTTAGTTCCTTCGTAGATTTGCAATATCTTGGCATCGCGCATCATCTTTTCCACGGGATACTCTTTCATATAGCCATATCCGCCAAGGATTTGCACGGCATCCGTGGTAACCTTCATGGCAACATCCGAAGCAAAATACTTACACATTGCGCTTTCTTTGGAATAGTTCTTGGCACCTGAATCCACCATTCTCGCAGTCTGCATCACCAAAGCTCTGGCGGCTTCGATCTGGGTTGCCATGTCTGCCAACATGAATTGGATGGCTTGAAAGCTGGAGATGGGTTTACCAAACTGCTCGCGCTCTTTGGAATATTTAATTGCCACTTCATAAGCTCCGCGAGCCACACCAACTGCCTGCGCACCAACCATCGGACGCGACTTATCGAAAACCTTCATGGCTGTGATAAATCCTGTGCCTTCGCGCCCCAACAGGTTTTCCGCGGGAATAACGCAATCTTCAAAGATAAGCTCACGGGTGGAGTTTGCTCTGATACCCATCTTGTTCTCTTTTTTACCAAAGCTGAAACCAGGCGTGCCCTTTTCCACCACAAACACCGAGCATCCGCGTGCCCCTTTGCTGGGATCCGTCATGGCAAACACGGTATAAATCTCTGCTTCACCACCATTGGAAATCCACTGCTTGGTACCATTAAGCACATAGGTATCGCCCACTTTCCGTGCGGTGGTGCTCATTGCGCCCACATCCGAGCCGGCATTGGCTTCGGTAAGCCCGAAAGCCGCAAGTCTATCTCCCGCTGCAATCTGCGAAAGATACTTTTGCTTTTGCTCTTCACTGCCGGCAATCAGGATGGGATACATGCCCAATCCTGTTACCCCAAAAGCCAAAGATATGCCCATATCCACGGCACAAAGCTCTTCGGTAACAATAGCCAAATCCGCAACTTTACCGCTTATTCCGCCATATTCCTCCGGGATAAGCACGGCAAAGAGGTCACTTTGCTTCATTATTTCAACGATGTCCCAGGGGAAAATCCCTTCTTGATCATAGTGTTCGGAGAGTGGTTTAATCTTTTCCACGGCAATTCGTTTTGCCAGTTCTTTCATCTCCATTTGGTCTTCGGTCAAAAAGTATTCCATATCTTATCTCCTATATTATCATAGCGTTATGTGCGTGGCATTTTGCCTGAACAGTGCCATATATGTCAATCTCTTTTTTTCCCTATCCCCTGCCTATTGGGTTACGCTTGAGATGCGGTTGCGCCTCCCAGCAGAATGCCGAGTATCGCAACCGTATCTCTACCGCAACCCTCCAAGCAGGCACTTGGCAAAAACCAACAAATCCCATACTCAAGACCATCTATTCTCCACCTAATCTCACACATCGCTCTTGAGCTTTCAGCTCTTCATTCTCTCATCACCCTCTCATGACTCTCTCGTTTAATGAGAGGGTCATGAGAGGATCGTGAGAGGGTCGTGAGAGGAAAGCATAAGAGAGCTTTAATGGAACTTGCCGGGAAACTCGAATGAGTTATAATATAAAGGTATGCGGTTCAGCAAGGTATGCAAATCCGCTTTGCTGAGGTACAGCCGTATCAAGGAGTATATATGACACAACATGTTAAAGGCAATTTCAAATTAGCTTTCTGGATTGTCTCAATGCTTATGGTTTTTCCTGCTTTGATGTTCGGGCAGACAGTATTCAGCTTTTCGGTAGCTAATCTCGAAGCTTATGATCGCACGGGGAATTGGGCATATGATGCAGACAATCCGGGATTCCCCACAGGAGATACCCAGCACTTCACTTTTAACGCCACCTCTCCCCACTATTACGCAGAGAAAAAGGTGCATGCCGGAACAACTCCCGGCAAAGTAACATCTATCACCTGCTTGGCTGCTGACCCAACTCTGGCACCAAGTCCCTCGCTGTTGAACCTCTATTTTAAGAATCTGGATAATAGCAGTTCAGATTTTGAATTAGTTTCTTTCACCAGGGTGAACACCATAGATCCCTTGGGTAACTGGTTCGCGGCAGGTGAAGCGGGCGATGTTCGTGTTTACTCCAATGCCAAAGGTCAGTTGGAGTATAACGGTGTCCCAAAACTATACTTGAAAAAAGCCACTTTCGTTATCACCACTCCATACCCCAATCAAGCTTCCATGCGGGTAATTCCCGGAATGGGTGCTTGGACAGGAAATATCGGGAATGGCGGAGTGTTGGGATTACCCCAAACCGGTTATGGGTTTGGTGAATTGGATACAGACCTTTCCGATCCTGCTTGGTTGGCACCATTTGCCGCCTCAGATTACCGTGTGGACATGAATATGGTTGGTATTCTATCTACCACCAACACACAGATGGCTTGGTTTAACTTCACATTGAACATTGCTCCGGCTGCTTTACCGGAGAACTCTGCCAACATTGTGGTTGATCTTGCTCCTTTGGCACCGGGAAATCCAGTGCCGATACCTTTTGTGGCTCAAAATGCAAATGTGAACCTGAACGAAGGTGTAAGAGGCGGTGCTGCTGCCAATCTAAGCACCTTTTATGTAAACGAGATTAAACAAACTCCTGCAGGCACTTTTCCTCTTGATTTACCCCAGAAAGCGGGTAAGTACTGGCAAATTGGCTCAACGCTTAGTAGCTTCTCCGCCGATGTCAGGTTCAACAATCTGCTTAAGGCTAATGAAGACTGGGAGATAGTTGCCAGAGTGATTGGCACCAATCAATGGTATAAGATACCGGACTTTGTGGCTCTGGGCTTGAATGCCTTGGATGCCAATATGCAGTTTAGTCCGTGGAATGGCAGTTATTGGGAGGTTAAGAATGTACAGCGGGCATTGGAATTCTCCCTTGCTGCAGAAGACATCCCTCTTGCAACAACCTTATCTTCCTTCACAGCTAATATAACTGCCGGCAATTTGGTAAATCTAACCTGGACTACGGCCTCCGAAACCGCTTTGAGAGGGTTCAAAGTATATTACAGCACTGAGATTGAGCATGAAGGTTCAATCTGCCTTAACAATGCGATAATCGAATCTCATAACAGCAGCAACGGAGCAAACTATAACTTCGTTGCAGAAGGCATAACTCAGCCCGGAGTGTATTACTTCTGGCTGGAAGCTATTGCCTTGGATGGTAATAGCGAACTCTTTGGACCAATCTCCAAAACCATTGAAAATACATCCACGCCTGAGTTGCCGGGAAGAAGCTTGCTGGGAGATGCCTATCCAAATCCCTTCCACAGCGGTTACAGTGCAGGATTTATGGTGCAGTTAAAAGCAGGAGAAGTGGGGGAAGTGAGTATCTATAATGTTGCCGGTCAGGTAATTAAGACCATCAAGGTCAAAGAAGGATTCCATAATCTAACTTGGGACGGACGTGACCAGAAAGGGAACTACTGCGGTAGCGGGATATACTTTTACAAGTTATCGACTCCGTCACTGAGCCAAACCAAAAAGATGGTTATACTCAAATAGACTGAAACTATTCTCTTCAGGGGATACGGGAATAATCCCATATCCCCTTTCTTTTGTTGAAGCAAATCATTTTACTTGACTCTTTGCTCAAGGAGGATAGTATGTAAATAAACAATATATGATATGGGAGTATGATATGCCGACTAAGAAATTGCGTACACTTACATTTTACTTGCTTACGCTACTTCTACTGTTAGGTCTTAGTGCCTGCCGTCTGGATATGGAGCAGGAGATATGGCTAAATGAGGACAATTCCGGCAAGGCTTTGATTAGCACCACGGTGGTTATCCCCAAGCTTGATGACATGGAAGGGATGGAAGAAGGGATGGAAGAAGGGATGGGCAGCGAAAGCCCTTTGGATGAAATGGCTGTTCTGGTGGCGGATACCCCGGGAGCAACATTGATTGATAGCAATCGCTATGACAATAGCACGGATGAAGAGATAAACTTGAAGTACTTCCTGGAATTCAGCTTTGATAAGCCGGAAACGCTGGCAAAGATTATCCTTACCGATCCCGAAAAGGGTATCCAACTAAATGTTAAGGGCAAGGATAAGACTTTGGTGATTGACCCTCGGGCATTTTCCCTGCAGGAAACAGAAGAATACTCGGAGTATCTTGACTTTTTGGATATGAATATGAGCCTGAAGCTGCACCTGCCAAAAAAGGTGAAAGAACTCACACCCGTGGACGATTTACAGGCAAAAGGCAAAGACCTAAGCTGGAGCTTTAAGCTGGATAGCGAATGGTATGCGGAGAATGAGCATCCGATAAGTATTAAGTACTAAGCAAGTTACTGCAATTGGAGCGAGATTGAAACTGAAGATATGGTCTTGGAATGTGAATGGACTGCGGGCTGCGATAAATAAAGGTTTTGTGAATATTATCAAGCAAGAAGCACCTGATATCCTGGGTATCCAGGAAAGCAAGCTGCAAGAGCACCAGATACCTGAAGAGCTTTCTGCAATGCAGGAGTATTTATGCTATTGGTCACACGCTCAGCGAAAGGGATATTCCGGCACAGCTCTGTTTAGCAAGCTGCTGCCAAATAGCTTTGAGAGCGAGTTTGGCGTGGAGGAACTGGATAATGAAGGCAGGATTAATATTGCGGAATATGGCAAGTTTATCCTGTTCAATATCTACTTTCCCAATGGTCAGAAGGACGATGAACGCTTGGCTTACAAACTGCGCTTCTACGACCGCTGCCTGGAAGTGATGGAAGAGAAGCGGCAAACCGGGAAGATTGTGTTGGTGGCGGGGGATTACAATACCGCTCACCATCCCATAGACTTAGCCAATCCCAAGGAAAACGAAAAGACCAGTGGGTTTTTGCCTATCGAACGTGCGTGGCTGGATAAACTGGTGGAGCATGGATGGGTGGATACCTTTCGTGCCTTTAACAGCTCTCCCCAACAGTATTCGTGGTGGAGTTACCGTGCAGGTGCCCGACCGCGTAATGTAGGCTGGAGGATAGATTACTTCTGGGTTAATGCAGAAGCTATGCAATATGTTACCGCTGCGGGTATCAGACAGGATATTGAAGGCTCGGATCATTGCCCTGTGTGGGTGGAACTTACTTTACCTTAAGAGTGATGCCTTCCTCGTAATATCCACCACCAAAGCCAAAGGTGAGTTCATACTCTCCCTTACCGGCAATGAACTCCAAATCTACGGTAAAGTGTGTGCTGTCCACCCATTTGAGCTGTACCGGCATGCTTCCGATGCAATAGTAAGTGCGGGATACCTGATATAGCTGTTCTTTTTTGGGGAAGCTAAGAGAGGCAATCAGCTTATCGGAGGCTTGAGGGGACATATATTCAAAATCCAGAGTAAGCCTTCTTTTAAGCCTGACACGCTTAGGGGTGGGTGATTGCAGCTTAACAATAGCAGTGGCGAAGTTTTGCGTTGCAAGAAGTAACCCTCTGTTGTTGATAACCCCCACGCCGAGATGTGTGTAGTTTGGATTTAGGATATTCTCTCTATGTAGGGGAGAGTTCATCCAACCTCTGATGATCTCCTCTGCAGTGAAATAGCCTTCAGTGTTGTAAAAACGGGCAAGATTCTCACCAATGGAGGAAACTAAAAGCTGGGGGTAGTAGATGCGTTTTCTGTCATTAACAAAGCGTCCTTCCTTGTCCTTGTGATCAAAGAAATGGTCATCTTGCATATTCTTGCTGTGCCTGCGAGACAGGTTGGCAAGCCCTTCGTCGTATGCAAGGGGAGGCAGATTGTTCTTTGCCCGTTCAGCATTGGTCAAGCGCCAGATGAGGGACTCGAACTCCCCGATGCTAACCTGAGTGGCAAAGAGAGACCCCAGCATGAGTAACAGGATAATAGTGCTTATCTGCTTTATATTCATGGTGATTAGAACCTGTATTGAAGGCTTAGTTTGTCGTCATTAAAGAGTAAGTGTATCCGTTCTTTCTCGGCATCAAAGTTGCTTAAGTGGGCATCCACGTAAGCATCTAAAACGCTTAGGATAGTAGTTGCACCCATCCACCAGAAGTCACTGGTGCGAAGTTCTTTATATTCCTGGAGCTTGGTTTCGTAGAACTGTTTCATATACACGTCGTCTGTTTTACGATACTTGCCCCGATATTCCTCCACTTTGTCATCGTGCACAATAGCCCTACCAATCAGATATGCCTGCACTCCCCACACCACTCCGGCTTTGGCATAAGCATGGTTGTAAAGCTGTCCCCCTCCGGGAAGCACAGCAGAATACAATGCCGCCTTGGTTGGGCTTTTGGGGGTCTCCGCTTGGAGATGCGCAGTGCATAGTAGCACAATGATTAGGGCAAACAAAGCTTTCTTCAAAAGGAACCTCGCTATCAATATGTTTGCAGATGCTCACAGCAAGGGATTTCTGTCAATGAAAAGCTTTATAACAAAGGCGGTATATGCGGCAAGTGCTTTAATATAGAATCAGATCTTCACGCTTGTTATATGCGCTGTGGTAGTGAGTGCTAATCAGCTTATTCTCCTCCGCTTCCAGCAGGGGATCTTGGCTGATGATGGCAAAGGCATCACTTCGCGCCAGCATCAGGATATCCTGATCCTTCATGATATTGGCAAAGCGAAAGAGAGGCATGCCTGATTGCTCATAACCAAACAACTCACCCGGTCCTCGCAGTTCCAAATCCTTCTCGGCAATCACGAAGCCGTCTGTCGTGGCGGTCATGGTTCTCAGGCGTTCCCGTGCTATCTTGCTTATGGGTTGGTGTTCAATAAGATAGCAATAGGACTGAGCCGAGCCTCTGCCCACTCTTCCCCGCAATTGGTGCAATTGTGCCAAGCCGAAACGCTCAGCATGCTCAACAATCATCACGCTGGCATTGGGTACGTCCACTCCCACCTCAATCACAGTGGTGGAGACCAAAACACGTGTCTTACCTTGTTTAAAGGCAAGCATTATCTCGTCCTTATCCGCAGACTTCATCTTACCATGCAACAAAGCACAAGGATGTTTGGGGAACACTTTTTGAGACACAAACTCGAATAGCTGTGTGGCATCCAGTAAAGCCATTTTCTCTGTTTCTTCAACCAAGGGGCAGACAATATATACCTGCCGTCCGGCTTCCAGTTCTTTACGCACCTGATCGTAAACGAGTTCTATCTTGGCAGAGGAACGCACCAGCGTTTGCACCTGCTTTCGCGTGGGAGGCAATTCGTTGATTATGCTCACCTCCAAATCTCCATACACTGTCATCGCCAAAGAGCGTGGAATAGGTGTGGCAGAAAGATACAGCAGATCAGGATGCAGAGCCATCTTTGCCAAACGTGCCCGTTGCTCCACCCCGAAGCGATGTTGCTCGTCCACGCACACAAAGCCAAGCTTCGCGAAGCTGATATCCTTTTGCAGCAGTGCATGGGTTCCAATCACCAGTTGCGCTTTGCCGGAGGAAATATCGTCCTTAAGCTGATTTTTCCCTTTGAATGCTCCGCCCTTGAGCAAGCATATTTCCACATCCATACCTTCCAGCAGTTTGCAGAAATTAGCATAATGCTGATCTGCCAATATCTCCGTGGGAGCCATTAGAACAGCTTGATATCCATTTTCCACAGCCAATAACATGGCAAAGAGGGTCACAATAGTCTTACCGCTTCCCACATCTCCCTGTAATAGCCTGCTCATCTGTTTGGCAGAGCACATGTCGGCAAAGAGCTCTCTCAGTGCTTTCTTCTGCGCCGAAGTTAGCTGGAAGGGTAGCTTGTGGTAGATCTTGGTGGTAAGGTCTTTCTTGTTTTCGAAGCAGATGCCCTCATCTTTCCGGTCGTGAAGCACGCGATGCCGTGCCCAAAGTATCTGGGAGTAAAACAGTTCTTCATAGGCAAAGCGATGTTTAATTGCCGGGATTTCCTCCGTTTTTTGGCTGAAGTGCATCTTCTGCAAGGCAGCTTTTCGCTCCGGAAAGTTATGTTTCTCCACCAGAGATGCGGGAAGATTTTCCTCCAGTAGCTTAGCAAAGCCGGCAAAGGCATTGTATATCAACCTGCGCATCAGCTTTTGATTCAAGCCCTCGGTTAATCGATAAACCGGCAGCACTTCGCGCTGATGCCAGAAATCGGCATCATCATCCTCTTCCAACAGCTCAAAATCCGGATGCACCATCTGCAGTTGACCGTTATATTCGGTCAGAGTTCCACTCAGCCAAACCAGTCTGCCTGGTTTAAACAGCGTTTCATATACCTTGGGATACTTGAACCACGAGCATACTAACCCCACCTTACTATCACTAACACCGACAGATAAGATATCCTTTCCCCTAACAGAACTGCGCACATCAACCCATGAAATCATGGCAGTGAAAGCCACCATATCGCCAATCTGCATTTCAAACAGACTGGGATTCAGCTTACGATTTATATAAGCACGGGGAAAATACTCCAGCAAATCCAACACAGTTCTGATGCCCAGCTTCCCCAACAATCGGGCACGGTTATCCCCCACCCCCTTAAGGTATTTAACGCTCTGTAATAGCGGATTTACCGTTTCTGTCTTGATTTCTGCCATGTGAGCAACGCTAATAAACTTGTTTATTTTGTCAATCTGCCTTATTTCCTCCTTGCCCCAATTACGCCTGTATTACGCCTGAAATACGCATCCCATCCGTAATTCACGCGCAATACAGGCGTAATTGCTCCAAGGAAGATACAACCGAGTAATCAGGTGTAATTTTTCACTTGACGCCCAGCCCAAGAGGGGATATATTGTGTTTGTAATTGTTATCAAATGGGGCAAGCCCTTGTGTTTTTGTATTTTTCACATATCCAAACAAGGAAATTCTATCTATCAGGAGAAATGACTATGAAGATGTGGAAACAGTTAAGTCTTGCACTTGTCGCATTTAGTATGATGAGTTGCGCCAGTGCAAAGGTCCCGATTGTGGACGCAAATCAACCCAATCCGGTTGTGCAAGTGGTAAAAAGTGTGCGTGAAGCCGTGGTGCAAATCCGCGTGGAATCCAAGATGACCGTGCAGAACTACCGCAATCCTTTTTTTGATGATGATTTCTTCCGCCAGTTCTTCCCTCAGCAGCCCAACCAACAATCCCGTCCCGTAGTGTCCATGGGAAGCGGTTTCATCTATGAATATAACAACTCAACCCGTGAAGCATTTATCATGACCAATAACCATGTGGTTGATAAAGGCAGAGAAGGGACAATCACTGTAACCCTCGCCGATAAGGTAACTTACACCGGAACCGTGGTCGGCTTGGATCCCAATACTGATGTGGCAGTGATAAAAATCGTAATGAAAGAAGGCGAAAAAGTTACTGTAGCACAGCTTGGTGATTCAGATCACCTGGAGATTGGTGAGTGGGCTATCGCTATTGGTAACCCATTCAGCGAAGGTTTGGACAGAACAGTAACCCTTGGTGTAATCTCTGCTACCAGCCGTGCCAACCTGAACTTGGGCGAAAACTCACCAATCTATCAGGATTATATTCAAACTGATGCCGCCATCAACAGCGGTAACAGCGGTGGACCCCTGCTAAACATAAATGGCGAAGTTATTGGCATAAACTCTGCTCTCGCCAGCAACAATGGTGGTAACGTGGGCATTGGCTTTGCCATCCCCATCAACCTTGCCAAGCGCGTGGTGGATGATCTGGTAGCCAGCGGAAAGGTCAGCCGTGCTTATATTGGAATTCTTCCGCAGGAGATAACCCCGGACATCATGGAGTCTTTCCAGCTTAGCGAAGTATCCGGAGTGCTGGTATCCAAAGTTGAAAAAGATTCCCCCGCAGAGAAAGCCGGAGTGGAGATTGGCGACATCATTCTGGAAATCGACGGCGTTAAAGTGCCCAGTGTGCCAAAGTTCCGCATCGCGGTTGCCACTGCCAAAGTGGGTAAGGAAATCCCCTTCAAGATATATCGCAATAACAAAGAGATTACCGTAAAAATGGTGCTGGAAGCATTCCCGGATGATACCGTAGCCTCAACCGGTGAAAATAAGACCGGCGTTGCCACTGGTATCAGCGTTGAGGCAATTGACAGCAGTGTGGCTAAACGCTTGGGTGTAAGTGGCGAAGAAGGCGTTGTGGTTAGCGCAGTTGAGCCTAATTCTCCCGCAGCCAAGTCCGGCTTGCGCGTTGGCTTCGTAATCCTCAGCATCGACGGTGAAAAAGTGAACAGCCCCAAAGAATTCAGCCAAGTGTTGGAATCCGCCAAGAGCAATATGGAAAAGGATAAACGTAAAACTCTTCGCTTGTATGTACACGATACCAACAAGCAACCTGCCTTCCTGATCCTTAGATTCGACTAATAACAAACAAATCGCATATAAAAAAGGGTGAGAGACCGTGTCTTTCACCCTTTACTTATTGTAGAGAATAATGCTTAAAAAGCGTTGCGCCCAGTGCGGTGACGAATAATCTCCGCTAAAATACTAACGGCAATCTCATAGGGAGTCTGAGAGCCAATGGGCATTCCAATTGGTGCATGGCAGGTGGCAAGAGCTTCCTCGGAGATACCATTGTCTCTTAGCTTAGCGAAGGTTTGAGCAACCTTGCTTTTACTGCCAATCATACCCAGATAGGCATATTCTTGCCCCATACACTGCTCCAAAACTTGTTTATCGTGGATGTGGCCATGGGTCATGATAACAATGAACGAGTGCTTACCAAAACTGATTATGCTGCTCAAGTCACTATAATCGTGCAGGATAACTTCGTGCGAATATAGGCTTAAATCGCTGTTGCATATCTCGGCACGGTTATCGATTAGGCACACATGAAAGCCGCAAAGCTTGGCAAAATGCCCTAAAGCCCTACCGCAATGCCCTGCACCAATAATGAATAGCTTTTGTGATAGATGTAATGCTTCAATATACACCGAAACCTGTCCCCCGCATATCATGGAGGTGTTAAAGTCCGCCTTGCTGCCATCCTGGGAGAGAGAAAAGCTGTATAAGTTTGCACCGTCTGGTTGTTCGTTTCGGATGAAGGCAATCACCTTGTGCTCCATTTCACCACCGCCCAGATTGCCAAATTCAGGCTGACCTAGGGGAACGGCAAGCTTCATCCCACGTTTAGCCGGAGTGCTGCCATCGCTATCCACCACACTTGCTTGCCAGATTCTTACTCCACCTGCAACTGCTGCGCTGAGCTTCTCGTAATATTCGTTGTTATTCATGTGTCTCTCCAAAGATTATTTGGTATAAGGTGCAGGCAGTTGCCACACCTACATTAAGGGAATTCTTCCAGCCAAGCTGGGGTAAGCTGATGAAGCTGTCGCACAGTGCCAGATTGGCAGGATTGATGCCCAAGCTTTCGTTACCCAACACCAATGCCAGAGGGAAGCTATATTGGGCTTGGAACACAGAAACCGCACCTTCAACTGTCTCCAAGGCATAGATATGCATGCCCTGCTGCTTGCAAGACTCGATAGCCTCCTGGGTATGGGTAAAGTGCCTCCATTTAACCAAACTCTCTGTGCCCATTGCTGTCTTGGGCAGATTGGGGTGGGTAGGCAGTGGAGTGATACCACAAAGCAGGATTTCGGCAATACCCAAACACTCTGCACTGCGGAATATAGAGCCTACGTTGAACACAGAACGCAAGTTATCACATATAAGGGTTATCCCGCCGGCTTTCTGTTTGGCTATCGGGTTGGGGATTGGGTTGCCATCGCCGGTGCGGATTGATAGCTGATTGTCCTTGCGCAATGCAGAAGTGTGAAAATCATTAAGCTTCTGAAGAAGAGTAAAGGGGTTGATGTCAGGCGTTAAACCATCCAGAAACCTCGATATATCATCATCAAAAGGTTGCTCTGCCAGTAGGCACAGTTCAAGGATATGGCTAATCAAGCCCTGACTTTCTGAAGCATCATTCAGGGACAGCTCTAAAGCGCAGCTTAGCTTGTTGATGGCTTTATGTTGCTCGCTTGGGGTGAAAGACTTGAATTTCTCCGGAGAATAAAATGGTCGCTTGTTCATAGATTGTATCTATGGATCAACGAGGCAGCAGTAAGCAGGTTCTCACAAATGAACTCCGGCTTTAAAACCCCCGGCAGCACACTCTCCACCATCTCTTTACGGCCGTTGCCACTGAGCAGCAGTATAGTCTTCATCCCCGCGTTCTTGCCAAACTCTATATCCGTGCCCCTATCGCCTATCATCCAGGATTGTCTTGCGTCGAAGCCATATTCCTGCATAGCTCTCTTGAACATGCCAATGCCCGGTTTACGATCCTCATGCTCCACATTGTATGGCGGGACAATACCCTCTTTGAAGTATGGTGAGTAATACACTGCATCAAGCTCCACACCTTCTGCAGAAATCAAACCCCGCATTCTGGCAAGCACGGACTCCAATGCCTCCACGCCAAAATAACCACGGGCTATACCGGACTGGTTGGTTACCACAAAGAGCAGGAAGCCCATACTTTTCAGCAGGCGCAAAGCCTCTCCGGTATAAGGATATAGATGGTATTGATCAGGATTGCTGATGTAGCCAAACTCATCGGGACTAAGCACGCCGTCCCTATCCAGGAAGATAGCCCTGCTAATACTTCTTGCTTTCACGGGTTTGGAATCTCAGAGCATCAGGTAACAGAGTGTTGAACAACACTATGCGGTAATCCCAATACTCATTTCGTTTGTTGATGGTGATGTCCATCTTCCAGCAATGCAGGTTGCGGGAGATTTGGAAGGCTTGTGAGATCATTTCCTTGGTCTTCATGTTGTAATAGTTACTATAACTGAAGCTCCAGTTGTTGGTTATCTTGCCCGTTATCCCCAAGCGTAGATTACTGCTTTGAGCATGAAAGATATCCTTCGGGGCATATAAGTTGTGGGTGATGGATATGCTCCACTTATCATCCGCAGCTTCATCGTCCACAAACTGGTCTATATCTCCCAATGAGTCGCTTTCCGCAAAGGAGGAGAACACAGTGTTGCGGGGATGTGGGAAGTATTCTGTATAAGGTGCGGTGCCACTTAGGGAGATACTCTGTGAGAAGTACTGATTCCTCAGGTTGGCATTATCAAGATGCACCTTGTAAGGGTCTTGCTGCATACTAAGCTGTGAGGAATAACCCAGCACCATATCTCCCAGTTTGAACTTGTTCTCATTCATTTTAAGGCTACCCAGAGAGATGTTACCCGGACGGAAATTCAGGTTGTGCGAGATGCTGCCAAAGCGTTTCTTGTGCTTATACAGGTTGGCTGAACCGCGAGAGCTTAGGGTAAAAATGTCGTTAAGCTTCTTCTCGGTATCTTTCTGCACATACTTAAGCTGCCATTTCTGTTCCAAGCCATAGCTTAAGCTGGCGGATTTCTCTGCGCTTCGCACCCCGATTCCTCCGAAACTGTATAATTCAGAGTTGTGCCTTGAGTCCGGCGCATAACTCACACTTAACGATGGACTCATAATGTGCCTGATGGAACGGATGGGAGATTTACTGAAGTTGCGAATGCCATAGATATTGAAGTTTGTGCTGGCATAGGCTGAATAGTCGCTTCCACGCACCAGTTTCTTGTTATTCTTATCTCTATCCATCCAGCTTTCCTGAAAGTCCATCCCTTGGCGAAGGCTGAGCCAGCCACGATACTTCCAGTTGTAGGACAGCCCGAGGTTATGCTTCAACCCCATATGGTGCTCGTTCAAATACATCCCGCTGTTGTCTCTGCTGTTATCCCAAAAAACATCTGCCAGAGTATAGCCCTTATCTCTCAAATCACCTGTGTGGTCAAAGCGCAGGTTATAACTATAACTTAAGTTACTAAACCAGCTTTCTGATGAAGCAGAGAACAGCTCGGATACAGGACGAGTGGGGAAGTTAAACGAAGCACTTGGCAGAACCACAGAAGCTCTGTCATTAATTATATCCTGTGTATATACACTACCGACATTCAGGTATGATGACCCCAGAGGTTGACGATAAGAGATACTGGAGCTTAATCGCTGAGCCAGGCTTTGATTAAGGTCATCACTACCTTCCCAAATCCTTTTGTTACTCACATAGTCGATATTCACATCTATGGAAGCCTTATCCGGAAGCTCTTGATGATGATTTCCCTGTAACGACCAATCATTGCTGCGCATTCCTTGGCTGATGCTCCTTTGCAGCGTGGCATTAAACGCACCGCTGAAGTAGTATCGCTTCAAATAGGCAGAGTTCAGCCTTGCCTTCCAGCCGGTCTTTTCATATAGGTCAAAGGCTGCTGTGACATCCGCGTAGTCCTTATAGGGATAATACCATGCTATATTACGCAAATACTTACCGTCTGTGTTATTAAATCCCGGTTCAGGAATAAGGAAGCCGGGATACCTCCCTTTACGGGTGGGGATGGTGATGAAGGGGAAGTAGAATACAGGGAAGTGGTTCACATAAGCCACAACAGGCTTGCCCACAATCTTATCTCCCCGGTACACTCGCAGCTTCTTTGCCCAAAAGTAATAGGAAGACTCAGCATAGTCACAGGAAGTGAAGCGCCCGCTATCTATATCGTATATATCACTTGCGGTTTTGCGTATCTCGCTGCCGAAATAATAGCCTTTTTCCAGCATACTATTGCCGTCATCCAAGATACCTGTTTGACTATTCACGTCATAGCGCACATTATTGCCAATCAGCAGTTGCTCTCCATCTCTCATCCTGGTAAAGCCATAGCTGAAAGCGCGTTCTTTCTTTAAATCTACAAGGAGGGAGTCTGCAACAATCTCTGCTTGGTGGTAGTTTATCTTGGGGCTTCCATAGAGGCGAATAGTCTCTTCATCATAACGAAAGCTGATGCTATCCGCAGTGTAATATAATGAATCCAGTTTGGTCTTTTCGATGCCTAAGCTATCGGGCAGAGCCGGCATTAAAGAATCGGGCACGGCAAGCCCCGGCGCAGCAGTTTGCGCTATAATGGGCATCGCTGTTATCAACAGGCATAAGATAATCAGATACTTATAATTAACCATTCGTTCCCTTAGCGGGGCATGCAAAATCATGGGCATCAATATGTCAAGCACGTTTCACGCAGAGAGCGTTACTCATTCGAGGCTAAGGATGAACACATCATTCACATTTATTCTGTGGGGAAATGCCGGAATTATCGCTCCAATGGCTTGTAAAGCACTGAAGGAGTCGAAGCTCGCCAAAGCTCTGTCAAAATCTATGCCTTTCATCTGCAATTTCTTACAAGTGTCTCCATCAACCAGCGCACCTCCACAGTTATCCAGGAAGTCACTGCCATCAGTGGCGTAAGCGCAAAGGCTTATCCCTTGAAGCCCTGCGATATGCTTTGCAAACAACAAAGCAAGATGTGTGCAACGCCCTCCCCTACCAATGGCAAAGCCTTGGTGGCTAAGGTTCATGGTTTCTGCCACATCTTTATTCCACCCTACTTTAACCGGGGCTTCTCCCCCAAAGAGATGCACCGCTTTTCCGGCAGTGCTTAGCGCATAATCCGCCAAACTGGCTGCCCAATCTTCTACAGGCTGTGCCACAAAGCGGTTGTGTACCACAGTTTCACCTTCCAGATTGGCAGCCAAGGCACGCAAGAAGCTGTTATTATCCCCCACAATATAATATTGAAGTCTTGGCTCAGCAATGCTGTAAAACGGCGCAGAACCAATTACCTCAGGATCGTTGAACTGCACATCAGAGAGGGCAAAACAATATATCCTTTCGCAAGCGATATACTTAAGTGCCTTACCTCCCTTCACTTTAGAATATTGCCTACGCACTTCGTTTATCTCAGCAATGCTCTTCCCGCTCTTTAGCAGTGCATCGTGCAGCTTATTCAGCTCGCTTAGCTCCTGCCAACCCTCCGGCACTTCAAACAAAGCAGAGGTTCCGCCGGATAGTAGAATAACCATATCCTCTTCGGGACACAAACTGGATAGCCAGCCCAAGATATCCCTGCTATGCTTTATACTATTGGCATCCGGCAAGGGATGGCTTGCTTCCAGACTGATTATGTGGGGTAAACTCTGCGGAGAGTGCCCATACTTGGTTAGCAGATATCCTTCGTAACTTATCCCCTTCCGGGCAAAAAGCTCCGTGGCAACCTTCGCCATGGGGTATGCGCTTTTACCGATGGCAAGCAGATTAACTGCGCTGCCAAAGCTGATGGCATCCAGCTCTGCGCTCAGCTTCGGGAAGCCGGCATAATGCTCAAGTGTTAGCTCAAGGCTGTCAAGCAGCTCAGTATTCATAAGTGAATAACTACTATATTCTTAAAGCTTGTTTTACCGCTTATTTGCTTTCTTTCATCAACAGGATGTTATTCACTCCAAGGATGAAATACGGATTTTGGGAATCAAAACGCTTCATCACAACCCAATAAGGCTTATCCAAGATAAGCTGTTTGGGTTTGTAACTGTCGTGTCCGGGACCTGCCGAAGTTGCCACCACAATCACCGCTTCATTCTCCACTCTGGCACCCTTCTCGTCCATGTCGAACTTGATTATCTCCTGCATCACCGAAATCCCATATCCCAAAAGTGATTTGTTCAGAATACTTTTACCCATCATTTCGTGGTATTGGCGGTTATAGTCCAGATGCAGCATGGGAGCCATAAAGACATCCTTCTTATTCATGGGTGCTCCCAGTTCGGTTCCCGGTTCTTTCATTGCCGGTGCTTTTTCGCGCAGCAGTTTCACCACCTCATCCGGATTATCCATCGGATATCCTTTCCCCAAGAATATCTGGTCTTTGCTGTCTTTAAGTTGCAAGGATATCAGGAACTTGTCGTCACTTGTGTAGTCCAAAATCCTCACGTTCTTATAGGACTCGGCATCTGCGGTAAAGCCTTCCACCGGTCTTTCTTTGAACATCACTTCATGCTTGTTAAAAGCTCGCATATATTCAATTTCTTTAAGGAAGTAAGCATAGGAGATGATATCTCTTTCACCCAATTCCACCTTCAAATCGGCAATGCTCTTAGTGGGGAATTTCTTGCGACATTCTTTGTTGATGGTTTGAACTGTACTTTGACCGTATCCGCTTTTCACATAATAGCTTTGCTCGTCCATATCCTGCTTGCCGAACACGGGGTTGTTTAGCTTGTAAAGTGTCTCCAAGGTAGCCTCGTCCTTGGTATCAAGCTCAATTGCTCCCTTGGCAAAGTTCTGCGCCAGCTCGGTCCAAGCCATGTTCATAGCACCACCCCACACATAGTTTTGCTGATATTTACTTCCCGTAAAGTTGTAATTTGGTTCTGTTCCCACCTGCGGGAGTTTTGGTTCAGCTATCTTTTTGTTTTGGCAACAAGCGGTCAGCATCATCGCTAACAAGACTGCACCGACGATTATCAGCTTCCTCATCATTCACCTCTGCTATAGATTATTTGTGTTTGTAAAATGCAAACACAACGCAATTGTGTCAACACAAATCTCGTGTATCTGCCCTCAGTAAACGCAATTCCTCTCCTATTAGCTTGCGTGGTGAAACCCTCATAACTCCGTGGTAATTCCGAGGTCTGACGAGGGGTTCACGAGGGAATCTCCCACCCATTAGCAGTGGAGCGAACAAGGGAGCTATAGAGGCTGTGTATGATATTGTTATTATGGCTTTTAGCTGGCTATATGGGAATAATTACATCTTTTGAAAAGCTCTTCATCATGCGGCATGAATTATAGCAGCCATCAGGTTAAGTGCTATACTATAAATAAAATCCTTTACAAAATCATGGCTCTGGAAATCGTGGTCAATCTGAAATGTCGTTAGGAGATACTTATGTCAGACAAGGTGCGTGAAACTAGCAGCAAAGCTGCAATGAAGGAACTGAAAGAAGAATATCTTCGTATGCTCGAAGAATCCTTTCAAAACACTACTGAAATCAAAAAAGGCGATGTCGTTGAAGCCCCGATCGTAAGCATTAGCGATCAGTATTTGATCCTTAATCTTGGCGGGAAGTTCGATGCTTATGCCGAAATCGGTGATTTTTCCGATGAAAAAGGCGTGTTGCATTTAGCCGTCGGCGATGTGGTTAAAGGCTATGTTGTTGATAAGAATGACCAAGGCTATGTGGTTGGCAAGAGCTTGACCAAGCAATATGTGGACAAACAATCCATTCTCGATGCTTTCGAGAAGAAGATCCCCGTTCAGGGCAAGATTTATTCACCCACCAAGGGTGGATTCAACGTTGATATTCTTGGTGCAAGGGCATTCTGCCCCTTCTCTCAAGTATCTCTGCGTCCCGCTGAAGACAGCACTGTGTTCATCGGCAAGACTCTGGATTTTGTGGTGATTGAGTGTTCGGAAAACTGCCGCAGGATAGTGGTTTCTCACCGCCAATTGGCTGAAGCCCAGGAACAAGAAACCAAGGCAGCAGCTTTGGAACGCTTGCATGTGGGCGACGTGGTTAAAGGCACCGTGATGCGTATGACCGGTTTTGGTGCTTTCATCGATCTCGGTGGTATCGAGGGTCTGATGCACGTTTCCGAGATTTCCTGGCAGCATGTGGTTAAGCCCCAGGATGATCTAAAGATAGGTCAGGAACTGGAAGTGAAAATCCTGGAGATCAAAGGCGACAAGATTGCCCTTTCTCTCAAAGCATTGCAAGAAAACCCCTTCACTGCTGCGCTGAGCGAACTGCATGAAGGTGACACTATAAACTGCCGTATTCTGCGTCTGCACAATTTTGGTGCATTTGCCGAGCTGAAACCCGGTGTGGAAGGGCTTATTCCCATCTCTGAGATGAGCCGCAACCGCAATATCGCCCATCCGCGCGAAATCCTGAAAGAAGGAACCTTCGTTACAGTGCAAATTCTGAGGATAGACCCGGATACCCGCAAGATATCCCTATCCTTAAAAGCATTGCAGGAAGATCCTTGGGATAAGATTGACGAAATCATCAAGCTTGAAACTGGTTTCGAAGGCATCGTGGAAAGCTCTACCAATTTCGGCGTGTTTGTTTCCATAGCCGAAGGTGTTACGGGTCTTCTGCCCCGCTCTCGCGTTCGTAAGACCGATGATTTCAAGAGTGGCGATAAGGTTACCCTGATGGTTACTGCCATCGATAAAGAAGCCCGCAGAATCACCTTGGATTATACCGACCGCAGTCCCGATGAAGTGATCGAAGCACGTCCACGTTTCGAAGAAAACCAAGCCCGCGAACCCCGCGGTGGCGGTAATCGCGATAACTACCGTGGCGACAGCAATGGTCCGCGCAGAGAAGGCAGAGGCAGAGGCAAGAGCGACGAAGAATGGCGTAAATATGCCAATCAGAAGGTCAATCCCGCGGAAGACAATCCCTTCAAAGACTTATAAAACATAGTAAATGCTACAGAAGCCAAATCAATTTATACGGCTGCGTCAGGAAAAACTGGAAAAGATCAAAGCCTTGGGCATTGATCCCTACCCGGTGGAATCCTCACGCAGCCATGTTATATCCTCGCTGCTGAACGATAAAGACAGCTGGATTGCCAATGATACTGAAGTAACCATCGCAGGTCGCCTTGTGGCTATGCGCCGTCAGGGTAAGATAGGCTTTGGTAATATCGAAGATCAAAGCGGGAAAATCCAGATATATGTGGCACAGAACGAGCTTGGTGAAGAGAATTACGAGCTGTTCAAGCTCTGCGATCCGGGTGACTTCGTGCAGGCAACAGGTACTCCTTTTTATACGCAGGCGGGAGAATATTCGCTTAAGTGTAAGCAGATAACCCTGCTAGGCAAGAACATCCGTCCTCTCCCTGCGGTTAAAGAAAGGGTGGAGGATGGCAAGGTTATCCGTTATGATGAGTTTGCCGACATAGAGTTGCGCTACCGTAAACGCTACCTTGATTTGCTGCTAAACCCCAATCACCGCAAAGTGTTCGAGCAACGTTCGCAGATTGTAACCGCTATCCGCAGGTTTATGGATGCGCGTGGCTACATGGAAGTGGAAACCCCCATCTTACAACCGCTGTATGGTGGTGCTAATGCACGCCCCTTTACCACACATCACAACACCTTGGATATAGACTTATACCTTCGCATAGCCACCGAGCTATACCTGAAAAGGCTTATCGTGGGCGGCTTTGAGCGAGTGTATGAGATAGGTAAAAACTTCCGTAATGAAGGGATGGATAGAACCCATAATCCGGAGTTCACTCTCATGGAGTTCTATGAAGCCTATTCTGACCTTAATGGAATGATGGATATAGCCGAAGCTTTATTCAAGCATCTTGCCTTAGATATCATTGGGAAGGAAACCTTTAGCTATCAGGGACATGAAGTTAACCTCAACACCACTTGGCGTAGAGCCTCCATGCCTGCCCTGGTGATGGAATATACAGGCTTGGATACAGACAAGGCAGATTTTGATGAAATGAAGGCTTTTTGCCTATCCAAACACGTCGAGATTCCCGCAGGTGCAGGCAAAGGCAAGCTTATTGCCCTGCTTTATGAGCACTTTGTGGAAGCAAAGCTAATCCAACCCACCTTCGTTTGTGACTTCCCCAAGGAGATTTCCCCGCTGGCAAAAGCCAAGCCCGGCAACCCTATGCTTGCCGATAGGTTTGAGCTTATCATTGCCGGAAACGAGTTCTCCAACGCTTTCAGTGAGCTTAATGACCCCATGGATCAAAGAGCACGCTTGGAAGCTCAGGCAGCACTGCGTGCCATGGGTGATGACGAAGCCAATGTGGTGGATGAAGACTTCCTGGAAGCTCTGGAATACGGCATGCCACCCATGGGTGGACAAGGCATCGGCATCGACCGCTTGGTCATGTTACTTACCGGGAACGATTCTATTAAAGAAGTAATCCTTTTCCCGCAGATGAAAGGCGTATAAGCTAAGTCTGAACGCATGATTGTTTATAGCCGGCTCGCTCTGAGCCGGTTTTTTTCTGCCTGACAAATGAAGTACAGCCCGGTAAACACAGATTAAGGATGCAAATATTGCTTGACAGCTCTCGCATACATACATACAATTGCATCATAAGCTTTAAACAATAGAGGTGCGTATGAAGCCTTTGTTTATTCTTCTTTTTTGTTTGATATCTTCTCTTGGCATGGCATTTAACTGCACTGCATTCTGTCCTGAGGCTGATATCATCAACTGTGTAAACATGTACGATTTTCCCCTCAGCTTCGGCGGTGTGGCAAACGGTCAACAGTGTGTTTTCCTCAATGATGGTTTGAACTGGGAAACCCATGTAGCCCAATATGGAACTCTGCCGGTGGTCTCCACATGTATGCTGGATGAAAACAACCTGCTGGCTGCAATGGGCATGGGAACCTATAGTGACGGCATATACCGTTTTAACCTCATTGAAGAAACTTGGCAGCTATGTGATTGGTTTTATTTCCCCAATTTCGTTACCCGTCACCCCGGGAACTCTACCTTCTACTGCGGAGAGCGGGATGGTTTATTTAAGTCCGCAAACGGCATAGACTGGTTTGGTGTTTCTGCCCTTGGCTCCGGAACATGCACCAGCATCGCATTCCGGGATAGCTGTATTGTGGCAAACTCGGATAACTTTATCTATTACTCCCATAACTCAGGTTTAACCTGGCAGCAATCACAATCGGGCTCCCTTAAGGGCTTCCACTTTGCTTCTGATGGCACGCTTTATGGCATCATGAATGTGGGTAGTGATTCTGATGGTTTGTGGTGCTCTTACGACGCCGGAGTTACTTGGAATGCAGTGTATTACACAACTAATCTTACCGCAATTGGTCCGGATTACAACGGCTATCTCAGCTTAGGTTGGGATACGGTAAACGAGCTTGGGTGCTATGTTGCCTTACTTAGTCCCACTCAACAGCTTATCCCCTTAGCGCATGAAGATTTAAGCAGTCCTGTGAAGCAACTTGATGTTTTCCCATGGATAAACACCCTCTCCATTTATGTTCTAAACAACCAAGGGGGATACTTACTAACAGGCTTCTTGCCCGTTGCTGTGGACGACCCATTACAGACCCCGCCCCCAAGCTTATCCGTGTATCCTAATCCCGTTTCCTCAAGTGTAAGGATTCAATATGCTGACAAAAACACATCAGAGGCGGTATGCAATGTGTACAACATCCGCGGTCAACAGGTTCACAGCTTCGCTTGGAACAAAGTTAATGCAGCAGTATCATGGAACTTGCGTGATACAAGCGGAAGGAGAATGCCCTCCGGAGTGTATCTTATTGAGCTGCGGGATAAGCGCGGTGTAAAACTGGGAACAACACGCCTAAGCATAACTGACTAAGGGGTTAAGCTTCAATATCAGACTTCAATTACTGCTCCCGAACCATGAATGCAAGTTTTGCCCTTGCTTGCCTCTCACCCGCAGGAATTACATGATCATTGCATGTTTATTACGGATGAAACATGCAATGATTATGTAATGATTATGCAATGATGCCAAGAGGGCTGTTCTTGCGCGCTAAGCTAATTTAGACAAATAAGCAACAAATTCGCAACCCAACCTAAAAAAAGTGTTGACTCCATTTCCAGCTCCCAAAAGGGTGGTAAACTGGAGATAAGTATAAAGTATGAAGAGAATTATCGTTGCCATTGATGGCCCTGCCGCATCAGGCAAGAGCACAACCGCCAAGCTTCTGGCAAAGAAACTTGGGTATATCTACCTGGATACGGGTGCGATGTACAGAGCTTGTGCTTATGCCGCCAAGGAACTGGGGTTGAGCATCAACGACAGAGCAGCGATAGTTGATATGATGAATACGATTGAAATCTCCATTGGCTACTCCGAAGCGGGCAACATTATCTTTCTGAATGGCAAGGACATCAGCGAAGAAATCCGCACCCCTGAAATGTCCGCATCCGCGTCCGCAATATCGGCTATTCCGGAAGTTCGTCATAAAATGGTGGATTTACAGCGCAAACTTGGCTGTGAGGGCGGGATAGTTCTGGATGGCAGAGATATTGGCACAGTAGTTTTCCCCTATGCACAAGCTAAGTTCTTCATGGTTGCCGCTGTGGAAGAACGAGCCAGAAGACGTCATGCCGAACTTCAGGCAAAAGGTATCGACACACCATTTGAACAAGTTTTGGCAGAGCTAGAAGCCCGTGATCTTGCCGATAGCAATCGGGCGATGGCACCCCTTGTGCCGGCTGAGGACTCGCTTTTGGTGGACACCAGCATGCTAAGCATCGAGGAACAGGTTGATAAGCTGTTTGAGATTGTGAACTTGCGTTTGAGGCTCGATAGTGAAAGCGTCCCTCACAAACAGATACGCTTGGCTATGCACTCCGGCTTTTGTTTTGGGGTGCGCAGAGCAATTCAGCTCGCCCTGGAAGCCAAGGATAGAGGAAGACAGGTGTTCTCGCTAGGCGAACTGATACATAACCCTCAGCAAGTTCAGGAATTGGAGCAGCAAGGCATCTTGGTGGCAAACGACCCCAATGACATTCACAACAGTGTGGTGATAATCCGTTCTCATGGAGTAACCAAGCAATCTTACGAAATCCTGCAAGAGAACCACAACATAATAATCGATGCCACCTGTCCCTACGTTAAACGCACCCACGAACTAATTAGTAACATGGTAACAGAGGGATGCCCGGTGATGATATTGGGAAATAAGGAACATCCGGAAGTAATTGGAATGCTCTCTTATGGAAACGAGCGTACAATGGTGGTTGCCCCCGGTGAAAGTTTACCTGTATTGCAGGGCAACCGAACATGTCTGATATCTCAAACCACGCAAAAGCTTGAGGATCTGCAGGCTCTGTCAAGTGAACTACTTGCCAAAGTTGTGGAACTGAGGATATATAACACTATCTGTTTGGCAACCGCACAAAGGCAAAATGCTGCCGTGGAGCTTGCCAAAGAAAGCGACCTGATGCTGGTTATTGGGGGATATAACAGCTCCAATACCAGAGCCTTGGCATCGCTGTGCAAAAAGATATGTCTCACGCATCACATCGAGAGCGATGCAGAGTTGGATGGAGTGGATATAACAGCATATAATCGGATTGGGCTTACCGCCGGAGCTTCCACCCCCGAAGGCATGATAATAAAAGTATACAACAGAATAAATGAAAAAAGTGGGGGTTCATGCATTGCAGAATGCATCGAAGACATCCCCTTGTTTAAGGAGGAATCATGTTAACTCATGATCAAAACACTATCGAGCCCGAGACTAAGGAAACGGAACCTGTAGTGGAAACCGTGCCGGAAAACGGAGCCGATGCGACGTCAAAATCAACAATTGAAGGTGAAGAGACACCCGTTGAGCCTTCAGTTGCCGCAGCCGAACCTGAATTAGAAAAAAACGAGGAAGCACCTGTTGCCGAAACAGTGGTTCCTGAACCGGAAAAGACTCCCATTGAGGAAACACCCGTAGTTAAGCCCGTCAAGGTGGAAGCCCCCAAGAAAGTTATGACCAAAGAAGAACAAGAGCACGACGCTATGCTTTCCATGTATGAAGAATCGTTCTCTAACTTCAAGAAAGGTGAGATCATCGAAGGCACCATTGTGGACATCTCCGATAAGGAAGTCCGTGTGGATATCGGCTTCAAGTCCGAAGGGGTTATCCCCATCTCCGAATTTGCCTACAGCGGAATGCCGGAACGCAACACCGTTGTTAAGGTATTTATCAACGAGATCGAGAATGGCGAAGGCAAGCTGCTGCTCTCCAAGAAGAAAGCAGACTATAACCTGAACATTGAGCGCATTAAGAATACTTTTGCGGACGGAAGCACCATCAATGGCGTGATTCGTCGCAGAGTTAAAGGCGGAATGATTGTTGATATCCTTGGTATCGAAGCCTTCCTTCCCGGCTCTCAGATGTCCCTGAAACCGATTCCCAATCTTGATCAATTCATCGGTAAGGAGCTTAGCTTCAAGGTGGTGAATGTTGATGAAGAACATCGTAATATCATCCTTTCCCGTCGTCAAGTGCTGGAAGAAGAAGCAGGTGAAAAACGCCAGGAACTTCTTGGTAAGCTGGAAGTGGATTCCGAGCTTGATGGTGAAGTGAAAAATATAACTCAATATGGTGCCTTTATTGATCTTGGCGGTATTGATGGCTTATTGCATCTTACCGACATGAGCTGGGGCAAGATTTCTCATCCTTCCGAGATGCTGCAGATTGGAGATAAGGTTAAAGTTAAGGTTATCAATTATGATGCCGAGACAAACAAGATATCCCTTGGCTTAAAGCAGCTTGTTCCTCATCCATGGGAAACAATCGAAATAAAGTACCCCGAAGGAACCCGCATTACCGGTAAGGTTGTGAGTGTTAAGTCCTTTGGCGCATTTGTGGAAATTGAACCCGGTGTGGAAGGTCTGGTGCACATCTCTGAGATGAGCTGGACCAAGAAAATAGCTGATGCCCGTAAGATACTGAAAGTTGGCGATACCATTAATGCCATCGTGCTTGAGCTGGATAAAGAAAACAAGCGCATCTCTCTAGGCATGAAGCAGATGGATGCCAATCCCTGGCTTACCATTGAAGACAGATACCCCATGGGAACCGTCCTTACCCGCAAGATTAAAAGCCTTACCGCTTTTGGTGCATTTGTGGAGATTGAAGAAGGTATTGATGGGCTGATTCATATCTCGGATATCAGCTGGACAAAGCGCATCTACCACCCCAGAGAAGTGTATCGCAAAAATCAGGATGTTGAAGCAATCATTCTCACCATCGACCGCGCCCAACATCGCATTGCCCTTGGTGTGAAACAACTTGTTCCGGATCCATGGGAAAGCCTGAACTCCATACTCCCCGTGAATACCGAAGTTAAAGGCAAAATCAGCAAGCTTATCCCCAAAGGATTGCTGGTTGATGTGCCTATGGGTGACGATATGGTGGAAGGTTTCATCCCCATTTCCCACCTTGCTCTGCCCAAACTTGAGCATAGCGAAGATGCTTTCCATGTCGGTGAAGAGCTACCCCTCAAGGTTATCGAACTGGATATGGAAAACCGTCGCCTGATACTGTCCGTGAAGGCATTCTTCTTCTCCCGCGATCCTAAGTTGCAGGAAGAATACATTGCCATCCACGAGCAGTTCATGCGTGAGAAGGCAGCAAAACAACAGAAGAAGAAACAAGAAAAAGAAGCTCGTGAGAAACAACATGCTGAAGGTAAGGAAGAAGCCATTGATGCTCCTGAAGCTGAAGAGACTCATCCTGCCATGGAAGAAACAGCAGAAGCTACCGAGATTGAAGAGACCAACACAGTGGCTGAAGAAGCAGTTGTGGAAGAACCTGTAATTGAGGAAGCCGTTGCTGAAGAAAGCACTCCCGAAGCAACCGAAATAGTAACGGAAGAAGTTCCGGAGATTGCCGAGGAAGCTGTTGAGGAAGTTCCTGCTCCCGAAGCTGAAGAACCCAAATCTGAATAATGACCGATAAAAGACACTCTGAAATGACGGCTTACCCAAGCCGTCATTTCCTTTTGAGTATGGATTTTATCCTGCCCGTGCTGTTACTGATGGCATCAACAGTGCTGTTCAGATTCAGCAATCTTGATATTCGATTACAAAGCTTTTTCTATAACCCGGAAACTGGATGGGCATTTAACAGTAGCCCGGTGGCAAAGTTCATTTATCACTATGGTAACATACCTGCTTTGCTTACCGCTATAGCTGCGCTGGTGGTCTTTATCCTTGGTTTCAGCAAAGCACGATATCTCCCCTATCGTAAGCTTAGTATCTTTTTGGTTTTGGCTATGGTTGTGGGGCCCGGTATCTTGGTAAACAGCATTCTCAAGGATAACTGGGGCAGACCACGGCCGCGGGAGATTAAGCAATTTGGAGGTGAGCAAACTTATGAAGCACCGCTTACCTACGATGCAACAAGCCCGGGAAAGTCATTCCCATGTGGACATGCAACCATGGGCTTCTACTTCTTTGCCATAGCTTTCCTGCTTCGCAGGCACCGCCCCCGTGCATCCCATGTAGTTTTACTTATTGCAGCATTTTGGGGTTGCACTATTGGTTATGTGCGCATGGGTCAAGGTGGACACTTTGCCAGTGATGTGTTGTGGGCAGGACTATTGGTGTATCTAACATCCTTCTTGCTCTACCGAGCAATGGCGTTGCATAAGGATGTGCTATATACTCCATCCGCATCGGGACGTAACAGAAAGCTTAAGCTTTGGCAGAAGGTTTTGTTATACCTCACCGGCATACTAATCATCCTTGGGGTGATGCTCGCCACGCCATACTCCGTATCTAAAGTTTATGATATTAGCGACGGCTTAGGAAAAAGGCTTGTGATAAACATCGAAGAAGGGCAGATTAAACTAGATTGGGGAAACCAGGCATTGTTTACCTACAAAGCAGACGGTTTTGGCTTTCCGGGCAGCAAAATTAGACAAGTCGTGCAGGAAGATACAACAAGATTTGCCTTCAGTGCCAAGGCTTCTGGCTTCTTCACAGAACTGAACTTAAGCGCTAGCTTAGCTGTAGATACTCTCAGCACTAACAAGGTTGCCGTAAGCTTGGGCAAAGGGAAAGTAAGCCTGATACTGCCTGTGGGATTTAGAGATACCATCTATATCTCCCCTCGATGTAAAATTCTTGGGAAACAAGATGTGGAAACCCGTATCAGCAAAGGCATGCCCATATCATCTCGTTATTGGCTTGATGCCGAAGAACTTTACCTGAGCAAGGACTAAACAGGCTGTTTATCTCATCCAAAAAACAAAGCTAATAATTAGCAAAGGCTCCTCCCCCAACAAGAAAAAAACATCTGGACAATAAACCACAGCTATTTCTAATGCTCCTAAACCAATTGTGGGAGTTAAAATGAAAAAAGGACTAATAGCCTTACTCGTTGTAGTTCTGCTAGTTATAATGGCAGCAGGATGGTTCATAGGCCGCTATAATACAATTCAAAAAGAGAAAGTTAACGTGGAAAACGCTTGGGCACAAGTGCAAAATGTGTATCAAACCAGATATGACCTTATCCCCAATCTTGTTCAGACAGTGCAAGGTGCCGCAAACTTTGAGAAATCTACCCTAACACAAGTTACCGAAGCTCGTGCCAAGATGGGTGGAAGCATGAACCTACCCCCTGAAGCCCTCACCGATCCACAGGCTTTCCAGAACTTCCAGGCAAACCAAGCAGGCCTCAGCAGTGCTTTGTCACGCTTGATGGTGGTTGTGGAGCGCTATCCGGAACTGAAGGCTAATCAGAACTTCCTGCAGCTTCAAGCACAGTTGGAAGGAATGGAAAACCGCATCAGAACCGAAAGAATGCGTTATAATGACAGTGCTAAGCTCTTCAACCAACTCATCATAACCTTCCCCAATAACATCATATCCAACATGATTAACGTTAAATCGTTCCAGTTCTTCCAAGCAGACACAGCCGCTCAAAGCGCACCAAAGGTCGAGTTTAAGTAACATGAAGATCCTACTGATCTGTGTTTTGGCAGCCTTGGCAATACTAACCATGGCTGCCATAGCTTTAGATAAACCGCAGGTTCAAAAGAGCTTGTGCGTGGGTTGTGCTGATTGTATAAAAGGCTGTCCCACAGGGGCAATAAGCATCCATAACGGAAAAGCAACAATAGACCCGGAACTGTGCATCGATTGCAAGATCTGCGTTCGTGCCTGCACTTACCGGGCAATAAAGCCGGCAAAATGAAAGCTTCATACATCTTGATCATTATCACCTTACTAATACTTTTGCTTGGAGTTGCCTGCAAGCGAGCAAACCTTACCACCGGAGCAACCTTGATTAACTATGAAGTTGATCAAACTAATTGCAATGGCTGTGGAGAGTGTATCAGAGTGTGCCCCAATGACGCCATCTATTGGAATAATCAAGGCAAAGCAGTTATCAACCAAGCAAAATGCACCCAGTGCGGGAAATGTGTGGCAGTATGTCCAAACAGTGCTATCTGATTATCTTTGTTGTTTTACTTTGCGCATCGCTGAACGCAGAATGGCAAATTCAAAGCGGGTTTTACAGTGTTAGTGGAAACGATAATACTACCTATCTAAACCAAACCCGTATCGATGCTGATTATCGGCTATTGCCAAACATGAGCTTGCTATATAGCGCAAAACTTGATGCTGCCGATCGTAAACTTGGTGACTTCCCCCAGTATAAATGGCTTAGCAATTACTTGGGCTTGGATTACAAGCTTAAGCATCTTGAGATAAATGCAGCATACCGCAATCTTACTTTTGGCACTGCCGAAAGCCTGCCTTTGTATCAAGAATGGCGAAGCGATTTGGAACTTGAACGCAAGATGCAGCACCAAACACAAGTTGAAGCAATAGGGACTTTCCATGGGCTGGATCTCACTGCCTTTGGTATCCATAAGCACCTGAATACGAGTCCGACAGAATACGTGTTGAACTTTGAGACCTTGGAAATGGATGCCGTGCAAAAGCCTGATCGAGGTTTCGATGATATCTATTATGGCTTGCAAGCTACTTACAAAGTTACTCCCAATTTTAGCCTTAAAGCCGGGACAGATATCCAACAAGCCAATTTCACAAGTGATACAATATATAACATCAACACCGTTGCCATGGGTGCTCAGATGCAGCTTGAACCCCTTAGCAACACCAGGGTTAATGCCAGCTTTGATTGGAAAAACCGAGATGGCGATAACCTGGAACCCGTTACTCGCAATATGTTCTACACTTCATTAAGACTTCAGCAAAGCCTGGGGATGAATATCAACGGCTTCATAAGCCTGTTGAATACAAGCTGTTCGGATGACAGATTGAGCGAAGTATATCTTATCTCCAACCAGATAAGAAGCCATGTGCAATACCATTTCGGGTACGATCCCAACCAGGCATCCTATATCAACGCCGGCATCAAAATGAGTCCCGAATTCCGCACCAACACGTATTTCAGCGAAGCCCAATTCCGCATGCTTAATCATCTGTATGCGATGGTGAACTTCAAGAGGATTGAACGCTCTCTCAATAACTACCAAGCCAAGCTGAGCTATTATATCAATCCCTTCTCCGAGTGCTTCCTGCAATATTTGGTAAGCGATCCTGATAACAGCGCAAATGCCCTCAACTATCTTGGAGTTGGTACCAGTATTAGATTGTAACCACTCATTGCCTGATACCCTCCACATTTTTGTAAAGGCACCGCTGCTTCTCTTGTTTTGTAATATCAGAATAATTGTGGACAGAGAAGATTTTTAACTTATATTATGAGTAAATTGAGCTTGAGAAAACGAGGTGATTATGCTACCGGATATTAGTATCATGGAGTCTATTCAGGATTACTTTACTCCCGAACGAGTAAGTCTCGTGGTACGTGTAGTCCTCATCCTCTGCCTCGGCATCCCTTTGGTTCGTTTACTCCGCAAGCTTGTGCGCAAGCTGGTGAAGGATAGGCTCTCTTTCCAAAGCGAGCAACTTGTTGTCCGTGCGGTGTATTACATCAGCATTCTTATCATAGTTATCAGCGTGCTGAACGAGTTTGGTTTCAAGCTCTCTGCCCTACTTGGAGCAGCAGGAGTGTTTGGCATTGCCATTGGCTTTGCTTCACAAACCAGTGTCTCTAACATCATCAGCGGTATCTTCCTCATCTCCGAGAAGCCTTTTGTGATTGGCGACACCGTCCAGATTGGGCAAAGTACCGGCACTATAGTCTCCATAGACTTGCTTTCTATAAAGCTCAAAACCGAGGACGGAAAGTTCGTACGTGTACCCAATGAGACCATGATAAAGAATGAGGTTGTTAATGCCACCAAATACAGCAGCCGAAGGGTAAACATAAACGTTGGTGTATCCTACAACAGTGAGCTTCCCAAGGTGTTACGCCTGTTACAGGAGATAGCGGAAAGCCATCCTCTTGCCCTAAAGGATCCCGAACCATTGATACAAATAGATAGCTTTGGGGAATCAGGTGTTAATATTAAATTTGGTGTGTGGACAAACCAAGAAAACGTTATTATATTAAGAAACGCTCTGATGCTTGGCATCAAGGAACGTTTTGATATAGAGAAGATTGAGATACCATACCCCCATGTCACGATTGTGCAAGAGGGTGAGAGAGAAACTAACAACACATGTATATAAGAAAAGGAAGTGTAAAATGAATGCGAAACCCAAAATCAAAGCCATTATCTTCGATTTGGATGGCACCTTGATCGACAGTATCCAGGATATTGCAGATGCCATGAACCGCTCGTTGAAGGAACTGGGATTCCCCGAACATCCCGTTGAGGATTACAAGGGTTTTGTAGGAAGTGGGCTTAACGAACTGGCAAAAAGGGTGTTGCCGGAAAAGAACCAAGATGCCAAAACTATCGATGCCTTAGCCAAGAAGTTCTGGGATCACTATGATGTAATGTGGTATCTGCACACCAACATCTATCCCGGAGTGCTGTATCTTATCCAATTGGCTGTCGCCCGTAAGATGAAGCTGGCAATCCTTTCCAACAAAGCGCACTACTTCACCAAGAAGATGATTCGTCATTTCTTCCGTGGAGCCATGATTCGTCACACCAAGAACCCCTTCGGTATCTATAGTGGTGAAGAACCCGGCGTCCCGGTGAAGCCGGATCCCACCTCTGCGCTGGAGCTTGCTTCCCGTATGAAGGTTAAACCGGAATATGTTGCCTTCATCGGTGATTCCGATATCGACATGAAGACAGCCAAGAACGCAGGTATGATTGCCATCGGTGCTGCCTGGGGATATCGCACCAAAAAAGAATTGGAAGATGCAGGTGCCGACATGGTGTTCGAGAACCCCACTCAAATGACCGCCTGGCTTGATGCCCAGCCTCTTTGTCCATGAAGAGCTATCGCAAAGAACTACAAATTAAAACAGATTCTCGACGGGACTTTGTGAACATCACTTCCGAAGTTAGGAAAGCGGTGCAACATAGTTCCGTTCAAGAGGGTCTTTGCTTGGTTAATGCCATGCACATCACCGCTTCCGTATTTATAAACGATAACGAAAGCGGCTTACACGCAGATTTTGAGAAATGGTTGGAACAGCTCGCTCCGGAAAAACCTCACTCACAATATCGTCACAATGGCTTCGAAGACAATGCCGATGCTCACCTGAAACGCCAGATTATGGGCAGGGAAGTAGTTGTTGCCATCACAGCAGGTGAGCTTGATTTCGGACCTTGGGAACAGATTTTCTATGGCGAATTCGATGGTAAACGCGACAAGCGTGTGTTAATCAAGATTATCGGAGAGTAATACAACCCTCTCCTCAAACAAAAAGAACGGCTATCAGATGGTAGCCGTTCTTTTTATGTTTATCGCAATGCTTAGTCGAAATAGTAGTATATCCCTGCCTGAGGTATATACATCTTGTATTCACCTTCCTGGTTCACCGTTAAGGGCATCTCTGCCGCAAAACCGAAATTATTGCCAAACTTCAGCTCGAAACCAAGCCCGGCACCGATATAATACTTGTTTTCTGTCTTCTTTTCTTTGCGCATATTGCCGTTATACACATACTCATAGCTTCCCATGTTCTGCAAAATATAATCCTGCTCCAGCATGGTTTTCCGCGAGATTAGAAAGGAAGTTCCCCCAAAGACATAGAAATTGCCATTAGGCTTCTCTCCCAATATGCGCAGATAGTTTAACCCAAAGTTAAAGTTCGTCTTGCGTCCATCCTCGCTTAGCGTTAATGACGGCGCTGTATTATGATAGTCAGTATATGGGCTATAGAAGTGATTTTCGTTATTGCCGGTGGACAAAGCCCCAAGCGTGCCCTGCCATCCGTTCTTACCATCCATATAGCGGTAACTGAATCCATTGGCGGATACAGTTCCGAAGTGGAACCCCAAACCCTGGCGCGTTTCAGCCTGCAAAGAACCTAACAGAGCTGTAAGCAGAATCATCATAATAATTAGTCTTTTCATCTTCACCTCACTGATTACATCTTAGCCTAAGCCTACCCTTCTCGTCAAGCACAATTTATTCCTTGCTCTCCCCCCATATATTTACGCAGCTTGGAACGCTGCTTGCATATGCTAAGCCTCTCTTAATCAGGTTTTTTATCCTGCCTATAGTGTTGGAGTAAATATGAAGAAACTTATCGTACCGATCATCTTACTTATTGTTCTCAGCCTCTGTTTCGGGGATATCCTGAACGGCGAAGATTCCATCATTGGTGGCTTCTTGAACGACCGTGCCGAAGGCAACCTTGCCTTCAGCGTTCGCACCGCTACTTATAACGGTGCTCATGCCCCCCGCAATGCCGGAGCAATCTGGGTTACCAATTCCCAAAACCAATTCGTTAAAACAATCAAGAAATGGGCTTCCAACTACCAATACACCCTTGTCCGTTGGATTGCCAGCTCACAGCAAAATACCACCGGTGCCATCACTTCCGCCTCCCTGAATTCTCACCAACTGCACAACGTTAGCTGGAACGGAAAGAACTATCAAGGCACCGAAATGCCCGATGGCGATTACAAGATCAACATCGAATTCACCGAGCACAACGCCAGCTCCGGCAACATGGGCAAATTCAAGCAAATAACCTTCACCAAGGGCAGTGCTCCGGTAAACCTCACCATCCCCAATGAAACCTACTTCCGCGATATGAGCCTCACCTGGACACCCACCATCGTAAACGGCACCCTCAGCGGTGTGGTCACTTCGTCCACCGGCACCCCCATCTTTGGAGCCATTATTCTTGCCAATTCCATCAGCGCATTTAGCGCAGCGGATGGCTCTTACAGCATGACCCTTGCCCCCGGCACCTACAACATTAGCTGTATTATGGATGGCTTTGTTACGCAAGAGATTATGAACTACTCCGTAAGCGCCGGCTCTACCAACACCCTGAACTTCGGCTTGCTGCCAGTTAGTAACGACGACCCCAGCACTCCGGAAGCAGGCATGGGCATCTCCCCCGCCTTCCCCAATCCTTTTGCCGATAACACCACTATCCGCATCGAATCCAAGCTTCCCGGCATCCTTAATGCTAACGTGTATGACCTTAAAGGCAGATTGGTTAAGAGCCTCAGCCCCACCACACAAAGTTCAATTGCGTGGGACGGAAAGGATGATGAAGGGAGCCTGTGTGTAAACGGAGTTTACTTCATAAAAGTGACCAATGGTAACAGCCATGCCACCCGTAAGGTGATCCTGCAAAAGTAATTAACGCAAACAGATAAGAACGCATCTTAAGAACGGGTTTTCATGCCCGTTCTTTTTTGTGCTCTGTTTAGCCCTGCCCTACTGCTCGCCCTTGCCGCTTGCTTTTAGATGTGGTTATCCAACATCTGGTAATCCTGCACCTTCTCCAACAAACCCGCTTCCACCGCCCGTTTGATGCTGATGCAGGGCAAATCCAAAGTGTATATCTGCTCGCGGGTGAGGGTTGCCAAATCCAGCTCCGGCATGTGCCTTGCCAAGGCATACATCAGGTGCAGATAGCAGTTGCTCCAGGTCCATATCTTCACCCCGCGGTTCTTGCGGGAATTGGCAAAGAGATAGGCATAGGTGCGACAATCGTATTTAAACTCAGCGGATGGCTCAATGCCAAAGAGGTTCTTCGCCACCCCACCCATCTTGTGATGATTCTCCGTTAAAGTGGGATAGGTGTATTCCCGTGCATACATCCCACCTGTGCGCCGATTGAAACAAAACACCAATTCACCCGCTTTACCGCTGATGGGCGTTGTCCCAAATTGCATCCTTGCTTTCATGTTTTCCTCCTTTTTGTAGGGTTGATTTGTGTGCTGCAAAAGCTGTACCGCACATAATTGCCTTGCTTGGCAAAGCATACTGCTACATGATTATCATAGCTAGCACATAGTAAACTCATCGTAAGCTCACAGAAAACTCAAAACAAGCTCAAAGTAAGCTCTATCTACTACCCCCTTACCTTATCCCTATCTCCCCTCTCTTTGTCAAGTAATAAATGTAACCCAATGACGCCACGACCACGCCCTGATCACGCCGCATTGTGTCAGATTCGCGGCGTGGTCTCCTTGTCAGCGTGTTACAATAGTTGGTTGGACAAGAGAGGGGAAAGAGAGGGAACAGAGAGTGAAAGAGAAAGAAAAATAAGCAGAGCCCCTGTGATTAGTACCTATATATCCTGGAGATTAGCCTAAGTTATGTTCATATCTACTAATGATTAGAGCTGTATGTCGAGTACGAAACTACGGCTTTCTTAAACCAATAAGAAATCACAATTCGTTAAAAGCTAGATTTTTGTTGACAGAATTTCCATACTTGTTTGCGTATAGAAAGGTGAGATTGATATGTAAGTTGCTGTAAACAATATGACAACTTAATGATGCCAAATATTAAAGGAAAGAGAGCAGAGTGATTACCAATGGAATCTAGTTTGAATTATGGGGAAGCCACAAGCGTTGATCCCAAAGATTTGATAAGCGTTACCGAAGCGAGCAGGCTTGCATCAGAGCTGTTAGCTAAAAACGTTACAACTTCGAATATTAGTTATTTGGTGCAATATGGTAGGGTAAAACGTTTCGGCTCCAATGGCAATGTGTTAATCTCCCTAAGCGAGTTGAAGCAGTATTACCAGCAGCACACCTATACAAAAGAGAAGGCTTGGAAGAAAGAGCTTGGAGATGACCTCAATTGGGCACTATCCTTTGACCAGTATAAAGAAGCTGAAACAACCAAGCATGTACACAGATTACACCCTTATAAGGGCAAATTCATCCCCCAGTTAGTTGAGTATTTTCTCGATAATCACGTAGATAAATTTAAGACCAATACTTTCTTCCAGAAAGGTGATATCGTCCTTGACCCTTTTTCGGGAAGTGGAACAACCCTTGTGCAAGCCAATGAATTGGGATTACATGCAATTGGGATAGATATCTCTCTGTTTAACGCCATGATTGGCAACTCCAAAGTGACAAGATACGACTATGATGATGTTCAGCGGGAGATACGTAGGATTACAAACGAGTTAAACGCATTTCTCTGGAATTCTCATGTGCTCGAGTTTGAGCAGCAGTTACTAGCAAAGCTGCAAATCTTTAATAACAAACACTTCCCTGTGCCTGAATATAAATACAATTTGAGGCGTGGGCTTATTCAAGAAGCAGCCTATGGTGCTGAGAAAGAAGCAGAATTTGCCATTGAGTTTAATAAACTGGTGGAAGCATATGACATCCGCTTGAAGCAGGATAGTAATAGCTCGTTCTTGGATAAGTGGTATTCTCAGCATGTTAGAGAAGAGATTCAGTTCGTATATGAGGAAATCCAAAAGATAAGCAACTCCGACACAAAGAACATAATCAGTATCATCCTTAGCAGAACAATTAGAAGCTGCAGAGCCACTACTCATGCAGATTTGGCTACTTTGATTGAGCCGGTTTATACAACTTATTACTGCTCCAAACATGGTAAGATATGCAAACCTATCTTCTCAATCCTAAAATGGTGGACTAGCTACACGAAAGATACTACGAACAGATTGTATCAGTTCAATAGGTTGCGAACTAATACAGAGCAAATCTGCTTGGTGGGTGATAGCAGAACAATTGACTTATCTGCTGAGCTAAGAATCCACAATCCTCTTTTAGCTGATTTATTGGCAACTCAAAAGTTAAAGGGTATATTCTCATCTCCCCCCTATGTAGGCTTGATTGACTACCATGAACAGCATGCCTATGCTTATGACCTTTTTAGTCTGCCAAGAAATGATGAGCTTGAGATTGGTCCTCTATACAAAGGGCAAGGCAGAGAGGCAAAAGAAAGCTATATAAAAGGGATAAGTGAGGTTCTGCTCAACTGTAAGAGATACTTGGCTGAGGATTATGATGTGTTCTTGGTGGCCAATGACAAATACAATATGTACCCTACAATAGCACAAAAAGCTGGTATGAAGATAGTAAACCAATATAAGCGCCCAGTACTGAACCGCACCGAGAAAGATAAAGGTGCGTATTCGGAGATTATATTCCATTTGAAGGATATGTAGCGATCTGCTTGACTATAACATGAGAACCTGAGAAGAAAAAAGAGGGGTTAATGATTAACAAAGATAGCGTAGCTGAAGAACTGAGAAGAAGCCTTAGGCAGAAATTCCAATACTATCGTCCTGAACCAGCATACATGCCATTTCATACAAGATTGTTAGGGAATGACAGGCTTGCTCTTTACTCTTTCATACATTCCCTTAATACTAATTTCGGAACGAGTATCTTTGAACCAGTCGCAAAAGCTCTGGGAGTGCATAACTTTACTTCCGCAATGTCACAACAAGTGGCTGGAAGAAGGATATCTTCTGGTGCCCACAGCGTTATTCAAGAGATTATGGATAGCTTATCAACTGCTGTTTCAAGCCCAAGTAAACTAAATGAGATAGAGGCAATTCGAATAGTATGTAGGTCTGGTGAAATGCGTAGCGTTAAACCTACAAAGGTTGATCTGAAACTTGTTTCTGGTGCTGGAACTATCTACCTGATTGATATTAAGACTGCAAAACCGAATGCTGGTGGTTTCAAAGAGTTCAAAAGGACACTGTTGGAATGGGTTGCCACTACGCTTGCGGTTAATCCAGAGGCTGATGTACAAACCTTTATCGCTATCCCATATAACCCATACGAGCCACAGCCTTACAACAGATGGACGATGCGTGGAATGCTGGACTTGGAGCATGAGTTGAAGGTTGCCAAAGAGTTTTGGGACTTTGTGGGTGGTGATGGTGCATATGAAGATTTGCTTGATGTGTTTGAACGTGTAGGCATAGAGCTTAGGTCAGAGATTGACGCTTACTTCTCTCGTTTCGTTAGCACGTCTTAGTTTGGCGAATGTAGAAGTGATAAAAGGTTAATAAAATAGCAAATCCGTCTGTGTTAGATGAAAGTCGGACTTAAGTACAGGCTGCGTGGCTACTCCGGTAAGCTGGGGGATATGGTGTATAGCAGTTATTATAACTATAAGCTCTGCCACAGCCGCATCTTTCGCTATCCTACGCTAACGGATACGCACAGCCGGATGCGGGAGATAAATAACAATCTCAATGCGCTGTATCTGCAGGCGAGTGATGCCTATCGGCTGGATTGGAAGAGATACTCCCGGCGCAACGCCATGGAAAACCAAAGCCGTTGTAGGGGTGTGCAGAAGCGAATGCCTACTGCCAAGGCATTGTTTGCGCAGTGTATGTGGAAGTGGGCAAAGGAAAACCCCGGAGTGGTGGACTTAAGCAAGGTTACTAAAGAGGATATAGTAAATCTCAATTCACCCCTGCGCATGGTACGTGCTTGTGTGCAGTGTGCTTGGTTGAAGAGTGTAACGGGTTGGGAAGGTTTTAATAGCGAAATCTGAGCGCTTGCCGTTATTGCAGAGGGTGTGGATGGCGTTGCTAATCGGCAGGGGTTTAGCAATCTACTTGACAGCAGGGCTAAAGCTTGGATATTAGCTCCGTAAACAGAAAGCAGATGGAGATGCAGTGAAGATAGCGCAGATTGTTGGAGCCAGACCCCAGTTTGTAAAGCTTGCCCCTTTATCCAGTGAAGTGCGGAAGCACCACAAAGAGATAATCATCCACAGCGGTCAGCATTATGATCCGGAGATGAACGAAGTATTCTTTCGGGATTTGGCAATTGCCACGCCGGATTATAACCTGAATATTGGCTCCGGAAGTCATGGAGTGCAGACTGCGGGGATAATCACAGCACTTGAGCCTGTTTTACAGAGGGAAAAGCCGGATTGGGTGATTGTATATGGCGACACCAATACCACGCTGGCAGGTGCCTTAACGGCAGTTAAACTGGGTATCCGAACCGCTCATGTGGAAGCATGCCTGCGCAGTCATAACCGCAGTATGCCGGAAGAGATTAACCGCATAGTTGCCGATCACATCAGTAATCTGCTCTTTGCCCCCACACAGGCAGCATGGGAAAATGCCAAGCTGGAAGCTTTGACCATGAAGTGCAGGCTGGTGGGAGATATCATGGTGGATAGCATCGCCTTGGGGAAAGAGAGAGCCGGGCATACTCCTGATGTATTGCAGAAATATCGGCTCAGCCCGGAAAGCTATCTACTGCTTACCCTGCACAGGCCTTTCAATGTGGATGATGCAGCACGTTTGCAACAAATCCTCAGCGGTTTGAATGCGCTTGGGCGTTTGATAATCTTCCCCGTGCATCCGCGTACATACTTAGTTATGAAGCAAATGGATTGCTCCATGCTAAAAAACATCCGTTTCATAGAGCCACAGCCCTATCTGGACTTCCTGGCTTTGATGGCAAATGCAGAAAGAATAGTGACGGATTCCGGCGGTATCCAGAAAGAAGCCTACATAATAAAAAAACCGTGCGTAACACTACGCACGGAAACAGAATGGGTGGAGACGGTGGAACTTGGCTGGAACCTGTTGTTACCGATAGAGTCGGCTACCTTCCCTGATGCGATAAATAGCTTCACTCCTCCCGCAGAGCATCCTGACATCTTTGGGCACAGGGTGGCGGAGAAGATAGTTAAAGAGATAGAAGAAGCTTAGTTAGCTTCGATGTATTCATCCTCTTTTTGATACTTCCAGCTTAGCAGCAGCCTATCCAATAGGGCAACAATGCCGAAAAGCAGCATGCTGAGGGCAATAATCACCAGAATAACGGCAAACACATGCGCCGTTTGATAAGCTTTGGTGGCACGAGTCATATATATTCCCAAGCCTGCAGAGCCGCCCAGCCACTCGCCTATTACCGCAGCCATAACACTATAGGTGGCGGCAAGCTTTAAGCCGGTGAAGAATGAGGGGAGGGATGAAGGAAGCTTTAGTAAGGTGAACACTTTGAATGGGCTGGCGCCCATGGAGGCAAGAAGGCGGATATGCTCTGCGGACACACTGCGTAAGCCATCATATAAACCAAGGGTGATGGGGAAAAAACACATCAGGATAACGGCAAATATCTTGGAACTGATGCCATAGCCAAACCAGATGATGAGCAGGGGAGCTATGGCAATGATGGGGATGGTTTGGGAAACCACCAGATAGGGGTATATCACTTGCTTAACGAGCTTGGAGATATCCATGGCGATGGCGGTTAAGGCACCAAGCAGTACGCTTAAGAACAAGCCAACAACAGCAGCTAAAAAAGTGGGCTTCAGGTGTTGCCAGATGAGCTGTGGGCTATCTTGAAACACTTGCAGCACAGCCAAGGGAGAAGGAACAATCCAAAAAGCAATAAGCTGTTTACTGCTAATGTATTGCCAAATTGCGATAATTAGGGCAAAAAAAAGGAGGGGTGGGGCTATGCTGCGTAGCTTCACTGCTCTCCCAGGATGCGGATCTCGGTCTCCAGACACACGCCAAAGGAATCGAAGACAGTCTGTTGCACATGCTTTATCACCTGCAACACTTCCTTAGCAGTGGCTGAGCCAAGGTTTACGATAAAACCACAATGCTTCTCCGAAACTGCAGCATCACCAATGCGAAAGCCCCTTAAGCCACAATCGTCCACCAGCTTGCCGGTGAAATAGCCTTCGGGACGTTTGAATACGCTGCCTGCACTTGGAAGCTCCATGGGTTGCTTGTCCTTGCGTTGGGTTTCCAGATCGTCCATGCGCAGCTTGATGGCAAAGGGAGCATCAGGCTTTAGATGAAAAACGGAAGAAAGATGGATTAAGCCACGCTGTTGCAGGGCACTACGGCGATAGGCAAAGGCATGATCCTCAGCTTTTAAGTGCAGGATAGGACTGGCAGAAGTAAGGCTCTCCAAGGTAGGATTAAGGCATTTGCTGCAATAGAGCACGTCCTTCACTTCTCCCCCATAGGCACCGGCATTCATGAACACCGCACCCCCTACGGAGCCGGGGATGCCTGAGGCAAACTCCAAACCGCTTAGTCCTTCATTCATGGCGAACTCGCATAGATCTTTTAGCTGCACACCGCAAAAGGCACTGATGTAATCCTCGTCACGGGTAATCTTGGTAAATGATGCCGTGCTGATAACAAAGCCTTTAAGTCCATTATCCGATATAAGCAAGTTCGAGCCTTTACCAAGCATGAAGTAAGGGATATTGTTACTAAGGCAATAGATGAGGATGTCTATCAATTGTTTTTGGGTATCCGGCTGAATAAACACTTCGGCAGGACCGCCTATCTTGAAGCTGCAATAGTCCCGTAGGGGGACATCGAAGCGGATTAGCTGTTGCTCGCAAAGAGCAGGAAAGGCGAGGGATACTTGTTCTTTTAGGCTCACTTACACCTCATATACCGTTGAAGAATTTGCCAATCTCGGAGACCAGCTCTTGTTCGCTGCGGAGTTCGATACACTTGCCGGGAAGGATTTGCTTAAAATACTCACCATAAGGTTTCTTAGATACTCTGGAATCCATTATCAGCACCACTCCCCTATCGCTTTTACTGCGGATAAGACGCCCAAAACCTTGACGTAATCTAAGCAGGGCATTGGGTAACATGAGATGCATGAAAGAATCCTTGTTCTCGCGCTCCAGCTTGTCTATCAATGCTTCCACCAAAGGCTCGGAAGGAACTTGGAAAGGGATTTTGTATAGAATGAGTAACGACAATGATTCGCCTTGGATATCCACACCCTCCCAGAAGGAAGAAACTCCCAGCAGTACTGCATTGTTGCTCTTCTTGAAATCCTCCAGGATAGAACGCCGGCTGCCACCTTTACCCTGGGCAAAGAATGGACGCTGAGTGTGATATAGCTTATCACCAATATGCTCATAAACCGCATCCAGATCTCGATAGGAGGTGAACAAAGCCATGGTTCCCACATTAGTAATGTCCAGAACCTGCTCTATGCAGCCCAGAGCTTGGTTCTGGAAGAATCTATCTTTATGCTCGGGAAGGAAGCTACCGATAAGTAGCATGGATTGCTTCTCATAATCGAAGGGAGAATCCACAATGCTGAGGTTCACGGCTTTATCGCTAACCAGATTTAAGCCAGATTGATTGAGGAAATACTTGAATGAGCCACGCAGGGCAAGGGTTGCGGAAGTGAACACGATGCAAGGAATGCGGTCGTATAACAGCTTGGAGAGGTGCGTGGATACCTCAACAGGGGCATAACATAAGCTTGCGGTAGGGATGTTTCGTTCAGAGCGGGGACTGCTTTCTATCCACAGGGCATACTCATCCAGATTGGGATTAAGCAAGGTAAGCAGCAAGCCCTCGGTCTCCCCAAAGCGCATGATGTAGGAAGCGAGGCTTTCCTTCAAGGTATCCAGATTCGCCACCTGCTTGCTGTTCAAACTGCCTAACACATTGCCTAATGCACTGATATCCTTCATCACATCCTTGAAAGCTAAGCAAAATTGCTGTAGCATTTCGAAGAGTTCACTATGCTGAGAGGTGTCCTTTATCCTAAGTTTACCGAAGCTATCCGCTTGCGAGCATATCTTGGCAGCATGGTTAAAAATCTTGGTTATTAGCGCACGGAGATCATCCACCTCGTGATGAAGCTTAATGCACAGGGACTCCACATGCTGCTTTGAGGCATCGGTAATAATGCTTTTCTTGATAGTCTGTTGAAGTTGCTTCAAGAAGCCACTGCTTTGCCGTTTACCGGAAGCATCAAGCTGATTGAACAGGCTGGATAAATCTGCATAACCCAAATCGAAGCCAAGATGCTTGGAAGCAGATGCCATCAGGTTGTGCGCTTCATCCACCACTAAGTATTGATACTCTCCCAGAGTGGTGTAACCAAGCTGTGCATCTGCCAAAAGAAGAGAGTGATTGGCAACCACAATTGTAGCAGTCTCGATATGCTTGCGCAAACTCATCACATAGCACCTGGCAAAATGCGGGCACTTTCTGCCACCGCAAAGGAACCTATCCGAACAAATCTTGCGCCATACTATGCTGAATCGTTTCCTGTCGAATGATGAGTTCTCAGATACATCACCTGTATTGCTAAGCATCTTCCAGATAAACAAATACAACATTGCCTGTGCTTCGTAGGGGCTTAAGCCTTTACTTTGCTCCAGCACCATTTCTTCCCAACGTCTTTCGCAAATATAGTTCTCTCTTCCTTTAACCAACACTGCTTTGAAGGGAATGGGCAACATCTGCCTGAGCTGAGGTAAGTCCTTGTAAAATAGCTGCTCCTGCAAGTTCTTGGTATTGGTGGAGACCACCACCTTTGCTTTTGTCTTGCGCGAGAACTCCATGGCAGGAACCAAATAGGCGAAGCTCTTGCCAACCCCTGTTCCCGCTTCAACCACCAAGTGCTCTTCTTTAACAAAGGCATCGGTAACCTGAGATGCCATAGTCATCTGCCCTGAGCGGAACTCGAAATTGGGGAACTTCTCAGCAAATAGGCCATGCTCTGAAAAAACAGATGGGATATCATCTATCTCCCCCACATACTCATGTTCAATAACGTTATGTAGAGGACTTTTGATATGCTTGGGTTTCAGTGCGGTTAGAGCGGAGCTACGCTGTGCCTGAACAATAAGCCTAAGGTACTCGCTGAGAGCACCTTCTGATTGAGCTTGGGTACTTAGCTCCAGTATGCGGGCATTGGTGATAAAGCTATAGTGTTCCAGGATATGCTTAGTCATGTGATAAAGAAGCTTACCCGTGGCTGTGGCATCGGCATCAGCACGATGGGCATTGTTCAGTTCAATCCCGAAATGCTCCACCACGGTGCTTAGCTTATGATCTGAGGTTGTGGGGAGGTAAATCCTGGATATCTCTGCCGTGTCCCAGGTCTTGTTCTTCAACTGAAACTGACCTGTCCTAATAAGATTGCTATCCAGGAAGCCAACATCGAAAGCCACATTATGCCCAACCAACACGCTATCGCCTATGAAATCGATAAACTCCGTTAATGCTTCTTTGACCGTTGGGGAATTTTGCAAATCCTGCGGAGAAATGTGAGTGAGATACTCTATAAACTTGGGCAATTTCCCCTTGGGTTTTACAAAAGTGTCGAACTCAGCTACCACTTCCATGCCCTTGAAGCGGATGGCTGCTATCTCGATAATCTCGTCCCTATCATTGTTCAGCCCCGTGGTTTCTAAATCTATCGCAACGAACTCCAGTTCGTCCAGCCATGCCTTGTTACTTGTAACAGCTTGCTTTGTATCCGATTGGTGCGGTAGGTTCAAGATCAATCTTCTTTATATAGATTATACCGTTGCAGTTTCTTAATCAGCCCCTGGCGTGAAAGCCCAAGTTCCCGGGCAGCTTGGGTTTGGTTCCATTGATATCGCTCCATGCTATCCAATATCATCTTGCGTTCCAATTCTTCCGTTGCGTCTTTAATAGTTTTACGTGTGGATAGGATATTGATGGTCTGGTTATGCTCATAATAACGGAAAACCTCTTCGCTGAAGTCACTTGGCTTAATGAATGCCCCTGCTTCAACCAGCGTTACTGCTCGCTCAATCTCGTTTTCCAACTGACGCACATTACCTGGCCAGTCATATTCTTCCAGATACTTCATCGCTTCGGTAGAGATGCCGGGAACGTTTTTATTCATTCGTTTATTGTATTTATCCAAGAAATGGATCGCCAATAACGGCACATCACCGGGACGTTTCTTCAAGGGCGGTACATCGATGCGGATAACATTCAAGCGGTAATATAAGTCCAACCTGAACTCTCCCCGCTTAACCTTTTCCAGCAAGGAGACATTAGTTGCGCATACAACACGTACATTCACCTTATCCGTCTTGGTTGCGCCCACACGTTTAATCTCACCTTCCTGCAGGAATCTAAGCAGTTTGGATTGGGTGGATTGGCTGATATCGGCAATCTCATCCAGGAAGAATGTTCCACCATCGGCAATCTCGAACAAACCCTTTTTATCATATGCGGCACCGGTGAAGCTACCTTTCACATGACCGAAAAGCTCACTTTCCAATAATGTCTCCGGCAAGGCACCGCAATACTGCGCCACAAATGCCTTGTTACGCCTGTCACTACTGTAATGCAAGGCACGGGCTATCAGTTCCTTACCTGTTCCGCTTGGTCCTTCCAGCAGAACAGTTGTGGGTGTATCCTTCACCTTCTCGATTATCTCGAATATCTTCAGCATCTCCGGGCTTTTACCGATGATGTTGGCAAACAGGTTGCCGGTGTTCAATTGCTCGCGGATTATTGCGTGAGTCTTTTCCAGATTGGCACTGCGGATGTTCTCGATAATCACAATAATCTGATTTGCCAAAGCGGACAGCAAGTTTATAATCCTACCGGAGAAATAGTGTGAACCGCTTTTGCAGAAAAGTAACACTGCACCCAATGTGCTCTTACGGATGGAAAGGGGAAGAATCAGGATATTGTTAAAACTTGGTGCGAAGTGTGGCTGTTTATAGTTCTCCAGCTTATTACTACGATATACCTCGCTGCACATACTCTGGAACTGCTCATAACTCTTATCTTCTTGCGAGAAGTTATTGAATATCTTATATTCCCAGGCATCCGGGAGGTTAGGATTGGCATGCAGACACAGGAAACCGCCATCAGCTTCAGAAATCTCCACCAAGCTGGTTAGTGATTGTTCTATCAGCACATCCAAATCTGTGATGGTGTTCAACTTCTGAGTATTCTCATAGAACTGGTTCAGGAGGTTTTCTTCAAACTTCACTTCCTCCATCTGCGAGGAGTACTCACGGGATATCCTTTGCAGCAGGATGTCGTTCTGTTCCAACAGCTTAATCGAGCCGTATTGTTGAATAATCTTCTTGTTGTTCTTTAGAATCTGCAAGGCTTGTTCCCAATCCTGCAAATCTAACAGCACTCCGGCAAGCTCATAATTTGCCAGAGACAGCTCATAATTACTGCCGGCTTCCACAAACAGGCTTATTGCTTCATTCAGGTGACCCTTGGCAGCTTCCAGGTTCTTACGTTCCAACAGTGCTCGCAAATAATACGCTCTGCCCACCTCGAAGGGTTGGTTTTGCTCCTGAGCTAACTTTACTGCCTCGGTGATATAATAATCCGCGCTCTCCACATTGTGTGTCATAATGAAGTAATATGCTTGTTTTTGACAACCCTCGATAATCTTATCTCGCGCTGCCAAAGACTTAAAGAAATCAAAGCTCTCCACCAGATACCGATAAGCATCTTTATATTTATGCAGCTTGGTTAAAACGCTGCCCAAATTTCCATATAACTCTGCCTTTATGTAATCATCAGATACCGAAGGCAACAGCTCTAAACCCTTGAACAAAAGGTCATAGGCAAGATTTAGCTCATCCTGCTTTTCATACACCTCACCAAGGTTGTTAAAACTGCGCAACAATCCATCGTTAAAGTTGCTGTCCTGAGACTTCTTGATAGCTTGCTCATAATGCTCTATGGAAGTTTTCCAGTCTCCTTTCTTGAAATAAAGAGCACCTAAGTTGTTCAGAGAAGCAATGATGTTGCGGAAGAAGCTAAACTCGATGGCAGTCTCCAAGGATTTCTTCAGCGCATCCTCTGCTCTGTCAAACTCCCGGTGGTCCATCAGGGTTACACCAATATTGTTATAGATATTGATAATGTTATACGGCTCGCTTAAGAGTTTCTGTATCTTCAATGCTTCTTCCAGGTAGTAGATAGATTTCTCCGGATCGCCCATATCATCCATCAAACCACCCAAGTTGTTATAACATACCGAAATACCATTCAGGTTAAAGTATTCTTTTTCAAGTGACAGGCTTTTTAAGAAGTGCGCTTCGCTCTTCTCCCAATCTCCCTGGAACATATACAGCACACCCAGATTGTTGGATACCGCAGCCAGTCCTGTATGATCTGTTGCCAGAGAATAAAGCGTCTCAGCCTCACGGAAGGCTTCCTCCGCCTGATCCCACTCATTAATGTAATAGTGTATCTTACCGCGGATCTTGCGTGCTTCCGCCTGAATGCTATGCCTCTTCCTTTGATCGTCGATATTGCTCATGGAGTGCAACACGCTGTCCAAGGCTTCAAAAGCATCGTTAAAAGCTTCTGCTTCGGTAAGCACTTCTGCCTTAAGCAACAGTATTTTTGCCCTCCAAATGGGGTCTATCGTAGCAGGGGAATACTTCTTAATAATTTCCAAGGCAAAAGCAGAGGAGTTCACTGCATATAGATTGCTGGCAAGCTGGTACACAATCTGTTCTGCAGGCAAGTTATTTTCCGTGCAGATATGCAGTGCTTCCCGGAAGTGATCCACCGCCAACTCTTTCTGATTGGAGTTGGAATACGCCATACCAATCTTCAGAGTGCTTTCCAGCTTGTTTGCTGCGCTCTTGCTATGATTCAATACATACTCTTCCAGCAGTAACACACTAAGCCAGTCGTTCAAAATGCTAAGCTCTTCCAGTGACTTGGCAAACAGTGCAGCATTGTATTTGTTGAACAGCATCAGAAGGCGCACTTGCACCTGACTGAACTTAGCATGCTTCTCCAAATGAGCCATCAATTTGGAAAACAGCTCTGGCGAGAATTGTTCCGGGTTCTCTTTCAACCAATCGGTAAAGGCACCCTTCTTTTGAATGCAACAGCTTTGTTCCGAGCAGGATATTAAACCCATCTCTGCCAAAGCCGCTTTATCCGCCTTCATGGTCTTAGGTTTGCCCAATGCTTCCTGAAGCTCATCCTTATCCACTCCATCCAGAACATACATTGCAATCAGCAAATCCTTCTGAGAAGCGCTGAGGGCTGCCAGGGATTGATAGTATATCTCGCGGGCATCAAATGTCTTTTCCAGATATGGACTAAGGTCAAAATCACCTTCAGGATTCTTAGCCAACATCTCTCTAAAGATGCGCTCGATAATCATCAGATTGCCTGAGGTGATGCGTTGGAATATCTCGCTTTCGCTGATATAAGTGAAGTCCTTTTTGGGGAAGGTTAGTTTCAATAGTTGCTGGCAATCCTCCACTCCCAATGCGGGTATCAGTTCCAACTCCGAAAAAGGAAATAAGCGTTCTTGCGAAAAAGCAACGATTTGGATGCCCATCTCAGGAAGGTACTGCACCAGATATTGCAGATAGTCACGGCTGTATTTATCCAACACATCGCAATCATCAATCACCAATAACAGCGGTTTAAACAATCCCTGTGCAGTGATGCGCTCGGTAACAAAGTAAAAGAAATCAAACTTGTTGGCAGAACCTATTGTCTGCCGGAAATCTGTGTATAAGCTCTTCAAGCTTTCCTCATCAATGCCGGTGAGAATCTGGATAAGCTCTGTAAAATGATTCATGTCCAAGGGATGAGGAGAGAAGAAAACCCTATCGCTATAGGTATCCTCCAAACTGCGCAATAAGGGCTGCACAAAATAGCTCTTACCCGAGCCCGATTTGCCTGTTATCTCCACCAAATGACTGCTGTTGTTATCCCGCAAAATGCCTATAACTCTGGATAAAGCAATCCTTCCGGTTATATAATTATTCATCTGTCTGGTCATGTTTTCCGGCATATTTCCTCCAGCTTGGAGACTATAGTTTACATACCCACTGTAAATGGAGTTGACAATATGTCAAGCGAAAAGTGCAGCTTCTATACAGTGGTGTCACATAATAGTGCGGGTGACAGATTTTGGATTTGGTGACAGATTTTTGGTTTTTAAGAAGTGACACCTGAAATGTCAAATCGTGACACCCGTTTGACAAAACAGTGGAAGAGCTCTCAGTTTGTGACACTCTTTTGTCAAATCATCGCAATCCTGAGCCAGTCAGAAGTGACAGCTTTTTGTCAAATCATGACAGCGAAATGGCAGGTTGTGACAATAAATTGTCAAATAAGACTTGGTCTTCTACTACATCATACTCTTTAACAATGAGGCCGCACGGATTCTCGGTGCCATACTCCATTAACTTCCACTCCCAATGTGCATTCCAACAAATGATAAAGCATCTAAACACAACACCTTCAGCACCAATCCTTCTATTGTTATTCTCGAAAAATACCAGATCCTGATCTGATGGACCGAAATTGGTACTTCTGCCCGGATGATTATGATAATCACGAACTTCGCTGCAGGCATTATCTCGAGCATATTTACCCCACTTAAATACATTATCGGTTGGTCTGACACTGCCCAAGTTCCCGAGGTTGGCCGCTGCTCTTATGGCAATGTTGTTTCTCACAAAGATTGTGACAGACACTTCTCTATGTTCGTTGTGCATGGCTTTGGGCAATAGTTCTTCAATCTGGTCTACAGTACTGCTTTTGAGTTCATGAAAGTTCTTAAATCTTGCTCCCTTTGACCTACGAGGGAATGCCTCATAGAGACTGAGCATTTTTTGCTCAAAGCCCTTGATCTCCCTTCTGATAGCTTTGATCTGATCATGCTCGTCCTTGCTTGTGCTATTGTAAGAATCGAAAATGACAATGACTAGCTCATAAATAATCAAAGATGGGATGGGAATAGCAACGATAATACAAAAGACCTTTCCCAAATCAACTCTGACTAATAGCATCCATATCGTTGCCACAGAAACAAGAAGCAGTAATAGGTAAAAAAACTTCTTCCCAATTGCAGCGTGTAATGCATGTATTGTGTTTTGGTGTGCTTCTATTTGTTTATCTAAAGTCTCTATGTATGTCACAATCAGTTCTTATTTGATGCCTAACAAGCATAATGGTTGAGAGTAAAGACCTTTTCCCAATTCGAATCAACTAAATATTCTCTACTAGAACGCGTTCCAGATTATCAATACTACTGGGACATGACTAGATAAACAGTCAGTCCGATTAAGAATACCAGTATAGCAATGAATCCAGCTAAGTTGATCTTTCGATTAGTTTTGAGATCAAACATTACCGCATTTCGCAGATCATCGATTTTCTGTGCTGACTGTATCTCCACGGATGCAATCTTTTGCTCAAGAAGCCGTGCCAGCACTTCAATCTGCTCCACTAAACTGGTTTTTACCTTTTCAAGATTGGTTTCAGCAGTATTGTCCAGCTCCTTGATAAGTTTTGTAAGATGATTTGAGTTTTCGCTGACTGATAGTGATATATTATTGCCTAACTCCTGTCTGACTTTTTCAATCTCTGTTAACAGGGTCTTTGAGAATTGCTGTAAATACTGATCTAAGGAGGATGCGTCCTGCTTCGCCTGCAGAGCTATATCGGCCACTGCTTTGTTCAGTTTGTCATGGTAATCCGCTCTTAGATCCGTTATCGAAGACGATGCATCCTGAACAATAACTTCAGTAGATTTGTTCCATTCACTTAGCTGTGTTTTTAGGTTGGTTAATGCGTTTTCGTAATCTTCAGTGAGCACGCTCAGCTTAACAGACAGTTCAGCATGTTTCAACTCCAGGTTAGCCACTTTTACTAAAAACTCATCTCCCTTCGATCCCGAGTGTTGCGCTTGCAGCTTTAACTGATCTAATTGATTGATAATGTTCCCAATATCTGCAAACCTATCCTTCAAGGATTCCAGATTATGCTTGTATTCGTCTATAGTTAGTTTCAGGTCTTGAGCAATGTGGTCATAATTGTCCATTAGTAACTCCATACTTCAATAGATATTCGTTATGATTTTTAATTAGTCTATTCGTGTATAATGAGAAGATTATTCTATGGCAAACCTGGTATTCTCGGACTTCCAGATCTTGTTTAAACACAGTCAGGAATGGGATACATACCTGATTATAAATCCGCTCTATACCATCTTCATCAATGTTCTCGAACAATGACGTCCATCCTTTCCAAAAATAGTTCATACCGGTGCTAATCATCTCTTGGGTGCTATTCGCAAGGCATAGCAGAGTCATGGAGCGTAGTATCAGTAGGACGTAATTATCAGGATACTCTTGTAATAACCGAGAACATGCCCCTTCCATATGTTCAAGGTTCTCGATCCGGGAACCTTTGGCAGGGTCAGCGACTTCATTGATGTACTTGAGTATTGTTTCCCATCTCTCTTCCTTGCCTCCGTCTGTATCAGTCGTAAGATCGCTGATAAACTTAGAATTAAAGTAGTGGTCTAGCAGATCTCTGATCTCTTCCTTGCTTTTGTGAATACCCAGATCAGCTGTTTGATACATCTCTTGAAGTGCCTGGTTCCTCTTTTTCTGAACGTTTTCATCGAAAAACCGGGAGAGATCATCAAAGACAAGGGTATAACTCAGAAACAGATCTCCTCTATTATGAAGATCATTCAGTTGTAACAGCCTTTTCTGGACGTATGCGATTGAGCGATATTTCTCCAAGTATACTTCGTAGTTTCTGATAATTGTATCTATACTAGGTGCCTTGAATTCGACTTCGAAATCTCCGTTTGTATAGTTGTTGGAATATTTCTCAATAACTCCTAACAACTGCATGCGATACAATATAAACTCGCATTGTTTCTGCACTTCATCATAGTTGATTTCCAGTCCAATGCTTCGGGCATATTGCTGATAATCAGAGTTGTCCTTCAATGAGTTGAACATCTGATATTTGGAGATTTTATGGTGATAAACAAGGTCGCTGTTAAAATGAATGATATCCAGGAGGCTGCGCTGGCTTGCCGGAACAAGAATGTCAATAAGAAGTGTGGTATGCTCAAGGGCGAATTGCACTTCCTCAAACAAGCCCTTATCAACTGGACTTTTGGAGTCGTTGACCAATTGTTTCAAGCCCAGATCATAATAGCAAGCTAATGTTTTTTGGGACTGATTACTGCCGTTAAGGTCCTTGATGTTTTGGTTAAAGTAAAGTCTCTTTGTCTCGTTCTCTTTAGGCCACTTGCTCCAATAATCAATTCCCTTTAGGAGTTTCCTAATATCGAGTTTGTTTTTCTCGGATCTGATCCCGAAGATTTCCTTAAAAATAATAGCGGCTAGTTCTTCAGACACATGTGACTTATTCATGAGTTGAGATTTGAAAATCCTGTCGCTTTCATTGAAAAGCAAATAGCTGTTTGATGATGTCTTATCACGGCCGATACGACCTGATTCCTGCACAAAAGACTCAATGGATTTTGGCAAATCCACATGGAAGCTGTAACGGATGTTAGGTTTGTTAAAACCCATACCAAAGGCCTGGGTGGCTACCATGATGCCTATCTGGCTTTTTTTGTATAAGTCCTGATAATTGTTCATTTCCTCCACGGAGACTAGAGCATCTTTGTCATCGGTTCCACTAAAGTATCCAACACCTAAGTCGTCACCGAATTTTCTCTTGAGTGAATAGTAGATACCATCGTTTCGGCTTCCAAACACTCCTGTCAGTCCTTTTTTGAAAGTACAAAATACCAAAGCTGCGTTTTCTTTTGAGATTGGGACTTGGCAGGATTCGTCGGTCAGAGAACTGAGTAGATTATCCAGTTCTTCATGTTTGTCTGTAGCCCTAAGGAAATAGTAGTCGATTTCCTGTCTCTTGATTGGATCAGTAACTATTTCTGGTGGTAAAGATCCTTGTAGGGTCATTTCTTTCTGAACATCATGCTGCACATCGAGAGATGCTGTAGCGGTCAAGGCTATCAGCGGTAATGGCTTGCCAAACTTAGGCTTGAAACAGTCTACTGCGTTTTTTGCTAGGCTCAAATAACTGGGACGGAAGTCATGTCCCCACTCTGAAACGCAATGCGCCTCATCGATCACAAAGTAAGAAGCGTAGCGCCGTTGGTTGGACATATACAGCAAATCTATCTTGGTTAGCGGCATCTGCATGCGTTCAGGGGACATAAGTAGGAACAAGCTTTCTCCAGCAACAAAACGGTTCAACCTAGTCAGTTTTTCTTCCGGCTTAAGATCCGAATTGATGTATATTGAGTCAATTTGCAAATCTGACAACTCTTCATGCTGGTCTTTCATCAGCGAGCGGATGGGCTCAATGACTATGCAGAATCCTGGTTGCATCAAAGCACTGAATTGATAGATTAAAGATTTACCTCCCCCAGTGGGTAGTACTCCCAAAACTGAATGCAATTCCAGGGTTTTGCTTATGATTTCTCTCTGCCTTGGCCAGAAATCCTTTTTACGGAACAATGATCTGAGGAAATAGTGCAAAGAATCGCTAATCTGTTTTTCTCTAGTCGAGTCATTTTCGTCCGTTAATGTATAACGGATGTGTTCACTGCTGTGAAATCTTTCCGAAACTGCTTCTTCTTCAGTAGAGCCTACAACTATCGCGTTCTCCAGGTCTTTATCCGTAAGGATTCCGGGGCTCTCACCGCAAACAACAAATACATCTTCTCTGGTTAAAGAAGCAGTTTCAAGTGAGGCCAGATCACTGAGCTGAAAACCAAATCTGGAGTTACATGAGGCTATGATTGAAACGTTATTATCACCATACACTTCATATTCTATCTTGGGTAGATTACTCTCAGGGACTAGAGCGGATAGATTATTTAACATGGTTACGAGGCTGAGCATACAGAAGTGAGCGTAGAATCTGTCAATTTCAAACAGAATGAAACGAACCCGACTCCCAGTGTGGTTTCTCTTCAGGTACTGCAATATGGCATATTGTGTTTGCGCCATATATACTAGGGCATCAACAGCAACTGTCTGCAATTCCAGGTCATTCAGGATACGCTTAGAATCCAGATCTGGATTCAGATAAAGTAACTCATCAGCTGGAAGCATGAACCTGTCTTCAATGTTTCCGTTTCTGATGTCTCTTTTAATCATCCCCGAATAGACATTGCAGAGAAGATCCTCGATCTCGATCGGGACATAGCTTGGCAATCCTCTCACGATCTGGTTTATCAAAACGTTTAAAATCGATTGCTCTAGTTCAGGAGCATTACTCCTCTGAAATGGCAGCTTGTATTCGAACCTTGCTTCTTTCTCAGGGAAGTCAAGTTTGGCTTCTTTTATTAGCCTGAGAACTGGATCACAAACATAGGAAGCTTTAGCCACGTTGGCCAATACAATCTCTTCCTCAAACTCCTGCGGGAATTGTTCAATAAATCTGATTTGAGCTTGTTTGGCTGTAATCAGGGCAATACGTTCGATCCGTTGAGTTCTTCTGCTTTGAATGCTCTCAGAACAGAACTTCTTATCCTTCTTGCATTTTGAGCAAGGATTCGACTTAGTGCAATCACGTTGGGATATGACTATTCTGTTGCTCTCAGGAAAGTTATTTAGAAACCTATCCAGTGCTTCTGCCTTATATGGGCTCAGCGCTACCAAAGCGTAGTCTTGGCTTAGCTGTGATCTGATGATCAGTTTTGATAAGTGGTCTATTGACTCACAATTTAGCATGTCGATGAAATTGGACACGTAATGGATACGGAGTGTGTCTTCAGTCCTGACCAGTTCTTTCTCAGATATCTCGTCTAGCTTCTTGTTGATCATAGTTAGTTTTACGGTTTTATCAATGATTCGGATCAATATCTCAGCTCTTTTCAATGCTATGGCAGAAGGTTCTATTAAAACGATCTCTGCCACTTTTATCTTAAGTCTGCGCTCAACCAACTGACTCAGAAACAGCCAACTCCCTAGTCCCTGACCGCAAGCCCAGTCATACAGTATTATACCCTTACCGCTGTATTCATGTATTTTGTCGAAGCTGAAAAGCTTGGAAATGCTGTCGATAATCTTGAAGTAGTGCATTTGAAAGAAACGCTCAATATATCTGTTACACTCTCCTGGTGTTTCAAGGATCTTTTTTCCTCTATCAGTATAGGCATTATAATCCTTGTGCCTGCCAGCTGCCTCTACAATATCCTGAAATGTAACAGCTTCCAGCTTGTTAAGTTCCTGTATAAATGGGTCAAGTGAATGCTCATACGATAGTATCAAGTTCTTTCCCCTGTGCTTTCTTCCAATTCATCAAGGCTGTTTCATGATCCGTATTAGCATAGCAATAAACGCAACCGTGAGGACAGGTGTTGTATTGACCGATATCCTTACTTTTTATACAGCCACAAGCTTTACGTTGTCCCTTGTCTTTGATTTTCTGATAAGTGTATTCTGCAGTTTGTTCTGTCAGAAAATCGGTCTGATCATTCGTGGTATAGCCCAGATAGGTCATCAGATCTTTATCATGGGAGAACAACCTGATGATAAGCCTATCGTCGATGCATCTGTTGTGTTCAATGCCATATTGCTCCAGATCGATATTCTCAGCACATGTCCCAATTTCCAGTCCCCAACCTGCGTTTAGCTGTGAGATTCCTTTCGCCATAAACTCCATGGTCTGGGTATCAATCTCATGGAGCTTGTCTGGTAATGAACAGAGATTGTGTTTGACTTTCCTGTAGTTTTCGATGTCGATGTAGCTGAATACCAATCTCTCTGTATGTTTGTGAAGTCTATCACCTATCCTCTCGATACGGTGCAAAATCTCATCCGGACCTAGTTTATCGCTTAAGATTATCGGGTCAAACCTCCAGATTAGCTTTTCCTTTCCAATACGCTCTGAAAGCCTGATAAAAGTCTCAATCCGTTCGTCTAGGGGTGGCAAGCCGGATTCCCAGTTTTCATTTTCATAGTCATTCAAGGTATATTGAAAATAGTAGCTGAATCCACTGTTATCAAAGAAAGCAAGTTTATCCAGCATAGGAGCCGGGTTTTTTGTCCAGAAAACAAACAATCTAGCTTGTTCGAAGGATACATTTGTGAACTCGCCACTGAAGGGATTCTTCCATTTCACATAGCCGGCTTTGATCCTAGAGATCAGCCAATCTGAGTAGAAGGCCGGGATATCAGTTGAGCGGGACGCAGAAATAATCACTGGATGTGTGATGTTCAATTTGTTGACGGATAATGGTTTAATATTTGCCATATTAACACCTTAACTTAAGGATAAATGCCTAGTCTCTCACACTCAGTATAATGCGGTACTTCGCACAAATGAATCTCAATAATCTTTGATCTAACGCTCTTCACAAGCATTGTAGCAACGGGATTTGCCTTCGCCCCCTGAGCAATAACCAGACAGTGTTTTCCTCTGTAAGTGGCGAGTTCTGCGAATATAGCACTTCCTGCCTTCTTTATAGTGTTTAATTTGGCTGATAGGTAGTTAAGAAACGCTTGTTTTCCTCGCATTTCGTCCAGCACCCATTGTGAAGTGTAGAGCAGCTCATCTGCCAGAATATTCGCCAAAGCGCTCGCATTGCCCGAATTGTAGGCATGGGCAAGCAGGTTGCTGGAAACCATTTCATCAATCGAATCTGTTGCATAACTCTCAATACTAGTATTTATCACCGGAGAAGCGCTATATACAATTTTACCTGAGGGAAGATGCTTAAATACTGCTACAACTCCTTCCTTTCTGATAAACTCCAGTTCCTGATCGGCATTCTCTGGCTGGACAAAGTGATAATCCTTGCTCAGAGAACTCTCATAATCCCAACCATCCGGATACGAGACTATCCTTTGAGTGGAGCCTATTAGCCTGCATGCGCTGACCCTTTGGGTTAGTGAGGAATCTATGAAGATCCTGCCAAAATCAGCCCACTCGCAGGGAATCGTAAACCCGCGTTGCTGGTCTACAACAGCTATATCTTTACAATGTCCATTCGATTGAAAGACTAGCCGTTTCGATTCCAAAAAGCTGACGTATTTCTGCACATCATTAGGATTCATAAAGCCTACTCTAACGAGTTCTCCATCTGTACAGAGAGTCTGGTTCGGAACGTCTTGACTGAATTGCTCCCAACCGCCAGGATACTTTTCAATTATCGCTTGTGCTTTGACCAGCACTGAGATTGCTTCGATTAGTACTGCCATACTTAGAGTCCTTTATTTCGAGTTTTTTGAAATAATCTTCTTAAGTCTAGGATTAAAAACTTCTTGAAACTTAAGTAATGCCGCAATGATGTTATCTTTTATCAGTTTCAGCTCCTCAGGGCTATCTTCTATCGTACCATCGAAATAGTAAGCAATACGAGATTGTTTTGTGTCAATCTGGGGTTCCCATGTTAGTTCATAACCAATTTCAATTGTGATGTTGTCTTTATCAGTACCCAACTCATCGTACACGGGATTTGGAAGATTGAAGTCCTCCCTAAAAATTGCTAACTCGACTCGAACTTGTCGTGAATAAGTAAATGAAACATAATAGGATGCGTTGGAAAATCCGCTTGAGAAACGACACCAGTTCCCATACTTGGTATTATTTGGCACTTTGATCTTTTTATCTTTTAGTTCTTGGATCAGATCCCTGAAGAAGTTTGTATATTTTTCCTCTTTGGGTGATACACTTAACGCAGATTCCTTTGATTTCCTTAGCCAATTATCAGGCTGGGCTATAATTCGAAATTGAAATGCTTTAGGGGAATTGTCTATCTGGCTCACTTCGACAGTAACTGCAAAAAAGCTGGTGTTAGCATCAGTTCTGTCATTCAACCATTTAATCGTGGATAGGTGTTCATCTGTAAAGATGTCAGCAACCCAGATTACTTTTGAAACATCATATCCTGCAGCATAAGTTAACATTTTCCCAAGATGCGCATGGTCAGATTTATCGAACTGGTTTTCAATAATAACGTTCGTGCTGCTAGTGAGGTCCTCGGCTAGAATATCAGCACTATAGGGGCCAACTGGTGCTTCCATTTGTTTTACATCAAGCTCAACACCCAATAGCTGCCCCAATTCGCTAATATTCTCTGCAAGCCAGGGAGTAAAAACTTGAGCTTCCTGTTTGAAAACTTCTTTCATAGAGTATTTCTTTAGAATTCCAAAAGATAGGTCTTTCATAAGGTCTCCTTATCTATATAAATTTTTGGTGAATATGTTTCGGCAAGTTGTTTTTATCCCACATCTCCACAGGGATGAAGTTACCTTCTGAATCGCAGGGGGGGCCGGGAGGGGGATTGAGGGTGCTTCGATATTCTGTGTTGGTGGCGAGGCAGTGGGTCATTTGGTCGTAGATTTCCAGGATGCGGAGCTTGGTGCGGTAAGTGCCATAATCCTTTTCGTCTTTGCGTTTGACGATGGGGAAAGTTTCCATGATGTAATCTACTGCATGGCGGGGAGTGGGGAGATAAGCCAGAAGCTCCGGGGTGCCCTGGGTTTGCCAATCCGATAGAGTGCCCAAGTAGAGATGGAAATAGAGAGCATCCAATTCACAACGGATGGCAAAACGGCGCTCCTCATCCCAGATAAAGGGAGGGCCGTCGTAACCGCAATCGAGAGCGAAAGGTTGCATATCCCACGCTGTATAGGACAACTCAATTATCCTGGAAAGAATTGCTGTTCTCAAGCCGCTGGAGTTTTGAAGTAAACAACCATTGTCACTCAGTTGAATGATGGGTAGTTGTTTAACGAGGAAATAACTGAGATTTACGCCCCCAATTTTCTGCCTTAAGTTAAAATCAAGTATGAAAAGGCTCAGAATCCCATAAAGAAGTGCTATCACTTTAGCGTCAGATGTATCGCTTAAAACCAATTGGAAGCTATGTGCGACTCCACTTCTTGGTAGTAGGCATGGAGCAAAGGTCCTTGCATTAGTTGGGCTGGTGATATTGGAAAATCCCAACATCCAGTCTATAGTTTGAGTTTCCCCCATTGAATACTTACAGTCTTCCTCCTTGACCCAATAATGCGGTATAACAAGTCTATGGGGATCACTATGTTCTTGGAGGGATAACTCATCCGGCTGGCCTTTTCTTTGCAATGCTTCTTCACTGATACGCACATCAGCAGCCCGGTGATCGTAATTCTGCACCATCTTACCTTCATACAAGGGCAGATATACCGTATTTCCGTTAATAAATCTATTGCCCTGCAGTTCCAAGCCCTTTTCTTCCAGTTGCTCCTTGGTACGGAAGAGGTGGGAGTCGTTGGACATATCAAACATGCGCATAAAGGATATGCCCCACGGATTGCCGTGCTCGGGGTCGTTTTCGTTTATCAGAACCGGCACCCTGCGATAGATATATTTGGTTAGCTCTGCATCCTGTTTGCTGCGGAAGATCGGGCAGGTGCGGGTGTTGGGGTTGATGAGGGCTATATCTTCGGCAGAGAGTTGGAAATGCCGTTGCTCATCGCTAAGGTCAGCAATGTTGTGGGCAAAGAAGACGAAGTCGGAGGGTTGGTAAGTAGTAAGTGGTGAGTGGTGAGTGGGTTGCGAAGCCCGGAGAGTGAGGAGGCAGAACTTCATGCGGCTGTCAACCGCAGGGAAAAGCTTATCCCTGTTTTCAAAGTCATAGAGACTGACCAGAGAACCGGTATCGGTGAGGTTTTGAAAGAAGAACTTGGTTGTGTCATCAGTTGCAATACCACTGGGAACTATGCAACCACAGCTTCCATGATCTGAAAGTAGAATGCGGTTCAGTTCCGCGAACACAGTGTAGGTGTTAACATCACCCCGTCCACAGAGGGGATATTTGCCCCCTTCCCGGATCAGCAGCGAAGAGCCTTCAGATATGCGCTTCTCCGCCAGAAATGCCTGATACAGCAAGGGGTTAGATGTTGGCAAAGCATCTATCATTTTTTTGCGGGCAGCAGCATTGGGAGCGTTGGCGATATCAGCATCTACGGCAGAGAAGAATTCCTTCTCTTGAAGCTTCACTCTTTCCCAGGGCGGATTTCCCAAGATGCAATCAAATCCATTGCTTGTCCCTTGTTTTAATGTCTGGTAACTCCCCTGTGATTCCCTCGTGATTCCCTCGTCGCCACCCGGGAATCGGCTGGGCTTTTCGAGATTATGAGGAGACATTCCATCAGGGAAGGGGTTAAACACTTCAGGGAAGGCGATATGCCAGTGAAAAAAATTATACTCATTCGCCAAACGTATAACTTCTTGTCTGATGGCGGGGTTTACGCTATAGGGATTGCTATCGATATTATCCAGCAAGCGTTGGGTGATGGGATAGGGAAGCGTGTCACCGGGGGCTTTCTTCCAAACGAAGGCAGCGCACCAGGCATCATAGATAAACTTGCTATTCAGGTATCCGGAAGAGCGCATTATCTCTGCATAGGCTTCCTCCTTCCGTTTCAGGTCTTCGATATTGGTATCATCCATCTGATTAAGGTTAATCAGGTATGGCACATGGTTCCCCAGATGCTCCCATGGCTTTTCGTCGCCACTGAAGATATCAAGGACGTCCTTGTCCCTCTCTTCTTTGTTCAGCTTTTTGTATTTGCTGCAGTAGTCTTTATCATCTCCCGTAAGTGGAGTAAAGGCAGCATCGGGGATGCCTTTTTGGAGTAAGGCAGGAGTGCAGCCTAAAAGAGAATTGCCGCATTGGATATGATGATCCAGGAAGGTAAGAGGTTTTCCGGGTTCAAGGGCTTCCATCCAGAGGGAGATTTTGCAGAGTTCCACAGCCATGGGGTTCATATCCACTCCATAGATGCAGTGACCTATCACGTCTCTTAGGGCATGCTGGACTACGGAAGGGGCAGGCTCTTCTTCGCCCGCACGGATAGAGGCTAAACGCTTGGCAAGCCGATGGGCTGCGGCGATTAGGAAATGTCCGCTACCGCAAGCAGGATCGCAGATTTTGAGGGAAAGGATGGCTTGCTCTTTAATGGACTGGATTCCAGCCTGCGCTGGAATGACGGGGGAGGCGGTAACTGACATGAGTGCATTGTCTATGACAGGCTCTAAAGCAGAATCCAAGAGGCAGTTAACCAGAGAAGAAGGGGTATAATAGCTTCCGGTGGTCTTACGCTCCGAGCCGGAGACGACGTTGAGTTTGAAATAACCTGCTTCCAGATTGATTTCAGGATGCATTTCCAGGAGAGATTCATATACTGAGCCAAGTTCCTCTGGTCCTAGATTACGATAGTTAATGGGTTGGAAGATATTGTTCTTTTGAGTGTAGCAGAGGTAGCGGACTGCTGAGAGTAGGTCACTATTGGCAATGTAGCAGAAATCCAGATCGGGGGTGGAAGAATCGGTGAGTAGTGAGTGGTGAGTAGTAAGTTGGGGATCAGCTTCGCTGCCACTGTTTTTCCACTTACCACTTACTACCTTACTACTTACTTCCAAACCACTTACTCTAAAAAGGAAAGAACCCAAGGCTGGCAGTCCGAGAGCCGTGTTGCCTTCATACAGGCTAGTAAAAAGCAAATTTAGCTGCTGCCAGAGATCGCAGTGCCGGGTTCCTCTTTTCTTGCGGGCAAGTTCCCTGATTCGATAGGTGGAATAATATTTCAGGTAAATCTGTTTTGGGGACTGGATTCCAGCCTTATTTACCCCACCATCCGGCAAGCCGGGTGTGGATGACCCCTCCGCTGGAATGATGGAGGTGGTGTCAGGCTCATCATTGGGAATAAGCAAGTCCCTATCCTCTGCCACAAACACGAAGAGTAAGCGATAGATCTGTAGCAGGACTTGATGATAATATTCCTGCAAGCTAAGGGTGCCTGAGCGGAGTTTATCCCTGAGTTCAGTATTGGCGGGGTGGGAGAGAAAACCTGCACCAAGCGACTCGATGGCAGATTGGACGTTATTACGAAGCTCATCCAGGGCACGGACACCGTCTTTGATGGAAGCGTTGTACCACTTTTCCAGCCAGCAGGTTTCGGGGGACAGTGCTCTGCCTGTTTCGTCTGCCTTTACTTCCACTCGGGACTGATGGCAAAGTAGATATAACAAGAAGAAATCGCTGTAGGCAACCCCATCCATCATCGCTTGCAGATCGAACTCCACATAAGCAGAGCGGGTTAGGGATACGTTGTCCCGCAGGATACGAAGCTTGAAGCCATTGGACAGGATACCCCAGAGGTGATCCTCACTACGGTTTAGAAACTCCTGCATCAGTGAATGGGGGGAGGATTTGGTGAGTGGTAAGTGGTGAGTGGTAAGTAGAGAGAGGGGGCGTTTATCAAGATCGTATTTGAAGCTGACCAGATGGATGGCTACAGGTTCGGATGCCTTGTGACTGATGGGATAGGTTTTATCCTCTATCTCGATAGATTTTTGGGTCTGGAGCCTGCCATATCCAAGCTCCTGAAAGAGAGGTAGTAACCAGCGTTCACGGGTCTCGGTGGTGCCAATTGCTTCTTCAGGTAATTGATTGAGGATTTCCCGATATGTCTGCCAGACACCGATAAGACGATTCCAAGAGCGTGTGGCAGCTTCGTTCAGACGTTCGCTAGGGCTTAGGTGGTAGTCAGTGGATTTCAGACCTTCCAGAGTGGTGTCACCACTAACAATCCTTTGGAGAAGTTCGGCAGGGAGGATGGCTCCTTCGGTGCGGATGGTATTGAAAGCATTCTTCTTCATATGTGAGCCCCTCGCCCATTTAGCTGTGCAGAATTCTCCCCTCGCCCATTTTGGGAGAGGTGGCAGGGGGTGAGGGTAAAAAGCATCTTCTCTATAAGCTTGACCACATCTCCCCAGGCTTCATCTACTTGACTATTCTGAAAGCGGATCACCTGAAATCCCATTTTGTTTAGTTCCTTGGTTCTTTCGTTGTCATCTTGGAGCTTATATTGATCGGAGTGGTGAATTCCATCCAACTCGATGATAAGCTTGGGTTCGTAGCACACAAAATCTGCGATGTATTGCCCTAATTGTTGCTGGCGTCGGAATTTATAGCCATGAAAATTGCGGTTGCGCAGTAGCCTCCAGAGCAACTGCTCTGCTTTTGTGGGGTTACCGCGCATGGCTTTGGCGTATTCCTGGCGGATGGGAGATAGCTTCATGCCCTCACCCCCGACCCCTCTCCCAAAATGGGAGAGGGGAGGTAGATGAAAATCCCAAGCACATCAGGAGGCAATTCAGGTTTGATGTCGGGTTTTTGTGATCGTTTAAGCAGGACAGCATCGCGTACTCTGAGATGAGAAGCCAGCAGTTCTGTGGAACGCTTTTGGGCAAAGCTGTTTATGATCGGAAGAAGAGATGCATAATTGTCAATTACCCGTTCGATCTGGGCTTGAGCTTGCTGGGGCAGAACATTCTCGGAAGGCATAGCACCCAGCAGAGCTTTGGCATCGTTTTCTGTTAGCCAAACAGGGGATTCAGGTGAGCCAGTAAAAGCTACAATCTGGGAATCCTCCACCAAGCTGCGATATATCTTATCTTCGTAAGGCTGATTAATATGAAAGCGGTATCTAAGTAGTAAAAGGGTTGTCCTGCGCTCTACTGATGCAGTGCGGATGACTCCTGCACGGCTGGCGATTGAGTGGGTATTTTCACTATCCAAAGCAGTGCTCATCACCAAATCTGCTAAGCCTTCTACGATGGGATGGGTGCGTGAGAGATAGATTTCCTTTTCCTTTACTGGCAGATCAAAACTGACCGTTATTTTATCAGGCAGATAGCCACAGGTTTCTTTGACCAAGGTAGGTACGGGACTCAGGTCTATGTGATAAGTGCTCTTTACTTCTCTTATCACAGCATGATAGCGGGCGAAGGTTTGTTTCACGAAATCTTTGATGTTTAGCTGAGAACCAATGGAATCCCTGATGGAATCGAGTTCTGCCTTGATCTCATCGACTCTGGAGGCAAGGCCCATCTGAGAAAACATGGTCTGGCTGCGTTTTTCCTTGTCCTTCGCATTCTCCCAGGCATCATGCAGCTTCTTTTTATCATCTTTGAAGAACTCGTCAAACCCGCTAATCATGAGTTGGTCACCTCTTCCGGATTTCTCCCGGAGCAGAAGTCCTTCAAAGATGGCTTCCACCACAGCTTCGGTATCGGCAGGAACAGGAACAGAGATGCCGAGAGAAGATTTGATCTGCTTGTGCTTACGGAGCAGTACGTCCAGGACTATGCCATCGATCTGGTTGTCCATTCCGTAATAGGTGAGCATACGCACAGTTGAGTGGGGCTGACCAAAACGATCTACACGCCCTTCCCGCTGTTCGTGACGAGTGGGGTTCCAACTTAGGTCATAATGGATAACAGCATCAAAATGATCCTGGAGGTTGATACCCTCAGAAAGACAATCGGTGCAAACCAAGATACGAGAGGGAAATTCTGAGAGCTCGCTTACCCTACCTTCCCGCTCCTCAGGAGGTAGCAGCCCGGTGATAGACATTATCTGAACTGATTTGGGCATGCGCTGTCTAAGCTGCTCAGCCAGGTATTCGGCACTTTGGATAAAACGGCAGAAGATAATAGGACTGAAGCCATCTTTGAGCAGGTCTTTGAGTGGTTTCAGAAGCCCAAGCATTTTGGTATCGTGATCTCCATACAGATCTGCCGCTTCCTTTGCCATAACCAGCAGTTTTCTGCGGCTGAGAGTGTTTTCATCGGCTTCAGTAGAGGAATCACTTCCGGGAAGGATGTCACTGGCATCGGTGCTATCATGATCATCAATATCCAGTATCAAACGTCTGCCCAGTTCATCCGCTTCGGGGACTGTTTCGGTTTCCAGGGTGGCACTGCGATTGAGCATAGTGGCAGCAGCTGCAGCAGGACTGGAAGCAAGGGCACGCAGGAGAGCCAGAGCAGACCACCACCGCACTCTTTGCCGATGTTGACTGCCTGCTTTGTCACAGACGATCTCCCGGGCATAATCAAGTGCTTTGCTAAACAACTCACGATAGGGCTCAGAGAGATTGTAATGGAGTTCCTTGCTCTCCGGAGTAGGGAATACAGTCTTTTCTTTCAGGTAGTTTTCGATATCGATCCTGCGTCTTTGGATAAAATACTGAGCTATCGTTCGGCGACGCTGCTCGTTCTGTGCTCCGGTGAGATCAGCAGGGAATTCTGAAATCTCTTTATTCAAGATGGTCAAGAGTGAGCGGAAAGCGTTTTCATTGCCGAAGTGTGGTGTTGCAGTTACCAAGAGCATATGGCGATTGGGGCTTTGACTGAGCCTTTTTACCAGATCATGGCGATAGTGTCGGCTGCTGTTTCCAGACTCATCATAGCTTACTGTATGTGCTTCATCCACGATAATCAGTTCCGGAGCAGTGCGCAGGAATTCAGCTTTGTGGCGGTCACTTTTGATATAGTCTATGGATACCACGGTATAGGGATAAACCTCAAATATTGACTCATTGGCGCGGCAATTGCGCTCCAATCTGCGAACCGTGCTACCCAGCACCAATTCGGCCTCAATGTGGAACTTTGTGCTCAGTTCCGTTTGCCACTGTTCGGCAAGATGAGGAGGACAGAGCACACATAGCCTGGTGATTTCACCTCTGTCCAATAGCTCACGAGCTATCAGGCAAGCTTCAATGGTTTTACCTATACCCACATCATCGGCGATCAACAGACGCACAGGATCGAGCTTTAGAGCCATCATCAGGGGGACTAACTGGTAGGGACGGGGATCAACCGCCAATCTGCCAAAGCATCTGAAAGGTCCGGCACTATTGCGAAATCCTAATCTGAGCGCATCCCGGAGTAATCTGCAGGATCGGAAATCTCCCAGTTTGGAAGGATCGGGTAGATTGAATGTGGCTGGCTTCACAGCTTCTAAGGCTGTAAGGATACCGGTTATCTCATCATCGCTACCGCCTAAGGGTTTAACGATAAGCAGTTCATCTGTGGAATCAGGTAAAACGATCCATTCTCGCCCCCGAGTACTAACGAGGGAACCTATGGAAAAGGAGCTGTTTGTTGTCATTTGCGTTACTCAGCCTTGGTGAGAATGCCATATAGAGCATTGTTAATATAATAGTTTGTGCGGATGATCTTCTGCTTTTTTAGTAATCCATCTTCGCATAAAGCATCCAGATACTTTGTGGCGGTATGCCGGCTTACTTTCAGGTCCCGCATTATGTATTCTATCTTGGTGTAGGGATGGAAAAAGAGATTATTGATCAAATCTTGGGAATAGAACTTATACTTCGCCCGGATGAATTGCTTGTAATCCTGAAGGGCTTTGCGGATGGACTCTACCATCAAGATAGTCTGCTTTGATGTTTCCTCCACAGCGCTCAGCATAAACAGTATCCACTCTTCCCAGGCAGCTTCATCGCGAACCTTTTGGAGGAGGTGATAATATGTTCCTTTGTTTTTTACAATGTATCTGCTGAGATACAGCACGGGAATTTCCAACAAACCCTCCAGCACAAGGTATAGCACATTGATTATGCGTCCGGTGCGGCCATTGCCATCGTAAAATGGGTGGATACTCTCGAACTGATAGTGTATCACAGCCATCTTAATCAGGGGATCAACCTCACTAAGGCTATTATCGTTGATGTACTTCTCGAGGTTGGACATCAAGCCAATGATAACTTGATGGTCTTGGGGAGGGATATATACTGTCTCACCTGTCTGCTCATTTCGGAGTTCAGTGCCCGGTAGTTTCCGAAAACCGGAGCGGTGTTTCTCCATCTCTGCCTGGATATCAATGATTTGATTTGAAGTAAGCATTCCGGAGCTCTTCACAAGGGAATAGCCCGCTTTCAAGGCAGATACATAACTGCCGACCTCTTTTGCTGCCGCGCTCAATGCGTACTCCGGGAATATTTCCTCACGAAACAGATCGTCATGAGTAGTGATTATGTTCTCTATTGCCGAACTATCCTTAGCTTCCTGAAGAGAAAGGGTATTAATCAGAATTGATTGATTCGGAATCGTGGCAGAAACACCTTTTAGCTCCGCGAGATACCGATGAGCGGAAGCTGCTTTCTTGAGAACTGAAGTGGTTTCCAGATCAAGATCCGGAGGCAAATTCTTAAGAACAAAATCCATATATACATCCTTGTTGCTTAACTAGAGAATAATCTGTCCACCTCAGAATCACTTGTCCAATAAAGTGGCATTTTCTATACATATGATAAGCCATATGTCCAAGAAAGCGAGCTTTTCTATACATATGGGTAGCTGAATGTATAGGGGAATGGTATTTTCTATACATATCGGGTACTTGATTTTGTAGGTTGGTATCCGTAAAACATAGTCGTGACAGTATAACGACATAGTTATCATAGTGCACAGTCATAACCTTACTTATCTCCAAACACGTTAGCATAGCTTGAGATTATCGCTTGCCAGTCCTGGTTGTACTTAAACCTGATAACATGCCAGCCAGCATCTTCAAGGTCATTAATAATTTTTCTGTCCTTAGCTTGCTGATCTGGTGAATCATGCACGGGACCATCGATATAGATTGCAACGTATTTGTCTTTATAGAGGTAATCTGGTTGGGTATGGCAGGATTCTATGATCTCCTGAGCATGAGTAGGCAGATTGTAACCATTGTTGTAAACATAGTCCAGCCATTTGACTTCCAGGTTGGAGCCGTTTTGATTCTTTAATCTCTCATAGTGTTCCACCCGGGAGAACTCACTGGAAGAGCGAGACACGTCTGAACTGAGCAGACTGATCAGTATATCAATTATTGCTTTACGATCCAATAATTCATGATCAGTCTGGTTCGAATAGCTCATCAGGCAATCGTAGCAAGCAGCTTCACAAGGTTCCTTTGACTGAGGGGCTTTTAACAAGTCTTCAAAAGTGATTGGATCATAGTGGCAGAGTTCTATCGCTTCTTTAATGACGCGTTTAAAGCCAGTCAAGTCTATAACCCGTTTCAGCACCCCAGCTCCACCTTCTGTAGACTCATAGAAAAGGATAGACTTTCTATTATCTCTCGACGGTAACGATTCGGCTGAAAGTTCGTTATCTTCCAATTCAAATACTCTCTGGATGGCATTCTTCAGGGCTGCTTGTAAAGAGGCGAGAATTATGTCGCTCACGCTAGCCTGAGGTTCAAACAAGAGGCAATTCTTGGTGTCACTCACAAAGGGACGGACCAAAATCTTAGATTTCCCCATAGGTGAATCATCATCGCCATCTTCGTCCTGCCTCTTTGCCCAATAACCACGTTCCGTATCCAGCCAGAACCCTTCAGGTTCACCATTTATGCGCTTTCTATACCCCATGTTAATGCGCCAGATCATGGCAGAATCACCATATGTCAGGGTTCCTAAGCATTCATCACCACGCATGATTTTGGCACTTATGCAGGACAAGCGTCCTGATCGTACGGCATAACGTATGGTAGTACGGATATCGAAACCAAGTTTCAAGCGCTCTTCTTCATCGCAGTTAATCTGATCCCTGCGTTTGGCTACCACGTTTTGGAGCCTGAACAAGTTAGGAATCGGAGCATCTAATTGGCTGCCACAGTGTTCGCACACATTGCACTGAGTGATGTAATCCTTGGTTCCATCTGTATGTAAGTATCCGCATTGTGGGCAGAGCTTTGCTTCGCTGGTTGTAACATTGTTCTGGTCATCCTGAGCAGGCATGATAACTTGGTGAATGATGTATCGTGAACCTTCATGATAGACAAAAGACCGAGGTCCGAATTCGGTAATGGCTAAGAAGCGGGGTCTGGATAGATACTCATCTTTACCGCTTCGAAGTCTTCTACCGGGAATAAAGGCAGAGAGTGGCAGACGAGGAAAATTGTATCCAGGGAGAAAGCCTTCACTGGCAAAATAACGATAGCTATAGAAATCAGATTGAATGGCACCACTTGAAGATGTAAGTAGTTCCAGCTGTGATTCAGCTTCTCTCCTGAGCCGTTTAGCCTGGTCTTTGTCCGCTTGCTTCCGGGAAACATCGAGGATTATCATATTCTGCACTTCCTGTTGACGTAGAGCAGCTTTATATAAGCCTCGCCAGCGATCGCAGGACTCTTCAAACTGCATGGGAAGCTGGTTCAGGATATCATTCAACCAGTCTGGAGTGTACCAGACAGATGTTTTGATACTATCTTCAATTGAGCTGATAATCCGTTCAGCTCTGGTTAAGGCTCTTTGCCGGATAGAGAAATCGAGCAGAACTTTCTGAATGTCAGGTAAGAGCTCAAGCGTAGGGGGTTGCCCTGAGATATCAATTACTTCGGTTAGAGTATTACCTAGCTTCATCTTGGCTTCGGATAGCCAGATAGCATTGATATGCGAGTGTAGCATATCCTCATTAGCCAAATCAATCTGAGGGGTTGCAACCGACCCTGAGACCATGTTAACAGGACGTTTGAAGAAATATTGATCATGCGGGCTTCCCGTAGAGCAATACGTGAATACCAATGCGGGTTGACCGCTTCTACCGGCACGTCCACTGCGTTGCGCATAGTTTGCAGGAGTGGGTGGAACGTTGCGCATGTTAACCACATTCAAGAGTGAAATATCAATACCTAATTCCATAGTGGGGGAGCAGTATAAAATGGGCAGTTTAGCTTCCCGGAAGTCATCTTCTCTGCGTTCCCTTTCGTCATAAGACACTTGGGCTGTATGCTCCTTGGAGTATAAACCCCGGGTTGATGCAGCTATGAATTGGTAGAATTCCTTGAAATACTGGTTTACTGGTTGCCCTTCCAAAGAAAGTGAAGTTTGGCGTATGGGATCATATGCTCCCTTGGAACCATCCCCGGCTTTCCAGATCATTGAATCAGCAACTAATTGATATCCGGGCACGTCATCAGTTTTGCTGTCTTTCACTTTCTCGATGATACCATAGGTAATCAGACCGTCCAGTAGGTTCTCAATAATTTGCCGTGTATCATCCAGGGTAAGCTTCTGATCATAGTTACTGAAAGTGTTATTTCGCCTGATAAACTGCCCAAAACCGCTTCTGGTGGAAAGATATGTGTCCCCACCATAATCTCCGGGCTTACGTGAACGTGGATAAAGTACTGAAGCATGAGTTAACTGCTTGGCCTGCTCATTCTCATCGAAGCCCCAGGGGGGTACTAGACGCTGTTGGCTGTGCTGTAGTATCCGTTCCTGTTCTTGCTGGTCGAGGTACGATACTTTGATAGCAAGTTCTCTTCTCATCCAATCCAGTAGCGTTTTCAGGATATTTGTCCTGGTTTCCTTATCAGCTTGGGCAATAGCGGGATGACAGCTTGCCCACTGATCAGTATCGCCTGCTAACTCATCGATAGAAAGATATTCAATTTCCAAGAGCCCTGTTTGTTCAAGATTGGGGGCAGTAACCCTCCATCCTCTTTTCAGATCACGATACAGATGATATCCCAGGACGTTTCTCAGAGCTCGCTCAGTCTCTATCTTGGCAACTCCCTTACTGGCATCTGGATTGGAAGCATACTCATCAAATGGTAATCCCAAACTATCAAAGACCAATTGGGTAAGCTCACTATGCCTGACACCTTCAATGCCCTTGCCAGCCAAAGCATGATACACAGCTCCTCTAAGTAATCCAACCTGGACAAAGTCGTTGAAATGACCTGACTGCAGAGATGCATCCTGCCTGTTATCAGTAAAGCTCAAGAGCTTTCGAGCTTCAGGAGGTAATTCCATGTTTCGGATATGCCTTACAGCAGATAGGGATAAGATGGTGGTAGCAGTGCTTCTACCTTCTGTGCCCAGGGCAGATAGCTTGGCAAAGTCACTTCTTTGATTGGCAGCATAGGAGACCATACAATTGGGGCAAAACCGAAATGGAGCATTAAGGAAGAGCATCTGTCTGCCCGAGTTTCTAATTTGCCCATCGGGTGTGACCAGCACTGGTTTTGGCAGATATTCTCTCCGATTGTACATAATCTTTCCATCTTGGTCTTTCCATTCCTCGGGTACTTTATCTGCATTTTCTGCTGCATTGTCAGACCATTTATCAGCATCATTTACATAGAGAAATCCTGCTTCTTGCTCCTCATCAAAGACTCGTTCGTTCAGTTCTCGGGGGGCAAACCGCCAAACTTCCTTCTCCTCATCGAAGACCTTGGTGACAGTATAATACTCCTGTCCACAGTGTCGACAAAATGCCATGGGAAGCAGTATCTTATCTTTGTTGCTATTGGGTACAAACAATTGCCTCTGGACGGTCAGGTACCTGATGTCATGCTCATCGAGAGATGCATAGACCGTATCCCCTCTACTGATGAACTGGTGCAGTTTAAAGGCAAAGACGGGAAATCCGTTACTCGGATTAATGGTTTTAAACCCTAACATGAGAGCATGCTGGATCGCACTTTTGCAGGTTGATAGATCAATACCGGTGAGTTTACTAAGATTTTCAGCGCCGCCATCTTTGCCTGAGATACACTTTGCCGATGATCGATACAATCTGCCTGTAACCGGGTCAGTCTCTACTCCGAATGTAGTCTCTATCCATGAGAAAAACGCATCTTGTTTGATATCATCTATGTTTGCACAATTGGCCTTGAGAGTGCTATCTATTGAATCCCTGAGCTTAGAAATAACCCCAGGGCTATCATAATCGAACTCTTGGGTCAAGCGTTGAAGCGACTCTCCGATCACATTTTCCGGATCAACCTTGCTCCCGAAGAGTAAGGACGCGACTCTGGAGATTTCACGATTTTGCTCCATGCGATCACCTGTACTGGATAGGGTGGCTGAGGTTCCCACACAGATCACTTTCTCAGCCTTTGTGGCATCTATTGTCCTTCTGATTAGCATTGCCACATCAGCACCTTGCCTACCACGGTAAGTGTGCAGTTCGTCCAGGACTAGGAACTTGAGGTTTTTGCAGGCATTAACCAGAGGCGTCTCGTTGGGTCGGGTTAAGATAAGCTCCAGCATAACGTAATTGGTCAATAGTATGTCTGGAGGATTAGAGCATATCTCCTGCTTCGCCTGTTCCGATTCTTGGCCAGTGTATCGCTTGAAAGTAACGGGTTTTGTATCGGAACTGAATCCCCAGTTTACGAATTTACTCAGTTCTTTTTCCTGGCTATTAGCAAGAGCATTCATGGGATAGACAATAATGGCTTTGATACCTTTCCCGCTGCCCGTCTTTAAAATGTGATTCACTATGGGAATAATGTATGATAAGCTCTTTCCGGAGCCGGTACCTGTGGTAAGTATGTAGTTGAGCCCTTGGGCAGCTCGCTTGATCGCCTCCGTTTGATGCCGATGTAACTGCATTTGTTTACCAAAATCAGTTTCATCCCTCTTGATTCTGAATATTTGCTTGCATAAGGGATGCAGGATATTAGACTTGATCAATTCTTCAATGGATTCACCAGACTCGAAAAATGGACTTAACTGGATAAGTGGATCAGGCCAGAGTAAGCCATCTTTCAACTCATTGGCTACCATTTCTTTGATCGAATCGTCTTTGATTGTGATGAAGCCCTTTACGAAAGAGTAGTAATCAGCAATCAGCTTTTCTCTAAGCTCGAAAACATTCATCGGAAAACCCTCCCATTGGTACTACAACCGGATAATCGTAAGGATGCTGTTAGTATCTCCAGAAACAAAGTCATTGCTAATCGTGCTTTTGTAGTTTGCGGCTTGCTCCACCAGCCTTGACCCATGCATCAATCTCCGAGATCTTGAATTTGAACAAACGCCCCATCCGATGAACCGGCATTTCGTGCGTTTCTACCCACCGATAAACAGTGTCACTGCTTACGCCCATGTATGAGCATATCTCTTTCACCGATAGCCAACGGTCACTCATCTCATTCATGATCTCTCCTAACATCCATACTGGCAATGGTATAGGTTCTGAGGATTGGACTCTTTTCACTACAAACCATCGCTGAATTATACTTTTCGAAACCTTCCCAATTCGTCAACCGATATTTTCGGGTATTGTCCGCAGTAGGCGGGAATGAATGGTATCAGCCACAAATTGTCTATCGGACAAACAAAGAGATTCACCATTGACAGAGATAGCCGTATTCAAATGTTTGTTTAAACACTCTTCATTCATATACAAGGGAGGATTATGAGTACTGACCATGATCAAGGAATCTCAAATACCAAAATCATTGAGGCTATGTCCAAACTCCGAGATGTTGCAATATCATTAGGCAAATACAACTTGGACTATTTGCTGCAATTGTGTAGCTTCCTTTCAATCATGTCTTTTCTAAACTTCAAAAACAAGACAGTGTCACTGCAGTTATGGTTGTTTTTCAATCCCAACTTCATCAAGAACTTGAGCAAAGCTATCTTGCTTTCAAATTCAAATACTTCAAAGAAGGGTTATTTCCATATATCTGATTTCATTAACGTATTCAATAGGCTGAAAGATATTGATACACTTGTCTACCAAGAAGATGCGCCAGGGATATCAAACCTTATGCTGGCATCCATAGCTAACACCCAAGTGTATTATCAAGAAGCAGATTTTGCACGAGAAATTGGGCGTTCACTACTACTCTATGACCAAATTCCCGAAAAATACGGTTTGAAAAATGAAAAGTGGATTGATGTATTTCGGATGTTTCAAGACCGTTATGACATTCCAATTTCAGAGATGTATCCTCTCCTCCTGGCTATAGTGATGCACAACGAGAGGAGGTATGAAGCGATTAATGAAGAGTTAGAGAAAACCCCAGAAAGAATGTTACCACAGGCATTGCTTGATAAATTCCACGGCCTTATGGCGCAGCAGAATTACTGTACTATCAGTATCACAAATGAAGATTTACCTGAAGCCATATATTATGCCTTAAGCAGATACTACGATTCTATATCGGTTTCAATTAGGGACGTAAAAAGCCTAGTACGATGCAATACCCCAAGTATCATGGTATCAGATTGGCATCCATTTAGGATACAGCCACTAGTTACTGTAGCAGAACATCAGTATATTGTGCCTTCGATATGGGAACTTATTCAGCACGTAAAAAAGCTACCTGCAATCATCTCAGCAAATCTAGATGAAGGTCTGCGGAAGCAGTTGTACACCAACTTGGGACTTTCCTATGAGAAATACGTCTACGATTACATGGTTACAAAGCATCCACTCGACATGATCATAGCTGAATCAAATCTCAATAAGAGTGATCTAGGCCCCGATATTACAGTCCTCGATGTTGAAACGAATACTGGTGGGTTTATTGAAGTGAAATCGGCATCTATCCCATTACCTTCAAGAAACGATCCGTTGCTATGGGATAGCAAGCTTTCGGAGTTAGTGGAGTTAGTCGAAAAATTGCACAGAAAAGCGGTAAGAGTATTCAGTAAGGAAGGCCATTACAGACAATTTGAACACCAAATTGATCAATGTCAGATTGAAAACTCAATTCTCGTAGTTGTTTGTGGGGATTTAGGTTACTTCTTCGACGCAATACTGTTAGATAAGTTCAAGTCTACATACCTAGAATTTCCAACAAATAACATCCTGTTTCTTGATATAGTGGGTGTTGAAAACCTCATTGAATACTCGAGTCAAAACGGGATGACACTAAGCCAAGCTTTTAAAAGACTGCTAGAAATACAGAACGGCGCTATCAAGGATACGAATACTAAAGATGCCTTTTCAAAGTATGACCGGAAACTGACTCCTTGGTATCATACTTTCACAAGCTCAATGAATAGTTCCCAATAGCCAGCTAAAGCCTCTCTACTAAGGAGCAGTTTTAGCAGTTAACATATCTCGAGTATCCATATCTGCTTCCTAATCTTGTCCCATATGGACTACTAATCCCCGAATACTTCTTCAATACACCCAGAATACCAGGCTGGATATAGCGTCCAAGTTGCTCAATACCCAGCCTGGTTTTAATTTAGTAGCCGTGTGGATTCATGCCGATGATACTAATTGAAGCCAGGGCTTCCAGATAGACGAATACGAACTGCCTGCTCCTACCAAAGTCCTTTGTTAGTTCTCTAACTGAGCGGTAGCTCTTACTTTCGATCAAATCCAGCAGCTTCATGGCGATCTGGATGTTGTAATTCCATTTACAGCGGGGATCGGGAGCCATGCCTTGGGTATGGCGGTTGGCTCGCACATAGAGTGAATTGCTGGGAGAGATACATCGCACCTTATCCGCCTTCGCCAAATCACCAAGCAGGTGCTCGACTTCCTGGATATCACTATCGAGCATACCTGCCAGCATCTTGGGAGTGAAGGGCTGATTATACTTAGAGATCAGATTGGAGACAGTTTCGGTGTTAAGCATAGCGTTTTCTTTGGCTCTGTAGTTTCTGAGTGACCTTGTTCGGCTTTGATACTCGTTTCCGGCAGGTGCAGCATCTTCATGACTTTTCGCTCGGATAGAACCCCAACATGGTAAATGTGTCACAATGCTGAGTCCGTTTGGGTATCATTACCTTAGTTTTCCTGGTATCTCTTTAACTGTATATATGGGAGCTACTTAAAACCACTGCGACATCTTGGGAAGTCCTTTCTGCCTTGACGCCGGCGAGTTCTGAAACCAGTCTGAAAAGAGTCCATATTAGACACAAAGCTGTCACAAACCAGTCCAAAGAAGTCCAAAACCACTATGACATGTTTCTAAAAGCAGTCCTAAGCATCTCTGCAACAGATAAAGGCTTATGCTTCTTTGTCACAGTGATGGCTATTTGACATTTGGGGTGTCACTTTATATTGGTGACAGATTTTTGGTTTTTTTTGAACATCGTGTTGAAAAGTGGTGACGATAGGCACTACATCGGTATCACATACATTCTTTTCTGCTTGTGTAAGCTCAAAGAACCGGTTATGCTATATAGCGAAGTAACATACATTGAGGTATCACTTATGAAGCTTTTCGTAACATGTTTTCTTATTGTTCTGTGTTCCGGCATCTTAAACGCTACTTTAATCCATCGCTACGATTTTAACAACAGCTTTGCCGATAACTTTGCCGGTCCTGCCCTTATCCCGGTTCATACCGATACATCTACCTTTGATTCCCGCAACTGGAGCTGGACATCTTTCTCCGCACCCGGAGGAGGGCTTTTACTAAACACATCAATGCCCAACCAGAACTCATACAGCCTAAGAATTGTTTTCAAATATAACAGCATCAACACAATCTGGACCAAGATTATCAGCTTTGCGGGATATAACGACGCAAACCACTATTTCAGCTCAGATAACGGACTGTATTTCAACCATGGGAATCTATATCTATACCCATATCTGAACAATACCAGTTACCTGTTTCAAACCAACACCTGGTATGATCTGCTGCTTACCCGAGATGCCTTGGACATGGTGAATGTTTATTTAAACCCCGTGGGACAAACCAGACAACTTGTTCTGCAATATCCGGATATTTACCATAGCTATATCCCTTCATATTACCAAGGCAACTACCATTGGGGGTTGTTTTACGACGACACCACCACAACAGCGGAATGGACTGTGGGCGGTAGCGTTGCCCTGATTGAGCTTTATGATGATGCGCTGACTCTGAACAATGTGCAGGATGTTTCACTGGTTACAAATGGCAGCCAACTAACTCTTAGCTGGACAGCACATTTGGATGCTTCATCCTACAATGTATATGCAACTGATGATCCCGAGCATGGCACATGGGAACTGCTTGCTAACACCATCAACACCAGCCTGGAGATAAATCCTGCTTATCCCAGACGCTTCTTCTATGTGAAGGCTGTGCTGGATTAATTGGATTGCACAGTAAATAGAGCTTGGGCTTGTCTCCTCGCTAACACCCTGCGCTGTAGCTCGGAAATCCAGAGTAATTTCTTCGCGAATAGAACGATAGTTTTGCACAATATAGGATATTATCATCATCTCACCTCGATTATCGCAGCTTTTCTGTATTATATGGACATTCTAATGCAGATATGCTAAATGTATAGATAATACTTGCATCGTACGAATAGAGCACTATGGGGAGGTCTAATATCTCAGAGCTGAGCATATGCTTAAACAGTGTGCTTCAGTTATGATGTCAATTTCCACCATCTATTGGGTGTTATTGCATACAAGCGTTGGAATTCTTCCAATGCCCTATGATCAGTCATACCCGATATCAGATTTGCCACAGTTCTTAGTAGAAACCATTTGTAGTACTTATCAGCTTTGTTGTGATCCTTTTCCAATTTCTCCCGCAAAGCATCAATAGTCATTTTCTGCTTTGCTAAACTGTTTAGAAATGTTGAATCGATAATCGAATCCTTCGATTCTTTTGCATAGTTCTTCGCATGGCGATACAAGCTCATGATTGTCTTGTCAGGCAGTTGCTGAGGATTAGATAGAAAAGCTTTGAACATCCTAACAATCATGAAGTATGCTCTGCCATCCATAAGTTGTGTTTGATGATGCCTAAGTATATTGCTATAAAGATATGATTTTAGTTCCTTGTCTTTGGGTATGATCACGTCAATATCGTTCTGCTTAAATATCAATTCAACTATTTTACCATTCTTCTTCGCATCCTTGATAAACCCCCTAAGTGAAGTGATCTTGCTTCTCTTTAAAGACTGGAAGAAAGTGTTGAAGTGATCAATGACCTTATTTATGTATGTATTGACTATAACACTAGATATTAACGTTAAAAACCCTTCTAAGTCAGATAGCCTGATATTTGAATCAAGATGTTTGATAAAAATAGCCATATCTCTTTCAGATAGCACTTTACTTAATCTGCTCCTGAGAGTTTTTAAATCCATAATCTCATATCGAAGGCCATCTTCTATGTCATGGTGTCTCTGAGCAATCTCATCTGATATGGAAACAATCATAGCTTCAAATGAGAAGTTATCTATACATTTCACTTTATCGTAACGCGAAGTATAATAACCCATCGAGAACTTCTTTGTCAGACACTTGCTATCATCGTTTCTACTCCGCAAAGTACAGATGTTTGCGTTGTTTGAATCGCAAGCGCTGTACTCCAGCTTGGTATGCATCAATATTCCGAATAGGGTTTTCATCGAGATTTTACACCCATAATCCCCTTTGTATTTCGTCAAGTACTCTAAAATGTACACTGCCTGCCAATTATGCTTGAAACCCTTGAAACTATCCAGAAGTGAATCATCCCCACTCCGCAAGTTAAAGCCCTTATATGGTTCACATCCATTAGTCATTAGGTTGATCACTCTTTCTCCAGCATGCCCAAAAGGGGCATGTCCAATATCATGACCATAAGCTATTGCCTCTGTTAGATCACAGTCCAGTCCAAGATGGTGAGACAGGGTCTTAGCTATTTGTGCAACTTCGAGAGTATGTGTTAAACGTGTCCTAATATGATCATCTTCTGCTGCAACAAATACCTGGGTTTTACCTGCCAGTCTTCGAAATGCCTTACTATAGAGTATTCTGTCTCTGTCATGTTGGAATCTGTTACGAATATCATCATTACCCGGCTTTTCTTCACATATACATCTAAAACTAGTTCCACTTTTGGTTTTTTTAGTCCCCATATTTTGGTGCTCCTTTCGTTTATTCCTATGCTACTTTGTGATAATATTATCCACCTGCCCCTTCAAAACCCTACCCTGGCTATCTCTCTTTACAGCCATTAGGAACAGCCCTTTGCCATTACTCAGCCTAGCCCAAAGGTTACCAATAAAGTTCTTTTCTTTGGTGTCCTTATATTCTTCAAGCAGTTCACCTTTATATTCCACCACCAGCACTCTGCCATCGGTTAGCTCTGCCACAAAGTCAGGATAAAATCTATCTGAAGAGGTTGGCAACCAAAAGGAGCTTTGTGGTTTGCGTTCAAGGTTTCTCACCCAGGTTCTAACCATTGGATGCCTATCAAGTTCTTGCGCACAAAGCACTTCTTCATCATTCATGTTGCCTATAAGTTCATAGAGATGTTTTTTGAACTGATACGAACCCTTATAATATGGCGAAGAAACAGGATAGGCTTCCAAACCAGTTGCAAAGGGAAATGTGTACTTAAAATCCACCAACAACCTATCTTTTTGCTCCACAATCAAGCTCTGGTAGCCCTTCTCTTTTGCCTTAAGGATATTGGCTTTTATCAGTTCCTTCAGCGCCAATGCAAGCTGGAACTTAGCCAAGAACAACTGCTCCAAGCTATAGCCCTTCTTTTCGATCAAGTAGTTTAGTGCGTTATTGATAAACTGGATATTCTCCCATTGAAGTATATCCTGCCTGCGTATCTCTTTATCCAACCAGTTAATCAAATCCAGTATGTCCAGATCAGGCAGCTTGAACAGCAGTTCATCTTCTCTCTCGCTATACTCTTCGCTACTCCATATCACTTTATTCTGCTCGCTGATGTCAATCTCGAATTTATCTCCTGATTTGTTTATCCTGAAATGCGGTAACTCATGCGAGTAATCCAGAACACTCCATTCCGCAGCTTCCATCAGGGCATCTTCTTCCAAAAAGTCTATTCTTTCGTTTTCATCCACAAACACCAAGCGAGGTATGCTGAATCCTGTTTTCTGTACAGGTGCTGTATTTCTATTGATGGTTCTGGCAATCCTTTCCCGGTTAAGTAGCTGCTTCACCTCAGCCTTCTGCTCTGGTGGTACTGCACGCACTATGCTATCAAGCTCTGCATCGTCAATATACTCATTAAGCTGGATTTCCACACACCCATTTTGTTCCACAACTGTCATTTTGTCGCGGATAAGGAAGTCTACCGCATCCATATCAAAGCTGCTGACCCTAATCGTTTCCGGTTGTCTGGCATACAGATCGGTTTGTGAAGCATCCTCAGGATTGCTTTGCTGTTTAACATTTGCATCTGCTTCCAGCTTCTCAAAGCCCATCTTGCTAATCAAAGCATCTTTCAGGTCTTGGGCAGCAGTGGCAAAAGAAGGTGAGATAACATGCGCATATGCCATATTTAGTTCCGGGTTCTTCCTTCGTTTGGCATAAGGCATACGCAGTACTCTACCCAATAACTGCTCCACTGCTGTGCCGGACTTCACATTAGCCACCGAACAGAACACATAGGCAAAGGAGCAATCCCATCCCTCCTTAAGGGCTTCAACGGTGATAATGTATTCTATGGGACAATCCCTGGCAAAAAGATCTATATCCTGCAAGCCTTTCACATCCCCCGTGGCGATGGCAATACGGCTTTCGGGAATAGATTCATTCTCCATCAAATACCGTTTCAACACCTCAACAGTCACTTCCCTATCTTTGCTCTCTGCTTGATACAGCACTATTGGTCTTATGTAGCTATCTTCGCTTTCCGCCTTTGCCTGAAGCTGCTTTCGGGTAAGCACCGCTTCTGCCACTGCCTGCTGCCATGAGCCATGTTCTTTCAGCACAATGGGCAGCTTTATCATCTCTTCATGTTTCAAGTCCAAAGCCGATACACTGTGCAGCACATTACTGCCATTATCCGCCGACACATTGGGCGTTGCCGTAAGCTCGATTATGCACGATGGATTAAGCCGTTTAAGTGTTTCATAGGAAAGCTTGGTCTTGGCATTATGTGCCTCATCCAGTATCACTAAGGGCTGATGAATGTTGCAGAGGTTTACAAAGGAGAACTTTGGCTTTCCTTTATCTGCACCCTCTTCTATCCTATCCAGTCCCGCTGTATTTGGGTTCACTCGCTCAAAGTGCTCTTGATAGCTTTCGTTATGGTCATATATCCTGCGTCCGGTTTTATCCTGCACCCTAAGCGATGCCAAGGTGCCGATTACTATGCAAACTCTATTTTCAAAATCCTGTGGTCGGATGGTATTCACATCTGAAACGGCAAACACCGATACCTTCCCACCAAAGTATTCATCTATTGCCTGGCGGTAGGGATGCCGTGGTTGCACCAGGCAAGCAAGTGTTTGCTCGGCAATGGTTATAGTAGGTACCAACCAAAGCACCAAGGGATTCTGTTTGTTCATATAGTAGAAAGCTGCTTCCCTAATCCCATAAGAGGCAAGCACTGTCTTACCTCCCCCGGTGGGAAGCCTTAGACATACATATGGTATATTACCAAGGTCATAAGTGGTGTAGCTAACTCCCCGTATTCCCCTACCCTTCATGTATTCAGAGTAAGCTTCTGATGCACCTTTTATGTTAGCCATTTGCAGATATTCTGCCAAGGCTGTAATGGTATCCCTTTGGTATCTCTTAAGTTCAAACATCTCAGTCCACCTTAATGTCGTATGGTATCTGCTTAAAGCTTATATTAAGCTCGTTTAGCCTATCTTTGTTTAGCCTCGTTGCCTCTCCATATATCACTTTTCTGCCTGTATGCTTGGGCAGCTTATCCAGCAACTTCAAGGTAAGCACATTACCACCATTCACCGTTTTATCCCCCAAAATGCCATTGTAGAGCAGATAGTATGCCGTGTCGCCAAGCTTGCCCAATAGCGGGCTTGGGGCTTCCTGATGAAGTGGACTGCCTGTTTCCAAATACCAAATGTGCGAGGCAAGGGTTGGGAACCTTACTTCCGGATTCACCTTACCTTCAGGAGTGAAGATTGCCTCTCCCAAAGTGTAGAAACGGAAACCTCCCCCACCTTGCCAGTTCATGGCTTGGGAGATTCCTCCCTGTTCGCCATCCACCACCTTCTGCATACGGGGAACACAGTGGGTAATGGCATGCTCACCCATTTCTATCCCAATCCAACGCCTGCCCATTTTATGAGCCACGGCTGCGGTAGTGCCTGAACCAAGAAATGAATCCATCACCAAGTCGCCGGGATTGGAACTTATTGACAGGATTCTCTCGATAAGTTTCTCTGGTTTAGCTGTTTGAAAGATGTCAATAGAGTTAACACTTTTTGATTCTTCTCGTGATATATGGTTATTACCTACTTCCGAACTCAACCAAATAGTTGCTATTGCCACGCCTTCTTTCTTAAGCTCAGATAAAAAAGTCTTACGAGAGGGTATTGAATTTCCACTCTTCCCGAACCATATTTCGTTCGCTTCATCCATTCTTTGTAATGACTCTCTTGAAAATCTAGGATACGTCCCTTGTGGTGGACTCCAATTAACTCCATTTGAAAATGTGTGGGTAAATGGTTCGCTAGCCTCAGATCCACTTTTTGCATGTAAAGGAGTAGCTTTCCATAAACCCTTTGGATGATTATCTGGGTTTTTATATCTATCGTTCATTGTTTCTGTTCTTTCAAGTCTGTTAACGGAGAATTGGCTCTTGTCTTTTGCATACAGCATAATGTGGTCGTGGTTGTCAGATAGATATTTGGAGTCTGCTGCAATTGTATATTTCTTCTGCCAAACTATATTTGCGATAAAGTTCTTCCTTCCAAACACCTCATCGCAAATCACCTTAAGATAATGCCCTTCATCATCGTCTATTGATATCCAGATGCTTCCCTCGGGCATCAGTAACTCTCGCAGCAGTTCCAAACGCGGGTACATCAGGGAAAGCCATTGGCTATGTTCCAGATTATCGTCATAGTGGCTGAAAGCGTGACGGGTATTATAGGGCGGGTCTATGTATATGCACTTAACCTGCCCGGCATAAAAGGGCAGCAGTGCTTTCAGTGCTTCCAGATTATCCCCTTGGATTAGCAGGTTTTCGTTCTGCTGAGCCCCATAGGAAAGCTCCGGGTTATGCTTCAATATCCTGTATGCTATCTTTGTTGTGGCGTTCATCGCTTCTTTCTTACCCAACCAATTCAGTGTAGGCATTTAGTCCCCTTTTCATGTGCATTCCTTTGATTTGCGTAGATTTGTTATCCGCAAAAATTTGTCAAGCGGAAAGAATATCTCACATCCCCCCGTTTTTCAAACAAGGTATTATAAGTTGGTTTTCTTCGTG
>CAZPNU010000010.1:0-82401 GCA_964588075.1 uncultured Candidatus Cloacimonas sp.
TGGGCGTTCAACACATCACAGTATTGACCAAGGTTGGATTGTTCAATGGTCTTAAGCAGGGGTCTAGCAAGATGCAAGATATTTTTTATGCTTTCACATAGAAGATATGAGTTGTAAACAGAGCTTGTTATAATGGGGTGAATGATGCTATGTTGTTAACAATAGTAATGTTTGCAGATTTGTCAACTTAAGCTGTAGGAGGTAAATGAGCCAACAGCTATCGACTCGGGGATAGAGATGCGCAGATAGTGGTCGCTCAAGAACTCGCTGCCTTGCTCACTACTTTGTTCCACAATGCCGCGAACAGTGCAGTTTATGGACCTCAGATAGGTTTCGTATCGATGCTCAAAAACATCGGACAATTTGCTTAGCTGCACGGTTCGAGAATGCTTTAAGTCCTTTGGCACTTGATTGGGCATTTTATCTGCAGGTGTTCCCTTACGCTTTGAATAGGTAAATACGTGTAAATAGGCAAGGGGTAAGCTGTTTAACAGGCTATAGGTCTCAGCGTGTTCAGTTTCACTCTCCCCCGGAAATCCCGTAATTACATCAAAACCAATTGCCGCATCGGGAAAAGCGAGAAGGAGCTTAGACACCAAATCACGCACCAAGGCAGTATCATAACGCCTCCCCATCCGCTTGAGAACAGAATCCGAGCCGGACTGCAGTGGGATATGGAAATGAAGGCATAGCTTGGGTAAGCTTTGCAAGCGGGTGATTAGTTCGTTAGTAAAGAGCTGAGGTTCGATGGATGATAAACGAATAAGTTCCAGACCGTCAATCTCCGCCATGGCTTCAACAACATCCGCTATAGATTTATCTCCATCTCTGTAAAGACCCAGGTTCACACCCCCCAGCACAATTTCCTTGAAACCGGAGCTAACAAAGAGCTTTGCCTGTTCCAAGACCTGAGCAAATTTGGCAGAGCGAGCATGCCCCCGGGCATAAGGCACCGCACAATAAGTGCAATAGAAATCGCAACCATCCTGGATTTTTTGAAACGCCCGTGTATGGCCTGCCATGTGGGTAGATGGCTTGTAGCTGAACTCATCCGCGGTCATAATATCGGTAAAGGCTATCTCTTTGCCGGACAGAACTTCAGCTATACTAAGTTTATGTTGATTATCAACAATGAAATCAACATCACCCAGCTCACTAACTTCATCTGCACTTCGCTGAGCAAAACAGCCGGTAACAACTATCTTTATATTGGGGTTAAGGGCTTTTTTGGCTATGGCTTGGCGTATGTGATAACGGCTTTTATAGTCCGTTCGATTGGTTACAGTGCAGGTGTTGATGATGTAGATATCTGCATCTTGCTCCCACTCAACGCTTTGGATGGATTCCTTGGGAAACTGGTCCAGAATAATGGCTGACTCTGCTTGGTTAATCTTGCAGCCAAGTGTTTTAGTGGCAATACGAATCATTGTTTCAAGTCGGTTAGATAGCTGTAGATACTTGGTGCGTATAGTTTATGCTCTTGCTGTAGTACTCTGTGAGCGATGTCTTCCGGGCTGCTGCAATCTGATATGTCCACCTTAGCAGAAGCAATGATGCTGCCATTATCGTAATGCTGATCAACAAGGTGCACGGTGGCACCGGAAAAGACTTCACCGGCTTGCCACACCGCTTGATGCACAGCCATGCCAAACATCCCTTTGCCTCCGTATTTAGGAAGTAAAGCGGGATGGATGTTTAACACCGGAATGCCAATACAGGTAAGAAAATCCGCGGATAACTGTTTCAAGAAGCCTGCAAGGGCAATGAGTTGAATTCCCTTGGCTTTGCATAGACGAATAAGCTCTGCTTCGTAACTTGCCATCTGCTTTGTGGATACCACCGCAGTAGCAATACCCAAATCAATCGCCAAGGTGCGTGCAGGGCTATCCTCTCGGTTAAACACCGCCAGCGCAATCTGTACCGGTAACTCATGCTTTTGCCAATAGGCGTGCATGGCAGCAAGGTTTGAACCTCGGCTATGACCGCTGCTGAGTACTGCTATTTGGAAGGTGCCAGATGCAGTTCTTGCCATTGTATAGGATCCACCTCAGAGGGAGCTTGGCTCATCAAATCGGTGGCTTTAAGGGTCTTGGGGAAAGCAATCACGTCGCGGATGGACTCAGCCCCGGTCATGATCATTACCATGCGGTCTAAGCCGGGTGCGATGCCACCATGAGGGGGTGTGCCATATTTAAGGGCATCAAGGAAGAAACCGAAACGGACTTTGAGGTCTTCTTCTTCAAAGCCAAGTACTTGGAATATTTTACGTTGCACATCGTAGCGGTGACAACGGATGCTACCACTGGAAAGCTCCATGCCGTTGCATACGAGGTCATAGAGCTGTCCCTGAATCTCACCAATCTTATCAGGCATGTCCAGATACGGAATATGCTCCTCTTTGGGGAGTGTGAACATGTGGTGAGCAGGCTCCCAACGCTTATGCTCTTCGTCCCAACTGAACAATGGGAAATCCGTAATCCAGCAGAAATTGAAAGAATTGGGAGGGATAAGGTTAAGCTTGGCGGCAAGATGGTTGCGCAATCCGGCAAGAACCTTGCTTACAGTATCGTAACTATCTGCGGCAATTGCTATAAGATCCCCTGCCTTGGCTTGGCAGAGGGAGATGATAGCTGCAGCTTCCTCGGGACTGAGGAACTTGGCGATACCCGCCTCCAAGCCACCATCTGCGACCTTGGCAAAGGCGATGCCCTTTCCGCCGAGGTGCTTGGCAACATCGATAAGTTCATCTTGTTGCTTGCGGCTAAATTCTGCTGCATTGGGAATGCAGATGGCTTTCACCACACCTCCGCTTTGCAATGCGGCACTAAATACCTGGAAACTGCTGGTGGTTACGGCATTGCTTAAGTCCACAAGCTCCATACCAAAGCGGGTGTCGGGCTTGTCGCAGCCATAACGATTCATGGCTTCAGAATATGCCAGCCTGGGGAAAGGTATGTTAAGCTCAATACCCAGTACTTCTTTGAAAAGGCGATACATGAGCCTTTCCAACAGGTCAAATATCTGCTCCTGAGAAGCAAAGCTGAGTTCTATATCCAGTTGAGTGAATTCCGGTTGGCGGTCTGCACGTAAATCCTCATCACGGAAACAACGCGCTATCTGATAATAACGATCAAATCCGGCGATCATAAGGAGTTGCTTGAACATCTGCGGGGATTGGGGAAGAGCATAGAACTTACCGGGTTGAATCCTGCTGGGAACAAGGTAGTCACGTGCACCCTCCGGCGTGCTCTTCATCAGGATGGGAGTTTCGATATCATAGAAGCCTTCGGATTCAAGAAAACGGCGCATAATGCTAACAATCTTGTGCCTGGTGATAATTATATCTTGCAGCTTGCTGCGCCTGAGATCGAGGTATCTGTAGGTTAAGCGAAGGTCTTCCTCTGCCATGGCAGCTTCATTAATCTGTATAGGTAAGGGTAAAGTGTCGTTCAACACATAGAAATCATCGGCAACAAGCTCAACTTCGCCGGTGCCCATATTCTTGTTTATATTGGAGGCATCTCTGGCAACAATCTTGCCCATAACGGCAACTACATACTCGTTTCTTACCTTTTCTGCTTTAGCAAAGATGGAAGTTTGCTCAGGATGAATCACCACCTGTAATATGCCTTTCACATCGCGCACATCGATGAAGATTAATCCACCCAGGTCGCGACGCTTATGCACCCAGCCCATGATGCAAACACTGTTACCGAGTTCGGTAGAGCTTAGTTCGCCACAGTAGTGAGTACGCTTCAATGTGCCAAGATTATCTATCATTATTACCTCAGTTCAGTTTAATTGCTTCGTATAGGGCGTCAATCTTCTTAACATCATTGCCCAAAGCCTTAATCATGTAGCATTTGCCGACATACTCATCGCTTGGATAAATAAGAGGATTGTTTTTCATTCCCTCGGCAAGCTTTTCATGGGCTGCTTTGTTGGGAGTTGCATATTGGGTATATTCAGAGTTACGCTTCGCATTGGCTTCGTCCATAAGGAAATCCAGGAACTTATATGCCAAGTCTTTGTTCTTGGAGGACTTCAGGATAACGATGTTATCCATCCACAAGCTGCTTCCTTCTTGAGGCAAGATGAAATCCAACTCGTTATTCTCAGCCATTTGTTGGAGTACATCACCATTATATGCTTGGGCCACCCAGGTTGTTCCATCGGGAACTTCGTTTTTATAAGAGTCAGAATCAAACTGGGTGATGTTAATATCCCAATCGTTCAGAGTCTTTTTTGCCGCAGCTAAAGCAGCGTCACTTGTGTCATTCAAATCAAAGCCATTGTATATCATTGCTGCACCGATAACCTCGCGGGCATCATCCAGCATGGTAACTTTATTCTTGTCCTTAAAGAAGGGATCGCCAACAATATTCCAGCTATTCTTGGCAATTAACTCAGCAGGAACATAGCGTTTGTTGAACATCAAGCCGGTTAAACCCCAGAAGTAAGGTACTGAATAAGTGTTTCCTTCATCAAAAGACTTAGCCTTTTCCAGCAGCATTGTATCCATATTCTTATAGTTTGCAAGCTTAGTTTTATCAAGAGGTTCCAACAGCCCTGCGTCACGGAGAATAGTTACATGATCTCCACTGGGGAATACTACATCAAAGGATTCCTTAGCACTCTTGATCTTGGTTAGCATATTCTCATTTGAGTCATAAGTGCTGTATTGGATTCTGCAGTTATTGGAAGTTTCGAACTCTTTAATGAGTGTAGGGTCAATATAATCGCTCCAATTGAAGATATAAAGCACAGGTACGCCTTTACCGCAGGAACTTAGCAGTACAAGCATAACCATCAGCAAGAGCATGAGAGTAACTGTTTTTGCTTTCATTGTAGGCACTCCATATAGTTATCAATTATGGCGAATTGCCTGAGCAATTCCCTCTTTTAAACGAACCGTTTGTAATACAATCCATCCCACGATGAAGAACAACATCAGAGATAGAATGGAATATCGGATATCACCCGTTTTATGAGCAATCCACCCGTATAGTATTGGACCAATTATTGAGGAAAGGCGTCCTGTCAAGGTATAAAAACCAAAGAACTCTGCTTGTCTCGTCTTTGGCGTTAGTAGAGATAGCATTGTTCTGCTGTTTGATTGGCTGCTACCAATAGCCAAGCCTGCAAGCAAGCCAACCAGATAATATTCCCTTGCACTGCCGCAAAAGTATGCCCATATGACCACAACTATCCAAATCATCAACGAGATACTTAATGAAAGCTTCACATTATACTTATCTGTCAGCCAGCCAAACACTCCGGCACCAATAATTGAAGTGAACTGCGCCAAGATAAAGTAAACAATCATGTCCATTGTCTTCATCCCGAAACGTTCAATACCATAGATGGAGGCAAAGACGATAACCGTGGTTATCCCATCGTTATAGATGAAGTAACTTATGATGTAACGGAGTAACTGTGGTTGCTTGGCGATATTTTTCAGAGAGAAGCTTATCCTCTGATAAGCTACTCGGAAGTAGTTACTTCGCTTAGAGGGACGACTGAACTCCTTCAACCAAAAGAAGGTAAACAGAGAAAAGAGAAAGAAATGCAGTGACACAGCAGGGAACACATATAGCACATTCTGCTTAACCAACACCAGTGCTACCAACAACGACACCAAACCACCAACATATCCCAAACCCCAACCAAACCCAGAAACCTTGCCTATATCTTCTTGCGAGCATATTTCTGGCAAAAAAGCGTCATAGAATACATTGGCACTGTTAAAGCCGAAGTTGGCTATGATAAAGAAGAGCATTCCTAAAAACACTTGTCCGGGATGGATGAAGTAGAGCAGTGCCGTAAAAATGATAGTTATATAGCAGTTAATGAAAAGCAATTTCTTCTTTGAGCGCGAATAATCAGCTACCGCACCCAGTATTGGGGCAGTTAAGGCCACAAGGGTCATGGATATACCTATAGCTCTTCCCCACAGCATTTCTCCGTATCCCGGCTCACCTTGGACAACATTGTTGATAAAATATACGCTATACACCACGGTTACGATGATAGTGGTGAATGCCGAATTGGCAAAGTCATAGAACATCCAACCCAAGATATTGCGATTAAGCTTCATGTAAGTTCACCACTTGATAGCCTTGCCATATCTTGCTGATATCATCTCTGGGACTTGCAATAAACACCTGATACCTACTGTCTATGCAATCACGAATACTTATTGCGTGGAAGCTATCCAGTTCCGCAAAGATATCATCAAACAGAAGTATCGGTTTAATGCCGGTTACTTTCTCAATCAGTCGTGCCTGTATGAGTTTCAGAATTATTACGGCTATCCTTCTCTGCCCCTGCGAGGCAAAGGTTTTCATCACGCGATCTTGTAGGTGAAACTCATAATCATCCAAATGAGCGCCCAACAAGGTTCTTTGCCACAGCTTTTCCCTCGGCTCCATATCCTGCAGATGCTGCACAATTTCTTCACAGCTATTATTTAATACATGCTTAGAAGCAGGGATATAAGCTATTTCGATTGATGCAGCCGTGGGAAAGATACCGGTAAACTGCTCTCTATACGCCTCATTCACCAAGGTTAAGTATCGTTGTCGATAATCACAAACCTCCAGTAGGCTCATCGCAAAGCGGGTATCCCAACTCAGCTTCTCTTCCTTTTGGTAACTGCGTTTCAGCATGGCGTTTCGTTGCTCCACCACATGCAGATAGTTACGAAGCACAGGGATATATTGAGGATGAAGCTGCGTTATGGCAAGATCAAAATACTGTCTGCGATAACGAGGAGAACCACTTACCAGAGAAAGATCTTCAGGGGCACAATAAATCACTTTCACCACATCAAAAAGCCTGCTCAACTGTCGTATTGGAAGCTCATCCAGCTTCAACAGTTTCTTTGATGAACCAAAGCTAAGTGCTACTTTTAGCGAATTATTGCCGTCTGTGGCAAAATCACTACATATGCGAAAGAAGCTTGCTTCGAACTGCAGCAAATCCTCATCGTGATGATAGCGTATGGACTTCCCAATCCCGCAATAGGCAATAGCCTCCAGCAGGTTTGTCTTACCGCAGCCGTTGGGGCCTACAATCAGGCTCCCCTTTGGCTCGAAACAGAACTCCCGGTTGCGGTAGCTGCGAAAGTTTTCCAGTCTGATTCGTGCCAGTTCCAATCGTCTTATGACCGGAGAGGCATCAGCAGGAAGGTAATCTCCTGTCCGGGTACTGCTGTCTCGTTATAAATCATCATTGGGTCTTTGGAACTACCCAGTTTGATGATGGCTTTTTCGGAATCCACTGCATCCAATATGGAGAGCATGAATTTATAGTTAAAGGACACTCCGGTTGAGCTTCCTTCGAAATTGTAATTCTCCATGTTTTGCTTGGCATCGCCGGTATCGCGGTTGGAGGTATTCACCTCAAAACGTTCGTTATCCAACTCGAAGCGGATGCGTAAGTTATCATCCGGTGCCACCAAAGCGACACGGCGGATGGCAGTACGCAGAGCTTCCTTATCAATCACAAAGCGGTTGGGAAGGTCATTCATAAAGGCTTTTTGATATTCAGGATACTTATGCTCAATCACTTGGGAGAACACGAAGTATTTACCATAACTGAACATCATCTTATTGCGGTCTATCGAGATCTTAAGCTCTTTGAACTCAGGATCGAAAATCTTTTGCATAAACTGTAAGGTCTTAACCGGAATAACCTTTTCCACATAGCTTTGGTTGCTATCGGTGAAGATGTTTTCCTCAACCGAGCTATTCCCTTCGTTTGCTGGCATCAGCGATGAATCCAGTATCTTGATCTCCGCAACCTTACGACCATCGGTTGCAGCCATGATGTGATTATCCGGGAATATCTTCCAACACACACCGGTCAGCACTGCTCGGTTTACATCAGAGGAAACGGCAAAATGAGTTTTACTTATCATACGGTTAAAAAGTGCAGCATCTATACTGATGGCATTCTCCAGCTTAGTTTCCGGAATAACGGGGAATAAAGTGTGATCCGCTATCAGCAGATTAAAATCTACTTTACCGCATTGAATCATAAGCAGTTCTTCGTGTCGCCACAGATTAACCATCGCATCAGGCATAAAGTTTATTATCTCATTGAAGTGCCTTGCAGAAACAGCAATGGTGCCACCTTCCGATACCGCAGCGGGAAACTCAACCACAACAGTGATTTCCAAATCTGAGGCGGTAATTCTGACCTGATTGGTCTCCGCAGAAACATTTATCAAGTAGTTTGTTAAGATGGGCGATGTATTCTTCATTGGGACAATTGCCGCCAAATGCTGAATATGAGCTAATAAGTCTTTCTTTTCAATAGCTAATCTCATGATAACCTCTATCTGTAAAAAGTCGTTTTTGCAAGGAAATTTGGCTGTGATATTTAGTCAATCTCTTTTTACTTTTCTCTCTCCTTGCCTATTAGGTTACGGTTGAGATGCGGTTGCGCCTCCCAGCAAAGTGCTGGGTATCGCAACCGCATCTCAACCGTAACCTAATAGGCAAGGCTTTAGAAATATATGATCATTGATCAATACACCACCAATACCAATATCCCCGTGAAGCAATGCATAATAAGAAAGGACAGAGGGTCTCCCCATCTGTCCTTTGAGTAATGTGAATTAATAGGCTTACTTTTTGACAGCCTCTTTAAGTTTTTTACCGGCTTTGAAGACAGGAACCTTGCGGGCTGGAATCTTCAGAGCTTTCTTGGTTTTGGGGTTGATACCATTACGGGCTTTGCGTTGGGCAACGCTGAATGAACCAAAACCAACCAATGAAACCTTTCCACCCTTTTTAAGGGTTTCGGTGACGCCTTCAAGTACGGCGGCGAGAGCAAGACCGGCTACCTTCTGGGAAATGCCGGCGGCTCCAGCGATCTTTTTTACTAAATCATCTCTGCTCATAATTACCTCCTGTTAGTTTTGTGATAAGAGTGAGAGTCATATTGGTGTATATACAAATCCGCTTTGAAATTTCTGTCAATAGAAAAAAGTGCGTAATAAATAGGGATTAACGGTTTATTGCGGGTTCACGGCTTTTAGGCATAATAGTAACGCAATGATAGTTATAGACTTAAGCAATGTTGAAGAAAGTCCAAATTTCCCAAAAAAAAGCTGCTTGTACTTGAGCTAACTGCTTTTTTCAGTTGACAAAAAAACGCCTGACAGTGCTTTAGGAATCAAATGAATCTGGAGGATTTACTCATGAAACTGAAGTTTTTATGTCTCATAAGTATTGTCACTATGCTCCTGTTGAGCGCTTGCGGTGGAAACAAACCGGCTCCCATGGAAGAAGTCCCGGTGCGCAACCCCCTCGTGCTTGCTCACGAAGCCTCTGCCAAGGGCACCGATGCCTATGATGAGAAGCTTTACAATGAAGCCATAATATCCTTTAATGAAGCTATCGCTTTGTTCAATGAAGCCGCCCCGACAGCTGTTCCCAGCGATTCCATTCTTTTGAACATCGAGAAGATGAACCTTAATATCGCTAAATCCCACATCGATATAGCTGGTGAAAGCATGGAAGCCAACATGTATAACGAAGCTATTGCCAGCTATGAGAGCGCCCTTACCATTTACAAAACAATCAGCCCGGTACGTATTTCCCAGGCTGAACTTAACGAGAACATTGTTGGCGTGTACAATAATCTCGCAATCACTGCAAAGAACGCCGGTCAGTATGAAAACGCAATTAAGTACTACGATTCCATTCTGGTAATGAAACCTAGTGATAGCGACATTCTTAATGCTAAGTTCTTTATACTGAGGGATAACATTAAGGACGAGACCCGTGCCTATGCTGCGCTTACCGACTATGCTGAAGTATCCCAGGATCCTGCAGCCTTCATCAATCTCGCCGATAGATATGCAGAAAGCGGAAACAACGCCGAAGCATTAAAGTACTACAACAAAGCCCTTGCTCTTAAGAGTGATGCTGATATGTTCCGCCGTATGGCAAACTTCTTCCGTGGCACCAAAGATTGGGCAAATGCCAATATCTACTTGGAGAAGTTGGTAGCCACCAATCCCCCAACAGGCGAACTTGCGACCATATACACCATGATTGGTAAGAACTATGATGCTTTGAATAACAAGAAGAAGATGGTGGAATACTATGAGAAGTCCATCGCTTTGGATAGAGACCCCCAGCTTGCATTGCTACTTGCCAGCTATTACAACAGCATTAAGAGTTACCAGAAAGTTGTAACCTATGCAACCATGACAATCGGTGCCGATAGCCGTAATGCCGATGCCTTAATGTTGCGTGGACTTGCCTATTACCAGCTTAAGAACTACAACTCCGCCAAGGTTGATCTGGAACGCATCCAGAACGATGCCAAATGGGGAACCCAGGCAAAGAACTTGTTAAAAGACAAGAAGATGCCTAAATAATACAAGTTTGAAGAAGTGGACGGGTGAGTACATCATCCGTCCCCTTTTTGTAATATGAGTACAAAACTGCGCAACGATGGCTCTGTAAAGGCTATTTACTCTCTTCAAGAGGGAAAGAAGCTCTTTCGCCCATTAATGTCCTCCAAGATATCCGCAGGTTTTCCTTCCCCTGCCCAGGACTATATCGAAGGTAAGCTGGACTTAAATGAATACATGATTGCCCATCCGGCATCAACTTTCTTTGTACGCGTGGATGGTTATTCTATGGTGGATGCAGGCATCATGCCGGATGATATCTTGGTGGTTGACAGAGCTTTGGAAGCGATAAACAATAAGATAGTAATTGCCGTTATCGATGGTGAATTGACTGTTAAACGTCTCAAGATAATAGCAGATGAGTATTACCTCGTTCCGGAAAACAAGGATTATCCCCCCATTCAAATAAAAGAAGGGATGGATTTTACTATCTGGGGCGTGGTGACCTTCGTGATTCATCAAGTTTAAGCCTTGCCTACATATAGACTTAGTCCATACTTACTGCTTCTTCTCTTCTTTCACACGACCATTTTCGCACAAAGCCTCTACCAACAGCGAAGTATCGAGCTGCAAGTTGGCGAAACCATCTATCCCATTTCAGAATCACCCATTGTGCATTATAGCGAAACCGTGCATGCAGATAGTATTTTGTTGGCATACGGGCTAGACTATACCATGGATTATGCTAAGGGTAGATTGCTGCTTCATCGTTCCCCGCAGATTCCAACCCTTCATATAAGTTATCTGCTTATTCCACCTTCAATATCTAAACCCATGCAGAACTGGGAGATCAAATCCCACAGTGACAGTTTGTACAGCAGCATCAAGCGTAAAACCAACCCTATCTGGAGTAGTGATACAAAACTTGAGATACAAGGTGCAAAGACCTTTGCTATCACTTTTTCGGACAATGAGTCTTTCGATTTGAAACAATCTCTGTACGTTAATCTTTCAGGGGAGCTATCCAAAGATGTATTCCTGAGTGCTCAGCTCTCCGATAGCCAATCTCGGTTATCACCTGAGGGGGACTCAAAGGAGTTAAGCTCATTGGATAAGGTGTTCATTAAAGTCTATGGTCGAAACTACGAGCTGGCAATGGGTGATTTGGAACTAAACCTGAGCGGTTCACGTTACATGGAGTATAGCACAAAGTTTGAAGGCATTAATGCTTGGTATAAAAATAAGCACTTAGTGCAGGCAGCTTACTCGGCAGGAAGCGGTAAAAGCTCTACCATCAATCTAGCTATAGTGGATGGAAAACAAGGACCCTACTACCTAAGAGCAAATGATTACCAAGCTGGATTCATTGTGATTGGCGGAAGCGAAGAAGTTTATGTGGATGGTAGCCTTTGGGAGAGGGGTATAGACTACAGCGTGGATTATGCCGAAGGCAGTATAATGTTCAAGCGTTTGATAAGCTCCACCAACCAAGTTCTTATCCGTTTCCACTATACTGATGAGAACTTTCCCATAAGCAGCTTGATTAATTCCTCCAAACTTCAATTAACGGAGCATCTCAGTCTCAGCCATCATTTCATATGGCAGCAAGATGATAAGCAAAATCCCTTGCTTTACAGCTTCAGCCAAGCAGATAAAGACTCTCTTAATCAAGCTGGTGACAGTGCTGCATGGGGAGAGGGTGCTACATTAGTCAACCCCGGACAAGGAAGCTATAAGCTATACACAGGAAGCGGATTGTCCTATTTTGTATATTCTTATCCAGATAGCACTGCTGATTATAACGTAATATTCAGTTACGTTGGTTATGGCTTGGGCGATTATACAGAGTTCTCTCCGGGGAAATTCCGATATGCAGGAAGTGGTGAAGGCTCATGGCTGCCAAAGAAGCGTCTGATTGCACCTGTAAAGCAAGGCAATTTTGACTACTCAGTTGAGTATAAATCTGATGCTATATCTGCGGGAATTGAAGCAATAGGTACTTTCAATGACCAGAACACACTCTCATCCAAGGACGATAAAGACAATTATAGTGGCATCCTATATGCATATGCAGAGCTACCATATGCAATATATAGATTCAAAGCAGAGCATGAACAACGAGCTTCAAACAGCTTTCTCTTTGGCAAGTATCGCAATCCACAGCAGGAGTTCGACTTGGCAGGCTTGAATCCTGCTGACTCGCTTGCCCAAAGTGAAACCAACATCAGCCTTATGGCTAACGGTGCATCTTGGAATAGCAGCATTATGTATCGTTATAAGGAAATCGATGATTATTATACGCAAAACGCCTTGCGATTTATCTCCGCCACAAAAGCATGGGGAATGATACCTGCACTTAAGCTCAGAAGCACCATATCCGAGCAAGATTACAGCGACTCAACTCAAAGCAGGGGTCATCTCCAATACCACCAAGCCGAAGCATTATGGACAATTCACACCCTAAAGCTCAAACTTGATGCCTTATATAATCTGAATGAGCAAGGATTATTCGGAACATCCTACGGCAAGTTTACACCTTCTCTCAGCTTAGGAAACAGTAATGCGTTTGCCCAACTCAGCTACATTACTGACAGTTCAAGAATCAAGAACACTGTCTGGAGTGAAGCATCCGCCAGCAATACTATCGCTCTAAAACACTTGCTGAACTCTAACGATCACCATATAGATTTAGACCTTACCCACAAAGAGCTGAAGCAGATTTCCTCTACCTCAAGCCCCAAATCTAATTATGACCTGTTGAACCTGAAAACCAGCCATAACTTACTAAGAAAAGCTGTGAACTTGTATTTAAACTACCAGCTCAACCAGACAGAGTTCTTCCCCAAGATTCGTGAACTGCAATACATTGGTAATGGCTTAGGGTTATACGATAGCACCGGAGTAAGCATTAGTGATGGTGATTATGATTATGTGTATATCACCTCCCCCATGGGAAGCTTATCATCTGAGATCAATACACAAATCAACCTCTATATCAAACCATCGTTATTCTTTAACAATCCATTCTTTCGCCGATGGCATGCAGATAGCTCTTTGAACTTGAATGAGCAGAGCTATAATAACGCCTCCTGGAGGAGTTATCTCTTTTTGCCCGGTGAAGTATTCAGCGAAGCACACACAATCTATGGCAAGCAATCGCTAATGCAAAACCTATGGCTTGATGTTATCAGCAACCACGTCTCTGCAAATGTGCAACTAAACTGGGACCGAAGCTTAGATAAAAGATACCAAAGTTCAGAGAGAAGCTCCAATTCAAATCGTAGTGCACAACTGGATATCAAAGGTTATAGCCCAATAAACACACGCATAAGTTATATCAACGAATCAAGCCGCGATTCACGATATTCTTCGGAACTAAGCAAAAACAATGCGAACCTGCTTCTACAACGCAACCTTGCCCCCCAGACCAGTATTCAGGCAGAGTTTGCATACTCACGTGAGCAGGGCAACAAACAGGATGGAAGCGAGGATTACACCATATCCGGCTTTTCTGTAGCCCCGGGGTTTCGCAGCTTGTGGATGCAAAAATACCGCATCTCAGCAACAGCAAACATCGGCAGAAACATTCTTGCAGGTAGCAGTTACTTTGGTTTTCTCCCCCAGAAAAGGGAAGGATGGATCTTAGGGTTAAACGCTAATGGTATCTATCGCATAAACACCTTCACAAGTTTGTCATTGGACTATCGTTTCACAGATTACCCCAAGGAACAAAGCAGGCACGAACTAAAATTTGAATTTAAGGCTGAATTGTAATGAATATCTCCCTCTCCCCTCTGGACTATGCCATTGTGTTGCCCTTCGTGTTTCTAGCAGGTTTAATTGATGCCATCGCCGGTGGCGGTGGGTTGATTTCTCTTCCCGCATACTGGAGTATCGGACTTCCCCCACATATGGCTTTGGGAACCAACAAGTTCTCTTCAAGTTTTGGCACCATATTCTCCACCATGAATTATTTGCGGGCAAAGATGATAGACCTTCCTGTCGCCTTGGCAAGCGCATCATTTGCCTTGCTTGGTTCATGGTTGGGTGCTAGTGCAGCCTTGAAAGTCTCTGCCCAAGTATTGAATTACCTGCTGGTTATCCTGATACCTATAATCACCGTATTTTCTCTCTCCAACCGTAAAATGGGCTTCGACAACCGCGCACATCTCCTCAAACTAGGATATCGCATTCTGCTGGGTTGCATTGCAGGCTTAGTAATCGGTTTCTACGATGGTTTTTTCGGTCCCGGTACCGGCACATTTCTTATTCTCATCTATGCCACTTTGATGCATTACGATTTCGTTAAAGCCAATGGAAACACCAAGGTGGTAAACCTCGCTTCAAATGTTGCCGCGCTAATCACCTTCGCAGTATCGGGCAGTGTGTATCTCAAGCTTGCCATCCCGGGTGCACTTTGCGGGATACTAGGCAATATCATAGGCTCTAAGCTGGTTATTCTCAAAGGAAACAAGCTCATTCAGCGTGTGTTTATTCTCGCCTTATTGCTGCTTCTTGCCCGTATCGTTTACAATTTAATCACCCGATAACCACACAATATACTCTACGCTCATACTTTAAGAAATTGGATAGGTTTGAGCTACGTGATTGTATCCCCCCTATTAAATTGCCTACTTAAACCCCGATGATTCCCTCGTAAACCCCTTGTCCCACCCGGGGATCACCCGGGAATTATGAGGGCATGACCCTGGGTTGGAATAAGGACTAATACACAAAAAAAGAGGTGTCGAACCATTGTTCAACACCTCTAATCGATATCAGATAATGGGTTACAGCAGTTCGATAACCACAAACTTCTGCTTTCGGAAGTTATTGGGGTCGGTGATGTTTAGAATGTTTTGCTCGCCGGCTTTTTCTACCTTGAAGGAGGTAGCCACATGATTGCTAAGGATAGAGTATCCCTTCTTGGTGACTGGGAAGCTGATTTGTTGGCTATCCAGCAGATTCATTTCGGTGAACTTTTCAGTTTGGATGGCAGAAGTTACTGTAGTGACTTTGCCGATACCCAGCAAACCACCTTTGCGATCAATAATCCCTTGGGCTATAAGCTCTTTACGCGTTCCATAAACATAGTATATCTTGTTAGCCTCGCGAGATTGACTGCTTAATGCTTGTTCTTTTTCGCTGATGGTTTGATCACGCTTAAGCAGTTCGGCTTGACTGAGGCGACGCTCCGTCTCCAATGTTTCGCTCATAATCCCAAGCTTCTTTTGCAGTTCGTCCATAATCTTTTCTTTATCGCCGATACTGGCTTTTAGCTTATTCACTATATCCTGCACGCCCTTGAGCTGACTTTTGGAACTGGCAAGTTGCTTTTCGAGCTGAGCTATCTTTTTCTTGTCTGCTTCGATCTGGTTGCGCATATTGGCAATGGAAGACACAATACGGCTGCGTCTATCTGCCGGAGTTGTTCCGGGTATTTCACCTTGGGTAAAGAGTTGACCGGAAAGGTCCTTATCTAAAGATTCCAAGCTTTCTTGAATTTCTCCTATGGTTGAGGTTGAGTTATCATAAAGGTCTTTCAATTCCTTATTGGATTTTAGTAATTCCTTGTTCTTTCCATTAGAACCCACCCAGAGAATTCCGAAAACGACAGTTAGAATGATCAGGATGGCGAGAATTATAACGTTTGAAGCTTTCATGCTTGACTCCTTTATGCTTTTTCAATACGTTGTCTAAAAAATGATAAGGCGTTTCGGTGTCAAGACAAAAAGGATAGTTAAGAATGCAGTATACACACTTAGCAGCATGGGTTAGGGAAACCGGTGAAATAAGAAGCTCGCTGGAGGCATGCTATATTATTGAAGATAGGCTTATACTGCTGCTGAAGGGCGGACAGAAGTTATGCTTTGTGCTTAGTTCAGCGGATTCTTTTGCATATCTGAGCAATGAACATTTAGCCCTTGATGCTGCTAAGCTGATGTTTCAGGGTATAAAGAATGCGCAGCTGGCGGGCTTGGAGATAAATGGGTCGGATCGCATAATCTATCTAAACCTACTGTTCAGAGACATATACCAACAACAAACGGAATATGTGATTGTAGCCGAAATGATGCCTCCACAGGCAAATGTAATTCTATGCCAAAAGAAAGGTGCTAAGCTTAATATTATCGATGCAGTGCGGAAGTACAGCTATGCAGATAATCCACAGCGACAGGTGTTGCCGGGCTTGGAATACACTGCACCGAAGACAGCCTTTACTCCTGAATCAATGATAGAGATGCCACCTGTGCCACAGGGTTTTACGGATTGGAATACATATCTGCGTAAACATTATGAAGATGATATCCGTAACCGAGGGATAGAGCAGAAAAGGAACTCGCAGAAAGCACAGTTAAAACGCGAGCTTAAGAAGCTGGAAAAGAAACTTAAGCTGCAGGAACAAGACCTTGCAGAAGCAACAAAAGCAGACCTATGGCGAGACTATGCAGAAGCACTTAAGCCAAATCTGAAAGCAATAGCCAAGGGTCAAAACATCTTTGTAACCATAAACTACTTCGATACAGAGATGAAAGAAATCCAAGTTCCCTTACTTGCCGATAAAAGCCCTCATGAGAACTTGCAACATTATCTGAAGAAGTATCATAAGGCTAAAAACGGACTTGGTATCATAAGCCAAAACATTGCTAAAACAAAGGAAGAACTGGAGCGCAGCCAAGAACTGCTGAACCGCATGGAAGCCGGCGAAGAGATAGACCTAAATTTGAAATCCGGCACCAGTGCAGAACAGATAATCCAGAAAGCAAATGCGCTGGATAAGCTGCTTAGTTTACAAGTGGGGGAAGAATGGCAGATTGTGATTGGACGAAAAGCCAAAGAAAATGACTTTGTAACCACACAGCTTGGCAGACCCCACGATTGGTGGTTTCACAGCAGGATATATCACGGTGCACATGTGCTGTTACGCTGCCTGAAGAAGAAAGACCCCTCCCCGGAACTGATCAGGCATTGTTGTAACCTGGCAGCATGGTATAGTCAGGCAAAGCACTCGCTTAATGTGCCGGTTGATTATACACAGATACGCTTTGTGCGTAAGCCACGCAAGGCAGCTCCCGGATATGTTATCTACACCAACCAACACACGGTGTATGCCACACCCATGGATATTAGAGAAGTTAGAGCATTGATAAGCGATGAAAAAAGTTAAACTGCATGGCTTCGTATTGAAACAAAGTGCATATAGCGAGAGTAGTCTGATTATCCGCTTCCTCAGCAAAGAACATGGGTTGATAGGGATTATAGCCAAAGGGTTCAGGAAAAACACCGAGCACAGACAATTACTAAATATGGGTATGTATGAGATTGGTGTGGTTGAACCCAAGGAAGCAGGTTTATGGCTTTTATATGACTTTGATTTAATGGAGGATAACTCTGTTTATCCTTCCTCAGCCACCTGGGTTGCTGCCGAGAGTGGTCTGGAACTGATAAGTAAAATGATAGTGCCAAACGAGGATTTTACGCTACTGTATCAGCTTGCAGAGCGTTATTTGTCATATCTGCATGGAGTTGCCGAAAACGCAATATTGATATACTGGCGCTTGTTTTTTAGGTTGTTAAAAGTTAGCGGAATAGGTTCACCCTTGGATGCATGCTGTGTATGTAATGGGAGTATAGAGAGTTTTCGAGTGATAGAAACTCAACACTGTGGCTTTTTATGCAGGAGTTGTGAGAGTGAGATCAACAATGCTGAACAAATGCAATATCTCTCTCCAGCAAGCTCGGAGATATTGAGATTGTTGCCGGAGATAGGCAACCACCTTCATTCCTTCAAAGTGGGGAGAAAGGAAGTATCAGAGATAAACCAGCTATTAGAAAGATATTGGCATGCGCATCATAAGCAAACGCTCAAGCTAAACAGCCTGAGCGTTTTAAGCCAATTCTACAATTAGGGTCTAAAAAGGTTCGAACTGATTTATCTGCCAGTAGTACTGTTCAGCATCTTTCTGAACAACCAACAAATCATCGTAGTGTTTACTTTCCCAGCGTATCATCAATTCGTAAAAAGCCTTTAAAGTTAGGTTATCTGCTTCGATCATGCTCTTCCTATAATGCTCGATGGCATCCTTTTCCAATAGCAAAGCTGTGGAAATAGCAGAATATAGTACTTGATCTTCACCAATGCGTTTAATGAAGGAATCACTGATCATAGGATGTGCATCAGCAGGTAGGGTTATTCTATCACTCAGGTCACTGGGTTGCAGATCATTGGAGATTTCTTGATAATATTGCAGCAGATAGTTATAATGAAGCCTTTCCTCTTCCTTGCGGGAGTTAAAGAACTCTTTCACTTCCTGGTCTTGAGTATGGGCAGCCGCACCGGCATACAGGGTTACGCTATCCATTTCTCCTTGCATTGCTTTTTTTAGAGAGCCTATTAACTGTTCTTTGAGAGCCATGATTTCCTCACCTTATTTGTTATTAACTAATACAAAGTATAAAGCACTGTTAGGTGCTAAGCAAATGAAAGAGCCATACTGAAACATTGTGAGTTTGTTTGGGACATCTACCTGCATGGATTCAGATTTATTGACAAGTTATGCACATATCATAGAGTGGTTCAGATATGGATAATATAATCGTTTTCAGTGTGTTCGAAGTCAGCCGTCACCTTAGACAGGTGATAGAGAGTTCCATTGAACCCCTTTATGTGTGTGGGGAGGTTTCGAACTTCACTCACCACAGCTCCGGGCATATGTATTTTAACCTTAAGGATGAAAATGCAACCTTGCGTTGTACCTTCTTCAAGAATAGCAATTACCGTCTGGATTTTAAACCTGTTGAAGGCATGCAGGTTGTATGCTTTGGCAAAATAACTGTTTTTGAGAAAGGCGGAACATATAACCTGAATGTTCAAAGTATGAGTCAAGCAGGTCTGGGAGCTATGCAGAAGAAGTTTGAAGAACTGAAGCAAAAACTGCATAAGGAAGGCTTATTCGATGCCATCCATAAAAAACCCCTTCCACGTTATCCCCGCAAGATTGGGATAGTCACCTCCCCCACCGGTGCTGCTCTGCAAGACATCCAAAATATAATTCTCAGACGATATCCGGTAGAGTTGCAGATTTATCCGGCTCTGGTTCAGGGATCGGAAGCCCCCGCTCAGTTGATTAAAGGCTTACGGTATTTCAACGATGTTGGAGAAGTGGATTTGATTATCCTCACTCGTGGTGGTGGCTCGCAAGAAGACTTATTCTGTTTCAATGATGAGGCTTTGGCGCGCACTGTTTTTGCCAGTAAGATACCGGTTATCTCCGCCGTGGGACATGAGATAGATTTCAGCCTTTGTGACTTTGTAGCTGATCTCCGTGCACCAACACCATCTGCGGCTGCAGAACTTGCCGTTCCAGATAAGAAAGATTTGCTAAGTTTACTCGGTTCTCTTGCACGCAGGATGGAACTAGCCAAACAAAAAGAACTCAGCTCTCACAAACAAGGATTGGCTGAAATACAACTCAGGCTTACTAAGTATCATCCTGAAAGACTGTGGCAAAGTTATCAACAGAGATTCGATCTTGCATGCATGGCTCTCAATAATTCGCTAACGCAAATGCAGAATAAAAGGCAGAAGCTGGAACTGACTGCTCAGCGTAGCTTACGCCGTCTGGAAAGCGTCATAGAGCTTAAACTTAATCGGGATAATAACAAACTAACACAGTGTATAAGGGAAATGCAGGATACAACTTTCGCAAAATTGGATGGCTACGCAACTCGGATGCAGCATGCTGAAGAAATGCTGCACCAGCTAAGTCCACGAAGCATCCAGAATAAAGGCTGGGTGATGGCTTTCAAAGATGGTAAATTAGTTAGCACGGTGAAGAGCTTATCGCCAAATGACAAGCTCAAGTTAAGTATGGTAGATGGCATAATTGAAAGCGTTATAGAAACTATAGAGGAACAGAGTTGAAGTATATACTAATGCTATTATTGCTTAGTACTTGTATAACACTTGCTTGTGAAGTACGTGCCATGTGGGTTCTGCCATGGGATATCGCCAATCAAGATGTGATAGATACCATGATAGAGACGGCCTTACAGAACAATCAAACTGAATTGTTAGTGGAGGTTCGTTACCGTAGCGATGCTTTGTATAATACTGCATTAGCTTCTGAAGTATACCCAAACCCGGAACCACGTAGCTACATTTTGGCTAATGATGGATTTGATCCCCTGCGGTATATTCTTGATGAAGCACATAGTTGCGGGCTCAAAGTCCAAGCTTGGGTAATTGTCTTCAATGCCACACCGCTTGATTCCAAGCTACTTGCCAAGAACTACATCTATAACAATCATCGTGATTGGCTTACATGCGACTCAAATGGCAACAGCTTGAATGGCAACAGTCAATTCGGCTACTTTATCGATCCTGGTGTCCCTGAAGTGCAGGATTATCTAATATCGGTGTTTAGTAACTTGGTGGCGGGCTATCCTGATCTTGACGGGTTGCATCTGGACTATATCCGATATCCGGATATTCGCTTAGGGTACAATCCTGTATCTGTAAAACGTTTTAATGAATACTGCTCTGTAAATGGTGAGATAACTTTCAATGAATGGCGGATAATGCAGGTAAGCACCTTTGTTAAGAGGCTTAACTGGAGAGTTAAAGAGATTAATCCTGAGATGATGCTAAGTGCGGCTGTATTTTCGGATATCGCTGAAGCCAATGTTGCTTATGCTCAGGATTGGACCAATTGGCTTAAAGAAGGTGTTATAGACCGAGTTTATCCCATGGCTTACAACACCAAATTCAGTGTTTACGCCAAGCAATTGGAGCAAATGAAACTCCTGGGAAAAGATACATCCATCGTTTTAGGCATCAGGGCTTGGGACGAAGGAGGGAAAGCACTATCTTTGAATGGATCTGCCCCGTATAATGTGTCAGACATTGCCAAAAGAATAGAACTCGCCCGGGAACTGGGTTTTGGTGGAGTTGCTATGTTCAGTTATGCCGGCTTGAGAGTTGGCAATGCTTGGCAACAACTAACCAATTTAAGCTTCAAAACCCCTGTAAGTGAGCCGAGTATTGCTGTTAATGATCGTATTGTGCTCTCGGAAGCTAAGCTGGAGACTCAAGAGCAACCTGAAGTGGAGATATACCTCGATGATGCTTTGAACCCAGTTTCAAAACCAGACATCAATGAGATCAAGGCAAATTTTACCGCTATGAGATCGATGTTGGAGTATAGAATCGAACTGGAGGTTCCCAGTGAGGGACGCTGGCGTTGGGAGATATGGAATGGCAGCATGGTTTATAGTCGTTATAGATACTACTTGGAAGGTAAGAACAAAGACTTTTGGGATGGGATTCTTGGAAAAGACCCCTCGAAAGCAATCCATGAAGTTATTACTCCCGGCGCATACACGGTACGCCTCACAAATGAGGATAGCGGGGAAAGCTATAGCTTCCCGGTTACTTTTGAGGAGTTGAGTAAACTGTGAGTGAGCTATCCAAGCAAGCCGGGATGCTTTCTGGAACAGAATTCTTCCGCTTCTTTATAAAAAGCATAGTAGGGATTGCCTTAGCTAGGTTGATCAGCCCTGCAGACCTTGGTAGTTACCGACAATTGTTCTTAATCTACACAACTTTTTCCACACTCCTATTGCTTGGAATACCCCAAAGCTTGCTCTATTTCCTCCCAAAGAGTCTTACTGCCCATGAACAAAAGAGACTCATCTCCCGTACAATGAATGTTGTTTCTCTCCTCGCGGTACTATTCGCTTTGGTTCTCATTCTTAGTAGGGGGTTTATAGCTGATAAGTTCCATAATCCAGCTTTGGCTTCCTTGCTTTTAGTTTTTGGGCTCTACCCAATATTCATATTCATTACACAACTTTACAGCACAATCATGCTGGGATTGAAACAACCTGTAGCCGCTGCTAAGTTCACTCTCTTTGCCATCTCAGTTGATTCTATTCTTATCTTGGGGACTGCAGTCCTCACAAGGAACGTCCATTTGATAGTATGGGCTGTGATAAGCTCTGCTTTCATGCAATGGTTGTATGCCACTATTAGCCTGAGACCCTACCACCAGCATATCTCACGGGAACAATTCAGAGGTTTTCGTGACCAATTGTCATACTCACTTCCTTTGGGGTTATCATCCATAATTGGTATCTTGGGAATACAGATAGATAAGTTTATGATATCAGGTTTCTTCAGTCCGGAGCAGTTTGCCATATTCTCCATTGGAGCAATGGAGCTTCCTTTCATCGGCATCCTTGCCAACTCGGTTAACTCCATACTACTTCCTCAGTTAAGTAGTGGGGATACAAAAACTATGAGTGAGTTATATCGAGGTGCTGTGCGCAAAAATGCACTAATAGTTTTCCCCATGACTGCCCTGTTCTTTCTGTTTGCCGAGCCAATAATAGTATTCCTGTATGGCAGCCAATACTCTGAAGCAAGCCTCTATTTTAAAATATATCTGCTGATCCTGCCTTTGCGTGTAGCAACATATGGTATTATATTCCAAGCTTTTGGGAAAACAAAAGCCATTCTCATTAATGCTATCTTCATGTTAAGCATGAATGCTGTGATGAACTATTTCTTTATCCAGGCATTTGGCATGAAAGGAGCAGCTTATGCCACGGTGTTGGTAACGTGGTTGTCTGTGATTATCTATTTGTTGATGATGAAAAGCACTCTGCATATACGTCTCAGGTTATATTTCCCCTTGGATAAGTTAATCCGTAATGCATGGATAACCGTTATTGCTATCTCTGTCTGTTACCCTGTCAGCAGGTTGTTCTCTCTCGATATACTGAATATGTTGTTTGGTGGGGTGTTGTTCATGGGTGTATATTTCTTTGCCGGAAGGATCTTTGGAGTTATATTGAACTGCGATATAGAGCTTGTTCAAAGCTTCATCACAGATGCCAGGACAAAGGTATTGAAATGAAGAAGCTGCTCTATATCTCCCACCTCTACCCCCCTGTGGGCGGTTCAGGTGTACAGCGCAGCCTGAAGTTTGCCAAATTGCTTCCTGCATCAGGCTGGGAACCTATCATGCTGGTGGCTGATGCCCGTTTCTTGAATCAACCCAAGGACACAAGCCTGAAAAGAGATATTCCGTCGGGGCAGCTTATTTATTCCAGTTTCTCACCGGATATTAGATGGCTGTACAAGCTGCTATGGGGCTTGAAACTCAACTTAGTTGTAAACTTCATAAATAGGTATTTGATGGTGCCAGATGCAGACGTTTTATGGCTGCCATTTGCCAAGCATACCATCAAAAAGGTATTGCAACAGCACAAGATTGATATGCTGCTTATCACCGCACCTCCATATTCCGCCCTGTTACTGGGGCTATACGTTAAAAAGAAGTATGGTATTGATTTCAGCGTAGATTTTCGTGATATGTGGTCCTTAGGGGTAGGAAAAGCAGACAATCCTCCTCCCAATTGGATAAAAGAATACGAAAACAAACTGGAGAAGTGCATCCTTCAGCAGGCTGCTAAAGTAATAGTCGTTAACAACAAAATGCGAGAGACGCTTTTACTGCATTATCCCATGCTTTCTAAGGATAAGGTGATGAGCATAACAAATGGTTATGATGAGGAGGACTTTCTCAATAGCCCGGTTCATACTCCGAGTAGTATTCTCCACATTGTTTTCACGGGTTCCCTTTATGGTCGTTTCCAGCCTGATATTGTGTGGAAAGCACTTGTAGCGTTGAATAACGAAGCTGCAATAAATATTAACGAAATCCGTTTCGATTTCTATGGTAAAAACAATGCAGCCTTTATTCTGGGAGAATACTCCGGGCACAAGGTGATTCGCAGTTGCGTTCATATACACTCCTATCTTAGCCACAAAGACAGCATAAGCAAAATATGCAGAGCAGATGCATTGCTACTGCTTTCTCCTCCTGGAAAAGGTGCTGATATGGATAGCCATTCCAAGCTATTCGAATACATGCGAAGTGGTAGAACTATTTTAGCTATCATCCCCCCTCAAAGTGCCGGTGCTCAAATTCTTGCACCTTGTGGTACAGCGATTATTGCAGATTCTTCCAATGATGATGCAGTTAAGAATGCAATACTCCTGCTCTATATAGATTGGAAGAGTGGATCACTCAACCCAATGCCGGATTATGAGTATATTTCTCAATTTGAACGTAAAGAACTTACCGGCAAGCTTGCTCAGTTTCTGGATACCTCACCGTAATGAGAGTACTCATCATTCCCTCTTGGTATCCCCATCAGGCTATGCCTCATGCCGGCAGATTCATTGTGGAACAGGCAACGTACTTGGCAAAAGCAGATTCCCTTGAAGTTAACTTACTAAATTGGGGTCAAAATGCCTTACAACTAAGAATTCGCAAACCTGTGGAGAGTTTGTCTGCAGTAATGCAATACTTTTTTTCCCGGCTCCCGGTTTGCGACTTTCCGAAAGATGTTAAAGAGCTTATTATCCCTCATCTCACTTGGACCAGTTACATCAATAAGGGTAACATCAGCTCTTTGGCAGATAAGATCATATTACCGTCCCCACCAGATATCATACACGCTCATGTGAGTTTTCCGGCTGGATATCTGGCATTATTACTAAGCCGCAAATACCATATTCCCTACCTTATCACCGAGCATAGCGGTCCTTTCCCCCTGCCTGAACATGAAAGAGCGGGGAAGGTTTCTCCCCTGGTTTCAGAACCTCTGCGAAATGCTGCTGAAGTGATAGCTGTCAGTAGTTACCAATCAGCCGAGATAGAAGATAAAACGGGGGTTAAACCCATAATCATCCCAAATATGGTAGATACCGATTATTACTGCCCGGAAGGATGTGACTCTCATGATACAAGACCGTTTACTTTCTTTGCCTTAAGCTCTTTAACAGAAGCTAAGGGTGCTCTTGATCTTCTTGAAGCAGCTACACTTTTGAAACAATCCGGACTGAACTTTCAGCTTAGATGGGGTGGCTCAGGATATCTTGCTAGCAGGATAAGAAGCCATATTCACAAGAATAACCTGCAAAAAGAGATTGTTCTTCTTGGTTCTATCAATAGAGATAGTGCTCTGAACGAATACCGTAATTGTGATTGCTTTATTATGCCAAGCCGACTGGAAAGTTTCAGCATGGTTCTCATTGAAGCTATGGCTTGCGGATGCCCCCTAATCGCCACAGCATGCGGAGGACCTCAGGATATTGTGGATAGTAATACCGGGGTTCTTACTCCCCCATCATCACCAAGTCAGTTATTCAGATCAATGCTATATATGAGAGAGAATATTCACAGCTTCAACAGAGACACAATCCGCAATATCTGCATCAATCGATATGACAGGGTTCAACTCTCCAAGCAGATATTGAACTTGTATCAGGATGTCTTAAATAAATCCTAAGAGTGTAGGACTTCCTCTATGGTGGATATCAGCTCTTCACGCATAAAGGGTTTTTGCAAGCTCGCCTTTGCCCCAAGTTTTTGAGCCAAGGGAAGGTAACTATCCGGTCCAAATTTCCCTCCACCGCTCATGGCGATAATCTTTAAATTTGGATTTATAGCCAAGAGGTCTTGAATTGTCTCCAAGCCTTCTTTATCAGGCATGATAATATCGGTAAGCACTAAGTCCGGATTAAAGTCCGTGCATACTTCTACTGCCTGATTTCCATCACCGGCTTGACGCACCTCATATCCGGCTTTTGCCAGCATCTGCACAAGTACATTGCGAAAGCTACTATCGTCCTCAATAACCAATATCTTTGCCATTTTGAATCCCTTATATAACTTATCAGCTGTTAGTGAACTACGTTGATGCAACTCACCATTAAGCACAATATATTCAAACAGGCTTGTTTGTAAAGAGGATTTTATTTCTGTGGTACTTTTTTAGCTGCTGATTGTGGAGTGTTTTCTACATAGATAATTAAAGGGCATCCCTTTCGGAATGCCCTATAATAGCATGGTGGCGAGACCCAGAATCGAACTGGGGACACAAGGCTTTTCAGGCCTCTGCTCTACCGGCTGAGCTATCTCGCCCTTGTTTGTTCAAAGACTCTTACACCTGCTTTTTTGTCAAGAGGAAACTGTTACTTACGGTATTTTCTCTCAGTTTTAGGCTGAGATCGAGGGTTCTTCTTTACCGCACTGGAAACCGATGCTTCAACCTGGACTCCCCTATATTTATTGCTATTTAAAGCTTTTAGCATCTTGCCTTCATAGCTGGAATCAAGGTCAATTGTGCTATGAGAATCATAGATGTTTATCTGCCCAATCTCGATGGCTCGGGTTACATTTAAACGGTTTATAAAGCGCATAAGTTCACGCTTATCCAAACCCTGTTTCTTACCCAGATTCAATCGGAAGGTGCTAAATGTGAAATGCATCTTAGCTTCATCCATGTTCTTATCCCTGTTGAATCTGTTTTCTTCTCCTCTGGGTCTGCGATCACTTCTTGGTTCTCGAACTACCTTTTCTTCTGTGGTATCCAGTTCTTTTATATCCTTATAATAATTCAAGAATCTATTGAACTCCACCGACACAAAGCGTTGAATCAGCTCTTCTCTGGTCATCCAACCAAGTTTTTTATACACAGCGGGTAAGAAGGTATCTATCTTTTCACTGTCAACTTCCACTCTTTCGACTGTATCTATGAAGTTAAACAGCTGTTTCTCACAAATCTCACGTCCACCCGGTATTTTGCTGAATACTATTTCTCTACCCAGACGTTTCTCGATTGCTTTCAATGCACTTAGTTCTTTACCATGAATGATGGTTATCGATATTCCGCTTTTACCTGCTCTGCCCGTGCGACCCGAACGATGGATATAAACATCCGGATCTGTAGGTGCATGATAATTTATGATATGGGTTAGATCATCAACATCCAATCCTCTGGCAGCCACATCGGTAGCAACCAACAGGCGCACAAACTTTGTCCGGAAGCGACTCATCACCAGTTCTCTCTGCCCTTGAGACAAATCTCCGTGCAAAGCATCGGCATTGTAGCCATCATGCTGCAGTTTGTCCGCAATTTCCTGTGTCTCGTTTCTGGTTCGGCAAAAGATAATCCCATATATCTTCGGACTCATATCCGCTACTCTCTTTAGTGCGAGGTACTTATCCTTGGCTTGAACTTTATAATAGAAATGGCTTATGTTGTCGGCTCCCTGGTTTTGGTTACCAGCAATTATCCGGTGAGGGTTTTTCATGAAACTCTTGGCAAGTTTCTCAACTTCAGGAGGCATGGTTGCCGAAAACAGCAATGTCTGTTTGGTGGCGGGAGTGTGGCTCATGATGCTGAAGAGGTCTTCTTTGAACCCCATGTTCAGCATTTCATCCGCTTCATCAAGGATAAGCATGCCTATGTTTTCTATCTTCAGCGCTTCTTGACGTATCATATCGAATACTCTGCCGGGAGTGCCCACCACAATGTGTACGCCCGCTTTCAGTGCTTCTTTCTGCCTGAATATTGGCGCACCACCATACACGGCTGTACACTTTATCCTGGGCATGAACTGGGCATAAGATGCCAGGTCTTCAGCAATCTGAATGCATAACTCCCTTGTGGGGCACAGAATCAGGGTTTGCACACTAAGTTTTTCTATGTCTGTCAGGCTTAACACGGGAAAACCAAAGGCTGCAGTTTTTCCGGTTCCGGTTTGGGCCAAGGTTATTAAGTCACGGTCGTTTTCCAATAGCCAGGGAATGGTTAATTCCTGCACTTCCGTGGGATTTATATAGTTTAGTTTAACGGCTGCACGCTGCAGCGGTTCCGGTAGGGTGATATCAGTGAATTTTAGCACTAAGTGGTTCCTTTTGTTTGATTTTGGGACATCCTCTCAGGGAGGGCATATTTGTAAAGCTAATAAATAGCTCAAGCTTAGATAAGCCATGTTTAACTTGACGGTTATACGGGGCTATCGTTAATGAGCCAAAGTAGTATAATCATCTGGAGTTAGGATGAGCGAAAAGAAAACAGCCACCTTGGTTTTAGGGGGTGGTTCTGCCCTCGGGCTGGCACATATCGGCGTATTAAGCGTGCTGGAGAATGAGTACGATATTAAAGCTGTGTTGGGAACAAGCATGGGAGCAATCGTCGGCGGACTTTATGCTATGGGCTTAAACTCTGCTCAGATACTGCAAATTGCCAATCGCCACAGCAATGCCAAGGCACTTTCTCCCCTGCATCTAGATAGATTCCTCAGGGGTATCTTCGATGGTAGAATGGTACTTAAGCTTTTTCATGAGTGGACTTACAGTAGTAGGATTGAGGATTCCAAGATACCCTTTATAGCCTGTAGTTACGATCTCAACAGTAAACGCAGCATTTTGTTCAACAAAGGCTTTTTCGCCGATGCCATGCGCGCATCATCTTCACTTCCCCTAATCTTTTCTCCTTTCAGCTTTCATGATTACCTGTTGGTGGATGGAGGGACAGCCCATCCCCTTCCCCTTAGCTATGCTCATTTGTTCAAGAACGACCTGCTGATTGCCGTTAATGTGCTGCCGGAAGTAGAATTGGAAGCGCGGATGGTGGAGTTTCATCCGGTCTCAAAAGAACGCCCCAGGTTTAGTTTCCGAACCGAGGTTGTGCTACGTACTGTGTTTCAGAATCAAGCTTTTATGGCAGTTAAGGACATCACTCATTACGAGCCGGATATTGTAATTCAAGCTGCAATGCCGGGCGGTAGACCTTTTGCCTTCCATCGTGCAAACGCATTTTATGATTACGGCAGAAAGATAGCTCTTAAAACATTAGAGGAATATCGCGAACCAAGTTTTCTGGAAAAAATCCGCAAGCAATACCGGTCCATCATCAATAATAGCGGAAGTATCAAACTCTAATCTCGCTTAATGTCGTCATCATCTCTCTTGCTCCAATTACGCCTGCATTGCGCCTGAAATACGCGTCGCATCCGTATTTCAGGCGTATTGCACGCGTATTCAATGCAAGAGAGGAAGGGGAAGTTATATGATAATGGTTAAACGTTCGTGAGCACTCACGTATCAATAAGCCACGCTTCGTCTAACTTTTTACTTCTAACGTCTAGCCACTCTTGAGCCCGTAGGGAGACAGAAAGATATTGCTTGACGAAAAACAGGAAGTGTAAAAGGATAGATCAGGTAGTTAAGCAGTACCCAAGATAATTAGATAGCCTGAGACATAAAAGAGAGCAAAAAGCGTATATGTTAGCGAAACGGAGTGTTTCGGTTCATCAGCTTCTGCTATAATCCCATAAAAATCCCTGGTTTTGGAAATGCTGTTTGGCGTTTATAGGATTTAGCCTGCCTTGCGGTATGGCAGCTTAGATAAAGACAAGCGAGGAGAATCTCATGAAAGAAATCATCAAGATCCTTTCGCAGGTAGATGGCGGATTGGTATTAGATGCAGCCACCGGTAGAGGTGAATTCATCCACACACTGAAACAGAGCTTGAAATCTTACACCCAGATTATAGGTATTGATTCCTCTGAGCGAAGTGTAGATTATGCGCAGAAGTTATTCCCCGAAAACGATGTTGAAATTTACCGCATGAATCTTGAAGATATTCACTATCCCGATAGCTTTTTTGACTTAGTGAGCATCTCAAACTCCTTACACCACTTGGAAAACATGGCTGTAGTACTAAACGAACTTTACAGAGTACTTAAACCGGGTGCCATGTTACTTGTTGCCGAAATGTATTGTGATGGTGAGCAAAGCCCTGCACAAGAAACACACATATTGATGCACCATTGGCTTGCAGGTGTTGACCGCCTCTCCGGGGTGTATCACCGCAGCACATATAAGAAACAGGAACTGATTGATATCAGCACTAAGCTTAAGCTTGAGAATGTAAAAATTACAGATTTCTATGTACCCGTAGATAACCCCGCAAAAAACTGTGAATCCCTTATTCGCAACTGCAAGGACACACTTAAACGCTTGGAAAGCATGCCAAATAGTGATGCACTTATCGAAGAAGGGAACAATATGCTTAGCCGTATCGCCGATATTGGCTGTGCCAGTGCAAGTAGATTAATAATTACAGGATATAAACCAAAAGGAGATAAACAATGCTAATAGAAGAAGATCTGTTTAGCTTAAACCAAGTTCAACTTACTCGCTTAGCGAAAAAGATAGGTATCCCCGGATACACTCAATATAAAGGTAATGAACTAATCTTCAAAATGCTGGAGTTTCAGGCTGCCCAGGAAGGGCTTGCCTTTGTTACCGGCTGTCTGGAGATAATGGATGATGGCTTCGGCTTTTTACGGTTTCCCCAGAACAACTATAACCCAGGTAGAGACGATGTGTATGTTTCTCTAACCCAAATCCGTAGATTTGGCCTCAAAACCGGACACATGATAAGTGGTCCCGTGCGCTCTCCCAAAGAAGGCGAGAAATACTATGCCCTACTGAGAGTGGAATCGGTTAACTACATGGCTCCCACCTGTATGCAAGACCTGCGCACCTTCGATGAACTGACCCCATATTATCCTACCGAAAGGCTTAATCTGGAGTTTGACCCCATGAACTTCAGCACCAGAATCATCAACCTCTTCACCCCCATCGGTAAAGGTCAGCGCGGGTTGATAGTGGCTGCACCCCGAACCGGTAAAACAACATTGTTGCAGGACACCGCTAATGCCGTTTTGAGTAACCATCCGGAAGTGTACCTTATTGTACTATTGGTTGATGAACGCCCCGAAGAAGTTACCGAAATGAAGAAGATACTTAAGCCCGGAAATAGAGAAGTGATTAGCTCCACCTTCGATGAATCTCCCAAGAACCATTCTGCAGTGGCAGAAATGGTGTTGGAAAAAGCAAAGCGCATGGTGGAACTGGGACAGGACGTAGTAATTGTTCTGGATAGTATCACGCGTCTTGCCCGTGCATATAACAATGTAACCCCCTCCAGCGGTAAGGTGCTTAGCGGTGGTATTGATGCCAACGGCCTTATACGCCCCAAGAAGTTCTTCGGTTCTGCCCGTAATACTGAGGAAGCGGGAAGCCTCACCATCATCGCAACCGCCCTGATTGATACCGGAAGCAAGATGGACCAGGTTATCTTTGAGGAGTTCAAAGGCACAGGTAACATGGAGCTTGTGTTAGATCGCTCTATAAGCGACTCCAGACTGTATCCTGCAATAGACTTGGTTAAGAGTGGTACCCGTCGTGAAGAACTGCTGTTAACCAAAAACGAGATGAACCGGATGTATGTACTTCGTAAGTATCTAAAAACTATCAGCCCCGTACAAGGCATAGAAACGCTGAGAAAGAAGATGCAGACAACTGAGACTAATAATGACCTTTTGAACTCAATGAGTAACTGATGCCCAGCCTCCGCGGAGAGACCAGATTTATATTAATAGTTGTTGCCATCTTGCTACTGGCGGTTGGTGCACATGCCGGGGTAAGAAAAGAATTTAGCGATGCCATTCAGCTCTATGAGAAAGGGAGATTGGACGAGTTTCAAGATGCCCTATTGAGTTTGAAGCCATCAAATGATGATGAACGGGCATGTGTTGGCTATTATAATGCCATGTTGAAGCTACAAAGTGCCGATGCCCTTGCAGGCCATGACCTGGTGATAAGCAAGTACCCTACTAGCGAATATGCTCAACACAGCTTGTTGGAAACAGCGAAGCTCCATATTCTGGAACGGAACATCGAAGCAGCCAAGACATCTCTTCGTAAGATTAACACCACCAAGTTAATGGAACGCTTCTATTGGTTGGCATTATGCGCATGGTGGCAAGATGATTATGATGGAGCAATCAATAATGCTGAGAATTATCAAAGGCAGGATCCAAAAGGTGAGTTCATAGAAGCAAGCACTTATATCATAGCCGAGTGTTATCTGGTGCAAAAGAAATCATATTCTGCGATAACAGTGCTCAACAAACTATTGAACATGAAGCTTGCCGATGTGGATGAACAGTATTTGTTGTACCGTTTGGGGTATGCTCACCAGATGTCAGATAAGTTTATCGATGCACTTGGCTTCTACCAACGTGGGTATGAGATGAACAAGTTTTCTCAGGTAGCCTACCTTATCGAAGATAAGTTGTTTGAGCTGCGAAGTAAGAACAAGAATATCGATATCAGCTTCCTCTACCCATACCCCTTGCTTGAGATAGCTACAGAAACAGAAGCTCAGCCAACACCTACTCCAGCAATACCACCACAGCAAGTAAGCCCCAATACCCCCACTCCTCCTGCCAACCAGATTGACTCGGTGAAACTGAAAGCAAAACCATCAACAGGATATTGGATTCAAGCAGGGCGTTTTTCTCAGGAAGCAAATGCAAACAAGCTAGTAGTGAATATTCGCTTATTAAACCTTCCTGCTGCATATTATGAAGAAGTATCCAATGGCAAGAAATCATGGGTTGTGGTAAGCGGGGTTTACGAAGAAAAAGCCAAAGCAGATGCAGCAAAGACCCTGCTGGTTAGCAAGGAGATTAACTGCTTTGTTACACAATACTAACTTGTGATGAAACAAGCCAAAGAAGAAGCCAAACTCACCCCTATGCTACGTCAGTTCTATGACGTCAAGGAGAAGCATCCAGATAAGCTTGTGCTTTTCAGAATGGGTGACTTTTATGAAACATTCTTCGATGATGCGGTTACAACTGCCCGGATACTCAACATTACCTTAACTACAAGAAACAAGCATGACGACAATCCCATTCCGCTTGCAGGCTTCCCTTACCATGCTTTGAATAACTACTTGGATAAGCTAATCAAAGCCGGGTTGAAAGTTGCTATCTGCGAACAGACAGAAGATCCCAAGAAAGCTGTTGGACTGGTGAGACGTGAAGTGACAGAGATTATTACTCCGGGAGCTGTGCTTGATAATTCCCTGCTTGAAGGGAATGCGAATGTTTTTTTAGCAGCCGTATATTATCAGGACACTTCTCACAAGATAGGCTTGGCACACTTAGATCTCAGTACCGGGGAGTTCATCTTCACAGAACTTAGCTCACAGCAGCTTGCTAACGAACTGCTGCGCTTGCAGCCTGCGGAGATAGTGGTGGATAGTCCCGCAGCTGAACAGTATATCAAAAGCTTGTCACTAGAGTATAACCCCGCGATAAGCATCTTTGAGACATGGCAGTTCCAAGTTTCCGAAGCTACCTTGATTCTTAAGAAGCACTTTGGGGTAAGCTCTTTGGAAGCTTATGGTGCTCATAACAAAAACATTGGGGCAACCGCAGCAGGGGCTGCCCTGGCATATGTGCAAGGCTTGTATAACGCACCCTTAAAACATATCTCATCTCTGCGTTACTATTCCCTGTCGAACTACATGCAACTGGATGAGATAAGCCGGAGAAACCTGGAGCTTACTCGTTCTATACGTTATGGTAGCAGGCATGGAAGCCTAATCTCCGTGCTGGATCAGTGTATGACTCCCATGGGTTCAAGGCTTCTTCAACAGTGGCTACTACATCCTTTAATGGATATTGCTTCCATTAATCACCGCCAGACCATGCTTGGTGCTTTCCTGAACAGAAGTGCTTATCTTAAGGAACTTAGAGCAAACCTTAAAGAGATTGGCGACATTGCACGCATTACTTCTCGCTTAGGTTCTCTGCGGATAAACCCTCGCGAGTTGCTTGCACTAAAGTCCTATCTGCTATCTGCCAAGAACCTTCAGAACAAGCTTAATGCCTTTGAAAGCCCATTGTTTGCAGACTGGGCTGCCAAGCTGGACAATTATGCTGACCTTGTGGAAACCATCGATAAAGCAATTAGGGAGAACCCACCCATAACAATCACCGAAGGTGGTATTTTCGCCAAGGGCTATACAGCAGATCTGGATGAGCTTTTAGAGCTTGTCCACGATGGAAAAAGCTGGATAGCAAGATTGGAAGAGGACGAAAAACAAAAGACCGGAATCTCAAGCCTGAAGGTTGGGTATAACCGTGTATTTGGATATTACATAGAGGTTACGGCATTACACAAGAGCAAGGTGCCGGATTATTACATAGCCAAGCAAACCCTTGCCAATGCTGAACGCTATATCTCTCCCAGATTGAAAGAGTTTGAAGCCAAGGTGCTTTCTTCTGAAGAGAAGATTAAGAACCTTGAGTATGAGCTTTTCAAGGAACTACGTATTTCTCTTGCTGAATCCCTTCCACGTTTACAGCAGCTTAGTGATATTATCTCGGAGATAGATGTATATGCCAACCTTGCGTTTCTGGCTTGGCAAAACAGGTACAGCTGCCCTAGCTTCACAGATAGTAGGGAATTGGAGATTGTTGGCGGAAGACACCCTGTGATTGAAAAGCTTGTTGATACAGATGAGTTTATCCCCAACGACACCAGCCTGGACTATCCCGAGACCTGTATTGCTCTTATAACCGGACCCAACATGGCGGGTAAATCAACTTACCTACGTCAGGTCGGTCTGCTGGTGATTATGGCACAGATGGGCTCTTATGTACCGGCAACTCATATGAGTTTACCATTGTTTGATCGTGTCTTTACCCGTGTAGGTGCTTCTGACAATCTTGCCCAAGGGCAAAGCACTTTTTTGGTAGAGATGATAGAAACTGCCAATATCCTCAATTCTGCCACATCCAATTCACTTATCCTCCTGGATGAAATTGGCAGAGGAACTTCCACTTTCGATGGATTAAGCTTAGCTTGGGCTATTATTGAGCACATCCAGAAGTATAAGCATGCCCTGACTCTTTTCGCTACGCATTACCATGAGCTTACTGAACTGGAAAACATATATCCCGACATAAAAAACTACAATGTTGCTGTTAAGCTCTGGAATGATGAAATGATCTTCATCCGCAAGATAGAGCGAGGTGGTGCCGACCAAAGTTACGGCATTCAGGTGGCAAGGCTGGCTGGAGTGCCGGACAAAGTCATACGCCGTGCCAAAGAGATATTAAAGAACTTGGAAGAGCACGAGATTAGCCCTCAAGGTCTCTCTGCCTCCATCCGTAAAAAGCTCAATCGTGATACGCCTCAAATAGACATTTTTGAAGTGCTCGCCGACAAAGCAGGTGAGCATGACCCTATAATAACCGAAATAAAGGATTTGGAGCTCAACGAGCTTAGCCCCGTGCAAGCTTGGCAACTTCTGTTTGAACTCCAAAACCGCATAAATGGAGAATCATGAACAAGCTCCTTATCATCACCACTCTTGTTATTGTGTTACTTTTAACATCCTGTGCAACTAATCCCGGCAATAGTGCCGGTAAAGTAAATGGTACCTACATCCCTAGAGATGAGTTTATTAGTGCCTATCGTGGTCACTATGCCAACTTCAGCTACGCTACCGGACGAAGCCCTGACAAAGACGAAAAGGAACTGCTTTTTAAAGAGACATGGAAGAATATTACCCGCTTTGTGGTTTTGAAAGACTATTACAACAAGTACAAGATATCTGCCACTCCTCGCGAAGTTATCGATACTCTCTCAACTTCCATTCCATCCCATATCTTGGCATCTCCCGCATTCAAGAAGAATGGTGCCTTTGATAAAAACCTATACCTTCAATCTCTCTTAAACGACCGTCCGGAGAACCTTGCTCCGCTACGCAGGCATTATCAAGAGAATCTCATCCCTATCATGAAGCTGCAAAGTAAACTTATAGAGAATGAACTTATATCCACCGCCGAAAGCAAGCAGATTGCAAAAATCCTAAGTAGCAATGCCGATATGGAGCTATATATATTTGACCCCAAAGAGGTGCAGGTGCATATTAGTGAAAACGAGGTTATCACATATTACAATAGTAATCTCAATAAATACAGCTTGAAGCCATACCACAGCCTTGGCCATGTTCTGGTGCCTGTTGTTCCAGAAAAAGACGATCATCTGGTATCCAAAGTTCTTGCAGACTCAATTTATACAGAAGTGAATAATGGATTAAGTGCTAATAACTTGGTACTGCATTACAAAGGCAATAAAGCTTTACTTTCAGTAGTGGATAATGGATTTGTTAAAACCCAGGAGCTTCCCACCAATTTACAAGATGATTTCGCTCTCTTAAAAGATGGTGAGTGCCTCTCACCTATTCGCACGGAGTCCGGCTGGGTTATATACCAGAAACTTCAAAGTACCAAAACCCTAACTGATTATATCAGCATCTATGTTCAAACCGTGGCTGGGCAAAAGACATCCAGCACCCCCGAAACAAAAGTAAAGAATATTAGGAAGCTCGCTCAGAGTATCGGCCTATCTGCTGCATCCGAGGAGTTTGAGCTTCCATACACACAATTGAATAATCTTCCATTGGATAGCCTTTCTGTGGCTGCTCCGGATATCAAGAAAGCATTACTCGATCAGATCGCCAAAGCCAAGAAAGGTGATGTTATTGAACCTATTTTTTCAACTTATCTATCTGCTTGGGTTATCGTGCAGATACTCGATAGTCAAACCAAGACTGTTAAGCCTATAACAGAAGTTGAAGAACAGATTGTTTCGGAACTTACTGTAATCCGCAAACAAGAGATAAACCGACAACGGGCGCAGCAGTGGGCGAGTACTCGTTTATTATCCAGCACCCAGCCCCCCATGGAGCAGCTTAAATCGGTGAACATTAATACACTCTGGCAGAATGCTCCCTTATCGTTATTGTATTACAAAGCTGCCAAGGCATATATAGATAAGCAGGATTATCCCGCTGTTGATTTCCAAGGAGTCTTAGTGGTACCTGTAGTTAAACAGCTTCGTTTCACGGAAGATAAAGTAGCTCCGGAGCAAATACGCGCTCACTTCATGCAAATGTTGCCCGAAAATTGGTTCGACACTTGGCTGGAAAACAAAGTTCAGGAAGCCAAGGTTATGATTTACAACACACCTTGATCATGCCCCAAATGTCCAAGACACACGAATATTTTATGGCAATAGCAATGGAAGAAGCTGTTATTGCTGCGCAAGAAAACGAGGTCCCGGTTGGTGCTGTGCTGGTGAAAGATGGCGAAGTCATTCTCCGGGACCACAATCGCACCAAGCAGTATGCCAATCCTTTAGCCCATGCTGAGAAATTGATTATTGACAAAATACTGTCCTCAGGCACGGTGTTCCTGCATGATTACAGCTTGTACGTGACCCTCGAACCATGTTTGATGTGTGCCGGAATGCTTATTTGGAGCAGATTGGGCACTCTTGTCTATGGGGCTGCCGATCCCAAAGGGGGTGCAGTTGGTTCCATATATAATGTTTTACAGGATAAAAGCTTCAATCATCACCCACAAGTGATCAGGAAAGTGCGGGAAGCAGAGTGTTCACATCTGTTAAGCTCTTTCTTTAAAGACAAAAGATAGTTATTCGCGGAGAGTTGCCGGAGCGGTTGAACGGGACGGTCTCGAAAACCGTTGTATCTTTACGGGTACCCAGGGTTCGAATCCCTGACTCTCCGCCACTTAATCCCCAAGCAAACAAATAGTCATCACCCCGGTTCTATCATGTTCTTATTATCAAGCACCGCTCTTGTACCAAATACGGGTGTAATACGCGTGAAATACGGATGCGATGCGTAATTCAGGCGCAATTCATCCGTATTTGAAGTAAGAGAGCAAGCTTAAAGCATAAAAAAAAGTGCAAGCCATAAGCCTGCACTAAAAGGTATAAAGCAGTTATCGGGGGTTAGTGACGACCCCGCATCATGGCTTCCATGTCCTTCATGCCTTGTGGGGTGCTCATCTTCTTCATCATCTTTTTCATGTCCTCAAACTGGCGTAAGAGGCGGTTTATTTCCATAACGGAGCGTCCACATCCTTTGGATATACGCAATCGTCTGCTTCCGTTAATAATCTCAGGACGTTCCCGTTCTTTGTCGGTCATGGATTGGATAATCGCTTCAATGTGCTTCATCGCATTGTCATCAATCTTCATATCTGCCGGGAGCTTGGAGCCCAAGCCGGGAATCATACGAATGATAGATTCAAGCGAACCCATCTTCTTGATGCTTTGAAGCTGCTTGAGGAAGTCGTTGAAGGTGAACTGGTTCTTCATCATCTTACGGGCAAGCTTTTCTTCTGCTTCCATATCCATGGCTTCTTCGGCTTTCTCGATGAGGGTAAGCACATCACCCATACCCAGGATACGGCTTGCCATGCGCTCGGCATGGAACACTTCCAAGTCGCTTATTTTCTCACCAATACCCACAAAAGCAACCGGTGCATCAGTCACGGCTTTGATGGATAACGCTGCCCCACCTCGGGCATCACCATCTAACTTGGTGAGAATAACCGCATCAAATTGAAGCTTGTTGTGAAACTCGGCTGCAACGGTTACGGCATCCTGACCCGTCATAGCATCGGCAACAAAGAAAATATAATCCGGCTTTACGTGAGCTTTAAGACGAGCCACCTCATCCATCATCACTTCATCGATGTGCAACCTTCCGGCGGTATCGAAGATGAGGAGATTGCTGAACTCTTTATGAGCCGCAGCAAGCGCAGCATCGGCTATCTTTATTACATCCTTGGTATCTTCACTGATAACCTGTACGTCAATCTGCTTCCCAAGTATCTTGAGCTGATCCACAGCAGCGGGACGGTACACATCACAGGCAACCATCATCGGTTTAATGCCTTTCTTGCGGTACAGAGCGGAGAGCTTGGCGCAAGCTGTGGTTTTACCCGAACCTTGCAAGCCGACCATCATAACTTTGGTCAGTTTATTATTATATACTTTAAACTCAAAACCCTCGGTATCCATAAGATTTATCAGCTGTTCGTGAACAATCTTAACTACTTGCTGTCCCGGTGTAAGGGACTTCAGCACCTCGGCACCCATGGCACGCTTTTCCACTTCAGTTATAAAGTTCTTCACGATCTTGAAGTTCACATCTGCTTCCAACAATGCCATACGGATTTCACGCATACTTGCCTTAATGTTGTCTTCCGTCAGATAACCTTTTCCTTTCAGGTTGCGGAAGATTTTATCAAGCCGATCAGAGAGGCTGTTAAACATAAATTTATCCTTTAATATAAGTTCATTCGAGGTAAACTGCTATCCCTTAAGTGCAGAGATTGCAGCCCGGTAATCCGGGGAACTAAAAATATAAGATGCCGAAACCAACATATCCGCTCCGGCTTGTCTGATTGCCTCGGCGTTGGCTGATGACACTCCGCCATCAATCTCCAAATGAAAAGATAGCTGTTTCTGCCTCCGGATATCTGATAAAGCATGAAGTTTATCCAAAGCAGAGGGGATAAATGACTGTGCCGAATAACCGGGGTTGACACTCATAACCAGAACATAATCCAGTTCCGGTAGGATACTTTCCAAGGTATTGATTGGGGTAGCAGGATTTAATGCAAGCCCGGCGTTGATGCCAAGCTCTTTAATTTGTCGGACCAAGCGATGACTGTGAAAAACAGTGTCTTGGTGAAAGCTAATCCACTCCACGCCTATATCGTGCAAACGCTGGACGTAGAATTCGGGGTTGGTTACCATGAGGTGTACATCAAGAGGTAACTTGCTAAGTTTTCTTATGCTACATATAAGCGGAAAACCAAAGCTAAGATTAGGAACATAATGACCATCCATAACGTCCAAGTGCAGAATATCTGCTCCGGCAGATTCAAGCTTATGAATCTCCTCCGCCAAATGACCAAAGTCGCAAGAGAGTAAAGAAGGGGCTATTTGCGTTTTATACATGAGCGTTTTGGACTGCTGATTAAGAACACTATCTCAGCAATCTCCTCCTGATATAGAGTTTTATACTTGTCTAGTATGTCTTGCTTTAGTAGGATAAGTTCTTGCATCCAGGTATTGTTGTGCACAGCAACGTAGAGGACATTGTTTTCTAGTTTAATGGGATGCGAACGACTGGATAGTAGATCACCCACAACACGCTTCCAACAAAGATAAACATGGATGAAACGGCGATATTTATCTCCACCAAGACGATACAACAAATCAGTTGTGAATCCGGAGATTAGGTTTGTTGACATGCTAAAAACAAATCCGCCCCCTCGGAGTGTGATACACGCTCCGAGAGAGAGGCTTGTATTGTTTAATCAATAAGTTAATCTTGGTGTGTGAGATATCCGTAGCCATTAAAAGCAAGGATAAGTACAGCCATGGCAACGTAATACACAGAACCAATACCGGATGTTGAGCTGTCCACACGGCTCATCAGAACGCCGGGTATAATGGCAGCGATTACGAACAGTACGTAGCCGATGATTCTTTTGGGTAGGTCCTTACCAGCCTTGTTGATGAAGTATATGGCACCAAACACTAAAGCTAAGAAAAGCACAGACACTCCGGCAACCATACCGAAAGCCGCGCCAAAACTTAACTCAGCAGGAAGCTTAATCACGCTTGTTCTAAAAGCTACTAATGATGGAGCAGCCAGAGCAAGGGCAACCAGAACACCGCCAATAATCCTGTTGGTGAGCTTGGATGAACTTTGTACAAGTTCAAAATGCCTTTGGCGTTTAAGCATCATGTAGTACATAATGGCTATCACTACGATGAAGAAGCCGGCATAGGCAAGAATCATGATCGGACGAGATGTTATCATTCCCATGAGGGAGATGATAGCTATGAACAATACCAGACTAACAATCTGTTTTATCTTGAACAGAGTATCGGACATGGATACCTCCATGGTTTATTCTTGTTCTTTATCAATCACCAAGCTGAGGGTGCAGCTAACTTCCTTGTGCAGTCTGACGGCTACACTGTGCTCACCCAGTTCCTTGAAATGCTTGTCCATTCCCAGGGCACTCTTGTGTAAAGTTATTCCCTGCTCGTGTAAAGCATGCACGATATCATTTTCGGACACAGAGCCAAACATGCTTCCGTGCTCATCAACTTTACGAACGAATACCAATTTGGCAGCACTGATCTTTTCGGCAAGGTTTTTCAGCTCAGCAAGCAACTTTTGTTCATCTTCAGCAAGCTTGCCTTTTATAACCTCAAGTTTCTTCAGGTTTTGGGGCGTAGCATATATTGCTAAGCCTCGGGGAGTAAGATAATTGCGGGCGAAACCACGGGCTACGTTTACCACTTCGCCTTGGTTGCCGACTTTTTCTATGTTTTTCAGCATAATGACTTTCATGCCGTTATTCCTCCAGGAATTTCATTTCTTTTATTCAGCCACATATCCGCAAAGCCCATTAGGACGAGCAGAATATGTGCGTATAGGATGATAATAGCCATGAAGATGCCATGAACCAACTTGTTGGCAAAAACCATTGCAAGCCTCTGCGATACAACAGTAATACCCTGTATAAAGGGAACAACACACATCGTAAGCAACAGGTTCACAAAAAGCATCTTCGTTTGTTCTAACAAATATAGGGGGAGAATGGCAATGATAAACAGGTTGTATATACCGGGGAACTTAAGTGATGATATCTGCGCAGGCAGTTTCAACAACTTGCCAAACAACAGATATCCCACATACAGTCCTAAGCTTTGGGTTATCACCCAGATAGCCGGCAGAATAGCTTTCCACAGCGGAATAGCTTCCTGAAACATGGCATTATCCACAATTGTTGGTAATTGGGTTTTGATAGTTTCCAGCCCCTGACTAAAAACTTGCTCTTGGTAAACCCCGAAAATCCAAGTACGCAGCAATCCATAACCAAACAGACTGATCACTGCAAGCAAGAAGGCATCACTGAAGTTGCCCTTCTGCTTCAATCTGTACAAGAATGTTAGGCACACAAGCCCCACTGCAGCAATGGCATCCAGAGCCATCATCTGCGAACCGGTGCTTCTTTCAAGCAATAGCATACCAATTGGCAATGGGAAGAACATCATTAATGATCTAACAGGATTTGATACACAAATCCCCAAAGCCTTGGCGCAGTATCCAAGCATAAGCACTAAACCCAAGAACGGGTTTACTACAGCAAGGGCACTGATAATCAGGGGATAAAGGTACATCTACTCAATCACGTAGGCTATTAAAGCCATTTGACGTGCACGCTTGATTTCAGCAGTTAACTTACGTTGGTGCTTGGAGCAGGTTCCGGTTAATCTTGCAGCATCAATTTTACCTACATCGGAGGTATATTGGCGCATGATGTCCAGGTTCTTGTAATCAATCTGGATTTCCTTGTTTGCGCAGAACTTGCAGTATTTCTTGCGTGTGAATTTCTTCTTTCTATCGGTCATATTCATCTTTAATCTTCTCCTTAAAATGGAACATCGTCGTTAGTTGCGCTGTGGGGGGCGGAATCCTCTGAGGGCATCGGCACATCATTATCGTGCGTTGCATTGCCATCTTCACGAGCTTTCCATTCCAACACATGAATCATATCCGCAACAACTTCGGTAGATTTGTGTTTCACGTTGTTTTGATCTGTCCAGTTACGGGTGTCAACACGTCCTTCAACAATAATTGCGCTGCCTTTGTGAGTTTGGTTGGCGATCAGTTCTGCCCATCTGTTCCAAGCTACACAATCAATCCAGCTGGTGACGGTCTGCCACTGGTCAGATTCATCCTTGTAGTTGCGATCATTGGCGATAACGAAACGAACCACGGGAGTACCCTTGGGGGTGTATTTGAGCTCAATATCGTTACCGATTCTGCCACTGACGATTATCTTGTTTATGCGAGGGAGCTTTAGATCAGCCATCGTAACCCCCTATTCGCCGCGAGCAACAAACATATGGCGTAGGATGTTCTCGTTGATATTGTAAAGACGCTTGAGGGTCTTTACCACTTGGGTATCCAGTTTGAAGTAGTTTACATAGTAGTAAGCTTCCTGGAACTTGTTTATGGGGTAAGCAAGCATGCGTCTTCCCCAGGGATCGGTCTTGATTATCTCTCCGCCGTTCTCAACAATCTGTGCCATCAGGCTGTCATTCAGACTGTTTGCTTCATCGGCATTAAGACGTGGTGACAGTATCACCATCAGTTCATAATCCTTTGTCATTATTTTCCTCCTTTGGACTAATGATTCCGGCACCTTTTGCACCGGAATAGGATTTTTTCCATGTACTATAATCATTCAGCACTTCGCTGAAATCATATTTGATAAAGCTATCCACAAACTTGCATACCTGGTTGAGAACCGGATTAAGAAGTTCCCATTCAGTATCGCTGATGTCACTCAGCACATAATCGGACACTGCAAGCTCGGAGTTTCGCCCAATCCCTATTCGTATCCGCTTTAACTCACCCGGAGGAGTAACGGTAAATAGCGATTTCATGCCATTATGGCCTCCATCACCCCCACCATTGCGGATTCGCAGCACCGCTGTATCCAGTTCCAGATCGTCGTAGATAACCATTGTCTCTGTTATCTTCCATCTGGATAACGCTTCTTTCAGCGCATCACCGGAGCGGTTCATGTATGTATTGGGCTTTAAAAGAACTGTGTCCTTCATCACCAGATAGTCAAACAACTTCTCGTGTGAAAAACTCTTGCCATGCTTCTCCGCCCATCTATCCAGGCAGATGAAGCCAATGTTATGCCGGGTTTGCCGATACTCATTGGTCGGATTTCCCAACCCGAGAATGAGCTTCATAAATCCCTATTTTTCGGCTTCGGGAGCAGCATCTTCCTTGGGAGCTTCGGTCTTCTTGGCATGAATAACCACGAGGGTTACATCTGCATGGTCAACATAATGCCATGAACCTGTAGGCAGATCACGCACGTGCTTGGAATCGCCAACCTTCAAACCACTGATATCAAGGCTGAGGTCTTCGGGAATCTCGGTTCCCTTGCAGTTTACGGTAACAGAATGCAGTTGGATATCCATCATTCCGCCTTCCTTCAATCCAACAGGCTCGCCGATAAACTTGATGGGAATATCCAGTTCAATCATGGCTGCAGCATCCACTACTTGGAAATCAAGGTGCAGGAAGTTACGGCTTACAGGATGCACTTGCTTTTCTTTCAATATGGTGTGATACTTCTTTCCGGCAACTTCAATCTCCCAAAAGCTAACTTCTTTGAAGCTCTTCTTGAAAAGCTGAGTGAATTCTGCCTTCTTCACACTGATGGACACGTTTTCGATGCCATTTCCATATATCACAGCGGGAATCATTCCGCTTGCTCTCAGATTCGTCAAATCTGACTTTTTAACGGTGGTTCTGGGTTCAGCAGTAAGAGTAAATATCATTTATTCCTCCATCTCTTTATACTATCTGAATAATATACTTATCGACTCTTCGATATGAATCTTCTTTATCGCTATCGCCAGCATCTCCGCAATGGATAGCTGAACTATTTTGGTACAAGCTTTCTTCTCTTCCGATAATGCTATGGTGTTGGTGATAAACAGCTTCTCAATCGGTGATGCTTCCAGATTGGCTATGGCGTTTCCGCTCAACACTCCATGAGTACAAGCGGCAAATACGCGCTTCACACCTTGCTTCTCCAATGCTGCGGCAACTTTAATCAAACTTCCGCCGGTATCTATGATATCATCGAAAAGAATGGCAGTTTTGCCTTTAACATCACCGATGATGTTTAGCAATTCACTTTTGTCATCGTTCCCGCTACGGCGCTTATCACCAATCGCAAGCGAGCAATTTAGCCTTTTTGCCAAGGCTCGGGCACGATTTGCTCCACCGGAATCGGGGGACACCACCACGATATCTTCCATCTGCATGATACTGCGGAAGTATCTGGCAAAACTTGGTATGGCAAACAGGTGATCCACCGGTATATTGAAAAAGCCCTGAATCTGCTCAGCATGCAAATCCACGGTTATCACCCGGTCTGCTCCGGCAACGGTAATCAAATCTGCCACCAGCTTTGCCGTGATCGGCACCCTGGGTTGATCTTTCTTATCCGAACGGGCATAGGCATAATATGGGATAACGCAATTTATCCGCTGCGCTGAAGCACGCTTCAAAGCATCAATAATAATCAACAAATCCATCAGATTGTCGTTAACCGGATATGCAGTGGGCTGGATGATGAACACATCCGCTCCACGTACGTTATCGTTTATCTTAACAAAGGATTCATCATTGGAGAACTTGAATAAATCAATATCTCCCAGAGGGATACCCGCATGACGGGCTACTTCCTCTGCCAAGGGACGGTTTGCATTTCCTGTAATTAACTTAAGCTTCGAAAACACGATATTCCTTCAATCTTCCTTCGTTTAATAGCACCAATTTCCAAACAGAAAAGCAGTAATATGCATAATATGCAATTTACGGCATTTCAGTTAGATACATCTATCTCGTTCACCCAATATGGGCAAGTCTTACAAAGATTTTGCATAGGCGCTTTTTGTCAAAGCATATTTATCAAACACTTACATTTGTCTGCGCTTCCAAATCCTCTGTTTCTCCCTCAAGCAAACAATTGTTTTACCGATTGCTCGCTCTTGAATTATCCTCTTCCCTATTGCTCCTCTCTTGCTTCAAATACGCCTGCAATACGCGTGAATTACGGATGGGATGCGTATTTCACGCGTAATGCACCCGTAATTGGAGCAAGAGAGAAAGGGGAGGTTAGACGTTAATAGTTAAACGTTAGTGAGCACTCTCTTGTAAAAGCCACTCTTCGTCTAACTTTTTTAACTTCTTCTCTCCAAGCCGTCAGTGAGTACTCCCATGTTAGAAAACCACACTCGTCTAACGTTTAACCTCTAACATCTACCCCCCCCCTTGAGCCCGTAGGGCGATATATCATAGCGATGGGTTCGGAGCATTGCGCAGCAATGCGCAGACCCTCGTCCCACACCGCCAAGACTCAAGCCCCTTAGGGCGACATATCATAGCAAAGGGCTCTTAAGAGCAGTAGGCTCGCAGACCCTTGTCCCAACGACACCACAGAATAAATCCCTTAGGGCGACCACTCTTCCTCCCGGTTGACAGATTTGGCGGAGTCGCTTGTGTTTCATAGATAGCATTTGCCCACGGGTTAAAACCCGCGGGAAAGTCCCCTGCGGGGCTGCTTTTGTTATTATCGCAGGGGGTCTTCTGTACGTGGGTTAAAACCCACGCCTATATTCCATGTATAATCCCTGACGGGATTATGGCGGGATTAAAATGATGGAAGTCGCTATATGCTTAGGATGGAAAAGAACTGGATTCCAGCCAACTCAATACACAACTATTCTTTTGCTGCCTAACCTCGTGTTGCCCTCGGAGATGCTGAGGATATACACTCCGCTTGGGAGTTCGGGAAGGCTGATGCTGCTTGTTTCCCCACGACTGCTGTCCTGCGTTTGGAATACCCGCTGTCCCTTCAGGTTATACAGCGTGATATTCTTGGTCATGGGCTTGGCATAACCCTTACCCAGATAGCGAAGGAAGAGGCTTTTACCCGCAGGCAATGGATTGGGGTAGCTTGTGAACTGCCATTGGTCTTGTAACTGTGGGGCAAGCTCATCTTCGTTTGCCACAGTGGTATCGGCTAACTGAGCATTGCCCAGATAGATGAATATTCTTCCTGGGGTTGCCAAAGGTGCGGATTGGGCATAGGGTTGCGAGATTGCCACATCACAGTATCCATCGTTGTTAAAATCCCCTGCTGCCCGTGCCCAACCAAATTGCTGAGCCACGCCAATACTGTGGGGAATGGTTAAATCTACCGTTCCGTTGGGATTGTGCCCACCAAGCCATACATAAGCTATGCCATCATCTAAAGCATAATGAATGTTTGATGCTATTATGTCTTCATAACCATCATTATTCAAATCACCATGGATTAGATTATAGCCATCGGATTCCGTAAAAATGAGTGGGATTACATAATCCCATTGCACTGTTAATGAGCTAGAGCCAAACCATATCTTTGCACCACCTGCATCTATGTAACTGGCAAAATCATCAATTCCATCGCCATTAACATCTCCCAGTGGGCATGCTTGAGGAGATATTAAGCTGTTGGTGTCCGGGCTGATAAGCAGGCTGTCACAATTGGGGAATGAACTGCTGCCATTGTAAATCGTTAGGCTGTAATGAGTGTTTTCTTCTTCAATGATTGAGTTTGTTCTATGGAAATCATCAACCCCATCATTATTAACATCGCCAATTCCGTTAATTGAGCCTCCAGCTGTACCAGCCCAATAGATTGTGCTCAACAAGGTTGATGTTAAGGTAGCTCCATTTAGTATGTTTATATCGGCAGTTTCGTAATCTGTGTTTGTAGTAACATATCCAATATCAGCATGGTTGTCGTTATTCACGTCCCCAAGAGGGAATACAGGCCCAAACCAAGCAACAGAACTGTGCGGAAAGGTAAGAGTAACATCAGGAGTAGCCACGGGATTTTGCCGTCCATAGAAGATGCATATCTTCTCCTGACTTTGCTCTGAGCCCCAATAACATAAGTCTTCTATCCCATCATTGTTGATGTCTCCGGCATTGATGATTCTATAACTATACTGGCCCCGATACGTTCCGAAAATACTGAAGTCTGAGAGATTATCAAAGTCAGTACCACCAAAATAGAAGTTAATCCTGCCAAGCGAACTGCTACCATTGTAAGTACCTGCAGAGTTCCAGTTTGCTTCGATAGCAACTAAATCATCTGATCCATCTCCATTGAAGTCTATGCTACACATTGATCTACCCAAGGATGCACCACCAAAATCACCTTGGATAGTTGTTAGTAAATCCATGTGGTTTATGCAAAAGGCAGGTACTGCTTGCAGGGTCAACAAAGCTGCCACTATCAAGAATAACGACCTATTCATGGTTCCTCCCATGCGAGGGGTGTAAGAGAAATGGCTTTGTCTCTTAGCCCTCGGGTGCAGAGTCATGCAATGGGAATAATATGTCAAGCGAGATGTTATAGAATTATTTCACATTTTCTGTTGCTTGTTGTCTTCTTCGCACACAGATGATACAATGGATTCCGTAGCAATTCTTTGGAACAAAGAGTAAAAGCAAAGAAAGGCAAAGGAGATGCAGAGTAAAGAGCGAGTAAGCGTTGGGTATGAAGTATGGGGCAACAATATGTGTATGCTCGTGTAAGGGATACCCAGAAGAAAATATTCATCCAGCTTACACCCGGGGAAAACCCGTATCAGAACAGTATTAACCCGTTAATCCACTAAGCTGTGGACTTGCGTTCGCAAACTTTTTTCCAAAATCTGTCACCGATTCCAAAATCTGTCACCCGCACTGTTATGAAGGCATGGTTTTCCGGAAAACACCGAAGCCTATCATAACAAAATAGGAGTACTAAAATGAAAGTACAATTCAAGTATGGAATCAAGACCTACACCGGCACCCTGGATGAAATGACTTATGGCAGCTATCGTGACGACAGCTTGTGCATAGGACGCAAGTATGTAATCCCCGCGGCTACGGCTCAGAATGCCAGCCTCGCAGAAATCTCCAAGAACCTGGCAAGTGTGTATGCCTCTTGCAGCGCTGCTTACAAGGCAGACCTTAAAGTATATGCCCACAAGCATGCTTCCCGCGTACCGGTTGGCAAGCTTCCCCCTTCTGCTTATGCCATCTTTGTGAGGATGATGTATCTCTTCAGCGAGTTGGATAGCGGTCATGTGGATTTGGCAAGCGTTAGCTATGCTGATTTGCAGACCATTGGCAGCGACATTGCCAGCATCGCCGATGCCGTGGGTAGCGGTTACCTGCCGGAAGTCCCCGGAGCTGATACCCTAACCGCAGAGATGTAAGGGGAGGAAGCATGCAAGCAGATAATCCCCTGGTGAAAGAACTGGCAACCCGCATCAACAAGCTGGTGAATATCCCCCTGATAAACGAGCAGAACGAGCAGGTCTTCTTCGAAATGGTGGTGGCTATCCTGTTGGATATCTTCCTGGGCGAGTTGGACAAGCAACTCGGGTAAACTTAAGTAAACATATAAAAAACCACGGAGAGCATCATGCCCTCCGTGGTTTACATCATCTTATATTAGTTATATAGTCCTGAGGGATTGTTGGGAAGATATCGTGGTGGTTCTATGTGTCCAGAAACCTGAATTGATGAAATAGCTTTCGCACCGCCCCAGATCTATGGTGCTGTTGAATATTCCGAAGCAAGTGGAGCCACTCCCGCTGAGCATAGAAACCACAGCACCAAAACCTGAAATGGAGCATAGCAGTGAATCAATCTTGGGGAAATGCTGCCGTATGCCGTTTTCCAAACGGTTAAAACATGTATCATATGGATTGTTTGGATCAAACCTTTTCTGTTTCTCAGTAGAGGGGATCTGCACCAACTGGTATGCAAGTGAACTGGGTATGGGAATTCGCGGATTAACCAACAGAATATTGGGAATCTCGATTGATGCTATTGGGCTAATCTGCTCTCCCCTATTTGTACCAATGGCACAACCTCCGTGTAAAAAGAAGTTAATATCACTTCCGTAGGAGCCGGCAATTTGATTAAGATCGTGGTCGCTTAACCCAAGTTTCCAAAGATTGTTAAGAGAAAGAAGAGTTGTGGCAGCATTACTACTACCCCCTCCCAAACCCGCTGCAATGGGGATATGCTTATCGAGGTGAATGCTTACGCCTTGGGTTGGATGGTATGTTTGCATAAGATGAGAGGCAATCTTATATACAAGGTTGTCTGAACCAGCCAGAGAGGGATTGCTGCAACTTAACTCGATATGTTGGTTTGGGATAAGTTCAAAGCTCAAAGTATCAAAAAGGTCAATACTGCTGAACACAGTATTGACCTGATGATAGTTATTGGGTAGCTTACCGCATACCTCAAGAAACAGGTTGATTTTTGCGTAGGAAGCGGTTAACATTCTTCTTTTGCTTTTTGGGAACCTCATCGCCGTAGTAGTAGTAATAGTAATAGTAGTAATAGTAGTAATTCTGTTTATTGTAATACTTCTGCACGTAGATGCTATTCACGATGATGCCGTCTATCTTGGCATCTATATTCTCCATCAGCTCTTTGGTACGTTTGATGATGCCTTTTTCTGTAAAGCCACAGCGTACAACTATGAAGGTCATGTCAACTTTCTTGGTTAGAATAAGCGCGTCTGTAACGGCAATGATGGGCGGAGTATCAAAGAGGATATAGTCGTATCTCTTTTTTAACTCTTCAATAAGAACATCAGAGCGAGGAGATGCAATCAACTCGGAAGGATTGGGTGGAACAAATCCGCTGGTGATGATATCCAAATTCTGAATGCCGGAATCCTTAACAACCTGATCAAGTGTAACTTCAGGATCTATCAGGTAATCACTAACACCATTCTCTTTCTCCAGGGCAAATTTGGAGTGGATGGTGGGACGACGCATATCCATATCTATCAACACAACCTTGTTATTCATCTGGGCAAGAGTGATAGAGAGGTTTGCAATGGTAGTAGATTTACCTTCTTTGGGACCGGAAGATGTGATAAGTAAAGTAGTGCTGCCTTCTGCTTTGCGTGCCAATATATTGGTACGTAGGGTTCTGTATGCTTCAGCAATGGGCGATTTTGGTGCATAGTGTGAAACCAATTGCATCAGCACGAAGTGCATGGACTTGGTAAGCTGTTCCCTATTCTCACCCTCAGCCGCTTCAATCATATAGTTGAACTCCTGAAGCTTGGATTCTGATTCGCGAATTAGGGGGATGGTGCCAACGATAGGTAGGCGGACATAGGTTTCCATATCTTCAAGGGTGCGCAACTTAGTATCAAGAGAATGTACGATGAATGCAACACCGATTCCCAGACCCAAGCCAAGGATGATTCCCACCAAAATGTTCATTGATACACGTGGTTTGATGGGGATAGTGGGACGCTCGGCGAAATCTATGATGCGGACATTACCAACTTTGGCTTGTTCAGCCACCTTGGCATCTTCATACTTCTCCATCATGATGCCGTGAATCTTTTCGTCAAGCAACATGTTTCGGGTAAGACGGGCTAGCTCAAGTTCTGTATTTGGTATGGCTATAATGCGTTGGTCATACATTTCCTTGGTTTGTTCCAAACCTTCTACCTTGGCACGAGCCATCTCCAATTCAAGATTGGCTTGTATGATTTTTGCCAGAAGCTCACTTCTGGTGGTAAGCGGATCATTATTCACCGATATAGAAACAAGCTTACGGACTTCTAGATCAAGTGTAGCCTTTGCATTCTCCATTTCTCTTTTTAGCAGAAGTATCTGAGGGTGATCCAAAGGATACTCGTTTTTTGTTACTAGCTTGGTTACAAGAGCTTGTGTCTCAACTATCTGCTTGCGCAGTTCAGTGATATAAGGAGCTTTTAGGATGTTATCGATATCCACCAACAGAGAATCCTGTTCTCTTAACTGGCGGTTCAACATATCAAGAGACTTAGCTTTTACTGCCTGGTCGGTTAGAGATTCTTCATATAGTGCTTCCAGATCAGACGATTGGATAATAAGCTGTTGGGTCTCTTCAGATAGCTCAGTTAATTTATTCAGGTTTTTAAACTCACGAAGATCATTCTCCGAACTTTGCAATCTTCGTGATATGGCATCCAGCTGAGTCTCCAGGAATTCGCGGATAGTGGTGAATTCCAATCTGGCATACTGCGTGTTCTGTTGTTGAATAGCTTCAGCAATTGAATTCACCGCAGCCATAGCTTCTGTTTGGTTGGTAGATTCGTAGCTAATGGTTAATATATCTGTTTCACGTTTTGATTCTACTTTGAGTCGCATCAGACTTGCTGCAGGATTGCCGGAAACATTCGCCGGGAAGGTATCCCAATCAGGATACTTTTTCATGATGTCCCAAGCAAGAGTCATTATCGGCTTACTACGAATAAGCTCAATTTGGTTATTCAAGCTGTTCTTGCCAATCCCGGGAGTTGCAAGAAACATTAGATCGGTGTTTCCTTTCTGATCTTCCAGAAGGATACGAGCTGAAGCAGAGTAGATTTTATCCTGACGAGCAGTGTAGAAGACAGTGGCGACAACTACAACGGAAAATACCAAAACGATAAGATAGCGATATTGAAGTACTATTCTGAGGTAATCCGAGAGTTTGATTTCATCTTGAACCGGTGCAGTGATGTTTTGATGTTCCATCTGTTTGTGCCCCCCTTACTTTACGTTGGTAACCAGATTATATACACTGAGGGCAATTGCAACTTTAGACAAGAAATCAGCTACCCTGGAGAATGCATAGAATATTGTCCCGGATATAACTACTGTATCGCCGGGTTGAAGCTCGGGAATAAGGGTTCCATCACCGGTTTCAAGGTACTTTTTAAAGTTTACCCAGATCACTTTCTCGCCTTCAGCGGAAGGACGGACTATCCTGATCTTGGAAAGCTTTGCATCTTCCTTGGGACCCCCGGCTAAAGCAAGCAGGCTAAGGAAATCGGTATCATCGGGCACAACGTAGAGCCCTGGTTTATAAACTTGCCCAAGTATGTAGGTATTCATTTTCAGCTTTTCAACTCCACTGCGAATACCATCGTAAGTATAGGCAGAGATGTTTGAGGAAGGGGTAAAGGACGTTGCCCCTTGGCTGAATAAAGACATGGCAATCCCCACTAACAGGAGTGCTAATAATATCCTCTTCACAATATCCTCTTATTCATTTTATGTTATATTCTGTAGTTAACGGTTATAGTCAAGCTAAATCTGCCTGATAGTGATTGAGCCATAACGTAGTTCTTTATTATATCGCTAATTCGCACGCTTCTCACTCTATCACAAATTCCTGCTCAATTGATTCAGAGCCCATAGGAATTTCGTTGTCGAAAACATGAAGAAAGCCATCAATACGCCAACGAATTCTTTCTCCACTGGTGAAACTAAGGCCATTAGGGACACTGTATTCATAGATATCGGTTGGAACGTCCAGATCAATATCTTCAGAATGCAACAGAGTGCCATCTTCCCTCCACATCAGGATGCGAAAAGAATCAGCCCCGGTGCTATCATTAGCCCAATGAAGTTTCAATCCTAACGGTGAGACGACTGCCCCATTTATAGGATCGAGGGGTGTACATTTTGAGATTATGGCATATGATACTGTATCCGAAACACTGCTGTTACCTGCCGCATCAAAGAGCTTAGTATAATATGAATACCATGTGTTTGGAATAATATCCTGGGTATCTGTGTATGACATAGTAGTGGGACTAATGCCCGTGGCAATCAACTCGGGCTCTGCCAAGCCATGATAGAATCTGTACACATCCAAATGAGACAGATCCGTGTCCACAAAAGGTTCCCATGTTACACGAATAAAATCGCCCTCCGGAACGGTATCTATTCCATTTGTATTTTCATTAATAACAACTGATAATCCATTCCAAACTACTGATGGATCTCCGGTATCACCAAGATGAGGTCGGAGTGTAGGTGCAAACGGCGGATCCGTATCTTGATCGAGGGGGTCATCTCCGGAACACGAGAACATCATCGCGATGATGATGCCCATTATAATAAAGTATATAGGTCTCATACAACCTCCTAAAATCTAACTCTCAACCCAAGGCGATTAGTTAGCCCTACAGGATTGGTAATCATAGCATAATCAAGATTAACTCCATACAGTTTGACAGTCGCCCCCCAAGAGAAGTTCTTGTCATAATAACCTGCTCTTAGTGCGGCTTTATCATCATAGTCCCAATCTATACCATAGTGCTTTGTACCATCATACACGTAATCGTAATCATATGCGATACTTACAGTGGACTTTAAGGGAGGTATAGGTTGCACTAATGCTACTCCCATTTTTGTATTGAACAGCACTTCGTCCTTGATCTCACTTTCTGTATTCCAGACAATATCTGTTCCAGCCATGTCTTGGAAGTTCAAACCGAAGTGAAGATCCCCAAACTCTTCTTGATCAAAGATTACAGCTAAATCGGTTTTTGCTTTGAAGCCAAAATCCAATCCTGTACCCGTACCCATATTATCCATGATGGATCTCTTAATCAGTTTAATCGCCCCACCAAAACTGAAGTCGAAGGGCACTTCAAAGAATAGCCAACCCATGTTCGCATCGTAATGGATGTTTTTCGCGAAAGAGAATTGGTAGAGATCATCTTTGCTGGTGAAAGAACCATCCGGTACTCCCGGTAAATGATACAGACTATTGTTAATTCTTTGGTCCACATTAGTGCCGATCAGGTATTCCTCGCTGAAAAAAGGGATATCGTTCACTGATAAACGAGTGATATTGAACCCGATAGAAACCTCATTGGGAAGTGGTTGCACAAAGCTTATGTTATCGTAGGAAGCTAGCCCCTTGTAAAGAAAAGCATGCATAGCTGAAACTTCACTCTCTCTTAGCATACTTAGTCCCGCGGGATTCCAATAAATGGCAGAACCATCATTAGCCAGAGCAGCAAATGCTCCGCCCATACCCAAAGCCCGAACACCAGCTCCAATCATCATAAAATCACCGGCATATCTACCGGCAGATAGAGGGAGCAACACCGCAAGTAACAGGCATGTGGTTATTATTATCTTTCTCATAAGAACCTACTTTAAAATTGCCATTTTCTGAGTCTTCTCAATTGTTTTATCACCCTTCTTGGCAATTACTCTGTAGAAATAGACACCGTTTGCCAATGGATAACCCTGATCGTCTTTACAATCCCATCCGTAAAGTGTACGGGGGTACTCGTGATATCCCACCCCGGTGGGCAGGTTTTTAAATGTCTTAACTAGTCTGCCACTTATGGTGAATACTTTTATGGAGATATCATCAGCCCCATCAGTTAATACATACGTGAACCTGGTTCTTCCATCGTTCTTTGGTTCAACTGCTTTGCCGAGCACAGGATTGGGATAATTACCGATGTTGGTGATGTTAAACTCATCATTTACAACGAATTTTATGTCACGGGTGTTGTACTTATTGTTCAGATCGCGACAGTCTACTTTTAACTCGTGCTCTCCATTACCTAAAGAAAGCTGATACTTGATTGGGACTCTGTTTATATTGTCGAGGTTTACAGATACTACATAATCCTCTTGGGGGATCACGTTGCCATTCATGGATAAAACTACCGTGTCATCAATAACGTTTATGCCATTATCGTCTGATAATAGGATGGAAATGACACCATTGCCGGCAATGTAACCTCCAATAGTGAACTCTTGATCCTGAACATTAACATCTATAGTTGGAACCTTAGTATCTGTATTCCTGAACAAACTGTACACACCAGGTCTATCAATGGCTACTGTGACTGTGTTAAGAGATGTATTAATGAATCCTCCTAATAACAGCCATTTCTTGTATTCATCATTGTATCGATAAATCTTGTAGGAATCGTTCCCTTCTTGAGCTTGAGTAGCAGCATCGTTCGGATGATAGAAGAAAGTAAGCTCCAACTCCTTATCGTTTATAAACTGACCAGAAGCATTGGTTATGTTATCGGTAAGACAGGATATCTGATATGGAACCGAGCTCTGATTAGCACTCAGGATGTCAGCTGTTTTCAGCAGAACCGGTTTAACATCGGGCTGGTTAAGATACTCTCGAGGAGATAAAGCAGCAATGTCGAATAGAACATTTCCGCTTGATACAAAACCAGCAGGGATCATACAAGACACATTTGTGTCTATGCTGTTGATACTACCACCTGAAGTACCAAGACTGTAGGTATTCATCGCAACTTGAAAATCTATATAGTTGCTGGGGTCATTAACGAAGCTGTCGTAGGGGCTCCATTCTTGATTAACATTCAAACTATCAACCCGAGCTTGGAATTTGTAATTTCCATTCGTGAGGCCAGTTATCGGAATTGTATCCCACCTCTCATGACCGTTCTCCAGAGATGGGTAGGCTTGTTTCTTAACAAATGTCATGGAGCTGAATGTTGATCCCGGAGGACCATAAAAGAGACTAATCTCCGTTGGGGCAGAGCTAGCGTTGCCAACGTTAGCACCCAACACTTTTATGTTATAATTAGTCCCAGAACGCTCGAGTTTAATATCTTTTAATGTTATCTCAGGACCTCGAACAACATAACTGCCAAGATAGGACTCGGCATAACCATGCGCTGTATTAAGTATGTATTTGTAGTAAACTTCTTTATTAGTCCTTTTATTAGGATACTTACCCAAGCTTGAGTATAGGGTGCTGTCCGTTTCAGACTTTTGCATTGGTATGCTAACCCATGTGCTATCCAAGCGTACGCGGCATATAAGACTGGTAACAGAATCAGGGCTGAATACTTTTGCATTGAATGCCACTGAATCTTGCCAAGTCGGCTCGGATGGGCTGGTGGATAGATGCATAACATTGGGCTTTCCTACACTAAAGATTGATCTTCCGACATACTCTTGTGTGGGAGAGTACCCGGCCACATATATCTTACGAGTATAGTTGGATATGGTTGAGTTGGAGTTTGTCCATTCAGCAGAATAGTTCCCATTGATCACTGGTCTGTCAACCGGAATGTTAACACTCTTTTCGTTCTCTTTAGTAATAAAGAGCTTTGCCATTTGTACTTCTGAGGGGAAGCTAGCATTAACATGTAATGTCTCCCCGGGGGATAAAACAGGATTTGTAGCACTAACAGGAATTCCTGTAACCGGTTTTCGCAAACGTATCAGCGGGTCACCCAAATACACTGCCCCATTGGTCATAGCAAATTGAGCTTGCTTAGATACAGTAACAGTATAGAACTTGGCCAGCGTGTAGACCCATGCATCACCAACTGTTTCAAAGTTACGATTGAACAATGCATCAGTGTATGCGAGTCCCCAATCGACGTCTTGCACCAAATAACCCAACCCGGAAAATCCTGCAGTACCAATTGCACCTCTATTTGGCTGTAAAACAAATGCTTCGCTGATTGATGCTGTTCCATTGGTATCAAAAGCGGATGCATAACAAGCCAAGGAAACAACAATTGGATAAACCGTGTTGTTCAGTGATGCTACATCACTGATTCCAAACAAGTTGTAGTCCGCCCAAACACGACCACCACCATGTCCCATAAATTGCAGATACTTCGTACCGGAGTTAAATGCTTCCTTAAGCTGTGTCGCTGCACCTAAGTACTCATTACTTACTGTCTGTGTATTTGTATAAACTCGAGTAACTCGGTAATCTTGTGGAACAGCCCTTCTTCTAATGTATTCCGATTGCTGAGCAAAAACATCATTGGTATCTGTTATCTTACCTCCGGCGGTTAGGGTAACATGGCTGTTCCATAACTTGGAGGTTTGCAGGTTGGTTCTATACGAAGTGGCTTTATCTGCATAATCTTGTATCTGTTGCCCTGTCCACACCCCCAAGCGGGATATTGCCACATCAGGCAGTGGATCATTCCCTACAATGCAAGCATACCAGTTGTCGCTGGCGATAGCACCCACTTGGAAAGTCCACATCTTCTTAACCGGAATCACATTGTATATTCTCGCCAAACTGTTATCTCTTGTATCATCTACTCCTTCACCTAGCAGCACAACATGACTAATTTGGGGGTCACTCCAATTGTTATAAGCATATCTAATGAAATCTTTAATGGCTTCTGCACTTACTATACCAGCATTAAACTCATCATAGATATCTTGCACAAATACAACTTGGATACTGTGGCCTTCACTTGTCCAGTTATCAATCATTTGTTGGGTTCCAACTGCCTCGCTTAATTCAGGAGTCGTTATGACCAATACATCCCCGGAAAGGTTAGGATTTTTAAGATTGCTGGGGATATTCAACCTTGCTAGTTTGGGTATTCGTTTCTGTCCTTCGGCAACTGCATAGTATTTTACTGACGTGTTAGATACACTGTCCTGCAGAGTAACAGTCCAAGGTGCTGCACCCCCTACAGTAAATGGTTCTATCTGTAGGTTATTGAACACACTGGACCCTATCTTATAAACAGATACATTCGGTGTGCTAAACCCTTGTAATGCAAATTGCATCAAGCTATTGTTCGTATTACTGGGTTTTGTGAATTTGATTACGTCAGTATCAGTCTTATATTCTCGCCAATAAGTCACTTCCGCATAATCTAACATTACTTGCTCCCGATCACCCATAACAGTGTTACCGGAGAGGCTAATATAGAAGTTATTTGTTCCATGCCTTAAGAAGTTATTCGGGAGATTACCTTGGTTTACAAATACTTGCTCGTTCTGGTATTTCCAGGAGTGAGTGTTTATCATCGCTTGGTTTAAGCGAACAGATGCTTCATGGTCATACTGGTTTGCCCCCAATGAGCCTGAGTAATATGTCAATCCCATTAATGACACTTTGGCTGATGCATTCAAGATTGTGTTATCTATCGGATACTGAAGATCAACAGGTACTATCTCCAAGTTAGGGGCATTTATCTTCTTCCAAAACCAGATATCTTCTCTGTTAAAATCATTAGTCTGAGACCAACCATTGCCCAGTTTATCCATTACTAACTGCTGTTCAAAATGTACTGTCTCTTGATATGCATCCGGCTTGGATGATTGGGGAACGTCTGATACAACCAATCCACCGTTTTCAACCACCATCCTCGCTCCAAACCTATCCAACTTCTTCAGGGTATATACATTTTCAGCAGTATAGTCATCCATATAACCATGATCACCTTTATGTCTATCGCCATAGAACTCGAAGTAATCACCCGGATCAAAGGTTCCATCATTCTCTCCTACAAAATGTATGGGAATCTGTCCATACTCATCACTTAATTCAAGATATCTTGGGTCAACAGAGGCAGGAGTCCAGTCCATTATCACCTGTAAGGAATCTGCCATACCGGTGATAATATTCATGAGATAGGAGTAGTTAATCTTATATATCCCTTCGGCATCCACTATCAATTGCACTTCATTAACACCGGTGCTACCATTCTTGGGAGCCTCGTATGTGTTATCTCTGCTTTTTTCTAAACGCCATTCTTGAGAGCTCTTATCATTTATAAAGAAGCCCAATTCCTGAGAATCCATTGGATTTCGAAGAGATTGCCAATTACGAGTCGTAGTTTTTGTACCGTTGAATACAATTCTGATGTTCAACTCTGTAATAACTCTTAAAACCTTTGCTTTAGCATCATACTGGAATGGTTGAATGATCAATGGAGTAAACTTACGATTGCCTATAAAAGCAGCATCACCCTTAATAGCACTTTCAACTGGATAGAATCCTGCTTTGTTATAAGCCTCATAGTTCATTACCCTTTTATATACAAGCTCTTCACCATCCATCACCATTGTATAGACGGGTTGTAAAAACACTCCATCTCGGATATCTGTTTTCGATGTTTCTATTACAATATCATAATCCCCATCCACAGGTATGGCGATTGGAGTGGCAAAACTTATTAATTCGGGAAAGCCTTCCTTACCGGTAACACTTCCCTCTTCGCATATTATCTTCTGCCAAGTGTTTGTATCTTGCTTTACAGTTTCTAAAACATAGTTCGGCAGATTAAAGCTCAATTCCAGAACGTCCTTGTTCTCTGAAATTAAGCGAAACGGCTCTGCACATAGCAGTAACGGTAACAACAGGATCAGGCCAACAATATATGTCCGCATAAAATCTATATCTCCATTAATCAGAGGTTATTTGAACGTAAGCCAATATCGGTTCTGTGATACTCAGTGTCAAAACTGATTTCCTCAATAAGATTGTAGGCTTTCAATCTTGCATCCTGTAAAGTGCTTCCAAACCCAACAACACACATAACTCGTCCACCTGCGGTTACAAGGGAACCATTCTTTTGAGAAACACCCGAAAAGTATATTCCTTCAAGTTCATCCCTTGTTAGTTTTATTTCACTTCCCATAGGGTACGAGCCCGGATAGCCTTTGGAGGCTAAAACCACACCTAAAGTACTGGCTTGTTTGTATTTGATTTCTAGTTCGCTTACAGTTCTGTTCTTTATAGCCAAACAGATTTCCAGTATATCGCTATCTAACAACGGTAATAAAACCTCAGCCTCTGGATCACCAAATCTACAGTTAAATTCTATAACTTTGGGACCCTGCTTGGTTATCATTAATCCGCAATACAGTATTCCCTGATAAGGGTAGCCCAAATCCCTCATTGCCTGTAAGGTCGGTGCAACAATCTCTTCTTCGATTTGTCTTCGATATGGCTCTGCTTCTGGAACAGGGGCATATGCTCCCATTCCCCCGGTGTTCGGGCCCATATCATTATCATAAATCTGCTTATGATCTTGGGCAAATAGGGTGCTTTTGAAACTACTCCCATCACTCACGACAAATAAAGACACTTCCCATCCACGTAGAAACTCTTCAACCACAATCCCCTTACTATTCTTGATTCCTTTCTTGTTTTCTGATACGCCAAACATATCAAACACTGTTTGTTCAGCTTCTGTTTGATTACTGGCTATCACCACACCTTTGCCTGCGGCAAGGCCATCTGCCTTGATCACCATAGGATAGCTAAATTCTGCTAGAACATTCATAGCTTGCTCAGGTGTGGCACATGCGCAAAACCTAGCAGTTGGTATGGAATACTTGGCCATAAGTTCTTTAGTAAAAATCTTGCTGCTTTCCAATTGCGCAGCAAACCTGCTTGGAGCTACAGTAAATATTCCCTCTCTGGTCAATAAGTCTGATAAACCCTCCGCGATGGGTTGTTCCGGTCCTATGAAAACTAAATCAATGCCGGATTCTTTACAGTAGGTTAATATGTCGTTATGACATCTCAAGTCTTTACATTTATATCGCTTGGCTATCCCCGCATTACCAGGGGCAACCACTAACTCAGTCACTTTCTCACTTCGGGCAAAAGCTTCTGCCAAAGCGTGCTCTCTGCCTCCGGATCCAATGATTAATACCTTCAATTAGACCTTCCCTGCATGTACTTGATCATCTCCAATAAGGCGAATTCTGTTGCCTTACGGCGTATCGAATCCCTGTCTCCAAGAAAAAACTGTCTTACTGTCTTTCTATGCTCGCCAAAAATGAATCCGAAATACACTGTCCCAACTTCCTTCCCTGGTGTACCACCTCCGGGACCTGCAATACCTGTTATAGCAATCGCGTGGCTTGCGCCTGTCAAACGCTTAGCTCCTTCTACCATTTCCAATGCACATTCTTCACTAACAGCCCCAAACTCATTCAAGGTCTTTAACCGCACATTCAGCACATTCACTTTCATGTCATTGGAGTATGTGTTCAGCCCCCCCAGATAATATTCAGATGCACCAGCCACATCCGTTAGCATTTTCGCCAGCCATCCTCCAGTGCATGATTCGGCAGTCGCAAGGGTGGCTTTGGTTTCAACCATCAAATGATGTAACACCTTTGCTAAGTTATCATTGTCATAACCCCAAATGTATGGAGATAGTGTTTCAGATGCAAGCTTGAAGGAAGAATCAACTTGTGCTTTATCGGTTCCATAGAAACGCATATCCACTCTACCGGTTTGAGGAAGCCATGCTAAGCTTACTCCCTTAGCAACATCCCCCAAAGTGAATAATCCCGCCAAACGAGATTCAGATATACCGTGAGTATGGATAGTTCTTTGATAAACAGGCTGAAGCTGTGGATAGTTTGCCAAGATAAGCGCTCTTACATGATTTTCGAAGATATACTTCATTTCCAGGGGAACACCTTGTAAGGCGAAAAACAGTTTGTTATTAAGCTTATAAAACAGACCCGGGGCAGTTCCACGCTCGTTACGCAATGGGATGAAGCCTTCGGGTACCATAGCTTGGTTTCTGTTTATCTCCGGAGTATGCATATTCCTACGAGTAAACATGCTTTGCACATGATCCCAAACCTCTTCATCGAAGTGCATTTGCACTCCGAAGAATTCAGCAATCGCAGCCTTGGTTAAATCATCTTCCGTAGGACCCAAACCGCCCGTGCAGATAACCAGATCATAGCTTCCCCAAATGCCTTTTAGAGTATTCTTAATCTCATTTGGGTCATCCATAATTGTCATGGATAGTTTCGCCGGCAAACCAAGAAGAGCAAGCTCAGCACCAAGATATGCCATATTGGTGTTTATGGTTCTTCCCAACAGCAGTTCGTTGCCAATGCTTATAATGGCTGCTTTCATATCAATATGATTTGGCGAAAATAACTCTTCGTTTAGATTCCTTTCCGCAGCAGATACAGCTTCCTACTTCCTCCTTGGCATCAAAGGGTATGCAGCGGATACTAACCTTTAAATCGTTCTTAATCTGCTCCTCACAGGCAGGATCTCCACACCAATGTGAATTGGCAAAACCTCCGTGTATCTCCGGTTGTTTTAAGTTCTTAGGAGTATAGTGACGGTAGAACTCATCTTTATCATCAATATCCTTTGTGTTCTCTTCTCTAAACGCCAAAGCTCTTTGATAAAGACCTTCCTGCATCGCACTGAGCGTTTCGGGGATATATGCTGCAAGATTCTCAACGCTGATAGATTCTTTCTCTCTGGGTTCTTTGTCCCTGCGAGCAATCATAACGGTGTTCGATGCTATATCTCTGGGGCCGATCTCGATTCTTAAAGGAATTCCACGTTTTATCCAGTACCAATTACGTTCACTTGATGTGAGGTCTCGGTCATCCAGTTCGACATATACTTTTACACCTTCAAAGCTTAACTTCTTCAGTTGACTTTCCAATTCTTTGGCAAAGCTTATCACCGCATCATGTTCTTCCTCGCTGCGATAGATAGGGATAAGTGCTACATGTGAAGGGGCAATCTTGGGAGGCAAAACTAATCCGTTATCATCACTATGTGCCATTATTAAAGCTCCAATCAACCGCGTGGATACTCCCCATGAAGTAGTCCAAGCATACTCAAACTCACCATTACGGCTTTGATACTTTATACCTGAACTCTTGGCAAAGTTCTGCCCCAAGAAGTGTGAAGTGCCGGATTGTAAGGCTTTTTTATCCTGCATCATCGCCTCAATACAGTATGTAGTGACAGCACCAGGGAACTTCTCTGATTCGGTTTTCTCGCCTTGGATAACAGGGAGTGCCAGATGTTCTTTGGCAAAAGTGGCATACACACTCAGCATTTTCTTTGTTTCTTCCATGGCTTCTGCTTCCGTTTCATGCACGGTGTGACCTTCCTGCCATAGGAATTCTGCAGTGCGGAGGAACAATCTCGTTCGCATTTCCCAACGAACGATATTTGCCCATTGGTTTATCAGTAACGGCAAATCACGATAGGAGGATACCCACTTGGCAAATGAGGCACCTATAATCGTTTCACTTGTGGGGCGAACTATATATGGTTCGGTCAGTTCCCCGGCTACTTTCAAACCACCATTGCCGTCATTCTCCAATCTGCTGTGGGTAACAATGGCGCATTCTTTGGCAAAGCCTTCCACATGTTCGGCTTCTTTTTCGAAATAGCTCTTGGGGATAAATATGGGGAAATAAGCATTGCGGTGCCCTGTTTCGCGAAACATTGTGTCTAAAGCTCTTTGAATGTTTTCCCATATGGCATAACCCCACGGCTTGATAACCATACAACCGCGCACATCACTGTTCTCTGCCATATCGGCAGCTTTAATTACTTGCTGATACCATTCTGCATAGTTTTCATCACGAATTGGCACAATGGCAGTTTGCTTGTTCTTGCTCACATAATCTCCACTTAAGTATACTTTTAGATGGCAACAGTAGCGTGAAAATAGAAATTAACTCTTACAATCCAATAAATACCACACTACAGTGAGAATGCAAACTCTGCTAACAAGCATAAATTGTCAATGTCAAAAGAAACAAAAACCTAGCAGCCGATGGACTTTGTGCCACACCGCTACATACAAAAAGATTAAGCTTCAGTGTATATATTTACTTCTGTTCTGTTTATGCTATAGTTGTCAAGCAATATCTTAATTTTAGGCTTTGGGGAACTTTATTAAAAAGGCAAAGGTTAGGGGCTCCCGCACCAGAAAACGCCAGTTAACCATCTCGTTCTTAACCGCTGCCAAAAAGTCCGGGGTAAAATTACCGCTATCTACCTTAACCATGCTGTTATCCAATGTCCCGCTGCCATTTATGTACAGGGTTATCTCCAAAGTTCCTTGCATGGGGGTGCTCACCACCGCCAGCTTGTAAAGATTGTGTAGCTGATTCTGACGCATGGTAATAACATTCTTCACGTGTTCTTCATCAACCTTGCGTCTATCAACCTTGATTTCTGCCAATTCGTCGAATGTTTTCTCTATGGATGCTGTGGTTGGCTTCTCCGTTTGTGGAGTAGGAGTGCTGGGCGTGGGTGTTGCCGATGGTGCACTCGGTGTTGAACTGGCGCATGAGCTCAATAGTACCAATGTAATAAACGCAAACAAGATAGCATATAATGCTGACTTCATAGGATACTCCTTCATTCTTTTCTTAATAACAACATGATGTAAATATAACCTCATTTCTCGATCCTGCCACAAAATTCTTGCACATTCATTACAATCCCATCCTTGTTGTAATCGCTAGTGAAGCCCGGGAAACTCCCTGATGAATCCCGGGTGGCACGAGGGAATCACCAGGGAATCATCATGGAACAACGATGTATAATAATAAGCAAGCAGGAGGGACATATAAATAATTCACCACCAAAGATACTTGCAACATAGCAACATATATCTGTATTGCAGGAGATTATGCTTGACCGTTTACTGCATTTCAAAAATTGGCTTTAATCAGAGTAATAACAGAGTTACAAAATGAACAAAGAGTTTTTCCGTCCCCTAATCATCATTGCCCTCGCCGCCGTATTAGTCGGCGTGCTGGCTGTAGTTATACCCACTTGGGATAACAAAGTTTTGCCTATCAAGAAACTAAGTTGGTTTGAGCAGCTTAAGCCTGGTGAGGAAAATACTGCCCCGGATTCTATCGTTGCAGAAGATGCTGCGGTTATAGCCAGCGATTTGGTGAATATCAAACCATTCTTGAAGAAGCTTAAGGACCCCTCTTCCGGGCTACGCATTGCTTATTTTGGCGATTCCATCATCGAAGGTGACCTCATAACAGGTAAGCTGCGACAGGAATTGCAGGCGACGCATGGCGGTAATGGGGTTGGCTTAGTGCCAATCACTTCTATTGTGTCAGGCTTCCGGCAAACCATTAAGCACAGTTTTTCCAAGAACTGGGAAAGCCTTTCGTTCATGAACAATACAAACAGTAACGTCTCCTTGGGATTCACCGGTTACACATTCATCCCCCGCAATTATTATGTAGCCGAGAAAGCGATCGAACCCATGAAGCTGGATAGTCTTGCCATAATGGATAGTTCCATGGTTGCACCCCCCAAGCCTAAGAAGCAAAGCACCCGCTATTATGTGAATTACAATCCTTGGGTGGAGTATGCAGCAGCGGGAGTACCCGGTGGAGCAGCAAGTTTCAAACGCATCCGTTTGTTCTACAGCATGGCAAACGACAGCAGCTTTGTTAAGCTAAGCCTGGATGGTGCTTCCCCGGAAAAACGCAGGCTCAAATCAGGTGCAGGAGTTCAGGTGCTGGATATCAGTCCTATTGCCCCCATCAAAAAGCTTCGGATGGAATTCTCTGCTCACGACCCCATCCATGTGTATGGAGTTAGTTTTGATGACAGCAAGGGTGCTTATGTGGATAACTTCCCCATTCGTGGATATAGCGGTATGTTCTTCCAGCGCATTCATCAGGAAGTGCTGAAGGGCTTTCAGAAACATTTGGGTTATGACCTGATTGTGCTGCAATATGGCGAGAATGTGTCCAACCCCAAGATAAAAGACTACAGCTATTATGAACGCGGTATGAAACGCACCATCCAACACATTCAGGATGCTCTTCCCGGAGTGCCTATACTGATGATAAGTGCGCACGACCGTAGTATTAAACAAAACGGAGCATACCACACTTCTCCGGATATCCCCTATTTGGTAACCACTCAAAGCAGAGTGGCTCAAGAAATGAAAACCGGTTTCTGGAACTTGTTTGCTGCTATGGGCGGTAATGATTCCATGCCCAAGTATGTGGCAAATAAACCCGCCTGGGCAGGCAAGGATTACACACACTTTACCCGCAGCGGTGGCGAGCACATCGCAGGCTTGCTTCTGAACTATCTTAAGGGGACTGATTGAAGCTCGGCAGAATACTCTATCAATGTTTTCTCTGCATCTTCTTTTTGCTTGTTTTAAGCTCATTTGATGTGCAGGAAAATGATGATGGCAGCTATATGGAAGAGCTGCTCAGCGAAGAGGAATACCCTCCCGACATGGATACTCTGGAAGAGTTCATCCAAAGCTATTATCTGCTCTTAGACAGCAATGAATATCTGAACCGATATAAGTTTATCCACATGGACGACAACAGCTTGCAGAATGACACCCTTCCCCTCAAAGGGTTTTATGAGAAGCTGATGCAATTACGCAGTGGGTTACGGCAACGAGTTAGCATCTATCAGATAGGTGATTCGCATATTCAATCAGGCTACTTTCCCGGCACAGCCCGTTCATCGTTACAAAAGTACTTCGGCAATGCAGGAAGAGGCTTGGTGTTCCCTCTGCGTTTGGCTGGAACCAACCAGCCGGATGATTACCGGATAAGTTCCACAGGTGGCTTTAGCAGAAACAATAATGAACGAGGTATCTGCGGCTACGCTCTTAACAGCTCGGGGACCGGAAACCTGGAACTTAGTACCAATAGCTTTTTCAGCTCCGATCCCAGCTTCGACCTTCTGAGCATCATAAGCTCGAAACCAGGGCTAAGTGTAGAAACAAAAACGGGCACCAGAGAAGTTGTAGACTTGTCTTTAGATGCATACCGATATCAAACCATCGCTTGGGAGCAACCCCAAAAGAGTGCTTCCCTGAACATTAAAGGAGAGGCTTCCACACTGTATGGCTTGATGCTGGAAAAAGATCAACCGGGCTTACTATATCATTCCACAGGAATCAATGGTGCCGGATTCTATAATCTACTGGATTCTCCCAAGTTGTTTGAGCAAATCGGGATACTTAACCCCGACCTGATAGTTATATCGCTTGGCACAAACGACGCACAAGGAACATATCGCAATGAAGTGTTCAACGCCAACCTAAATAGATTCATGAAGCAGATTAGACAGTACAATCCCACCACTCCGGTGCTGTTTACCCTCCCCCCGGATTCACAGAAGCGGGCTAAGCACAATGCCGATCTCGCCAAAGTGGAAAAGGTAATCATGGACTATGCCAAAGACAATGGCTGTGCCTGGTGGGATCTCTCAGATGTGATGGGCGGAAAGGGCAGTGTGTTGAAGTGGCGCAAAGAACAAATGGCATCCAAAGACCTGCTGCACTACACCCCTAAAGGCTATATGCTGCAAGGATACCTCTTTTATCAAGCTTTCGTGAAAAGCTACAAAAAGTATAGTGAAAACTCTGACTCCAAGGATAGATAATGCAATTGATCTCCAAACTGCTTAACGCACTGGTTTACGATCCTCAGCAACCTCTGTTGTTCAACAGTACATTCTTCTTGTTCTTCTTCATCGTCATCATGCTGTTCTACCCGCTCTTTGCTAACAAAGTAAAGGTACGCACCTGGTACCTGATGCTCATCTCGGTATATTTCTACTACAAGACAAGCGGTAGCTTCGTGATACTCTTAGTGTTTACATCACTGGTGAACTTCGCTTTGGGTGCAGGTATTCATCGGGCACAGAGCAAAGCCGGCAAACGAGGTCTGCTGCTGCTTAGCCTGGTTTGGAACCTTGGCTCGCTTGGTTACTTTAAATATACTAACTTCATCATCACCACCATCAATCAACTAGGTGGTGGACAGCTGCCTATGTTCGATATAGTTCTGCCTGTGGGGATATCCTTTTTTACCTTCCAAACATGGAGCTACACACTGGATATTTTCTTTGGTAAGCTGAAACCTATTCGCAGTTTCGTGGATTTCTGCTTCTTTGTTTCCTTCTTTCCCCAGTTGGTTGCAGGACCCATCGTTCGAGCAACATACTTCATCCCGCAGATACACAAGCATGTACACCTTGATAAAGATACAATCGCCAAGGCTTTGGTGCTCATCTTTGCCGGCTTGCTCAAGAAAGGAGTAATAGCGGACTATCTCTCCATCAACTTCGTAGATAGAGTGTTCGATAATCCTGCTCTGTTCTCAGGTGCGGAAAACCTTTTGGCTGTTTATGCGTATGCGATGCAGATATACTGCGATTTCAGCGGGTATTCGGATATCGCCATCGGCTTAGCTGCCCTGATGGGCTTTGACCTGCCGGTGAACTTCCTTTCACCCTACAGAGCTACGAGTGTAACGGATTTCTGGCGCAGATGGCATATCTCTCTTTCCACCTGGTTGCGTGACTATCTCTATATTCCATTAGGGGGTAATAAAAAGGGTAAACCCCGTCAATACCTGAACCTAATGATCACTATGCTGCTGGGTGGTCTCTGGCATGGTGCATCTTGGAACTTCGTGTTCTGGGGAGGTTTGCATGGCCTGGCTCTGGCGTTTGACAAGCTGATTCTTGGCTTCAAGTTCATGCAAAGCCGCTTCATGAAATCCCTTGGGGTGATTGTTACCTTCCACTTTGTTTGCTTCTGTTGGATATTCTTCCGCTCTCCTGATTTCGCCAATTCATGGCTAATGATCAGCCGTATCTTTACTGTTTTCAATTCTGCCATCATCTGGCAGTGGATAAGCGAGTACAAGCTTGTAGCAATATTGCTGGCAACAGGCTATCTCTTTCACTGGATGCCCGACAGCTTCGACCTTGGTTTCGAGAGGCTACTTCGCAAGTCCCCGCTTGTTTTCCAGTCCCTGTTACTGGCAGTGGTGATCTGGGTGCTATTCCAAGCACGTTCCGCAGACATCCAACCCTTCATCTACTTTCAGTTCTAAGGAGTCCGTATGCCCCATCGCTTGATACCCACCTTCCAAACCTACTCCTGGGGGGATGATACCTTCATCCAAGACCTATGTTCTCTGGAGGATATGGAGGGCACACCCGTAGCAGAAATGTGGCTTGGTGCTCATCCCAAAGCACCTTCGTTGATAGAGCATAACGGTAAGCAAGAATCCCTTTTGAGTTACATAAACTCACATCCCACTGCAATCCTGGGTAAGGCAGCAGACATCAGTGCTGCTTCTCTGCCTTTCCTATTCAAAGTGCTTGCAGCCAAAGAACCTCTCTCCATCCAAGTACATCCCGATAAACTCACCGCCGAACTTGGCTTTGCAGAGGAGAATAAGCTCGGTATTGCGTTAGATGCCCCCACTCGCAGCTTCATGGATGATAACCACAAGCCTGAGCTTCTCTGCGCACTAACTGATTTCTCTGCACTCTGCGGCTTCCGGGAATATAAGGACATAATCGATAACTTCCGCAGCTTTACCTTAGATACACTTTGGTCACACTTCGATCTTTTTTTCATAAGCCCAAGCCCAGAAACCCTAAAAGGTTTGTTCCAAGACATCATGGCATCCTCCGAAAGCCAATTGCAGGAAGCTGTTTCCCGCATCATGAAAGCGCAACAGCAAGCGGATAGTCCCGCTTATGAATTACGCAATCTATGCCTCAGTCTTGCCGAGAAATACCGCTTTGATCCGGGCATTACGGCACCACTACTCTTTAACTTAGTAAATATCAAAGCCTTCGACGCCATCTATATCGAAGCAGGCATCCTGCATGCATACCTGAATGGTGCAGGTCTGGAATTGATGGCGAACTCCGACAACGTTATCCGCGGAGGTTTAAGCCCCAAACATATTGATCTGGAACGCCTGTTCTCCATCTCTAATTTCCGGCCCTTCCAACCCCATTGGGTGCCTGTTTCTCGGCTTGATGAGCAGACTTATATTTACCATACCCCTGCCAAAGAATTCAAACTGATGCTTCTTGAATTGAAAAGCCATCACTCCCTTTCCACAAGCAATAAACCCTTGATTGTCTTATGCTTACATGGCAATGTCAGTTTAAGCACAGAACTCGTGCTTGGCAGAGGTGAAGCAGCCTTCATCGATGCCGAGGAAGCCATTATAAACTTTAATGGGAATGCCCTGCTGGCAATAGCTACATTATAACTTTGTGCCCCATAAAGCAAGTGCCGAACCTTATGGCTCGGCACTTATTTTATATATCTTTATTGCAGGATATTAGAAGGAGAACTCCACGCCAAAGGTAAGGTTTTCTTGCACTTCATCTTTGCCTTTAATCTTTCCATCACCGTTCAGATCGTTGTAAACCTCACTGTATCTTCCCACCAGATTGGTGTTCGGGGATAGAGAATATACCAAGCGCCCCAATACATTTGCATTGAAGTTACGCGGATTTTTGAAATCTATATAGTTCACATTGGTCTGCGAATAGAACACCGTGGCTTCCTTCAGCTTGGGGATCATAGTGGGGTTCACGGTCACGCTTGCCCAAATGGACTTTCCAAGGAAGTTATTCTCACCATACATATCTTGGTATGCGCCTTTCACAAACACGATATCATACAGGTTTGCCCGAAGATAACCAAACCACCCCAAAGAAGGCTCGATTGTAGCAAGGGAAGCCTCTTTAGTGGAGAGAGACCATTCTCTTCTGCCATCCACAGGACGCTCTGTATATTGCACGAAAGAGCGCTGCACATCATACAAACGGTCAAAATAACCGGGTAGGAACTGCTCTCCGAAGTTGCGGAACTCCAGCTTGGCATCAAAGATGAGGAATTTACTGCTAAAACCAGGGAATATAACGCCGGAGCCATAGCCATCAATCTGCGCCACTTCACCATAGGTATCCAAGCTGAACAAATCCGTCTCGATTAGCGGAAGCTGAAAATCCATGCTATACACCAACACTTCATCATCTTTAGGGTATGCTTGCACGATATCCGGCACCACAACCGTATCAAAGCTGTATTGGGGATTCTCTGTTGCGATATTGGGAAAGATTGCTGCCATATGGGCATTATAACCTGGATGGTCTAAGATTCCATTGCCATTCAGGTCAAAATCCATATCATCCGCAATACCATCATCATCCGTATCCAGCCAACTGTTCTTGTTATTGGGGAACTTATCGTAGATGTCAGGAATGTTATCGCCATCTTCATCGCCATATTTTGCATACTGATTTCGGTCAATACCCGCATTAACCCCTATCTTAAGCTTCTCCAATAAGGGAACTTGCATAAATTGCAAGGGATTGATATGCGCTCTTCCGGCGAGAATTTGGTTCTCATGAATATTGTGGGTGAAAGCTTCAAATCCTAAGCCGGAGAAGGGGGTGTTTATCCCCACATAACCGCCCACATCTTTCACTTCGGGATAGCGCATCATGTTCGAATAGTGGTCAAAGATCAAGCCATGTCCCAGCGTATAATCCGGGATGCAGCCCACCTTGAAATAGAAAGGATCGTTGCGGCGTGCCCAACTGATGAAGAATATCTTGTTCACATAATCTTCCCAGCTATCCCAATCTTCCTTGCGGACATTCCCTTCGGAATCTATCAATAGGTCAATATCCAAGCCCAAACCAAGCTTCCCGATGTTCACTTGTGGCATCAAACGCACCTGGGAATACACCTGGTCGCCCACCATCACAGTTCCAACTGCCCCTTCCATGCCATATTCGGCACCGTTGGGATAATCGGCAGATTCTTCCGTAGAGGGGTCTCCGGGAACGGATAACTCATCCGTATATGCCTGAGCGAAAAGCACTAAGGGCATGATAATCAAAAGAAATAGTATCTGTTTTCTCATCTTCGTATCTCCTTGTTTCAGGACTATTGGCACAATCAACAGCATTTTAGTTTATGTCAAGCCATTTCTGTGAACCGCAATTCTCACGGCTATATAATGCCTCGAAAGCCATCCTTAGGGGAACTTTTAGCTCTGTTGCATATTTTCCCTTTTCCCTACTTCGTGCTGGTTGAAACGTCTGTTGATGCAAAGATGATTCCCTCGTGACTCCCTCGTCACACCTCGGAATCATGAGAGGATTACCAGGGAGTTACCACAGCTTGCTTTAAGAGAAAAGCAAGTATTGTCAGCAAATGACTATGCTATATTATCAAATGTAAACAAGTTACTATTGCTTAAGTAACAGCTCCCACATACTCAATGGAATACTGCCCTTGTAGGAGTATGGTCGTTCAACCTCCATGCCCAGAGCGTCAATCTTCACTTTGCCTTTAACAGAATAGTCCAGCTCACCCTTGAACACGGAGCCGAGAGCTCCCAGCACAGACTTGAAGTTACTGATTTTGAAGATCATCACTCCTTCCTTGGAGTAGATGCTTTCGTTGAAACCAAGCTGGTTTTGCAGATTGCCTTTGCCGACCAATTTGTCCTTGATATAGATTTCTGCAGGGAAGCCCTTGAGGTTAAAGCTTAATCCATAAGGGTTTAGAATCATAAAGTTTACATGAATTTCTGTTTCACCAAAGCCAATTCTTTCCACACTGGTGCGTTGGATTTTGAACAAGCTTTGACCGGAAGCACTGAACTTGGTGAGTAGCGTTTCCAGATGCTCTCTCAAGTCAAGCGCATAAGGCTCGTCGAAGCTGAAGGAGCGTCCCAGACTCATAGCTTTGCCTTGCCCCTTGCCTACGATGAAAAATTGAACTTTCTGGTCGATACTGCTGACCATTTTTACCACGGGACGGGTGTCCAGCTCCACTTTGAAGTCCAGATTTATAGAGGCTTTTTTGGGGATTTCCACCGCTTTTGCCAAGGAGGCAGTACCGACCCTGGCTCTATCCTTGTTGAGGATTTCCAGATCCAGCTTACTAAGCTTTATTTTGTATTTGTTGGGATTATGCACGATGAGGCTGACATTAACCACGCTTTTGTCAGGGTTGATGCTGACGATTTTGATGTCATGCACACGTTCCAAACTGGGTTTAATGAACAATCTGCAAGAGCTTAGCAGGAATAGTAACACAATTGCCACGCTGAGGTTTATAATCTTGGTCATGGATGCTCCTAATTGGGATAAGTGCGGAACCAGAGTTCCAAAGCAAAGGTTTGATACAGCATTTCGGCAGCTTGGTTATTGCCTGCAAGATAGCTGTGCCACTGTTTGTGGATACGGGGAAGGTTCCAAATGCCACGCTGACGGAATTCTGCGCTGTTCAGGATGTCGGAAAGGTAGCTACGCATATCACCCTTCATCCAATCCTGATAGAATGGGGAGGAAAAGATGCCTTTATCCTTGCGTTCGTAGATGGAAACAGGGATAAGCGGCTTCATAGCTTGGCGGTGAATATATTTGGTGTAGGGAGGTTTGATCTTGAAGTTGGATGGTAAGGTAAACACGAAATCAACCAGGCGGTGGTCAAGGAAGGGAACCCTACTTTCCACAGAATTACCCATGGATATTCGGTCCTCAAAGTGCAACAAGGTGCGGATGGAAGTGTTACGCATCATGTTGTAGAGGAAATTGGAGAGGCGTGAGCCTTTGATGTCTGCTATATGATGCAAGATATGCTCGTCAGATTCATGCTTTGCCTGCTTGGTGAAAGAGGCATCGAAGGGGTCAAACCGCAGGAAGTTGAACTCCAGCTTGTAGAGAGCAGATTCCGGCAACAAAGCGGACAAGCCAATCTTACCAAGCATGGCAAGGCTTTCTTTAGCGCGGTTTTTGGGTAAGTATGCATGTAGCTCTTTATGCAGTTTGCCCAACTTAACATCTCTGAGTAAATCGGCAAAATAGCGGTAGGAAGCATGGCGATAGCCGGCACTAAGCTCATCCGAACCTTGACCGCTGAGCAGCACCTTGATGCCTGTTTCATGGGCTTGCTGCATAACTGCGTACTGGGATACAAAGCCTGCGGCAATAGGCATATCGTTTAAGTATGTGGCTTTTTGCCACCAGGCAATGGCATCTGATGCGTGAGGACTAACCAAGTGGGAAAAGCTACCGGTGTGCTGCACTATTTTGTTTATCCACTTGCGTTCGTCCAAGGCAGGAGTGGAGTCGTAGTAAGAGGAGAAAGTGTGCATCGGTTCAGCAAGTTTACGCACAGCAGAGCATACAATGGCGGATGAATCCATACCTCCGGAGAGCGATGCTCCCACAGGTACATCACTGCGCAATTGCAGAGCGATGGCATCTAAAAAAAGCTCCTGATATCTCTGCACTGCCTTTTTGAAAGAGAGAGTAGAACTCTCAAAACTATCTATATCCAGGTGGTAATATTCTTTAATCTCCACGCTGCCGTTTTGTACGCTTAGGTTATGTCCCGGTTGCAAACTGTGGATATGCTGCCAATAGGTGTCATCATCATACACCAGCATGGAGTTTATCTTTAAGCTACGCCAGATCATTGCCTTATTCAGGCTATTATCGATAGGGGCGGATAGCAATTGCTTAATCTCACTGCCCCAAAACAATTGAGATGCACTAATCGCATAGTAAAAGGGTTTTACACCATACCTGTCTCTACTGCAAAATAAGCTCTGCTGCTTTGCATCCCAGAGAGCAAACGCCCACATGCCATTGAAGCGGGTAACGCAATCCTCCCCCCAGGCATGATATGCTTTGATGATCACTTCGGTGTCTGAGTGGCTTATAAAGTTGTAACCCAAAGAAATAAGCTCCGTACGGAGCTCAACGTAATTATAGATCTCACCATTGAAGCTGATGGCTATCTTTAAGTTATCATCAACCATGGGCTGATGACCGCTCTCTTGAATATCCAGAATGCTTAAACGCCGGAAACCCATACCTAAAAAAGCCACTGCTTCATGCTTGAGAAGTGGATGCTTTGCCTTTATTTCAGGGATGGATTCCGCTCCGGAATAACTGCCAATGCCCTGGATAGAGCCACCTGTTAGAAAGTAACCCTCATCATCCGGACCTCTGTGGCGCACTTTAGTGGTCATTTCCTGCAGTAGTGCCACATCGATGGCAGCATGGTTCAGATTATATATTCCCGCTATTCCGCACATTATTTCTCCTTACGCTTGTGCATAAATTCCGCTTTCGGCATTAAGTCAAGCCTTTTGTTGCAGGTTTGTGCCGGAAGAGCTAAATCCTGAATATCAAGTCAAGTCCTCGTTTAAGGTGAAATAGAATATTGTCCATTTATTCTGCTCGGAATTAGCCCAAATCTCCCCACCATGCCTGTTGATAATGCGCTTAACGATAGCCAAACCAATTCCGGTTCCGGGGAATTCATCCGATTTATGCAAACGCTTAAAAGTGCCAAACAGCATCTCGCTGTAATTCATATTAAAGCCAACCCCATTGTCTTTAACGTAATACACAACCCTTCCTTCCAAGGTTAGCTTACCAAATTCAATACGGGGCCGCAAGCTCTGAGAACTGAACTTGAAAGCATTGCTGAACAAATTGGTAAGGGCAATTTCTATCAAACTTGGATCACAGAAATCCTGCAGTTCAGGTTGGATAATAACTTCGGTATTCAGCTCAGGATAATGTGGCTTAATGCGCTCTACCACCTTTACGGCTACTTTGCTAAGATCAGTAGGACTAAGGTTTAGATCAACTCGGTTAACCTTGGCAAGGTTTAACAGGTCATCTATCAGATTGGACATCCTCTTTGTTTCGGCACAAATGGTATCCAGATTCTGCAATCCTTGTTCATCGAGTTTACTGCCTTGCTCCTCTTTGAGGACGTTAGCCCAACCATCAATCACCCTCAGGGGAGCACGCAAATCGTGAGAAACAGAGTATGAGAATGTTTCCAGTTCTCGGTAAGCAGCGCTGAGTTGCTCAGTCCGCTCTGCCACACGTTGTTCCAAGCTTTCATTTAAGTGTTTCAAGTCCTGCTCGGCACGAATTCTCTCCGTTACATCGGTGTAAATAGCAACAATTTCTCCACTTGGTAATCTGAACACAATGTTCTCATACCAATTGGAGTAGTTCTCGTCCACATATACCTGAGCAGGATAGAAAGCTGCTTCTCCGGTATCGAAAACCGATTTGAAGATGGGAATCAAGCCATATTCATCTATTCGCGGACGTAACTCGAAAAGGGATTTACCTACAACTTCATCAATGTTCTTATGCTCTATCGCCAAAGCAGCATTATTGAAACTCTTCACAATGTAGTCCGAACCTTGCGAACCGTCATTTAACACTTCATAGATGGCAGCACCACTGGTCATATTATCAAACAAACCACGCATTAGTGCTTCACTCTTGCGGACAAGGTCATTGGTCTTCTTCTCCCGCAGACTCTCCCACACCCCAATACACAATGCCACCACTATTATGGACAGCAATGTAAATGCCCAAACCATCCACACCTTGGCATATAACACACCATAAATCTCGAAGCGATCTAGCTTCACCACCGAATACCAAGGAGTACCCCTGATGGAATCCACCGCAGCCAAAACCGGTACATTGCGATAATCCATCCCCTCAACGACACCTCTTTTTCCCTTTATCGCCATCGTTTCTGGCAGAACATAATACTTGTCCAGATCATGCTTCAGGTTAAAAGCTGCGTTGCTCATGTGTCGAAGTTGATGCATATAAACCACATTATTGCCTTCTCGGCGCACCAGCATTGCTTCCCCGCTCTTACTAAAAGCAGGCCAACTCTTCAGAATCGGGAAAAGGGTATCCTCCGGATCAAGCTGCACCAACCATACCCCTTCAACATCTTTACCGGGTTGCGACACAGGAATCCACACCCCCATCAGTATGGGACGGTCATGAGGCATATTGCAGGTTTTTTTATCGTGCAGGTCTTCAATCGTGATTTTCTTACTTACGATGCTCTTAAAAAAGTTAGTTTCACCGGCGCTGATCCGAAATGCCCGATAATCAGGTATGCCAATAACCTGCTTACCATTTCGGTCAAACAACGAAATGCTGTTGTATCTATAATTGGCATAACGGTTTCGCATCCAACTCATCAGTGCTGAGCGCATTGGGGCAGAGTTATTCCCCCTTATTGCGGAAACTGCCATTTCCGTGGCAAACTTATTATTTTGAATCACGGTGGCATCTGCAACCCTATCTTGATACCATCTGATAATCTGATCCGTCTTTAGCTTGCCCATTGAGTTAAGTTCGTGATAAGCACTCTCTTTAACAGTTACATACGCCTGTTTAAGGAAATACTGCCCACCCAAGGCGATGATGAGGCTTAGAATCATGAAGGCATAGGCGGTACTGTTTCTCAAAGTTGCATTTTTATCATCCTGATTCTCCTCCGGTGAAGAGAAGATAGCTACCATCCACCCTTTATTGCCATACATTCCCACAATCGCATAGTTCAACAAAAGCAAAGCAAGCGAGGTCAGAAATGCCATGGGAGGCGTGGTTCCACGAATAAACAGTGGCATGCCCGCATTGTAGCTCATCACCATGGTAAGGCAGAAAAGAGTATTCAAAATCGCCAGTGACAGCCCCATGTTTCGCCATAGTCTCCATGGCTTCAACACATTCATATGCCCCAAGATGCCCAAAATCGTCAGCATCACCACCACAGCCGTATGGGGAGAGATAACCCCTATCGGCACCCCATTCAAATACTGAAAACCACTCCAGAAACGTTCTATGATAGGTATCCCGTTCAATACCACATTGTAAAGCAAGATGAATAATGAATATGCAAAGGATATGCCCAAGCCTCCAAACAACAATGCTTTATATTTACCTTTCCGCTTCACCCGCTTGGACATGATAACTGAGAAGCACAATATTGCTATTAGTACAGCCGTGGATGGAGCCATTGGCAATAGACGGATATTATCCGTAATCAACTGCCAAGTGCTCTTTCCCCAGTTTAGCATGCCCAATAATGTTATCCCGATTACTGCCAAAACAAGAATCTCAACCGGCTTCCATAGCCTCTTGATAACACTATTCATCCATTCCTCGCCAGAAACTTAAGTGCTTGTAAGCGCAAGTGGGCACACCTTTCCTCATATGGAATACATCTCACACATACAAATTAATACTATCATGCATAAACATCCCGTGTTTGGCAAATCTCTACTGTGCTTTCCAGATATATTATGGCGTTTTCGCCTTATGCCAAGCACAATATATCAATAATAATTGACACCAATATGACAACCCAACCAAAGGTTATCCCTGCCTCTTGCCACCCCATTAAATTTTCTGCTGCATGCTTCACAATCCCCTCCAAAGCCCACATCAGTTCATGATATATTGTTCCACGATTGAATACAGCACCATATCGCAAATCTCTTTAATGCCGTTATATTCGCTATTTCGCAATGCTTGTTCCTTATTCGCTCCGGTGCTTTTTATCGCTGTTACATCGGTGCTATAAAGCCTTTTCCCGCTCTTGGTGTCGCTAAGTTCCACAAAGGCATCCGTTAGTGAAGAATACAGCTTAAGCCTTGGCACATAATCACTTTCATGGCTTTCTAACCCCACTTTGAAGCTGAAGTCGCTATATTCCCTACTGTTCACTACCTCCAGATCCAAATCCATCAGTTTATTCAGCAGCAGTTCCCGATAGGCAGAGCCTTGGGCACCATTAAAACTGTAATCTATATACGCTCTGGGACGCCTTACATTCAGCTTAACCACCGCTTCAGGCAGGTTTATCCGATTAAACAAATCCTTTACCACCGGATTCTGGATATTCTGCAGCCAATACCTTTTATCCGCAGCCACCGCAATTTCCTGCGGGTTGCTAAACTCGGTAACCCGCTTCAATGTAAGTTCTGCCGTCCCGTTTTCACCAGTCATCAGCTTCTCTGTAAGCTCACCCTTCCCCACTTTAAAGCGCGCACTAAGCGGAAAGCTCACGCTGTGATACTGCCCGCTTTCCGCAAGCCACAACATCCCTGTTTCCAAGAGGTGATTCTGCCTCTGTTTGGCTACAACATCCAGTTCCGGAGTGTCCACTATCGGCAGCAGCTTGCTTGGCAGTTCGTTAACCCGTTTGAATATTTCGTTATAGATATTCACTTTCTGCTCATGATACACAACCGACAAGTCCAAATCCGTAAAGTCCACCACCAGTTCCATTGCCTTCAACAATGCGCTTATCCCTGAGCAAGCATTATCGCTTATCGTGTCATATTCTTCCAGCAAACCCTTTGCCTGAGTCAGGGCAAGCTCTTTCTGACCCATACGCCAGGCTCGGTATTCGCTTTTGGACAAGCGATAATATGCCCAATAGTCCTTCTCCGTTTCATAGCTTCCCACAAGCTGAACATCTTTCAGTTTATTATTGCTACTAAGCCGGATACGGCTCTTAAGCTCCGAGGAAGGTATCCCATTAAGCTCCGTTTCATTCAGATAAATATCGGAATCTATATTCACGCTAATCTGCGTGCTAATCTCCCTGAGCGCATTCTCCCGCGCAGCCTGCACATAGTCCGGTGCCTTGCTGGAATAGCGAACCACCGCATTATAATATTCTGCATCTGAAGGTTTTTCCGTAATCCAAAGCGGTTCTTTATCGCCAAAACTGCAGGCACCAAGCAGTAATGCCACCGCAAGCCAAAGATATATTTTCATTCTATTTCAAGTATCCTGTCAGTTTTTCCACCACCGAATTTCCCATACCACGCAAGGTGCTTAGCACCATATCGTTTTCTTCCGGAGGGAAAGGCTCGGATTTATCCATCAAGTTCTTCACTTCACGGCTCAAAGCACGCTCATCACCGCTTACGAATCTGCACCAGCTATCCTGCCATGGGGTTTTTGCTTCAATGCTCTCTTGCATCAAAAGCCTTCCTGTTTCCACATCCAAGATGCTAAACGAACCGTAAACCGTTACATTCGCACTCTTGGTGTAACGCTTAAAATCGCAGCTAACCTCGCCGATAACTTCCTTTTCCTTGGTGTTCCCTTCCTCATCAACATACTGTTCTTTGCCTGTAACCACCTTGGCTTTGGAGCTTTGCATCACAGAAACGGTACGTGCGGGACTAACACTGATGTTCAAAATACTTCCCGTTAAAACTTCATGCGCCCCCACAAGTTGTCCCAGATTCACCGTGCTTGCCTCATCAACCAAGCCTGAGGCATTAAGCTGTTGCTCCGCCAACACCGCATCCATCTGATTGCGCGCAATTAACTCCGTAAACTCATCCAGATACCCTCCGCTAAGGATTCGGCTGGTGATGTAATCTGTAATCAGTTCCGATATTGCCCCATACCTCCCGCGAGTGTTGGATTTATCGTTAAAAGGTGCAATTGCCAATCGTCGTATGGCTAATCTGCGGGCATTGCTATATTTCAATGCAGAATCTTTATAATCCGGAATGAAGTTCATCGCTGCCTTAAATTCCAACGCTGCCTTGCGCTGAATATCGATGGCACTGGACATCTTGGCAAAGCGCAATCCCGCTTGATAGTGCGCTTCGGCAGCATTCTCACGGCTTGTCTTTATCTCCTCTTTCAGGTTAGGTAAGGGTAAAAGCACCCGATATCCTGTTTCGGGATCAACCAATATCGGCAGATTCTCCACCTGAGCGGATAGCTCTTTCAGGCGGGTATGTTCCTGCAACACCTTATCCCAGGTGTCAACTTCGGTGCTCTCCAGCAACTCTTCCACTCTGTTGTTATGATTCTCTATTGCTTGTTCCCAAACAGTCTGCAACAGCTTTTGAGCTTTGCCGTTATCTGGCTTGATACGCAAGGACCTACAGGCAGAAAGCACCGCTGCATCAATATTTCCCTGTTCATAACTCTTTTTTGCTTTACGGTAATATCTTCCGTTCTGCGAACAGGCAGACAACAGCAAGACCAATATCAATGGCATTATAAGCAATAAGCGCTTACACATTCCAACTCCCACTATGTTTCTAAGCTATTGCACCATGCACAGAGTTAGCTTCTGTGTCAAGCCTATTCTCCCGCTATCGGCTATTTTGTATTTGTAGCCGGAGCCGGCTATTTGTTTCCTTTCAATGTATTGAGATAGTAAGCACGGGCAGTAACCCCACTTGTATTCATTACGCATGTATTACGCGTGAAATGCGCATCCCATCCGTATTTCACGCGCAGTGCATCAGTAGTTCCTCCAAGCAATAGAAAGGGCAAGCTGCTGTAAGAGTGAAAACCATGAACTGATGGAAGCGTAGTAAAAGCGAGGTGATTAACCTCGTTATGTTAGGTGTAAGGGTTGGCTTACATCACAGCCACAAGCTGATCTGCATCCACAGATACCCGCTTGCCACGGCATCTACAACGCTACAGCCCCTGAATGCTTTCAACCGGTTTTAACCGGTGACGGATTATAGGCGTGGGATTTATCCCACGTACAAGGCGCAACCCACACATCAACCGGTTTTAACCGGTGACGGACTTTGAAGAGGATTTATCCTCGCCCAAAAAACACCTTTACAAAATCCAATATATCAATCGAATAGAACAAAGGAGATAAACCTATGAGTAGTGCAACATTAAGCTATTTGCTATACCATATCGTTTTCAGCGTTAAGAATCGCGATATCCGCCTAAACCCTGATTTGCGCTTGCGTTTGTTCCCATACATGGGGGGAATTATCAAGAAATTGGGCGGGATCCCCATAATAATCAACGGGACATCTAATCATGTGCACATTCTTTGCTTTCTGCCCCGTCATCTCTCTGTTTCCGAAAGCGTAAAGATTATCAAGGCTCGCAGTTCATTGTGGCACAATAGAGTAATAGATCAGCGCAACCATCCCTTCCATTGGCAGGACGGATATGGAATCTTTACGGTTAGCGGGGAAAACCTGGAAAGGGTGAAGCTTTACATTGCCAATCAAGAAGCCCATCACAGCCATCACAGCTTCGATGACGAATGGGCTACCTTGCATGAAAAGCTGGCAGACTATAGCAATATCCTCGAGATGGAATGCGTATTGGTGGATGATTGATGGTGGAGTGTGATACAGGGGATTGGAAATCCCCTTCAAAGTCCGACACCGGTTAAAACCGGTTGATTTGTGGGTTGCGCCTTGTACGTGGGATAAATCCCACGCCTATAATCCGTCACCGGTTAAAACCAGTTTGTGTGGATTAGGAAACAATCCGCCAAGCCCTGTATCTATGCGATTACTATATGCACAATGCCCGTCCCATGATTAACATCATCAAGGAAGGTGGCTTATGGAACAATGAACGGCGTATGATTAAAAAACCTTGCCAAACAGCCTGACCACAGAGATTCTCATAGCAATGTAATGAACGAGCTTTGTCTTAAGGCAAATGATATTAAAGAATGCGTTCGTAACCTTACGGAACAGAACGCGATTTGCATCGAGTATGAAAACACTCCTAACGCCAGGAAGAAAACTGCGTTCTACACCCTTCTCCCCAACACAATGGCGATGTATTCCGAATAACTAAGCCCCCTGTATTAGCCGATATAGCCCGAGTGACTGTATCGGCTTTTTTTTATAAATACGGAAAGACCGTTGCACATAGAAGTGGACAAAAAGAATAGATAACAAATACTTGAC
>CAZPNU010000011.1:0-81605 GCA_964588075.1 uncultured Candidatus Cloacimonas sp.
GGCGTTCAACACATCACAGTATTGACCAAGGTTGGATTGTTCAATGGTCTTATTTATGAAAGCAACACGTGCTAATCTTCTAGGGGAGTTCACCGGGAAACTGGATGGGCTTATCTATTTTCGCCGTAAACTGAATGGCAGGCTGTATGTGAGAAAGCAGTGGAAGTTCCATGATCATCCAGAGCATCCACGCTTCCGTAATACTCAAAGGGCAATATTCGCCCTCAGTCCATCACCGGAGTACATTCAGGATATGCGGGATTACCTGCAGCAATATAATAAAATAGCGCAGAACTACCAAGCTGTGCATGCCTGGTCAAACTTGTATGCTAAGCTGATGTATGCCATGCAGCGAGCAATGCCGGAAACAGTGGTTTTGGATAGTATAACCAGGGAGCAGATAGCAAGGCAGAACTTGCCCTGCAGAACGGTAAAAGCTGCTGTAGATGCAGGATTGTTACCACCCGTGAAAGGATATGAACGGTACTGCTCCGAATTGTGACAACATGCAGGCAAAATAGAACTCGTAGCAAAGCGACCAAGCCTTGCTACGAGTTAAATTGTTGCTAAGATTCTATAGGTTTTCTATGTTCTTCAGTGCTTTAGGTGCGCTTGCCACACTGATGCCTTCTAAAGTGGCATAGCCAAGGGTGGGAGTTCCGGTTGGTTTACCCTCTGCATCTTCTTTGTAAAACTCCAAGGCGATACGAATGGGCTTGCCATCCTGCTCTGAGACTTCTTTGCCATCAAGTAGCGGGAACAGCGGTGCATAGAACCAGCCTAAGCCTATTGCAGCCGTACCATGTTCGTCATTCACATTCTTTCGCTTTGAGCCAATTGCAAGACGCATATCATGGCTTACATTAGGTGAATTGATACTTGAAGTTACACTGCCTAATCTCTTGCCATCTTTATAGATGGCACGATGCGTAATGATGCCTTCGCTGATGAGAATATAGAGTCTCTTGTTTGCTCCTGTTGCCAAATCAGTGGCCAGAGCTTGCTTGCCTAAGAAGTAGTCCTTGTTCATATCCACAGCAGCCTCGAAGAGAGGAGCATTAACAGGAGTATGCTGAGGGTCGTATTCTTGTCCCATCAAAGGTAAGCCATAAGCACCGGCTGAAATGCGGTTTTCATCTCTACCGCCTAAACCTACCAGCAAGCCTCCGAAATCCAAGGCAAGGCTTATGATTGCCTTACTATCTTCGATGGCGGTGGCGCAGGGTAAGTAAACCTCCCAACCCCAGCGGTTGGTGTAGCCGGTGCGACTGATGAAGTATTTATGCCCTTTGTGCATGAACTCGTTGAAACTGAAGTAATTCATATTCTTTTCGGGATTACTGCGGTTCTTCAGCACATCTTCCCCATAAATCTGCTTAATAAGTTTATAGGAGAGAGGACCCTGGATATCTACCTTTACATACCGGTCTGAGATATCCTCGGCAAACACTTCTTCACCGTCCTTTAGGTTGGCTAGGATGCGGTCGATATCGGCAATCAGTTCTTCCTGAACACCATCATGCTCGTATGTATCGGTGATGTCATGCCCGGCATTAATTACAATGATGAACTCAGTTTCAGAAACACGCATCAGGATCATGTCATCCTGCACTCCGCCTTTTTCGTTGAGCAGCAAGGTATATTTGCACTGCCCAATCTTCATTTCGCTGAAGTTTCCCCCCAGGCTGCGATTGAGGAGAGCTACAACATCTTTGCCCCAGAACCTAAGCTGTGCCATGTGGTCAATGTTATAAACAGCAACCTTGTTTATGGCTGTGGCTTCTTCCAGTACGGAGGTGAGGTAATTCACCGCCATGGCATACTGACCGAAGTTGTTGCGTTTAGTACTTTGGATGGGCAGATTCATTTTCTTTGCCAAGAGAGGGATATACCAGTTCTCTTCCAGATCAAAAAGAAAAGTCTTGCGTTGCTCAGAGGGGAACTTGAAACCAAGCTTTGTCATCGTGAAACTCCTATATTATTATCATTATAAGTCCATCAATGGGATATGGGGGATTTTGTAAAGGATTATCTGGAAGCTACAGTGTGCTATACACAATCTCACCGGCAAACATAGTGAGGTTGCTGCGGGCATCAAGCCAGTATGTACCGTCCTGCTGAGTGTAGTCATCAAGTACTATCAAATCAGCCTGTTTGGATATTGCGATGCTCCCGGTATATTGCTCAAGCTTTGATGCCCTTGCTGCTCCATGTGAGTAAGATATTATTGCTTGCTCAGGTGTGAGGGCTTGAGAGGGACGGAAAGGCTTGGATGTATGATCCAGCATCGGTCGGCGATACACCGCAGAATAAATACCCAACATGGGATTGATGCTTTCGATAGGCGCATCAGAGCCAAAGCCAAGAGGAATGCCTGCTTGTAGCAGACTTCCGAAAGAATACACTTCTTCATGAATGTTATGCCAGTACTGCTCAATCATGGGCACATCATTTGCAAGATGCAGGGGTTGAACTGAGGCAAATAACGAAGCTTTCTTTAAGCGTTCAATATCTTCTTGCCGGATAGATTGCACATGCTCAATGCGATGCATAAGCGGCTTGGATGAGGGAATAGAATTAAGCTTGAGGGTTGCCTCTATTACTTGGCTGACTGCTTTATTGCCAATGGCATGGATGGTGCTGCTAAACCCAAGCTCTGCTGCTTGTTGCATCAGGCTAAACAGCTCGGCATCGCTATAGCGAAGAATGCCGTAATTGTCCTTACTTCCGGGATAGGGCGCAAACATTGCTGCGGTTTGGGAACCAAGGCTGCCATCGCCGAATATCTTCATCCCGCCAATCTGGTAGTTGCCTTCTCCCTCATAGCTGTGAAATGGTTCTGAGCAAACATGGGTAAGCTCATCCACCGGGAAATGCCAACAGAAACGGAAATTGCTGCCCTGCCGTTGTGCTTGTAACAACAAGTCTCTGGAACGCATGCTCTCCATGCTGTGGAAAGCTACCAAACCAAGAGGATACATAGCAGTTACGCTCTGCTGTATAGCCATTACTATCTGTTCCGAGGGGAGAGGGACGATGAATTTATCCACCATTTCGCCGGCGGTCTCAAAGAGGATGCCGGTTGGATTGCCATGCGAGTCACGTTCAATGCGTCCACCAGTAGGATCAGAGATGCCGGAATTGATACCTGCTAGTTCTAATGCTTTACTGTTGCAGAGTTTACTATGGTAGTCCTTACTCATCAGAGCAACAGGTTTATTGGGGAATACTTTATCTAAGAGATGTCTGTTCAGCAGTTCCGGATGTTCCAGTTTGTTCCTATCCCAGGAGCCACCGAGAATCCAAGCCGGATCCCAGTTTAGACCCTCACGATAGTTCCAGAGATTGCTTACTATCTCATCTATGCTTCGGCAATCAATAAGGTTTACCAGTATTCTGCTTTTCGCAAGTTCAACAAAGTGAGTGTGACTATCCGTGAATGCAGGTAGCAACAGCTTGCCATTGAGATTAATTACCTCATATCGGGATCTAGCCCTTTGTCGGCATTCATTTTCAGTTCCTAAACATGCAATATGCTTACCGGAAACCAGCACTGACTTTGGCTCGTAGCTGGCTGAATCTGAGTTGAAAACCTTGCCATTAACAAACAAGTAATCCATGTTATGCCTCACGATAAGAATATATTAGTGCCAGCCCTTGTTCAAGCACTTCAGGTAACACACCGATGTTCATCCTGATCCATCCTCGGCTCACTTCACCGAAGGCAGAACCGGGAACGGTAATTATGCCATGAGTAGCTAGTGCTTTAGCAACTAGTAAATCATCTTCTTGGTTTAGCTTAAGCATAATATAGGGCGAGGCAGAGGGGAAATGTGCCTTGTTGCAGTATGAAGGCAAATTTGAGTCCAGCATCTGTTTACTATACTGCTGGTTATTATGGAGTTGTTGGCGGATATCTTCTGCCAGCTCAGGATGTGACAAAGCAAAGGGAATTAACTTCTGGGAAAGCCAATGGCTGCAAGTGGAGATATATTGCTTGGCTTTTATCATGGAACCAATAATGTCAAGTGGCGCATGTAACCAGCCGATACGCCAACCACTGAGGCAGTGAGATTTGGACAAGCCGTTTATACGAATAACTCGCTCGAAGTAATAACTCCATTTATCGCAAGGCTTTTCATGAAAGTGTAATGTGGAGTATATCTCATCAACTAACAATATAATCCCCAAGCGATTGCAGATATCGCCCAAAAGCTTCATATCTGCTTCAGTATAGATATATCCGCTGGGGTTGGAAGGAGAACTTAGTAAAATGAGCTTAACATCATGGGATAGGATTTGCTCCCATTGAGTCCAATCAATGGAACATAAGTCATCCATGAAGGGTAAACGCTTTACAACGGCAGAATGTAGCTTTCCTAAAGATGGATAAGCTGTGTAATCCGGATCGGGGATGGCAATTATATCCCCGGGATTGGTTAAAGCTAAGAGGCTTATGTATAGTGCTTCTTCAGCTCCATTACAGATGCAGATACTATTCGCTGAAGCATTTGGGTAAAGGGCGGAAATAGCTTGCCTGGCTTCCACTAAACCTGCATTTGGAGTGTAGCAGGGAGTTGAGCTGCTTAGTAACTGACAGGCTTCCTTTTTAAGAGCTTCCGGCATAGGGAAGCTTAACTCCCCCAAAGCAAAATTCATGGCTTTAGGAGGAGCAGATTCCATTACCTGCCTGATGAGCGATATCTGTACGCCACTTAGGCGTTGAGACTCATTCCACAACACTTCGCAGGTCTTGCTCCAACTGCACCGAGGAGTCGGTTTTTGCATCTCGGTATTTTATGATTATCGGGCATGAAACATGAAAAGAAGGGTTGCTTTTCAGGCTACGGCTACCCGGAACAACCACGGCTCCTTTAGGGATAGTGAAGCTACCTCCGGCATCGTGCTCCAAGAAACAGCCATTCACACTGTCATAGATAGGAGTGGAGGATGTGATAATGGTTCCTGATGCGATTACTGCCTTTGAGCCCACTATAACACCTTCGTATATGCCGGTGTTGCCGCCCACAAAAACATCATCCTCAATTATAACGGGTCTTGAACCTATCGGTTCCAACACACCACCAATCATTGCTCCGGCAGAAAGATGCACGTTCTTGCCAATCTGAGCGCAGCTACCCACCAGGGCATGAGAATCAACCATGGTGCCGGAATCCACATAAGCACCAATATTCACAAATGCAGGGGGCATGATGGTTACTCCTGGAGCAATGTAACAACCATTACGGGCTGAGCTCCCTCCGGGGACGATGCGGATGTTGTCGCTAAGTTTAAATTGTTTCTCGCATATAGTGTCCTTATCAAAGAAGGGCTTTCTATCGCTCCAGGGAAGTTCAGTTAGGCTTCCCATGCGAAATCCAACTAATATACCCATCTTTACCCAGGAGTTCACTACCCAAACATTTCCATCAGGTTCGCTGGAACGGTACTTGCCTTGGTTTAACCCCTCTATCAACAGGCGGAACAGCTCCAGGTGCTCTGTTTCGTACTTTTTTGGTGGATTAGTATATATCTCAACCAGTTTATCTGCAATATTATTCATTCTAACTCCGTTGAAGCCCTTTTATTCTCGATAGTGCCTCTGCAACTATACTCTTTGGACAGGCAAAGTTCATGCGCATAAAACCACTGCCATCTTGTCCATACTTGATGCCTGGTTCTAAAGCAAGCTTGGCTTTGTTTACTAGCATATCCTGAAGCTCTCTATCATCCAAGCCCCAAGCTCTTAAATCCAGCCATGCTAGATATGTACCTTCAACAGGGCTCAGTTTAACTGAAGTTAAGTCATTCCTCACATAGTCTTGAATATAGTCTTTGTTACCTTCCAAATAATGAATCAACTCATTTAACCACTGCTCGGAATCATTGTAAGCCGCTATCAAGGCAGTTATCCCAAAGCTATTTCCCATAAACAGGTGTAGTTTTTCGTTCAAGCCTTTTACTTCTTTTCGTAGGGCTGGGTTTTTAATGATTAACACCGCTGTAGCCAAACCGGCAATATTGAAGCTCTTTGCCGGGGAGATGCCGGTTATGGTGAAATCACCGAAGTCTTCCAGCGAAGCAAATGGGATGTGCTTATTTCCATTATAGACCAAATCTTCATGTATCTCATCGCTAAAAACGGTAACTCCATGCTTGCGGCAGAGAGTACCCATAGTTATCAATTCCTCTTGGCTCCAAACTCTTCCTACGGGGTTATGTGGGCTGCACAGAATAAATAACTTGGCTTGTGCCAGCTTAGCTTCAAAATCATCCCAATCAACTTGGTAGCACCCAGCATCATTTATCAAGGATGAGGTTAAGAGCTTACGACCATGGTCTGACACAACGTTAAAGAAGGGTGTATAAACCGGAGTTTGAATTAGTATGCCATCTCCAGGTTGAGTGAGGCTCAATACAGAGAGTGCTATTCCGGGTACAATGCCGGGGACAGCAACTATCCAGTCCTTATCCGTGCTCCATTCATAACGCTTATATTGCCAACTCATTATTGCTTCATAAAATGCTGATAACCGGAGATTGTAGCCATAAACAGGATGTTTTGCTCGATCCATGATGGCTTGTTGAATGCTGTCGGATACGGCAAAATCTGCATCTGCCACCCACATTGAGAGTAGGTCATCCCTCCCGAACATCATTCTCAGGGCGTCATATTTAAAGCATCCGCTGAGCCTACGATCAATAACTTCATCGAATCTTGACGGCATAATCATTCTGCTTTGCTGCGAAGGTTGTCGATAGCTCCGCTTAGCTTATCACTCAGTTTAATATTGGGGCACAAGTCTGCAATAACAAGCATTATCTCTAAGGTCTTCGGGAAGGTAGCCGGTGCCAAAAAGAGCTTCTCTGCCCCGGATTCATCTCGGTATTTGATATTCAGATAGTATCTCATCTGCTTTCTAAGCTCCATATAGAGCAAATCTTGGTATCTAATTTGTACTTGTTTCTTCAGAAGGTAACTGAATACAACTCGATCCTGCATAAAGGTCACACAATTAAGGGTTGTAAGGTGATTTAGGCATGAGTTAAATGAGACAAACAGGATGATAAGGGGAAGTAACTTAAAAACCAAGGGGGTATCTGCATTTACAACTGCAAACAGAAAGTATATGGTATAAATCGCCACCAATGCTGCAAACAGAAGCATAAAGCCTCTTAGCAAGGGAGGGTACCTATAGTGTATCGGCTGCTGGGGGGCTTTTTCGTTTAACGGGATTTCAATCGACATTGATATTCCTGCCAAAGCTTGTTCACGCTGTCCAACACAACTTGCGGTGCAGGAACAACATCAAAGAGATTATGTCTGTCCTGTTCTCCGTGAAAGTCGCTGCCTCCTGTCATGTACAGCCCATTCTTCTGAGCAAGGGCGATGAAGTTATCTATCTCCCACTGGTAATGATCAGGGTGCCACACTTCGATACCATCAATACCCCAGGGAATAAACTCCTCAAGATAAGATGCTTTGGCAAGCTTGCCTGGATGGGCAATTACAGCAAAACCACCTGCATCGTGGATTATCTTGATGGCATCTCGCACACTAAGCTCCGGCTTGGGCACAAAAGCTGGCTTGAAATTGCCGATATACTTATCAAATGCTTCGTTCTTTGTTTGGCAATATCCCTTACTAACCAGTATTTGGGCGATGTGTGGACGTACAATCAGCTCTCGAGAGCCCGCCACAGCAACTACATCTTGCAGGTCAATATTTATACCCAATCCAGCAAGTAAGGATATCATCTTTATAGCTCTTTCACGCCTGCCAATCAGGTACATCTCGGTCATTTCGAGCAAAGCATGGTTTCGAATATCGTAGCCATAGGCTAGAATATGGACGTCATTCCCCTGGTGCTGGGAGCTTATCTCCATTCCGGGGAGGATGCGAAGAGGCGTAACACTTTCCGGCAATTGCTTGTAGGCATCTGCGGTGTCATGATCGGTGATGGAGATCAAATCCAGCCCGATTTCCTGTGAGCGCTTTATCAGGCGCGCAGGAGTTAGTGCACCATCAGATACATTGGTGTGCAAATGCAGGTTGATACGCTTGATGTTCTTTATTTCTTTTACTATCATATCCAAAATACTGGTTGACTTAATCTGCTAACATCCAAAAATCGTCAATGGATTTTTTAACACAGTCGCTCAGCAAGAGGGAACTGCATAATGCATCCTCAGTTAGCAGGTTCTGAGCAAGGAGATAAAATGGAGTATGATCCGCTGAAGAACAAGCTGGCAAGTGCCATAAAGCTCTTTCCCGATCTAAGGGTTGCGATGTATCGCCTGATGGATGTGGTATTGCTGCGTCAACGCTATGTGAAAAGGGAGATAAAGGCTTATCTTAGCTCTCATCCCAGTCCCGGATTTTACGATGCCGGTGCCGGATTTTGCCAATATTCTTGGTTTGTACTCACCCACTTTCCTCAATCCATTGCCTTTGCCACTGACCTTAAGACCGATTACCTGAAGGATTTTGCTGCCTATGCCGATAGCTTTGCCAAAGGCAGATTTTCCTTCCAAAGTGCAGATTTGCAGAGCTATTGCCCTTTTGAAGGTTATAACATGGCTGTGGCCATTGACATACTGGAGCATATTGAGGATGATGTGGCAGCAATAAACAACCTATATCAATCACTATTACCCGGAGGGGTATTGATTATCTCCACTCCCTCCGATACCGACGAGGCTGCGCGTTTCACAGCTGAGCATGTACGCCCCGGCTACAATAAAGCAGAATTAGAGCTCAAGTTAGCTGATGCAGGTTTCTCTGTGGAGAAAAGTATCTATAGTTATGGTAAATGGGGGAGTATGGCTTGGCGATTAATGATGAAATACCCCTTACAGCTGTTTGCTAAGAAACTGCTTCCTTTGTTGCTGCCTTACTACATTATAGTTTATCCCTTTGCCGAGTTACTCATGCAACTTGATTTGCATAGCCACAATAGTTGCGGAACAGGTATCTTAGTAGTAGCCCGTAAACCTTAGACCAATCAGTTGATTATATAAAAGGGGGAAGATGATTTCTTCCCCCTTCGTTTTTGATGTTAATCTATTAGAATTCCATATCTTCGGGTAGGTATGGGCTCAGCATCAAAGTCTCCTCACCGGAGAAGTCTTCCCAAAGCTCATACAATTTGATATATTCGCCGCTAACACTTTCCAAAGCCTTCAAGGGCATAAATTGCATCAAGGGGTTGGAACTCATGGTAACGCTAACCCCGGATTGCTGCGATGTGGCATCCACCAAGCGCAGATTGCCTTTGATCCCGCTAACTTCGCGCATGTGGTCAACTGCCACATCAAGTCCGCCAAGATCATCCACCAAGCCGATCTCCAATGCTTGTTCCCCGGTCCATACTCTTCCCTGTGCGTGTTGGTGCACCTGGTCTAGAGTCATTGTTTTACGACCTGCATCCACTTTCTTAACAAAGTCCTCGTAAGTCCACTCTATCATTTTAGTTAGCTTCTCTTTCTCAGCTTCTTTCCAAGGACGATACAGAGAGCCCATATCGGCATTCTCACCTTTCTTCACGGTTGACCAGTTTACTTTAATCTTTTTGAACATGTCGGTAGCATTAAACACCAATCCGATAACTCCAATAGAGCCGGTTATGGTAGCGGGGTCTGCCACGATGCGATCTGCCTTGCAGGAGATGTAATATCCTCCACTTGCTGCTACACCTGCCATGGATACCACCACCGGTTTCTTGTCTTCAGTTTGTGCCAATTCCAGTTCGTGCAGAATTATGTCACTCGCCTGGGCTGATCCGCCACCGCTATCCACGCGTAGGATTATACCTTTATATATCTTGTTCTTGCGGGCTTTGCGAATGAGGTCAACGGTGGTATCGCTGGCAATTTTCTGTCCCGGTGTGCCTTTACCCATCACGATGTTACCGCTGGTATAGATAACGGCAATCTGGCTTTCCTTGGGGCTTGACCAATCATAGTTGCGATAGTTTACCAAGCTTGAGGTCTTAAGGGAGAACTTGGAATCTTCCTTCAGTTTTTTATCCACTTCATCGGCATACACAAGTGCATCAACCAGCCCTTTATCTTTGGCTTCCTGAGCTAAGAAATAAGGGCCGTTATTGATTATGTTATCCACGCTGTCGCTAAGTTTATCAGCTCTGCCTTTGGCTATTCTATCGGTAATCTGACTATAGAAGCTTTGAAGCAGAGATTCATACACTTCTCTTTCGGGAGCTGTCATCTCCGGTTCGGAGAACATATTACCTGCGTTTTTATACTTATGACTGCGGAAATTCAGAGTTTCCACACCCACTTCGCTAAGCAGGTTCTTCAGGTAGGGACTGGTGATGGAGAGCCCACGCAGATCAATGCTGCCCATGGGGTTCAGATAAATCTCATCTGCGATGGATGCGGCAAACATATATCCGCCATTGCTGATGTTATCGAAGTAGAAGCTTACTTTTTTGCCGGTGGACTTGAAATCCGCAAAGGCATCCAGCAGTTCCTGTTGCAGTGCCATGGAGGTGCTAAAGGAAGGGTTCTTCAGGAATATGCCTTTGATGGTGGGGTCGTTCTTTGCTTTGTTTATTTCTGCAATAACGCTCTCCACAGATTTATCCTTAGAGTCGAAGATATTGATGGGACCGAGCTTATACTTGGGAGCCTTGTAGCTAAGAATGTTCCCACTCAGTTTCATATTGTACCATGTTTTGGGGCTAATTCCCATGAAGGGTTTATAGCTGTTTTCGCTTAGCTGAGCCCAAACCACGGCACCATCATTCTTATCTTTGCTCCGCATAATACCGCCATAAGCTGCGTTTTGGGCAGTGATGCTGAAGTTCAACATGGTGCTTTCGGTTTCCATATTGTATGAACCGCCAACCATTAGACCATCCAGAATCTGGGTCTGAATACCAAAGCTAGGCTTCTGGGTTTTATAATCTCCGCCATCCTTGGCATAGTTCATGTCAGCGCTAAGTTCCAGGCGATAGTCATCCACCTTTTTAACAAGAGCAAAGGGTCGAAGGGCAAGCCCGGCACGATATGCAGGAGCTTGCTTATATGGATTGTCCCAAGTGAGTGCAAGTGATGCATAGTCTGTGGGACGATAGCTTACTCCGCTGCGGAATTGACCTTTGTTAAAATCATCTGCATGCCAGTTATAGTGGGTTCCGCCATATAGGTTTGGCAGCACTGTTTTGGGCAGCAGTTCACCGGAGGTGGCGATGGTATGATAGCTTTCACCATTGAATCTTTCGTAAATATAGCTGGCATTTTCACTGTTCAGGAATAGCCAATAGTGCTTCTGCCATCTATCTTCCAGGCTCAGGTGGGCAATCCCCATGCCTTGGGCATTCCCGGTGCTTAACAGTGCCGGATTGCTTAAGGGGATAAACAAATTATCGATGCCCGCAATGGGGAAATCGAAACCATCCAATCCCCCTGTCATCGGCTGCGCACATAGTACGCTTCCAATGGCTAAAAAAGAGATCAGAATTAACAGTTTTGCTCTAATACTCATAATTTCTCCTTACTAACTATATATATCACTTATGGTTGTTTAAGAAGCAGGGTGTATTACACACAGTGTATTTACTTACTTGCACAACTTGCTTTTTTGGTCAAGCTAAATCATCCTCTATAAAACTCCTTGCTCCAATTACGGGTGAATTGCGCCTGAATTACGGATGGGATGCGTATTTCAGGCGCAATTCATCCGTATTTGGTACAAGAGCGCTCCATGAAATAAAACAGAATAAAGACTAAAACATCCCCTGCTTCATCTAAGATTGTTATGCAATTACAGCATGGGGGATAATTAGATTATGAATGATAAAAGAGAACCCTGAGCCAAAGCTCAGGGTTCCATGTGTTTTGTTTATAGATTGTTACTTATTTCATTAACACCATTTTTACGGTCTGATTGTGCTTAGCGGTACTGATACGGGCAAAGTAGATACCGCTGCCGACGGTGTTACCTTTGTTATCCTTACCATCCCAGACAAGCTTATGATTACCGCTCGGTAAAGTGCCATGATGCAGGTTGCGTACCTTCTGTCCGCGGATGTTATACAGCTCAACATTCACCACTGCGCTTTGGGGAGTTGTGAAAGCGATGGTGGTGCTGGGATTGAAGGGATTGGGATACACCTGTAAACCGCTGATGGGTGCCATCAATTGATCGCTGTTACTAACGGGATAATTGGTAACAACAATCTGACCGGTGTGAGTACCTGCTTGGGTAGGAGTGTAAACGAAGTTTAACCCTTGAGTATAGGTGATTGTATTGCCATCCAGGAACATCTGCATCGCATATCCTTGGGGGATATTGATGCCTGTGAAGGAAATGTTTATGGGGTTGGTGTCTGGTGTTGTCAAAGAAAAGTCCCAAGTCTTGGATTGATCTGCGATCGCACTGAAAGGAGCACGGAACTCATTTCTCAGTTTAGTGTCTGTGAAAAGAACATCTTCCGGATTCTCACGGGTAAGATAACTTCTTAAAGAGGGGAAGTGCTTTTCGGGAGCAACAGGGGTATCCAGCTTGAAGTCATAATCATCTGTGGCTATGGGGCTTGCTCCAATCACAAAGCCATCGTTATCTGCAGTTGTGCTGCTGAAATCAACACGGAACTGCCAGTTTGGTTCCGGAGGTGTAATAACCGGGGCGGTAAAGTATGGATAGAAGCTGATATAACCACCCACGTTGGGATTGCCATAGTATTTGATGTACAGGGATTCATAGGGCAGAATCTCGGTGGGGACGATATATGCACCGTTACGATAAACGTAAACAGCGGGGGAGATCAGTTTTTGGGAGATAACTTCACCAAAACGGAACAGTTGGTTGTTCACCGTGAACCGCAGAGTACTTAGAGGATAACTAATTAGGTGCGGGTTGGGGACAAAGTTCCAGCCTGGCTGCAGAGCATATGTAACCTCTGTGGAACTGATGGTGGCATTAGAGCTGTAAATGGTCTCAGTGGGTAGATTAACCCAGTATGAGGTACCAAATAGGAAGGATTCCTGCTGAAGCCAAGGATTATCCACGGTACTGGTGAATGCCGAAGCCCCGGCACCGAATACTTCAGTAACTGATGGAACCAGAGTATTCCATGGGGAGCTAGACATATGCCAGCCCGGTGCACGGAAGAGGATATTGGTGGTAGGTAATAAGGCAAAGGTGTAGTTGGAAGCATATGTGCGCACAACTCCATCAACTGCATGAACATCGATATAGAATTTGGCTTCAGGCATGTCTGCATCAAAGGGAACAGTGAAGTTATATGATGTATTGGTGGCAGGTATTCCGCTTGCAAGGAACAGACTGTCGCTTGAATTCTTTATATACAGGCTAAGGTTTTCTGTAAGGAAGCTGTTTTGGTTGCTCCACATAAATGAAGCCTGGCTTCCTCCCTGGAACAGCTTATTACTTTGATTGCTATGAGTGACCTTGGGTTGCAGGTTACCCCAATAGAGGGTCATCAAACGATTGTTGTTGTCGGCTACGGTGAACTGGTATGGTCCATTGAAGAGATTATGCCAGTTACCTGTTCCATTATCATACAGGTACAGCTTCTCGCTACGGCTGAAGTCTGTGGATGCACTGATATACAGCGGTTGGTTAATCTGTGTGGATCGAACGCGCATAACCCAAGTTTTCACATCTTGGTCTATATCATAGCCACCCTTGATTTCGCGGGTAAGATGTGTACCGTTTGTTCCCCAATATTGTTGCCAGAAAGCATTCCACACATAAGTTGAGCCGGAAGGTGTGGATTTGCTGACGTCATAATAGGTGTCTTGTCCGTCGGAAGCATAAGTGTTTTGAGAGAAAGTTATCGAATCTTCCAGAGTAGCCGCGGCATCTCTGATGTAGATACGGTGCAGAGGTTGCGGAGCAGCATTAACGGGGTAGTTATAATAAAACTCCTGACCGTTCAAATTCGTGGAACTGATCATGTAAGTCCAGTTCTCTCCGTTAGCAACATTATAGTCCCACCATTCGAAGTTGGTTCCGGTAGAGTTGGATAGTGCCATGTTGGTGAGATACGAATCCACCATTACATACTCAGTCGTGTCATTTTTACGATACACCTTAAACCCTTGATTGAAGGTTTGGCCTGAGACAGTCCAGTTCAAACGCACTCCGGCATCCATTCCATAGGCAAAGAATCCGGTGATGTTGGCAGGAGCAGGGACGGTAGTAACTTCGTTGGATACATCAGAAATGTTACCATTCTTATCTTTAGCACGCAGCTTGAAGTAATAGTTGTTGCTGTTATTCAAACCGGTTACCGTAATCAGTTCGCAATCAGGTGAAGCAAGATAGGGGTTATTGGTGCGATTAAAAATAGAGTAATTGGTTTCGGTAATCGGCTCAGTACCGTAAAGCACTTCGTAGGTATCGAAATCATAGGAATCTGTTTTTGTCCAGCCAAGGGTTATAGAAGTAAGAGATTGGTTTTGCACATAAAGTCCCTGGGGAGCATTGGGTGTGAGATTATCGTTCATTTCAAACATATCGTCCATAACGATGTCCAAATCACGTACCCACCGCATATAATAGCTTAAGAAATTGCTCATCAAGTTGTTGAAGTCCCAACGTTGAGCATTCTCATTCCACCCATAGAACCACTTATATGTGTTATCGGTTATCTCATAACAATTGGGAAGCTCGTCCATTTCCACATGAAAGAATGGCTCATATACATCATAATCTGTCGTTCCATTTTGGGTGTAAGTCATTTGTTGATTGTATTGATAAGCCGGCAGATCGATGTTTGAGTTAACTGCATACTCTTGTTCGCCATCTAGGAACGTGAAGTCGTGAGTAGTGTAGTTAACAGCATAATAATCATTTAGTAAAACAGGGCTGTGGATGCCAATGGTGTTAGCAGGGATCATGACATGACTACCCATATTAATCAAGTCTAGCTTGAGGCTCGATAGATCCCGGATAGGAAGGTTGGGGCAGTTGCGAGGATTTCCCGCAGAAATCTGATTGCTGGCATAACCTGCATGGGTATTCCAGTCATATGAATGGAATTGAGGTGAGAACTCTATGATATTGTTATCCAGCCGTATCTTGTCCGCGAACTTCTTGTATGCAGTGTTGAAGGGATGTGCTGCAACACGGGTGGGATCAGATAATGATTTGGAGTTTGTATAGTTTCCTACCTGAGTCCATTTTACCTCTCTACCGGCACCATTTATCAGCATAAAACGGGCATCCCAAACGTTCAAAGCTTCGTATCCGATGTATGGGGTAGGGAAGTCGTCACAGGGATGAGGAAGAGTGATGATAACCGGGCGTGAAGCCTGTGGATTGTAGATATATAATCCCCATCCATAGGCAAAAGCACCTGTTTCATCATCGTAGGTGTCCGGGGTGTTATTGTTATCTGAGTAACTGCTGTTTGGTATTTCGCGAAGTATGTAGTAAGTTCTGTTGGTATCTGTATCATGAAAAAGAACAACCTCGTAAGGAAATGAAGCAGTATCTATGGCAAGTTGAGCTTGCTCAAACTCTCCGGCTAAGAACAAATCAATTATTGCACCCCAACTGGTTAATTGAGCAGTAGAGGGGGTGACATAATTACCAAAACCATTCAATTGTCTGTCGTAAGGAGCATAAGTGTTGTAATTTACTTGTGCTATACCTTCTGCAAGATGAGAAACCCATCTGTCATAAGAGCAAGCCGGCTCCGAACCAAAGAGGAAGTTCTTCAGTGAAGCAGTCTCCTCTACGAAACCGAACAAAGGTATGAGTAACAACAATACCATCGCGGTAAGAAGTGTTCTTTTCATGTATTCTCCATTGGCGTTTATTCTTTGCGTCATAAGACCATTTCAGTGCATACAAGTCAAGCAATTTGTATGCCATATGATTTTTAACACTATGTGGCAATCAGAGGGGCATAAGGAACGTGGAAGCTTTTCCTATGAATATCACAGAACCCGTGATTATGGATCGCTTGGCAGTGTCCTTTGGTGGCATAACCTTTATGCTTTGCGAAGCCATATATCGGAAAGAGCTTATCGTAATCACGCATCAGTCTGTCACGGTGCACTTTTGCTAAAATGGATGCCGCAGCTATTGAAGCATGCAAACGATCCCCTTTAACAATACATCTGGCAAAACCTTTCATTGATTGTGGAATCCTGTTGCCATCAATCAAGCAGCTGTCAGGAAGTGGATCCAAAGCTGCAAAGGCTCTCTCGAATCCTTTGTAGGTGGCCTGTAGGATGTTCAAATCATCGATAACACAATTATCTATCTCAACAATTGAATATGCAATAGCTTGGGTGATTATGATCTCATACAGCTCTTCACGAGTGGAGGGGCTCAGTAACTTGGAATCATTCAAACCGGGAATGATGGAGTTGAAGTTTAAACACACTGCAGCAACAACTACCGGACCTGCTAATGTACCTCTACCAGCTTCATCAATTCCGGCAAAGTAGCCGTTTGTTTCATGGTATGTCAAATCTGCTTGGTATAAAGGATAGATAACAGGGTCGTCAATCAAGTCAATCACGCTGCAAGATAAAGAATAGGCGAGAGTACTTATCGTCTATCCCTTGGATGTGGCGAGGGTAAAAGTTGATCTTGCTTTCACTGCTGTGAATAGCCTTCAACTTAAGAGGGGATTTCTCGATTAGGCTGATGAGTTCATGGCACCAATAAACACGCTGCTTGTGCATCTCATGCTGAAAGCTATAGCCAATAAACTCCTTCTTGAAGCATGTCAAGCTAGAGTATTGTCTGGCTTTATCCGGGTCGAACCAGGCTTTGTGAACAAGGTATCCTTCTTTATGCTTGCTAAGGTTGCATACATCGGCAAAGTTCTCTTCGGAGTTAAAGACCGTTGAGATATCGAATATGAATATCCCCCCAACCTTCAAGCAAGCATGAACACTCTCCAGCATTCTACTGATGTCTGAGACTTTCAGCAAGTAGTTCACACTGTCGAACATGCATATTGCCAGTTCGTAATCTGTATTGGGTATCACATCTGTTAACGAAGCTCTGTAAAGATTTGGTTTGAGCTGCTTTTTGTCGGCAACGTACAGCATTTCCGGGGAAAGATCGCAGGCATCAACATGGTAACCTTGAAGCATTAATCGGTTTGAAACATTAGCTGTTCCACAGGCCAGTTCAATGATTCGTTCAAGCTTCAACTTGCTGTATAATGAGAACCATCCCAGTATCTTCTGCACCCATTTATCATATACAACATGAGCCATGTATTCATCATAATGCTTAGCAAAAAAAGAATATGAGTGTGTATCATCGTTACGGAAAGTATCAATCTCGGCCAAGAGCTTAGTATATGTGTTCTCCCTTGTGGTAAGATGAAGTAAACGGTCACATAACATGATAGAGCTCTGGATATGATTTATGGGGTCATCCCACAGCTCTAATGCGAGATTAACTGCATTATGTCTGGGGTGGATTATAACCCAATTTACCATATCAATGTTTACTAAAGCATTTACTAGATCAATGTTCTTTGTTACTAGCAGGTCATCCGTGCTGCGTTCTTTTCGGTAAGCCGTAATATTGGCATATACTTTGTAAATTCTCGAGGACTCACGAGCGATCTCACTTTGCAGGAAACATATATCCCCAGAGGGTAACTCATCTTGAGGAGAATAATGAACTAGTGATATATCAGGATGATGGTAGATGGTGTTAAACGATATCCCTTGTGCTTTACATACAATATCGTAATCTTCCAAACAGCCATAGATCCTTCTTTGGGTAAGATGTTCAACAGACTCCGTTAAATGCGTCGCATCTTGATAGACTTTTATTGTCAGGTAGTTAGGAACGATAGGAATATCAACTTCACAAGGGCAATGTAACACAAGACGGCTTTCTGCCGTATTTGGGAAAAATCTCAATGCTGCAGTAATATGTTTAACTGCGCTTATAGAAAAGGTGATTATATGTATTTCGGACATTAGGACACTGGTTTTTTATCACTGCTTCCCGGACGGTACAGGGGGACTCCTTGTCTGCACAGCTCACAATCTTGAGCTTCCCATGCTGGGATTTCGATGCAAAGCAAGCTTTCCAAGGGAGCAGGGAACTGTAACTTACCTCCGCTTCTATCAACCAGCACTCCAATCACGGCTACATCAATGCCATTATCCTGCAAACAGGTTAGCACTTCGTTTATACTTCCGCCGGTGGAGAGAATATCCTCGATAACGGCAACTCTTTTTACTTTGCCAAGATCGAAACCACTGCGAATGCTCATTATCCCATCTTTACGCTGAGTAAAGATAAAGGATTTTTGTAGTATATATGCGGTTTGAAAAGCTAGTACAATCCCTCCATATGCAGGCCCAACCACACAATCAAACTCGTAGTCCGAAAGCCTTTCTGCCATACGTTTACAGATATCGTGGGTTGCTTCAGGATTTTGCAATAGCTTGATTTTCTCAATGTATTGTCCGCTATGCTTTCCGGATGTAAGCTGGAAGTGACCTTCCAATAAGGCTTGTTCACCCTTTAGAATATGGTTAATATAGTCTGAGTCTTCCAACTCGGTAAGTATCTTTTTTGCCTCAAGTTCATGCTCAGCTAGAACTTGCAGCTCTATCATATACATATCTCCAGCGATGGATGAATACATGGACATCATCCTTTCATTTAGCAACACAACTTCAAAACCAAAATCTTCCAACATGCTTTTGGCAATCCCCGCTTCGAAGGGATTGGTATAATTGGCAATCGTCACCATCACATCATTATCCATATAATCCTCCTTGGATCTATCACTCCCGATTAAGCTAAAAGAGCTTCAGAGATGGCAGACATCTCCAAAGCTCTTCATTGTTGAATGTAATACTATTGTCTGCCAATCTCCATACCGCGTTTGATGGCAATAAGATTCTTCTCCAGCAGTTCAGGATTCTTGGCTTTCATGAATGAGCTTAAGTCTTCTTCCATGGTTTCGTATTTGATTAGTCCAGTTTTACCGATGATAATGCCTATGGCTATCATATTCAACACTAATGGGCTACCAATCTCAGCTGCAATATCGCTCATCGGAGCAGAGATAATCTGCACATCAGTACGCTTACAGCCATGGGGGCACATATTGGAGTTCATGATGAGCACACCGTTCGGGCGCACGCTCTCCCCAAACTTGGTTATTGAAGGCTGGTTTAAGGCAACCAGAATATCAGGATAACTTACTATGGGGGAAGCAATGGGCTCATCAGCTACAACAGTGGATACATTTGCTGTACCGCCACGCATTTCCGGTCCATAGGAGGGTAACCAAGAAACGTTCTTGCCTTCTTTCATACCGGCCTTGGCGATAAACTTGCCAATAGTGAGGACGCCTTGTCCGCCAAATCCTGCACAAATCAATTCAGTTTTCATTATTCCACTCCCTCGCCTTTATCACGCAGGCAGCCAACTTTGAAGAAAGGCAGCATATTCTCTTTAGCCCAATCGCGAGATTTTATGGGGTCAATACCCCAGTTAGTGGGGCAGGTGCTGATAAGCTCCACAAAGGTGAAACCACGGCCTTCCTTATTGTACTGTATCGCTTTACTCACTGCCTTTTTTGCTTTAAGAATATCTGCAGGAGTGAGGAGTGAGACCCTTTCAATATAATAAGGCGCAATTAAGGTAGCTAATAACTCACTAACCCTAATTGGGAAACCTATATCATCAGTGTTTCTACCATATGGACTGGTAGTGGTTTTCATGTTAGGTAGAGTAGTCGGTGCCATTTGTCCGCCGGTCATACCATATATAGCATTGTTCACAAAGAACACGCTGATATGCTCACCACGGTTTGCGGCATGCACTATCTCTGCGGTTCCGATTGCGGCAAGGTCGCCATCACCCTGATAGGTGAAAACATGCATATCGGGACGTGCACGCTTCATTCCGGTAGCTACTGCGGGAGCACGACCATGTGCAGCTTGAGCCATGTCGAAATTAAAGAACTTATAGGCAAACACAGAGCAACCAACAGGGGCTACCCCGGTCATTTGGTTCGTAATGCCAAATTCTTCCACCGCTTCAGCGATAAGACGATGGGCTACACCATGCAGACAGCCGGGGCAATAGGTGAAGGGTGTTTTCGTAAGTGATTCGGGGCGTTTTGCGATAATATCCATTTCTCTTCCTCCTTACTTAAAACAAGCTTCCAGCTTGGCTTTGATCTCTGCGGGGGTGAACACTATCCCGCCAACTTTTCCCCAGAATTCCACCGGGACTTTGCCATTTACGGCTATTTTTACATCATCCAACATCTGTCCGGTGTTAAGCTCGAACACGTAAACGCTCTTCACTTTCTTTCCCAAGGCTTGCTTAACGGCTTCATAGGGGTAGGGCCATACCGTGATGGGACGAATTAGACCGACGCTTTTACCTTCGGCTTTTAGCTCGTTTATTGCTGACTTCACGATTCGACTGGAGGTTCCCCAGGCTACTACCAGAACTTCATTTTCGTCAGAGACGTTGTAACTCTCATAGCGAGTCTCTTTATTCTCAATAACTGCATACTTGGCATAGAGTTCATTCACATGTTTTTCCAACACTAATGGGTCAATTTCCAATGAGTTTATCTCATGGTGGTGCTTTTTATCTCCATCTTCATTGGGGCAGATACACCAGGAAGTATGTTGGTTACCAAGCTCGTCAATCTCTTCTTGGGTTTTGGGTTGTTTGAACTCCACCGGCTCCATCATCTGACCCAACATACCATCGGCAAGGATCATAACAGGAGTGCGATATTTATCGGCAAGCTCAAATGCCTCACTTGCCATGTCGGCAAATTCCTGAACAGAATTGGGTGCCAATACTATTGTGCGATAATCACCATGTCCACCACCTTTGGTAGCTTGGAAGTAATCACCTTGGGCTGGTTGGATATCACCCAGTCCGGGACCGCCACGTTGAACATTAACAATCACGCAGGGCAGTTCGGCACCGGCTATGTAGGACACGCCTTCCATCTTTAGAGAGATTCCGGGAGAGGAGGAAGAGGTCATAACTCTTTTGCCACAACCTGCTGCACCATACACCATATTGATGGCAGCCACTTCGCTTTCAGCTTGCAGGAATGTTCCCCCAACCTTGGGCATCATCTTTGCCATGTATTCAATCAATTCACTTTGGGGAGTGATGGGATAAGCAAAGTATAGCCTGCAACCGGAACGAATGGCAGCTTCTGCAACTGCTTCATTACCTTTCATTAGTATCTTAGCCATTCTTTCCTCACTTCTCGATGGTAATCGCCACATCAGGGCAGGTTACATAACACATTTTGCAGGCGATGCATTTATCCTGCTCGAAACATTCGGCATAATTGTAGCCTTTGGCATTGATGTTCTCCGAGAAGCGTATAATCTTCTTCGGACACGCAGCAATACAAAGACCACAGCCTTTACAATAGTTTGGGTCAACCGTCATTCTGGGCATGGTTGCACTCCTTATTTCGTTGTTTTTCGACTAATGTGATAAAGCTTTTTCGCTTGCTATTCTGTCAAACAATTTCTTGATCTCAGGCTAAGAATCTACTTTGGCTTCTCACTCCTCAGGGGCTGCGATTATTCTTGACGGGAATATCAAGGTTGGCTATTAGGTAAATATCAACATCGCAAAGGCAGGTTCATATTATGGAATCAACCAAGAACTATTTTCTTATAACCGATGTAGGCAGCACAACAACGAAAGCCATTCTTGTTTCCAACCAATCCGAAAGTCCCAAGATTGTTGGCATATGCCATGCGGATACAACTGTGGAAGCTCCCTATAATGATGTTCGTTTCGGAGTTGTGAAAGCAATCCGGAAGCTTCAAGATAAAAGCGGGATAACCTTGCTGGAAAGCAACCTTGAGGATAAACAGCTTGCTTTTGCGGAAGGAGTACGTTATCTCACCACAAGCAGTGCCGGCGGTGGCTTACAAATCTTGGTGATTGGGTTGACTCTTTTCGACAGTGCCTCCAGTGCCAAGCGTGCAGCTTATGGAGCAGGTGGGGTTATTCTGGATGTTTTCGCCATAGATGATAAAAGAAAAGCTTCCGAGCAAATGCTTGCCATGCGCAATCTTCACCCGGATATGATATTGTTATGTGGAGGAACAGATGGTGGTGCCTTGTCTGGTGTGTTGAGGCTGGCAGAAATTCTTAGAATCGCCAAGCCCATTCCCAAGTTTGCCACAGAGGTTCGCATCCCCACCATCTTTGCGGGTAACAGCGATGCCGCACCTATGGTTAAAAAAATGATATCTGCTGATTTTGACCTCTGCATCCTGCCCAACCTTCGTCCTCAGATGGATGTGGAAAACCTGAAGCCTACTCAGGATATGATTCAAAAGCTCTTTATGGAGAACGTGATGGAGCGCGCACCCGGATATGCTGAGCTGAAAAAGAAAGTCAGTTCAGATATAATCCCCACTCCCATGGGAGTGCTAAAGAGCTTGGTTACTGCTACTAAGGATGACAAGCGTAACTTCTTCGCGTTCGATATCGGTGGCGCAACAACGGATGTATTCTCATATATCAACAACCACTTCCAGCGCACAGTTAGCGCAAACCTAGGCATGAGTTACAGCGCACTAAATGTTCTTGCCGAGTCCGGCTTGGAGGTGTTTATTGACCAATTGTCACCCAATTTCAGCGAGGCGGATATCCGTAACTACATAGGCAATAAAACCCTGTATCCCACCTACAACCCACAGAACATCAAGGAACTACGTATCGAGCATGTGCTTGCCAAACAGGCAATCGGTAAAGCTTTGTTGCAGCATCAGGAGATGCACTTCAACACCAATAAAATGGGTTATCTCGATGCCATCAAAAAGGGTGAGCGCGATGCCTATGAAGATAAGTTCGAATATCAGCATCAAGAACAGAAGTATTACTTTTATCCCAGCGAAATTGATGTCCTGATCGGTGCCGGAGGAGTGTTTGCCCATGCCGCAAACCGCAACCAGTGCATCATGATGTTGATAGATTCCTTTGATGCCCATGGCTTCACCGAGTTATGGCTGGATAAGGATTTCATCACTCCGCATCTGGGAGTTCTCAGCGACACAGCTCCGGAGCTGAGCAAGTCCTTGCTAAACAGTGCATGCATGGAGCGTTTAGCCTTGCATATCCGTCCATACTATCCTGTAAAAGCCAAGAAGGATGTTATGGAGATTGTATATGAGGATAGCGGGAAGCAAGTTAAGCAAAGCATTGCTCCAGATTCATTCCTTACCATACCAGCCCGGAAAGGGCGAAAGATGCGCATCACTCCCTTGAACAGATGTCTCATGGGGCACAGTTGTGAACCGCAGGATTTAGAGACTGACCTGATGGTGATAATTGATACCCGCATCAGCACTGCTATCTTCAGGGCTGATGTGGAGCAGATTCTAGGCTTATACAATGCCACCGAATACATTCCGGATAACGATAACCGCCAGGAAAATGATACTGAGCCTGTAAATGCTTCGTTTAGTAAAGTTGTGTCGCTTCCTTATAAGGGCGAGATTACCCGCATGCAGGGTGACAAAGTAACTCCCGATGATGTGGTGGCGATTAACCAATATAATCCCCCCAGACTATACATTGTAAGCGCATTTGGTGATGTTAAGAATGTCAGTGAACAGCTTATCCGCGAGTCTCTCACTGTGCAAGCCGGGGAGATTGTGGAGTATGACTCACTCTTACGCAGGATTGCCCCTCAACATAAGATTCCGCATGTCTTTCCTGATTTTCGTAGTCCAGTGCGGGGAAAGATAGAGTTTATAGATTTCAAGAGCGGTATTATCGTGCTTTCCGAAATTCAAGATTACAGCAAAACTCCCGTGCATGTCAACCTTGCAGAAAAGCTTTCTTTACCTCCCAAAAAAGCGATGCGCTATCTATGCAAAAAGCTTGGTGATTTTGTTTATCAAGGTGACCTCTTGGCGCAAAGACTGGAAGCCGGTACAGGTGCTCCCCCTGCTTTTGTGCGAGTCCCATCCACCGGTCAGATAACAGCCGTTGATGCCAAAACAGCCATCGTTACCATTCAATACAGAATACAGGCACAGGAGTATTTAGCGGATGTTAATGGAGTTGTGGAAGCAGTGGAGAACGACACGGCAATTGTGATCTCATACCAAGGTGTTAAGCTTGAAGGAAAGCTGGGTATAGGCAAGAGAGTTCACGGAAACCTGCTTTATGCCAATTCTCCTACGGAACTTGCCGGCATGCCTATGCAGGATAAGATTGTGTGTGCAAATTTCGCTGCCGACACCAAATTGCTTAATCTTTTGATTTCCAATGGTGCACGCGGACTTGTGTGCCCGGGGATAGACCAGAAAGATTTGATTGCCTATTATGGCGCAGAACTGGGAGTGATTAACACCGGTAACGAGAATCTGCCTCTGTGTTTGATTATAACCGAAGCCTTTGGCGTATCTCGCTTTAGTGATTCTTTCTCCGCTGCATTTTCCCGGCAAGAAGGTGCCATGTGCTATTTGGAACCACATACACGGATTCGTGCAGGAGTTGCCAGACCCTTTATCTGTTTCAGTAAATAAATCACCTATCTTGGCAATACCTTGCTTATTGGGTTACGGTTGAGATACGGTTGCGCCTCCCAGCAAAGTGCTGGGTATCGCAACCGCATCTCAACCGTATATCAATAGGCAGGGCATAAGAGAAATGGAGGCTTGACACAAAAAGAGCGTAATATAACTTGAGGCAAAATCAACTTGAAACAGGTATAAAAATGAATGATAAAACAGTATTGGTGGGACTAAGCGGTGGTGTGGATTCTGCCATGGCAGCATTGCTTTTATTGAAGCAGGGCTATAAGGTGATAGGGGTTACTATGGCTATTTGGGATAGCAGTATCCCGATAAGCGAATCCACAAAAAGCGGATGCTTTGGTCCCGGTGAAGCCGAAGATATTGCAGCTGCGGCTGCCCTTAGCAAGAAACTGGGCATAGAGCATCATGTTATCACCCTCAAAGATGAATATAAAGAGAATGTGCTTAGCTATTTCTGCAGCACTTATGCCGAGGGTAAAACCCCAAATCCATGCTTAATGTGTAATCAGCGCATGAAGTTTGGCTTGTTGCCCAACAAAGCCAAAGAGATGGGTATTGATTTTGATTATTTTGCTACTGGACACTATGTGCGGATAAACTTTGATGCAGATACGAACAGATGGCAGTTGAAAAGTGCATTGGATAAGAGTAAAGATCAATCCTACTTCCTTGCTTTCTTGGGACAAGAGCAGCTTAAGAACTTGATTTTCCCCTTAGGGGAGATGACCAAGCAAGAGATAAAGAGCTTTGCCCGTCAGAATGGCTTTGCGGAACTGGCAGAGAAGCACGAAAGTCAGGACTTTCTGGAATCGGATGATATGAGTGTGCTTTTTGATCCTGACACGATTAAAGAAGGCGAGATTGTGGATGTGAATGGCAAGGTGTTAGGGAAGCATAAGGGAATAATTAACTATACCATAGGGCAGAGAAGAAATCTGGGAGTAGCCGGATTTGCCGAGCCACATTATGTGGTGGCTATCGATGGAGAGAAAAACAGGATCGTACTGGGGACAAAGGAGCACCTGTATAAAACCAAGTGCCTTGCCACCGGGGTAAACTGGTTGTCCGTTACCAAGCCGGAGAGAGAGCTGGAAGCCACGGCAAAGATTCGGCTTCAGCATGAAGCTGCACCTTGCACAGCAACTGTGCAGGATGATGGCAGTCTGTTGGTAGAGTTCAGCGAAGCCCAGATGTCCATCACTCCGGGACAGGGTATTGTTTTCTACCAGGATGATCTGGTGCTTGCCGGGGGCTTGATAGACACAATTGCTTGAATAGAAGCGGGATAGCGGGGCTTGTTGTTAAAAAAGCAAGTATCTGCTGCTGATGATGTGCCAAAAAAGCAACAAAAAAGAGCTAAGTTGACCATCTGCGCCGTATCAGGCAAAAAAAAGCCTTGTCTTAAATGACAGGCTAAAAAATATGACTTTCATTAGAATTATTAGACCCGATGTGGAGGATAGAAATGCTCGATCAACTTAGAAAGAAACAGAAATCGGTGACAATCGCCATAGCCGTGATATTCATCCTGGGAATGGGTGCAATGGGCTTGGGTGGCATGTTTGACACCATTTTCGCCAAAACATACCTGGGCAAGGTGAACGGCAAGAAGATAACCGTAGAGATGTATCAGGATAAGATACAGCAGATGTATGACCGTTATGCTCAGATGTATAAGAACCAACCCCTGGACGAAAACACCAGAAAGAGCCTTGAAGGTCAAGCTTGGCAATCCTTGGTGGATGATATCCTTTGGGAACAAATGATTAAGAAGAATAGAATCAAGATAAAAGAAGATGATATCCTTACCGAAATGCAGAACAATCCTCCGCAGGAATTGATGCAAAACGAATCGTTGCAGACCAATGGCAGATTCGACAAGTCCAAGTATCTTGCTGCCTTGAAGAATAATCCAGAGTTCTTTGTGATGATGGAAGACTATGTTCGTGGCTACCTGCCTCGCCAAAAACTTCAAGAGAAGATAAAGGCAAAAGCCGGAATAACTATAGATAGCTTAAAAACCGAGTATGCAAAAGAGAGCGATACCATCACCGGAAAGGTGATTTGGTTCGACCACAATCTTTCCCAGCCGGTTAATGTGACTGATGCCGAAATAAAGGCATATTACGAAAAGAACAAGCAGACTGAGTTCAAGAAGGGTCCTGCTTCTCGCATTAAGTACCTTGCCTTTGAGGATAAACCATCCGAGAAGGATTTTAGCGACACCAAGAAGCAAGCAGATCAGATATATAACCGTGTGATGAAAGGTGAGAACTTCGCAGCTTTAGCAGCAGAATTCTCCGGCGATCCGGGCTCTAAGGATAACGGTGGAGCTTTGGGCGTGTTTGGTCAAGGCCAAATGGTTCCCGAATTTGAGAAAGCAGCTTTTGCTCTTCCTGTGGGTGGAATCTCCAAACCTACCAGAACAAGCTTTGGATGGCACATCATTCGTTGCGACAGCATTGCAGCACCCGGACCCGAAGGCCCCAAGATTAAAGCCAGCCACATTCTTCTAAAAGTGGAAGCATCCGATGCAACCAAGGAAGAAAATGCTGCGAAGCTTGAAAAAGCTAAGAAGCTTGTTAAGAAAATGGGGATCGATAAGGCAGCCAAAGAGCTTAAGATGGAAGCCATGGATAGCGACTGGGTTGGCCACGATCAGGAATACATCCCCGGAATCGGAAGCTTGCCTGCACTAACTCAGTTCATGGTTAAAGGCAGAAAGAAAGCCGTATCCGACCTTCTTAAAGACCAGCAGAACCGTATGATAATCGCTCAGATTACCAACAACGAGAAAGTTTATTACGAAGAGTATGACACCGTTAAGCTGAGAATTAAGTTCCAGCTTGAAAAAGAAAAGAAGATTGCCAATGTGAAGGTAAAAGCCGAAGCGTTCGTAGCCAAGTATCCTTCAGGTGAGTTGTTTGCCGCTGCCGTGAAAGAAGGCTGGAAGGTTTTAGATCTTAACCAGCACAAGAAAGGCTCCAACATCCCTGGTGTTGGCACCTCTGAAGAATTCACCACTGCTGCTTTGAAGCTCAATGCAGGGCAAACTTCCGGCCTATTGGTAAACAAAGAAGGATGCTTCATCGTTACTTGTAACGAGCGTCAGAAGCCGGACTTCAATGCTTTCAGCAAGGACAAGGCTAATCAGGAAACAATCCGTAAACGTTTGGAAGATGCAGCCTGGAACCGTTGGTATGATGCCACCAAGAAAGCTGCAAAGATAATAGACAACAGAGCCAAGTTTGGAATGTAAGAATATATGAGCAAGCTAATGACTGGCGTTAGCGGAGTTAGGGGTGTCTTTGCAGACACCCTTAACCCTTTTATAGTGCAAAAATATGTTGCCCGCTTTGCCTTTTACCAACGGCAGAGCTATCCCGGTGCCAAGCAATGCATCATCGTGGGAAGGGATTCCCGCACCACCGGTTTGGCAATGTTGCACAGTATTGTGGCAACCCTTATCAGCATGGGCTTTGAGATTGTGGATTTAGGCATTGTCTCCACACCTACTGTATTGCTGGCAGTTGAGCAGTCTGATGCCATAGGCGGTATATGTATCACCGCTTCACACAACCCTCCCCAGTGGAATGCCATGAAGTTCGTGGATGCAGATGGGATGTTCCTTGCTGCTGATAAAGCTGCCGAGTTTCTGGGCGGTGTGGAAGAGCCTATCATCTGGTCTGAGTGGGACAAGATGGGCAAGCTTACCCATGACGATGGTGCCATTATGCGTCACATTGCCAAGGTATTAGCTGTCCCATACATCGATGTTGAGCTGATAAAAAGCAAACGCATTAAGGTGGTGCTGGATTCGGTTAACGGAGCGGGAGGTTTGATTACTCCGCATCTGTTGAAAGAGCTTGGCTGCACTGTATATGAGATAAATAGCGAAGCAACAGGCGTCTTTGCCCATGTAGCCGAACCTTTGAACGAGAATCTTGGGCAGCTTGAAGAAGCGGTGAAGTTCTATAATGCCGATATTGGCTTTGCTACGGATCCTGATGTTGACCGTCTTTCCATCGTATCCGAACAGGGAAGCTGCATCGGAGAAGAGCTTACGGTTGCCCTATCCGAGCTGTTTGTGTTGCAGAAGAATCCCGGCGATGTGGTGGTAAATCTCAGCTCTTCCATGATTTCCGAAGCGATTGCCTCTCGTTTTGGAGTTGCTGTGCATCGCACCCGCATTGGGGAGATTAATGTGGGCAAGAAGATGCAGGAACTACGCTCACCCATCGGGGGTGAAGGAAATGGCGGGGTTATCTGCCCTGATGTGCACTACACCCGCGATGCCCTTGCCGGAATAGCCCTTATCCTGGCTCTGATGTCCGAGAGCGGAAAGAGCGTTAGCCAATTGGTGGATTCTCTTCCCAAATACTACTTTGCCAAAGATAAGGTCAGCTTTGCTCCATCCTGTATGGATAGTGTTATGCAAGCCGTTCCTGAGATGTTTGCATCCTACACTTTGGACACTCGTGATGGCATAAAAGCCATAGCTGCTGACCATTGGATACACATCCGTAAATCCGGCACTGAGCCAATCATTCGCATCTATGTGGAAAGCGATGATGCTGCAAAGTCTCGCACTATCTGCGATGATGCCATAGCCAAGTTAAAAGCCGTGGCTGACTCAGCAGAATAGATATAAACCTTTAAAACACAATAAAAAGCAGCAGTTACTTAGTTTGATGGTAGCTGCTGCTTTTCTTTTATCGACTATCAAGTCCCTCTGCTCTTCCTTGTAGCAATTACGGATGAAATACGCATGAAATACGCATCGCATCCGTAATTCACGCGTATTGATTAAGCAATGCGAACAAGAGCCGAGTATGTGGCGTGTGAATATTACTTATCTGTTTTAAAACCTACATGCTTGTTCTCGTTCTGGCCTTGAACCTTAATCTCCCCGAACTGGTTTTCGTAGGTCTCGATGTTCTTTTCTAAAAGCTGCATAAGCTGTTTGGCATGGGAAGGGGTCATTAGCACCCGGGTGTAGATTCGGGCATCGGGAATACCGGGAAGGATGCGACCGCAATCCACGATAAATTCTGAGGGGGAGTTGGTAATCACGAAGAAATTGGCATAAGTTCCTTCGCCTACCTTCTCGTCGATTTTAATCTGGATTTGTTGTTGTTGAGCTGGTTGATTAGACATGATTATCTCCTTTAGTTGCATTCTAATTCTTGCTTAAACTGCTGTATATCGCAGATTGCTCCAACAAGAGCAATGCGATCCAATAGATGTCTGTAATGGGGGGACTTACGGCATATATCCATACTTCCCAAAATGATTAACCGCTGTTTGGCGCGGCTTACCGAAACATTCAATTTACGGTCGATACCTTCATCATCGGAAAGGGATTCCACCAAACCGAGATCATACTCGTTACCCAGAGGCAGGCAGAGTATAATGATGTCCCGCTCCGAGCCTTGAAACCGTTCCACTGTGTCGATGCTTATCTCACTGTGCTTTTCGCCAAGTGCCTTACGAAGAGCATGAATCATGGCTCTGAAAGGGGTGACGATTCCCAGTTTGCCAGGGTTATCAGGTAGGATGTTATATCGTTGCATGGCAGTAATGATACTTGTGACAAGCTCTATCTGCTCAGTATCAACATGGGAGAGCTTTGTGGGAGGGGTGTCTATCCACAGTAAGCGATGGGAAAAGACTTTTGGCGCAGTGGGGAGGAGGCTTAGCTCCGCTTGCTGTGCGGGGGTTGCGCACTCAAGTTTATCGTCGTAGTAATGAGATATCAGAGAAGCGATGCTGTTGTGCATACGGAAGTGCTTTTTCAACATGGCAACATGCGGTGTGTTGCGGAGAATCTTATACAACCTTTCCATGAGAGATTGATTGTAGCTGCCATAATGCAGCCCTGTAAGCTCCGGCTCTTTAAAGCAGTAAGGTGAGTTGCTTTGCACACAGATGGGGGGCAACTGGTTTTGGTCACCTATCATAATCGTTTTGGGTGCCTTCACCATTATGCCCAGGATGCTGTTTTCAATTATCTGGGAAGCCTCGTCGATGATAAGCTCGTCCACCCTTATGATGCGCTGCATGTCGTTGAACCAGGCATTTGCACTTTGAACTGTGGAAACCCAAATGCGATTGCTTTCGATAAGCTGCTGCATCTCCTCGAAGCGCTTACCCGCTATCACATTATCCAAACGCTGTTCTTGAATTACAGATGAACTGCCCATGCGATAAAAGGGGATGCTATGCTTGATGAGGCATAGGCATATTTCATCCACAGCACGGTTGGTAAAGCTGAGGATGATGGCTTTCTTGGCTGTGTTATGGAAGAGGTCATTGATGTATGTTCCCAGTAAACCGGAGGTCTTACCTGTACCGGGAGGTCCCTGCACAATGTATAACTCTTCGCTTTGCTTCATGCGCTCAAGAATGGAGGGAAAGTCATCGGCGATACCGTTATGAGAGAATGAAGCCTTTGGTTGCCTTATACCCAATAACAATTCCCGATTATTCGGGGTGGCAGAAAGAAAGCTGAGCAGCGAGGATAGGGGAGTGTATAGCGATGTCTCCAGATTATCGTGTTCTATTGCCCAGGTTTCTTGGCTCTTGAGACGTTGGTTGTTAAGTAGGCCGCCGCGAATACTAATCTGTAACTGCTTGTCATCCAGAGCGGTAATCACGCCTCTAAGAACTTCCTGTTTGGTGATATCCAGTTTTTCCAAGTAAAGCACCACAATATCACCCTGGCGGAAATCGGCGATATCTTCCGGATTACCGAAGCTGAAGTTTATCAAACGTTTATCATAAGTTTGCGGGATAAGTCCGGTAACTATTTTATAGGCTGCCTTTTTATCCGCTACGCTTTGCTGCCAGAGAGCATTGTGCCCGTAACTGCTTTCGCTGCGGGAAGCATTGTCCCCTGTTTTAACAAACCATATCTCGCGGATAATACGCATTAGTTGAGCAATGAACCATTCGTATTCATGAGGTTTAAGGCTTTCTATGATACCTTTGAAGCGCAGCAATCTGCCTTGCATATGCTGGCTTTCGGGCATGAAGTTAGCTTTACAGAGCCAGGAGATGATGGGGTCGGGATTCTCGGATAGCTGGTGCATGATGCCGATGATGCGGTTACGGCACATCAACAGATCTTGCTCCTGGATGGGGATATTGGCTATATTCCGCTGGGGGTTGTCCTTGCTCTGTGAATATAAAATGGAGGCAAAACTGATGTTCTCGGCACCATATACGCTGCGTATAATCATATTGTAGGCAACGGTTTGCATGCGGTGTGCCTGCCAAACATCAAATGCAGGTGCCTTACCGCTCTTGAGCTCTATCACACTATGCTTGCCATCTTTGTTAACCAGCATATCTATTCTGCCCTGCAAGCCATATTCGGGGCAGATGAAGGAAGGCTCCAGAAGCACATCCTCATCTTGAATGGTGTTGAGGAAAGATGTAAGCTGGGGCATATGATCGGACTGAACCTTAGAATAGATATTCTTGGCAGATTGAATGCCTTGCCCAATAAAAGCAATGGGCTGAGCAGCAAGACAGTGACGGAAGAGATCCTTGAAAGGCATCTGAGGATTGAATACCAGTTCGTCAAAGATACCATTGACCACGGAACCCTGTAAGATGGGCTCGGTTGAAGCTTCGCTGCTAAGTTTGTTTAGGATAAAAAACGCGGGATTGCTGCCATTGTTCTCGAAGCATTCGGCTATGGAAGTGGCATCCACCAGGAAATCCGGCTCTAACACCACCATGGTTAAAGGGTTGGATTGAAAGAAATTCTCACGCCCGTTGACAGCGCTGAGATTATGGAAAAATATCAGTGCGTAACGCCAAAGTGATTTAGATAGAAGAGTGTAATGCCTGCCATCATGGTTTTGTTGTTTGCAGTCGTTGCGTAATAAGACATTGCACTGTGTGCCATCATCTCGTGTAACAACCAAAGCTAAAGAATCATCGTTTACTTGCCAGCTATCTATAACAGCATCAAAGCTCAGCTTTTCGCTATCTCGCTTGGGGGTGATACTGCGGTGCGAAAAACCTTTTAAGTATTCCTCTATGGCAGGATGTGAAAACTGGGGAGAGTAATGGGTAATGAGATTGTAAACCGTGAGGGCAGAACTACCAAATACCTCAGGGGATGGATTGTCTATCTCATCGTGGGATATTTGGTTACATAAGATACGTAGGTCGTTACTACGGGCGTTTAACTCCTTGCTGATACCACTTGTGGTATTGGCAAATTGCATGCGGGCAAAAAGATTACTGAAGCTACGATTGCTATTCTCCGTGGCAAGCTTGTAAAGCTGCTCCAGTATCTGGCGCAGCTTAAGCATCTTGTCCAAAGAATCACTCTGCGCTATGCAGAGATCATATAGCTTATCGGCAAGTGCTTCTGCCTTGGCTCCCGCTATAACCCCCAACAAATAGCTACCTGCCTATCCACAGTGCCAAAGAAGCTATCACTTGCTAATGTGCTTTGCTTTCTTTCCCAGGATGTTGGTGCGCACCCAAGACCAGTTGTAGTATAAATGGATTAGTGCAACGATGAAGAAGATAATTCCGGCAAACTCGTGCACTTCGCCCAAGGTCTCAGAGCCACGCCAGGAGGATGGTCCGAACTTGTAAAGTACCATGGAGATCATGGTTAGCAAAAAGAACAGTGCCAGTACGGGATTGATGAATTTAAGAGCGGTGTTTTTCATAATGGTTTACTCCTCGTTATCTTCGGATTCTTTAGTGAAGAAAGCCTTCACAAAATCTACGCTTCTGAAGCGGATTAAATCTTCCATACCTTCGCCAACACCTAACAGCTTTACAGGAAGCTTAAGATTGTGTCTGAGATTAAAGATGATTCCACCTTTGGCAGTGCCGTCATACTTGGTTAGTGCCAGACCGGTAAGCTTGATGGATTTGTCGAAGTTGATTGCTTGAGAGATGGCGTTTTGTCCGGTGGTGGCATCAACCACCAGGATGGCTTCATGCGGTGCATCAGGAACAAGTTTCTTGATGGTGCGGTCTATCTTGCCAAGCTCTTTCATAAGCTTCTCTTTAGTGTGTTGACGACCGGCTGTGTCGATAAGAACTACGTCGAAATCCTTTGCCAAGGCAGAATTTATTCCGTCGTAAATCACAGCCGAAGGGTCACTGTCTGCTTGTGCCCGAACAATGGACACTCCGGCACGATCGGCCCAAATGGCAACCTGCTCAATCGCTGCAGCCCTGAAAGTATCACCGGCAATAATCAGTACTTTCTTGCCCAATGAGGCAAACTTGTGAGCCACTTTTCCAATCGTGGTGGTTTTACCCGTTCCATTTACACCCACAAAGGCAATAATATGAGGTTTATGCTCTGGCTCCGCAAAGAAATCAGGAGCGTCCATATCTTCTCTAACCAAAACATCTTGCATGATGTCAGTTAAAGTGATTTGTGCAATCTCAACATCAGTAATGCGCTCTATTCTTATCTCTTCTTTGAGGCGGTCAATTATAAGTTCTGTGATTTCAATCCCGGTGTCGCTTTTTAGCAAGATATCTTCAATTTCCTCGAACAGCTCATCATCAATCTTGCCTCTAAGTTTAACCGCTTCAGCGATCTTGCCGAGGAAACCACTTTTCGTTTTATTCAGTTTCTGCCGTAAATTTCTTACAAAGCTAAGCAATTATTCATCTCCTGTGGGGCTTAAGCCCTAATATGTTCTGGAACCGCAATGCTGCCAATCGATTTAATCTAACAGATGATTATCATTGACATAACAAGTGCGTGACATAAATTTGAGCAATTGGCTATGTCGTCAATAGAAATCTGATTTACAGCCATGAAGGAATATTATGGAACGTATCAAGATAATGCCCAGGCACATTTTGCTGTTGGCATTACCGGTTTTGGTAGCTACAATTGGAGGGATGCTTACTTCCGGCAGTCTGGAGGCATTTATGTCTGTCCCGGGATACAGGGGGATAAGCCCAGCCCAGTTCTTTTTCGGGATAAGCTTGCTGGTTGGATTATTATCATTCAGCTGGCGTTGCCTACCTAAGAATGTGCTGGCAGGTATCATTCTATTCTACCCCCTTGTTTGTAGCATTCTCATGACCAAGGTTTTGGGCATAAGAGCAAGCTTGTTCTTGATATATGGGTTGAATCTTATGTTCAGCATTGGAATAATGGGTATTCTATGGGTAACCTTTTTTACCCGTAAAATGATACGTATCCGGACGGCTGCATTTGCCGCGTTATCCGGAGTACTTCAAGCTCTTTACTTTCAAATGCTTTATACATTGATTAGTCCAGCATATAACCAAGCATCCTTTGTTAACAACTTCATGAGTGCATTCTTTCTCTTTATCTTTGTTGGTTTCGGGTTATCTGTGGCTGATGTGATTGTAATCCGCAAAGAAGTCGAGGAGGAGAAGCGGGAGATGTATAGGCATATAGATGAGGATGATGATGATCTCTGATAGAGGATACTTCATGATTGAGTGCTCCAAGGATGCAGAGGGTAATTACCTGCCTTTGGAGTTATCAGGCTTATTTCCCAAGCCACAACCATTGTTCATCGAAATTGGCTCAGGCAAAGGGGAATTCATCTCTGCCTATTCCAGGATGCATCCAGAATATAACTTTCTGGGCTTGGAGGCAGCTGATAAAAGGATTATCAATACTCTAAAGAAGCTTAGTCCCGATGCTAACCCAAACGTAAGGTTAATGCGTTTATTTGTGAACGAGAATATCAGCCAAATCTTTGCTCCGGAATCCATATCAGGAGTTTTTATCCAACATCCTGATCCATGGCCCAAGCGGAAACATCACCGTCGGCGCTTGATACAGGAAAGCTTCCTTAATGCCCTTGCCACAATCCTAAAACCTGAGGCACAGGTTCAGGTATCTACGGATCATGCTGAGTATGCCTCCTGGATATTGGAGGAGTTTCTTGCCAACCCATGCTATCTTTCTGTATATGAGGATCCTCTGAGGATGCAATCCACCTTTGAGGATCATATAACCACATGGTTCGAGTCCGAACAGCGTAGGCAGGGCTTTGACCCTCATTTTATGCTGTTTAAACGTATTTAGGAGCGTCCTATGCTATATGATATCAGCACTAATAAGAGCGTTAATGAGATGCTGAACAATGTGATTAAAAGTATCACCAGCATCGCAGATGAGCAGCTTATGCATATTAAAAGACTAACTCGCATCGGTGAATCTCTATCCTCTGAGACAGATTTGGATAAGATATTCGATATGATTCTGGAAGAAGGTATCGAGTTCACCAATGCCGATGCAGCAACGATTTACAAGGTAAGTGAAGATGGGCTGTACCTGGAATTTGAAATACTGTATAATGCCACTTTAAACATCCTCCAAGGAGGTAGCCGTAATCCTACTAACTGGGCATCAAAGATTCCTCTATATACGTCAGATGGTGAACCAAGCCTCAGCTATATAGTCACCAGCGTGTACCACAAAAAGAACAGCCTATGCTTTGACGATGTCTATGAGACCAAGGATTATAACATATGTGGCACGATTGATTTTGATACCAAGAGCAACTATCGCTGCAAATCCATGCTTACCATTCCGCTCAAGAACCATGAGGATGAGGTGCTTGGAGTAATTCAGTTTATCAATGCCATGGACGATGCCAAGAACATTGTTTCTTTCAGCGATGAGCATAAAACAATGTTATCTTCTCTGGCATCCCAAGCGGCGATAGCATTGTCCAACCGTAAGCTGATAGAGAGCTTGGAGAACCTTTTGAACCAGTTTGTCCGCTCAATTGCCACGGCTATTGAACGGAAGTCCAAATACTCAAGCGATCATATATCCCGTGTGGCAACGCTTACAGAACTCTTTGCAGCAAAGATAAATGAGGCGGATGAACGCTACTTCAGCGGAAAACGTTTTAACGAGAATGAACTTAAAGAGCTATCCATGGCTGGATGGATGCACGATGTGGGTAAGATTGTTACTCCGGAATTCGTGATGGATAAAAGCACCAAACTGGAAACCATCTTCGATAGAATTGATATGGTGATCCTGCGTTTTGAGAAGCTGGAACTGCTTCTAAAGCTTCTTCAAGCCACTATGTCCGATGCAGAATTGACGGAATTCATAGTAGCTAATATATCTCCGGAACTCGATGCTCAGAGCGTGTTTGGCTTCATTCAGGAATCCAAAGCTTTCGTGAGCAAGCTAAATTATGGTGAGGAATTTGTGGCTGAGGAAGATCTTGCAAGAGTAGATGCGCTGAGTAAGATAGACTTTAGTTATGGTGATCAGCACTACTTTCTTTTCACCGAAAATGAGAAGAAGAACTTGATGATTAAGGGTAGGGGTACTTTCACGCCTGAGGAATTCCAAGTTATGAAAGATCATGTATCTATCACCTGGGATATGCTCTCGCAGCTCACCTTCCCCAAGAAGTTCAAGAATGTTGCTTTCTACGCCTCAACACATCACGAAGCACTTAATGGAAAAGGTTATCCTCGAGGTATTGGTGCCGATCAGCTACCTCTACAATCCCGCATCATCGCTGTTGCAGATATCTTCGAAGCGCTCACAGCTGCTGACCGTCCCTACAAGAAAGCAAAAACTCTTTCTGAATCATTGGATATCATGGCTACAATGGTCAAGATTGGCCATTTAGATAGGGACTTAGTGAGTTACTTCATGGATTCAGGTTTATATCTGGAATACGCAAGAAGGTTTATGAAGCCGGAGTATATTGATGATGTGGATGTTGAAGCCTTGAAGAGTAAGTATTCCACTTCATGATAGACAAAACCGCAACTCTATCAGATTTTAGGAGCATTGTCAATGTACTGAGGGCGGGTGATTCTGTTCCATTGTTTCTAGCCCCATTAGCCGGTTACACTGATCAAGCATTTCGTACCTTGTGCAAACTCTACGGAGCAGATTTTCTGGTTAGTGAGATGGTTAGTGCCGATGGTTTAACCAGAGACTCGGCTAAGACCATCCGCTATGTCCTCTTCCAGGAGATAGAACGTCCTTTCGGCGTGCAGATATTTGGTAGCAATCCGTTGGTTATGGCAAAGGCAGCGGAGTTCTTGCTGGACTACAAGCCAGACTTCATCGATATAAATATGGGCTGTCCCGTAAAAAAAGTAATCCAACGCGGAGCCGGATCTGCCCTGATGCAAAACCCGGTAATTGCTTCAGCAATCGTCAGAGAGGTTAAGCGTAGCGTAGGGGTTAAGCTCCCCATAAGCGTTAAATTCCGCAGCGGATGGGATAACAATAACCTGAACTATCTTGATTTTGGCAAGCTAATGCAGGACAGCGGAGCGGATATTATTTGCCTGCATCCTCGCACAACCAAGCAGATGTTCTCCGGGTTAAGCAATTGGGAGCATATTAGAGAGCTTAAGGCGAGCCTTAGCGTTCCGCTTATTGGCAACGGAGATGTAAAAACTCCCGAAGATGCAAAGCGGATGAAGCAGGAAACCAATTGCGATGCTGTTATGATAGGCAGAGGTGCTTTGGGCAAACCTTGGTTGTTTAACCAAATCAAGTCATTGCTAAACAACGGAAGCTATCTTCCTCTGGAGCGGATTGCTTTAAATAATGTCATTATTAAACACCTGGAACTTGCCACACAGTTCAAGCCGGAACGAGTGGTGGTTAAAGAGATACGCTCCCATGTTTGTTTCTACACCAAGGGTCTAATTGGTGGGGCTGAGCTTCGTAACAAGATCAATCATGCAGAGAGCATAGCAGAGATTGTTCAGCTATTAAATGGATGCTTGTTATCCTAAGTTAGCTTTTTCAACCCATTTACAAGCGTTTTCTGTATCCACTTCATCACTGGTTAAGCCATCATTTGTTGTCAGGAAGTACAGCCGTTTTTCACCTTCTTTGTCTCGCTTATATGCACATGAGAGAAAATTGAGCTTTCAAAGTAAGTACATTTTGGTTTTCAGCTTATAAAACAGTCAATTTGTCTCGTAGGCTAAGGCTATACACAACATATAGATAAGCGCATTTCGACGATTTTTTTCTTGACAGATACCCACTAAGCTCTCAGTGTGAACCCCATCAATTGTAACAGGGAAATTATGAAGAAACAAAGCAAGAAATTGCTTGCCCTTTTTTTGGGGTTTCAGGTGCTTATGATTGCACCTATAATCGCAGAATCTGTGACAAGCCAAGAAAGCGATTTCATTCCCACTTCGCAGAGCGAAATGGTTATTGATTCGTTACACACGCAAGAGCCTCCTGGCGCCCCACCGGGTGAAACTATGGTGGCTACATATTACTCCAAGCGCTTCCATGGTCGTAAAACGGCAAGTGGCGAAACCTACGATCACTATGCCCTAACATGTGCACACAAAAACCTCCCCTTCCAAACCCTCCTCCAGGTGACCAATCCTAAGACCGGCCAATCCGTAACCGTTCGCGTTAATGACCGCGGTCCTTTCACACGAGGAAGAGATTTAGACCTTTCCTACGCAGCAGCAAAAGAAGTGGGACTTCTGCAAGCGGGTGTTGCCCCGGTGGAAGTTAAGATTATTCATGAGGAAAGCTTAGAACCCAGTTTTGCACAGAGATAGCTGATATCCACCCTTATTCACTGGACTGGCTGAATAAAGATAGGTATCATGAAAGAAACATCCAAGCTTATACCCTTAAAAGTATCATCTAAGGTAAGAAAAGCTATGGTTGATGGCGGAGCTGTGTTGGCTCTGGAATCCACCGTGCTTACCCATGGCTTACCTTACCCTCGCAATTTTGAAGTGTTATCCACTCTGGAAAACCTCTGCCGTCAGCACGGTGCCGAACCGGCTACCATCATTGTTCTGGATGGCGTGGCGCATATCGGCATGGATGACGAGGATATCCAAAACCTCAAGGACAAAATCCAAACCGGATCTCCCATAGCCAAACTCGGCAGACGCGAGATACCTATGGCGTTAAGTGCCGGTTTAAGCGGAGGAACTACTGTATCTGCAACTATGCTTTTGGCGCATTATGCCGGCATTAAAGTATTCTCCACCGGGGGAATAGGCGGAGTGCACAGAGCTTGGGAGCGAAGTATGGATATCTCCAGCGACCTGAAAGCTCTTTCCCAGATTCCTGTAGTTGTGGTATCTGCAGGCTGCAAAGCCATTCTGGATATACCCGCTACTCTGGAATATCTGGAAACATTGGGAGTCCCCGTTTTGGGCTGGCAGACGGACAAGTTTCCTGCCTTCTATTCCCGCAATTCCGGCTTGCCGATCGATAAGCTTACCAATCCTAAACTCCTTGCCGAAACTTATCGCAAGATGATGGAGATAGATCCCTATCCATCCGGAATACTAATTGCCAATCCTGTACCCGAAGCAGACGAGATTCCTGCCGATGTAATCGGGCAGTATATCGATTCTGCCATTGCTGAAGCAGATAAGCATGGCATCAAAGGTAAGGAATTAACTCCTTATCTTCTTTCTGCTTTGGCAGAATCAACCGCGGGGATGTCCGTTAACACCAACCTCGCACTACTGATGAACAACGTTATTGTCGGGGCTATGCTTGCCCGGGAGCTAAGATGAAGATATATATTTCTATAGATATGGAAGGGATGCCCGGAACATATAACTGGGAGCAAGAGAAAACAGACCGCAGCGCAGTTAAGCGCGTCATGCAAGAGCATGTAACAGATGCCCTTACAGCCATCCTGAGTAGCGAGTATAACAGCCAAATCACCGAGATTGTGATTGCTGATTCCCATTCCGGGGGAGATAATCTGGACTACAGCATCACAGCTCTGGATAGCAGAATATCTCTTATCAGCGGGGGACCCAGGCCCGCCTACATGATGCCAGCATTTGACAGCAGCTACAGCATGGTGTTCTTATTGGGTTACCATGCCGGCACCGGGGCATACAAAGCCAATATGGATCACACCTATTCCAACAGCCGCATCCACAAGATATGGATAAATGGGCAACGCATGAATGAAGCTTTGATAAATGCAGCTTATGCCGGTTATCATGGTGTGCCCGTAACTTTAATAAGCGGAGACAAAGCTTTGGAAGCCGAAATGAAGGAAAGCATGCCTTGGCTGAACTTTGTGTGTACCAAGGAAGCGGTGGCGAAGTTTGCAGCTAAGAACTATTCCTCTTCTCTGCTTAAACCGCTGCTTGAAAAGGCAGTGCAAGGCAGCCTGGCAGCGCAGAACGCTCCCCTTTATACCTTTGACAAGCCCATCACTCTTAAGATAGAGTTTCATTCCACAGCCATGACCGATGTTGCCTGCCTGATGCCCCACACCAAGCGGCTGGATGGCAGAACCGTGGAATATTGTGACGATGATTATGGCATCATCTTCGAAGCTGTGATGGCTTTGGTTACTTTGGCATACGCCGCAGGGATGTAAACGAGAAACCGCTAAGTACCTTATTACCAGAACCTCACAACAAGGATTTAGATACCCCATAAACACTCTAATTCCATGATTAGACAGCATAATAATTATTCTCTTGGAATATAAGTTGCTGCTAACAAATGAAGCATTGCAATAGTGTGGAGGCTATATGAGGCATCTTGCATATTTGATGGTCCTTTTTCTGTTGTCCATGAACACAGGTTTGTGTGCTCTTGAGACTCCCATAAGACAAGCGTATGACTTAAACTGCAGCAAGCAGTTTGTGAAGACTTCCTTAGATGAAACCATCGTTTTCTGGTCTGATGTACCCAATGGGAACCGGGATATCTTCGCCCAGAAGATTGGCAGAGGCGGACAAACTATCTGGACAGAGCCTTTACCACTTGTCTCTGCTTCCGGAGACCAGAGCTTACTTGATGTTGTAAGCACTTCTGATAGCTGCTTTGTAATTCTGTGGGGCGAATATAACAGGTTAAACTGTGTTCAGTTAAAGACGCAGAAGTACAATCGCCAAGGTCAAGCGCTTTGGGCAACTGGAGGCATCCCTGTTACCGGTGACAATATAAACCTTAACAGGTCTTTTCTGGTACCGAATCTTGTGGGTGGAGCTTATGTTGTTTACTATTATTATTCTACCGAGCGTGTGGTAAGAGGGCAAAACATTGACGCTTCGGGAAACTTCCTATGGCAAGCGGGAGGTCTCTCTTTATTCACTCATTCCAGTATTATTGACCTCATCGAAGCTATCCCGGATAATGCAGGAGGTTTGTTTATAAATGTCTCCAAGAATGTGCAGTTTCAAATTCAGAATCATCTATTAAGAGTTGATGCATCAGGGAATGTAACTGCTCCTATGACGCTTATAGCTCTATCCTTCACCGGGGGACGGTTTAAAGTGAAGAGCTTCAATACAAATGAGCTGTTAATCTATGATCTTGGGACTTACAGCGGTGCCATCCTGCGTATGGCTAAGATAGACTATCAGGGCAACTTCCTCACCGCAGTGCTTGAGTATCCAATGCCTATAACCGGCACGATAGAAGAATATGAACTGCTTGTTAAGCAAGGAGAATCGGTTTCTTTGGCGTGGATGCATCACACCGCGAACTACGCTTTGTATGTTCAGAAGTATGATGTCAATCTTGTCCCCGTCTGGCAGCCCGGTGCAGTTGCTGTCGCGAACTCGACTAACCCTATATACCAAGTTTCTTTAAGTCAAATGGGTAATAATCTCAGCATCAACTGGCTTGAGGGCTATAGCTATGTTGCAAATCTACCACTTTGCAAGGCTCAGTTGCTAAACCCACAGGGCGGTACTGAGTGGGAAGCAGGTGGGAAGATACTGGGAGCAGGATACAGCTTTACCAAAGCCATTTCTTTCTCCGACAGGTGTTTATACTTAAGGAATGCCAATGTCGAAGGCAACTTATGCATGCAATACCAGATTGTGAACTCAGCAGGTGTATCATTTATTGCTAACGGGGGAGCAAATATCGTGCAGTCTATGAATGGGATTGCGCAAGCGTTGAAAGTCCATCCCATTAACAACAAATACCTTAGCTTATGGGCAGATACCAGGTATCTACAACGGATTTACTACCAGATTCAGAACACTAATCAACAAAACCTGTTGCCGGATAATGGCATAGCTTTGAACCCCACAGAGCACTTATCGGAGTATTATATAACTTCCATTACTGCTCCCAATGATTGTGTTGCTATTTTTTATGGGTTCTACAGTCCCAATGACTCACTCTATCTTCAGCTTATTGACCAAAATGGGACTAAACAATACCCCGGAAAAGGAATAGCTTTTAAGAACTTTGATTATATGAATTATCACCTCAGCAGCGATGCATCGGGCATCTACATTGGATGGTCCACAAATGGTGAAAGCGGTGCTGTAATCAAGGGGCAATACATCGTAAACGGAGCTAAAATGTGGGGAGATGATGGCACTGTTATTGCGTCTAACCCCAACCCATACACTATGAGCTTAGTTGGTTTGCAAAGCTCTTACTACATCATCTCACAGACTGACCCGATGTTACTTAAAGTTATTATGGTTGATGCCAATGGCAACCCTGCTCCCGGTTGGGATGTTAACGGTTTAGATATTGTCACCGGCAACCACCTTTACCAGCTCATAAATAACACAGGTATAGTAGATTCGGATTTAATCGTCTTTTTAGACAGTTCAGAGGGCAAAATTGTGCAACGAATCAGCCCCACTGGACTTCGCCTATGGTCAGATGAGGGCAGATGTATTCTTAACCCTAATGAAGATGAAAGCATCATTGATGTTGTGTATGTCAATCCCATTAGTTTTCTCTACAGTAGCTTTTCCCAGAGCATGACCCGAGTTACATTTCAACAGCTTGATTCCTCAGGTTTCCTGCTGCTTGAGCCTACTGGGCCAGTTGTAATAGACCCATTATCAAACATGAACTCTGTGCAACTGAGAGCATTTACCAATGGCAGCTTCATTTGCGCATGGACAAGTTTTGGGAGTATCATGGAACAGGGTGACAACATCTATCTACGTCAGATTAGCCCCCAAGGCACTCTCATGAGCGATACAGCCCAGGTGTTTTGTGATGCTCGTTACAATCAGAATTCCATTTCCATGGCTACCCTCGGCAACCAAGCGATGCTTGCCTGGAGCGATGATAGGGCAGGCATCATAAGTAGTGAATATGCTATTAATGCAGTGTGGTCTAACATCTACAACAGCCTCCCTGTGGCAAATGCCGACCCGATTGAGCTCAATGCTGTTCTGATGAACTTAAATAACTACCCCAATCCATTTAATCCCACCACAAACATCTCTTTCACTCTTACCAAGCGAAGCAAGGTTGATTTATACATATACAATCTCAAGGGACAATTGGTGAAAGAGTTGTTGGCTGATAGTGAACTGCGTTCGGGGAAGCATTGTGTTTCTTGGGACGGCAGAGATATGCACGGTAACTCAGTTAGCAGTGGCATCTATTACTATAGTATTTCAAATAACGAAACTTGCCTGAAGCGAAAGATGGTGTTATTAAAGTAATAGGGCTTATTCTGTACCTTACAATCCAAGTTATACTTTAGAAAATTGTGGTGTATGGCAGTTTTCTTTATGCCTCATTGCATTCTGCTTGTTCCAAGCACAACTAATACAGAGCTGATTCCCTTGTGACTCCCTCGTCGCACCTCGGAATTACAAAGGAATTACGAGGGAGTGAGTCGGTAATGCTCTAAGAGGGGTACAGAAAAGATTTATGAGCCGTCACTAAGGTTTATCTTGCGAGATTTGAAGCCATAACCAAGCACATCATACACATCAGTGAGGATCATGAAGGCATCGGGATCGGTTTCTTTAACGATGTCCGTTAAGAGTGGGACTTGACGGCGGTTTAACACGCAGAACAGAACATTGGTGTCTCTCTGGTTAAATCCTCTGGTTCCTTTAAGGTAGGTTACACCTCTATCCAGCTTTTCATAAATCTCGTTGCGGATTTCATCAACCTCATCGGAGATGATATACACTCCTTTGATGTACGGTAAACCTTCACTGGCAAGATCGGTAATCTTGGTGGTGATGAAAAGGTTCAGGTAACCCCAGATAAGCAGCTTAAGGTCTCCCAGGATGAAAGCAACCAGCAGGATGATTCCGGTTTCCACAATGTAATAACCCATCCCGATGGAGATGTTTGCCTTTTGCTTAATCAGGGCTACGGGGATGTCCGTTCCGCCTGTGGAACCCCGGAACCTGAAAATAAGTCCCAAGCCGATACCCAGCATCACAGAGCCGGCTATGGCACTGAGAAAGAGATCGTTGGGTCCCAGCATCGCATAAATAGTGTGCCCGTCCACCACGAAAGTATATGGAGCAAGATCACTGATGAAGCCCATGCGGTGCAGCATAGGCAGGCTCAGCAGATCGGTCATCACAGCACTAACGAACATTCCATAAAGGCTCTTGCTACCAAATGACTTACCAACAAAGATAAAACTGATGATGAACAGGGGGATATTGATAGCTATCATGGAAACACCATTGGGGATGCCAAAGAGGCGATTGAAGATTTGGGATAGCCCGCCTACACCTCCGGGAGCCATATTGTATGGTAAAAGGAACCAAGAATAGCCAATGGCAAAGAAAACCGAGGCAAAGATGATGCCTGTGAAATGTGTTAGTTCTCGTGTTATACGTTGCTTTCTCGTGAGCTTATTCATCACAACTCCCTTCTTCTTAGTGTATTATTAATAAACAGCAGGTTGTTTACCAAAACCTTGACTAATATCCAAAGTCAATTTCTCTGACCCTCTCAAAAAAGAAAGGATACTACTATGATTATCGATATTAGATTAGACGGCGTTAAACATAGCCTCACAGAGCTGGAAAAACCACGCTCTATAGCTCAGATTATTAAAGGAACAGATATTGATCGTGACCAAGTCCTGTCCTATAAAATAAACCACAGGGAATATGTCAATGAGGATTATGTTCCTGATAGAGAGACCTTGGTAAATTGCATAACCTACAAACACCCTGAAGGAAACCGTATCTATCAGGATTCGGCAATATTTATCCTCGCAAAGGCGATGCACACATTATTGGGTAACGAACACTCAATGGTGGTGGAACACTCCATCGGAGATGGTGTATTTTGCGAAGTGTTTAATACAGAGAAGTTCACCGAGCAAGATTGCAAACGGATTAAAGAAGAAATGCTACGCATTGTGGCAGCAGATTTACCAATTGATAGAATAGAAGTCAAGACCGATGAAGCGATAGATATCTTCAGTGCTATGGGGCGTAAGGATGTGGTTAAGAATCTAAAGTATAACTATCAGGAAAGCGTTCATGTCTATCGCTGCGGTAAGTTTTACGATAGATTTATCCGCACTTTGGCAGATCGCACCAGTATGATTAAGAGTTTTGATTTGATGTATCAAGCTCCCGGCTTTGTTTTACGCTTCCCCAAGGATGTAAACAGCAAGGAAATGGAGAGCTTCGTGATGCCTAAAAAGGTATTTGCCCTTCATCAGGAGCATGATAAATGGCTGGATATCCTTAGGGTGCATAACATCCTGGATATAAACAAGCTAAATGATAACTACGAGATTTCACAGTTTATTCTGGTGGAAGAAGCATTGCACGAAAAGAAGATCGCTGAGATAGCTGCAGACATCGTTACCAAAAAGGAAGTGAAGATTATCCTGATAGCAGGCCCTTCATCATCCGGCAAGACCACCTTCGCCAAGAGGCTGAGCGTCCAATTACAGGCATGTAAAGCCAAGCCGATTGTAATTGGGATGGATGATTACTTCATCAACCGGGATAAAACGGCAAGAAAGGAAAATGGGGATTTTGACTTTGAGTCTATTTATGCTATGGATTTGGAGTTTTTGAATATGCAACTTACCCAGTTGCTTAATGGTGATCAGATTGAACTTCCGCATTATGACTTTACACGTGGTGTCCGTCGGCGTAGTAATAACTATGTGAAACTCGGCAAGGATAATGTGGTTATCATGGAAGGAATCCATGGTTTGAACGATACCCTAACGCAATCTATCCCTGCTAATCGTAAAGCTAAGATATACATCAGTGCGCTCAACCAACTGAATATTGACAACCACAACCGGATCCCCACTACAGATTGTCGGTTGCTCCGCAGGATTATCCGCGATCATCAGTACCGTGGCTACAGCGCTGAGGAGACAATTGTACGCTGGAAAGATGTGCGAGAAGGTGAAGAAAAGAACATCTTCCCCTATCAGGAAAATGCGGACTATATGTTTAACAGCAGCTTAACATACGAAATGGGTATCTTGCGCAAGCATGCCTGGCGTTTGCTTAAAAATGTTCCGCCCAGTTCCTCTGCCTATATGGAAGCCAACAGACTTCTGCACTTGATATCACATGTTAAAGACATCTCGGATTCCTTGGTGCCTTATAACTCGATTATCCGTGAATTTACCAATGGCAGCATATTTAGCTATTAAACAGGCATGAAGCGGATAAACATTCTCACGGAAGATGTAAGAAACAAGATTGCTGCCGGGGAGGTTATCGAAAGACCTGCCTCCGTGGTTAAAGAGTTGGTGGAAAACTCTCTTGATGCTGGAGCTAGCAGTATCATTGTAGTTGTCGAGAATGGAGGGAAAGACCTTATTCGAGTGTTGGATAATGGCTGTGGAATGGGTAGCGATGATGCGTTATTAGCATTCGAGAGGCACTCTACCAGTAAAATCAGAACAGTTGAAGACATTATCCATATCGACTCCCTTGGGTTTCGCGGGGAAGCCTTGCCATCCATCGCTTCGGTATCACAGCTAAGCTTAGTTACTCGAAGTGCAGAGGATGATATGGCTACTATTGTAGAGTATCAATCCGGCAAGTTAACCAATGTAACCAAAACTTCCGCCAACCCGGGAACGGCGATAACCGTAAAAGGTTTGTTTAAGAGTTTACCTGCAAGACGGAAGTTTCTCAGAACACCTGCCGTGGAGATGCGTTACATCCTCAAGTACATTCATTATCAGGCGATACTATATCCTGCGGTTAGCTTCAAACTGATAAGCGACGGCAAAGAGAAGTTTGCCTATGTGGGGACTGAAGATCGCAATGTACGCATGAGCGAGGTGTTTGGCTCTGCCTTTTTTAGTGATGATATAATCCCGGTTGCCGGTACGAGCAATGGCTATGAAGTGGGTGGGTACATCTTTGGTTTGGAGGATAGAAGCGATAAACTGATTGATGCCCAATACACTTTTATCAATGGAAGATTTATAAACGATAAAACCGTGAAGCATAGCATTAAAACAGCTTATGAGCCATTCATACTTAAAACCAGAGCTTGGCAGAAGGGAAGTACACCGCCCTATATTCTCTTTATCAGTGTTCCTCCTGAGCAGATTGATGTAAACGTTCATCCTGCTAAACATGAGGTGCGCTTCAGAGAGAATAATGTGGTGCATGCTCTAATCTTTGAAACGATAACCCGTGCCTTGCGTAAATATGAAGAGGATAAGTTCGCATCCGCAAGAACGAAATATCAAGCATTCACTCCTTCCAGCCCAACAACCAACCTGGAAAGAGATATCTTTGTGAAGAATGTGGATATGCCGCGTTACTCGGAGTATAAGAAAGAGTTGAATAATCTGTACCAAGACGATCTTTTCAGAGGGGCACCGCAGCAGAAAGCAAATCCAATACCCATTTATAACCCGGAGAAGGCTTCCTCAGAAGCTCTTGAGATATTTGATGATCTGCCCAATGATAATCTGTCGTACTCCATCCTGCTGAAGAATGAAGAGGATTACATAAACCCTTGGCAGTTGCATAACACCTACATCTTTGTGCAGGTGGAGGACGGCTTGGTGATTATTGACCAGCACGCTGCCCACGAAAGGATTATATACGAGAAACTGGTGCACCGCACTACCGGTACTCCTGCAATACGGCAGAAACTGATTATTCCCATAGTGATAGACATCCCTCCCTATATTGCCTCAGAGACCAGTGAATTGATAGAGGCAAATCTGGAACTACTGGAAAAGGTTGGCTTTGTACTTAAGAAGTTTAGCGGAGATTCCTTGGTGATCGAAGAAATACCTGCGGAACTGGGTGACTTTCAAGGTGGGCAGGTGTTTATCGAGATATTAAAAACCTTGGAAGAGGAACTGGAAGTGAACCCGGACTTTCGTGATAGTCTGGCAAAATCGATTGCCTGTAAAGCGGCGATTAAAGCGAATCACAAGTTGTCTCGCAAGGAAATGTTGGCTCTCATTAATGACTTGTTTGCCTGCCATGTACCATATTTCTGTCCCCACGGCCGTCCTTTGATTATCAAAATGCCGATAAGCGATTTCGAGAAGAAGTTCAAACGCATTGTATGATACCTATAGTTACCATTGAGGGACCAACAGGCTCCGGTAAATCCGCCTTTGCCATAGAACTGGCAAAACACCTGAATACAGAGATAATTTCTGCTGATTCGCGCCAAGTGTATAAATATATGAATATTGGAACTGCCAAGGTTGGCCCCACGGAGCAAGAACAAGTTAAGCATCATCTGATTGACATTGTGACCCCTCATGAAAGCTATAATGCCGGAAGCTTTGCCATGGATGCCAGTAGCATTATCCGTGCTATGAGTGCTGAAGGAAAATTACCCATTGTCTGCGGAGGAACAGGTCTTTACATTCAGAGCTTACTGAAGGGACTTTGTGCACTGCCGAAGATTGAAGAGTCGGTGCGTATTGAACTTCAGAATAAGTTATGCAGCGAAGGTTTGGAGAAATTGTATGGCGAATTGAGTGAAGTGGATGCCGAACTTGCAGGAAAGCTTAGTCCCAATGACAGGCAAAGGATTTTGCGAGGACTGGAGGTTTTCCATGGAACCGGAAAGGCTCTAAGCCAACACTGGAAAGAGCAACAGGATAATCAAACATATAAACCCTTTAGAATCATAATCAACCCACAACGGGAGGTCTTGTATAAAAGAATTAATGCTCGTTTGTCGCAAATGTTGAAGACTGGTTTGATAGAGGAGATACGTGGCTTATTAGAGATGGGTTATAATTCAGACTCGCCTGGTCTTAATAGCTTGGGATATAAAGAATTTATGGCTTATCTACGAAGTGAGGCAAGCCTACAGAGTTGCGTTGAGTTGGCAGCGCAACATCACAGAAACTACGCAAAAAGACAGGTGACTTGGTATAGAAAGTGTTCTTTTAACTTGGCTTTGGCTGATATTTCGGTTAACATATCTGAGATAGGAAAAATCATTGAGGTTGAACGCACAGAGGAAAGTTATGCAAACATTGGCTAAAGTTTTCGAGATTGAGATTAACAAGCGTGATGTGGACCGCGAATGCGCGCGCATGAAACTTGAGAATAACCAAATCAATTTCAACAAGGCAATAGATTATCTGGTGGAGCGTTGTTTACTGTATCATACAGCTCTCCAAAATGGGATTGAGATTAGTGACGCTGAATACGATTCTGCTCTATTGGACTTGCTTGACCAAGATGAACCACTTGGTTTAACAGGAGAGATTCTGCAAGACCTCACCGCAGCAGAACTTGAGTTTTTACTTAAACGGCATATAGTGATTGTTAAATACCTAAACAAACTGTATGAGCGAAAGATACAGCTTACTCCAGAGAAACTGCATAAATTTTATGAAGAACAGAAAGATTACTTCAAGAGTGAAGAGTGTGTGCGATGCTTCCATATAATGATAAAACACTCGCCGGATGCAGAGCAGAGGATAAGAAGCATCCGCGAATCTATAAAGACTACGGAAGACTTTTACGCGCTGAGTCAGAGCTACTCTGATTGCCCCAGCAATGCCTCGTGTGGAGATTTGGGATGGTTTTTCAAAGGTAAGATGATACATGAGATAGAGGATGTTGCCTTTAGCCTTCACAAAGGTGAGATTAGCCAACCATTCCGCTCTGTGTATGGATATCATATTATTCTGCTACAAGATAAGCAAGATGAGTCATGCGTACCATATGACGATATTAAAGATAGCCTACACGCCAGGTTGCTCCAGATTGAAAAGGAATATTTACTACGTAAGCACATTGATGATTTGAAGAGCAGGTTCTCGGATCAGATCATTATATATTAATAAAGACGCTCAGTTTAGCGTTTATCATATACCCTGCTCAAAAATATGTAGGGGATTAAAGAAGAGTTTATTCAATTGAAGGATGATTTATGAGATACGATGTAATAATCATTGGTGCGGGTCCCGCAGGATTAAGTGCAGCTATTTACAGTGCTCGGGGAGGTTTGAAAACCGCCATATTCGAGAAGGGCTTGATTGGCGGACAGATTACTGTTACGGATGAAGTGGAGAACTATCCGGGATTTGAGGAGCCTTTATCTGGCTTTGAACTTACTGAGAAGATGAGAGCTCAAGCAGAGCGCTTTGGCACAATATTCCACGATGAAGAGATCACTGCCATTGGTTTGGAAGGCTTATGTAAGATTATTCAGACTCATGAGAACACATATCGGGCGAAATCGGTTATCATCTGCACCGGTGCACATCCCAGAAGACTAAACGTTCCCGGTGAAGAACCTCTTACCGGCAGAGGGGTGTCATACTGTGCCACTTGTGATGGAGCCTTATATCGTGATAAAGTAGTAGCTGTGGTTGGTGGGGGAGATTCCGCTGTTGAAGAAGGCTTGTTCCTTACACGTTTCGCCAAGAAAGTATATGTTATCCACAGACGTGATAGCCTGCGTGCACAAAAGATTATCCAAGAAAGAGCTTTGAAGAATCCCAAGATGGAGTTCATCTGGGATACAGTGGTGCAGGAGATTCGCGGTGAAGGTAAGGTAAATGAAATTGAGCTATTCAATCGTAAGACAAACCAAGTCTCGCACCTCCCTGTAGATGGCATCTTTATTTATGTGGGTATTTTACCCAATAACGAGCTCTTAGAGTCCCGCATTGAGTTGGATAGTGCCGGCTTTGTGTTGACAGATGAATATATGCATACCAATGTGCCAGGTATTTATGCGGCGGGAGACATTCGACACACAGTACTCAGGCAGGTGGTTACGGCAACAAGTGATGGAGCTGTTGCTGCTTGGAGTGCTGAGAAGTGGATTATAGAGAATTATGACTCCCTGGAAGGATAAATGACAGAGAATATACTAAGCAGTAAAGACATTCGCAAGCAATTCATCGATTTCTTTATTACGAAGAATCACCAATTCGTTCATTCCTCACCGGTTATTCCCACAGATGATAAGACTTTGTTGTTCGCCAACGCCGGGATGAACCAGTTCAAGAGCATTTTTCTTGGTCAGCGTGAGATAAGCTATCCAAGAGCTGTAAACAGTCAGAAGTGCATTCGTGCAGGGGGCAAGCATAACGATCTGGAGGAAGTTGGAAAAGATGGATATCATCATACTTTCTTTGAGATGCTGGGTAACTGGAGTTTCGGTGATTATTACAAGGAAGAAGCGATAGTCTGGGCTTGGGAACTGCTTACCGAAGTGTGGAAGCTACCCAAAGAATTGCTTTATGCTACTGTGCACACTAGTGATCATGAGGCATACGAGCTGTGGAAAGCTAAAACTGATATTATTCACGAACATATCAGCTATCATGGTGACAAAGATAACTTCTGGGAAATGGGGGAGACGGGTCCCTGTGGTCCCTGTTCCGAGATTCATATAGACAGGGGTGCAGCAGCCTGCGACAAGCAAGGGTTGCCAGGTCATGTATGCAGCGTGAATGGAGATTGTGCCCGTTACATAGAGCTGTGGAACTTAGTTTTTATACAATACAACCGTGAGGAAAGCAGAGATCTTACTCTTCTTAAGCATAAGTTTGTAGATACCGGTGCAGGCTTGGAGCGGATTACCCAAGTTTTACAAAACAAACACAGCAACTATGAAACCGACCTGTTTATGCCCATTATCTTGCATCTTGCCGAGATATCCAAAGTCCCTTACACTCAGGAGACTGGTACTTCACACCGTGTTATAGCAGATCATATCCGTTGTTTATGTTTCGCTCTTGCCGATGGCGGTTTCCCCTCGAATGAGGGCAGAGGTTATGTGCTACGCAGAATACTTCGCCGAGCAGCAAGACACGGCAGATTATTGGGTTTCAAAGAGCCGTTCCTGTATAGATTGGTGGATTCTGTGGTGGAGGTTATGGGACATCACTTCACCGAACTGCAAGGCAAGGAAGATTACCTCAGGATGGTTATAAAAGCAGAGGAAGAACGTTTCAACCGCACCCTGGATACAGGCTTGGAGATATTCACTCAGCTAAGCCAGAATGCAGAGCAGGGAACAATTAAAGGTTCAGATGTTTTTATGCTTTATGACACCTTTGGCTTTCCCCTTGATCTCACCATGCTTTTGGCAGAGGAACAAGGCTTACGCATAGATATTGAAGGCTTTGAAGCAGAAATGGAGCAACAGCGCAACAGAGCACGCAGTGCCAATAAGTTTGCTGCGGTGAACGAAGATATGCTTTGGCTGGAGTTTAAGCCTATCGCCCCCACTTCCTTCACAGGATACACCGATACTTCCCTTGACACTGTGATTCAACGCTACTGCGTTACAGGTGATGCTCAGGTTGTTATTCAACTTGAACGTAGCCCCTTCTATGCAGAATCGGGTGGGCAAATTGCCGATACAGGAATCATATGCAACGATGATTTCACCATGCAGGTGCAGGATGTGAAGAAGCGAGATGAATATATTCTCCATTATGGCATCCTGAAAAGTGGCGTAATCTCCGATAAGCCTGTAAAAGCCGAAATCGACTTGGCTCATCGAAAGAGCATTGCCCGTAATCATACCGCGACCCATCTATTGCACAAAGCTCTACGAACTGTGCTTGGCTCTCACGTGCAACAGAAAGGATCCTTGGTGCATTCCGATTATCTACGTTTCGATTTTACTCATTTCCAAGCCTTGACTCACGAAGAGATAAAACTGGTTGAGGATATGGTGAACGCTGCCATTCTCAACAACCTTTCCCTTAACACCAAGGTACAAGATATTGAGTCCGCTAAACAAGAGGGTGCCATGGCACTGTTTGGCGAGAAGTATAGCGATGAAGTGCGGGTGGTAAACATCGTTGATTACTCAAAGGAACTATGTGGTGGAACTCATGTGCAAGCTACAGGTGAGATTGGGCTATTCGTGATTACCTCCGAAAGCTCATCCGCAGCCGGCATTAGACGCATCGAAGCCTTAACGGGAAGTCACGCCAAGGCGCACTTCGATTCACTACATAACAGTATTGTCAGGATTGCTGAAAAGCTGCATACTAACCCATCAAACATTGAATCCAAGCTTGAAGCTCTTATCAATCAAGGAAAAGAGCTGGAGAATCAGATAAAAGAACTGCAAACAAAATCGCTCACCCGCTATTTGGATGATGTGCTACAAACCCCGCTTGCACTGGGCGATGTCTCACTGTATATTAAAGAAAGCCAGTTGACCTCCGAGGAGTTAAAGCTTAGTGCTGATATTCTCAAATCTCGTCTTCGCAGTGGTGTGGCTTTGCTGCTGAATGTTCATGAGCAAAAGCTAAACATTCTATGCGTTGTAAGTAGCGATATAACCTCAAGATACCAAGCAGGTAAAATTGTGTCTCACATCGCCTCTTTACTGGGAGGTAAGGGCGGTGGACGTCCTGATTCTGCCATGGCAGGCGGAAAGGACTTGGATGCCCTGCCTGCAATATTACAGAAGTTACCCTCCATAATCGCATCTCTTTAATGAAAATCCTTATTATCAGGTTAAGCTCGCTGGGTGACATAATTCTCACCCAGCCTGTGCTTAACTTGTTGCAGACAAAGTATCCCCAAGCAGAGATATACTACCTTACAAAACCTACTTACGCAGATGTCCCTCTCCTCTTTCCCAATCCCCCCAAGGTTATTTTGTACCAGGGTAGCCCTGCTTTTCTTAGTAAGCTAAAGGGTTATCACTTTGACCTGGTAATAGACCTGCATGGTAAGACGGCATCAGTATTATGCTCTCTCTTAACAAATGCACCCAAGCGAACCCGCTATAATAAACAACGCAGAACCCGGGTAAAGATTGTTAAAGGGGATAAGCAGCTATCCATAGACAGCACGGTGCAGCTCTATGTAAGCAGCGTTGATGGCATCTGCGACACAGATTGGCAGTATCCACAGATTATCCACGAAAAACAAAGTGTTATTCCGCATCGCATAGCTTTGTTTCCCGGTGCAACACACTTCACAAAGTGTTATCCCGCAGATAAATGGATAGAGCTTATTAAACTAAATCCTCATCTCCATTTTAACCTCTTTGGAGGGAAGGATGAGAAAAGTAAATGTTATTATATTGCGCATCAGACGGAGAATTGTATTGACTTATCCGGGAAGCTCGCCATACCCGAACTGGTAAATGAGCTGAGTCACTGTGCAGCCGTGCTAAGCGGTGACACGGGACCAATGCACATCGCAGCGGCAATGAATATTCCGCAGATAGCCATCTTTGGCGGAACCCATCCTCGTTTGGGATTTCGCCCACTGAATGACAGAGCCATCGTGCTCAGTTCTGAGATCGCTTGTCAACCTTGCCATTTACATGGAAGGAAGGTTTGTCCCCAAGATCATTTCAACTGCATGAAGAGCATTAGTCCCCGCTTAATCTCCGATAAGCTTAACTCTCTTCTTAGCTGAACCTTACATTCTCAATTAACAATAATCCATTTATTACCAAGTGCCTGTTGTATTAAAACCTTCTCTCAAGCCGTGATTTGTTCCGGACATCTTTCCTATTCCAAATACGGATGTAATACGCGTGAATTACGCATCCCATCCGTATTTCAGGCGTAATGATTAAGTAATGATTCCAAGCGAGAGGCAGAAGATTCTTATTGACACACACAGAGCACATGTAGAATGGTACAAATCAGATCTTTTAGTGTACATAGGGGGTGAAATGGTTTCGACAGGGAACCAGGGTGTAAGTGATGCATGTCGGAGATGCTTTTCTGCTCCGTTATCAAGAAAGCACAAAATTAATTGCAAACAACAACTACTCCTTAGCAGCATAAGCCGCTAACGTTCAACCTTTCCGTGCCGTCGGGGAAGGATTGGGCGTCGTAACAGTACGGACGCTGCGGAAATGAGTGCCGATAGTTTCCGCCTAAGATTATTGGCTGGGCCTAGGGGGTCTGATTGTCTTTAACCCCGAAGGCTGAGACTTAAACGACAACTAAACATGTAGATTCGCTTGCAATCGGTTTTTTGGACGCGGGTTCGATCCCCGCCACCTCCACCATGTTTATGTTAGTGGTTAATGATTAGTGGGTGAGTAATGTTCATTTACGGTTACTTATAAATGGGAGGCATGTATGATGCATACAGATCTGGAAGTATATAAAGCTAGTATGCAGTTGGTTAAGCACATTTACCAATTAGTCAAGGACTTCCCTCGAGATGAGATATGGGGTTTGACTTCTCAGTTGAAACGTGCAGTTATCTCTATCCCCTCAAACATAGCCGAAGGAGCAAGCCGCAAATCACCCAAAGAACTACTTAATTTTCTCAATGTGGCATTGGGTTCTGTATCTGAGCTACAAACCCAACTTGATATTGCTGAGATGCTTGAATTTGCTAAGGACAAGGAGAAAATTACCGTAGCTCGCAACATATCTCAATCAGTAAAAAGGCAGCTTGTTTCTCTGGTAAAAATCAACACAAAACTCGATGAGCAAGATTAACCTATTAACCTGCTAACCACTAACCTAAGAATTCTCTTTACAAAAACCCCCATCCGCAAATCGTGGATACATGAAATCATCTGGAGGATGAAATGCCGTTAACACCTGAGGCTAAAACAGCTATCATGGTAGAGTTTAAACTCCATGAATCAGACACTGGCTCGCCTGAAGTACAGATTGCGATGCTTACCCGTAGAATCAAAGATATTACGGAGCATCTGAAAGTTCATGCAAAGGACTTTTCTACTCGGCGCGGACTGTTGAAACTGATCGGGCAACGCAGACGCCTTCTTGATTACCTAAAGCGTAAGGATATCAATCGTTACCGTAGTATAATCAAGGCGCTGGGTATAAGAAAGTAATCTACTCGCCAAGATATTATGACAAAAGAGAAAGTGGACCAATATGCCAATGGGTCCACTTTTCCTTTTAATAGCGAAACAACCCTGGGAGTAATTAGCAATAAGCTAAGGGGTGACCACACCTTTCAGCCTATTGCTTCTTCTCCCAATAATAACAAATAAGGAGAAGTTATGCATAACTTCAATATTACTCGCCGTGAGATGGAATTCTGCGGCAGACCCCTGATTGTGGAAACAGGGAAAATGGCTAAACAAGCCAACGGAAGCGTGTATATTCAGCATGGCGAAACTGCGGTGTTGGTCACAGCAACTATGTCCAAAGATGCAGCAGAGAACCAGGATTTCTTTCCCTTAACCGTGGATTATATCGAAAAGATGTATGCTTCAGGTAAGATTCCGGGTGGATTCTTCAAGCGCGAAGCAAAACCCACTACAGATGCAACCTTGATGGCTCGTGTGATAGACCGCTCTATCAGACCTTTGTTCCCGGATGGATTCCGCAACCAAGTGCATGTTGTGTTAAACGTGCTAGCCTTTGATGGTGTTACAGATCCGGCAACCTTGGGAGTCTTTGGAGCATCCCTGGCTTTGTCCATTTCTGATATTCCCTTCCACGGACCAATAGCCGGGGTAACAGTTGGATACATTGATAACCAATTCGTAATAAACCCCAACTTCAGCGAGATAGATGAGAAATCCAAGATGAATCTCACAGTGGCAGGTGGACGCAAGTCTATAGTGATGATTGAGTCCTCAGCACTCGAGCTTAGCGAAGAAATCATGCTTGATGGCGTCTATACCGGTCACGAAGAGATTAAGAAACTTGTTGCTTTGCAGGATGAGTTTGTGGCTGCCTGCGGAAAAGCAAAGGTGGATGTGGTTCTTCCCATTATGCCTACCGAAATTGCCGAAAAGGTTGAAAGCGGATTTGGTGCCAAGATTGCTGCTGCTGCCGTGATATTTGGTAAGCAAGAAAGACAAGATGCCTTTGACGCTGCGGAAGCAGAGATGATCGAGAAATTTACTGCAGAAAACGAAGAAGACTTCTTAGCCAACGAGAAAAAGTATAAGGAAGCATTCGAAGAGCTTATCCGCCGTTATGTGCGTGAATCAATACTTACCAAGCATCATCGCGTGGATGGCAGAGGCTTGGACGATATTCGTGACATCACCTGCGAAGTGGATGTCCTACCTCGAGTGCATGGTTCAGCCTTGTTCACCCGTGGTGAAACTCAATCATTGGGTACTGTCACTCTTGGCGGTGGAAAAGATGAGCAAGTTATCGACGGCTTGGAAGCAGAGCATAAAAAGAGCTTCTATCTGCATTATAACTTCCCTCCATTCAGCGTGGGTGAAGCAGGTAGAATGGGCCCCACCGGCAGACGTGAGCTGGGTCATGGCAATCTTGCGGAACGAGCCTTAAAGGCTGTTGTGCCGGATAGTGAGCTATTCCCCTATACCATGCGTATTGTTGCCGATACCTTGGAATCCAACGGTTCATCATCCATGGCTTCTATTTGTAGCGGATGTCTTGCCATGATGGCAGCTGGTGTGCCGATCAAAGCTCCTGTAGCCGGTATTGCAAATGGGTTGATCATGGAAGGAGAAAACTTTGTGGTGCTTACAGACATCATGGGCTTGGAAGATCACCTTGGCGATATGGATTTCAAGTGCGCCGGAACTCGTGATGGAATAACCGCCATGCAGATGGATATAAAGATTGAAGGAATTACCAAAGAGATAATGGGCATTGCACTGGAGAAAGCCAGAGTAGCCCGTAATACCATATTGGATATCATGGCAGATTGTATAGCCGAACCCCGAACTGATTTGGCACCCAGCGCACCCAGAATTGAATCATTCAAGGTTCCTGTGGAGAAAATTGGCGAAATCATAGGGCCTGCCGGCAAGATGATCAAATCCATCATCGAAGCCTGCCAGGTACAGATTGATATCCAAGATGACGGTACAGTGCGCATCCTCTCCCCGGATAAGATGTCAATCACCAAAGCTAAAGAAATAATCAGGGGTATAGCCATAGATCCGGAAGTGGGCGAAATGTTCGAAGGTCCAGTTACACGGATTGAGCCATACGGAGTCTTTGTGAAGATTCTTGGTGGGGCAAAAGAGGGTATGGTACACGTTTCTCAGATGCATACCAGTAGAATCAACCATCCGCTCGATATGGTGAAGATGGGAGATATTGTAAAAGTAAAATCCTTAGGTATGGATAAAGGTAAGCTTTCCTTAACTATGAAAGGTGTGGAAGGCAATCCTGAACCGGATCCCAATGCCCCCAAGGAACGTCCACAAACATCATTTCCTCCCAGGAGGGATGACAGAGGTGGCGATCGCGGACGTCATGATGGTGGCAGAAACGACAGATTCAGAAGGTAAACTGAAAACAATACATGGGTCATGAGCTATGTTCATGACCCATACCTATTTATAGGAGATAACATGGATTTTAAAGTAGCAGATATAAACCTTGCTTCCTGGGGAAGGAAAGAGATTGAACTAGCAGAAGTTGAAATGCCTGGTTTGGTAGCCCTTCGCGAGAGATATGGGAAGGATAAACCCCTTTTAGGGGCAAAGATAACCGGTAGTTTGCATATGACGGTTCAGACGGCTGTGTTAATAGAAACTCTTGCTGAGCTGGGTGCTTCCGTAAGGTGGGCAAGTTGCAATATCTTCTCCACCCAAGATCATGCCGCTGCTGCAATCGCCCAGGCTGGAATCCCGGTATTCGCATGGAAGGGAGAATCCCTGGAAGAATACTGGTGGTGCACTTATCAGGCATTGGATTGGGATGATGCTCCTGACTTGATAGTGGATGATGGGGGAGATGCTACCTTGTTGATACACGAGGGTTACCGAATGGAGGAAGTTTATAAAACAACAGGCGAACTTCCAATTGCTGATTCTGAGAATGATGAGTTTCGCTTGGTGCAGGAACTGATACTAACCCACTTAGCGGAAGATCCCGATAAATGGCATAGAGCAGCTGCGAGATTGAAAGGCGTTAGCGAAGAAACTACCACCGGAGTCCATCGTTTGTATCAAATGTTCAGTCAAGGTAGTCTGTTATTCCCGGCAATTAATGTGAACGATTCTGTTACTAAGTCCAAGTTCGACAATCTGTATGGGTGTAGAGAGTCACTTGCAGATGGTATCAAGCGTGGAACGGATATCATGGTTGCAGGTAAAGTTGTGATGGTTTGTGGATATGGAGATGTGGGAAAGGGTTGTGCCCAATCAATGCGAGGTTTTGGAGCTAGGGTAATAGTAAGCGAAATCGACCCTATCTGCGCTCTGCAAGCAGCAATGGAAGGCTTTGAAGTGAACACATTAGAGAACTGCCTGCACGAAGCAGATATCTTTGTAACAGCCACAGGTAATTGTGATGTGATCAGAGTTGATCATATTCTCAAAATGAAGAACAATGCCATTGTATGCAATATTGGCCATTTCGACAACGAGATCCAGGTTAGTAAGCTGTATGAGTTGGAAGGTGTGGTTAAAGTGAACATCAAACCACAGGTGGACTTGATTCAGCTACCCAACGAAAAAGCAATTATCTTGCTATCCGAAGGTCGCTTGGTGAACCTTGGCAATGCCACAGGACACCCCTCTTTTGTGATGAGTTGTTCGTTCACAAATCAAGTGTTGGCTCAGATAGAGTTGTGGAGCAAATCTCATGAGATTGGAGTTTATACGCTACCGAAACACTTAGATGAAGAAGTAGCTCGATTACATTTGGATAAGCTAGGGGCAATGCTGACCAAACTAAGCAAGAAACAAGCTGAATATATTGGGGTACCTGTGGAAGGGCCATATAAGAGTGATCATTACCGATATTAAAAGATGGCAACGCATAAAGCAGTGATTGTAGAAGAGCTCTTTGGGGAACTAAGCTTCTCGACAGATGAAAGAAGATGGGAAGTTGTTCACACCAAACCTCGCTGCGAGAAACAACTAGCAATATATTGCCGAGAGAATAACATAGTGTACTATCTTCCGCAGATAATTGGCACCAGAACCTACCAAAGAAGGAAAGTGATAAGCAGCAATGTAATGTTTCCTGGATATCTTTTTGTGCAGATTGAGACTGCGGACAGGTTGGTGTTAAACCTCTCAGGATATGTTGTTGGTTACCTTCGGGTGTATAATCAGGATAAGCTACTAAGTGATCTGAATAACTTGAATGTAAGCAGGAATAAAGAAGCAGAAATACGTTCAGGAGAAAAGCTCTTGAAGGGATACAAGGTTGAGATAATCCAAGGTTCTCTAAAAGGAATGTATGGCATAGTAGAAAGCCATGAAAAGATATCTGATGTGCATATACAAGTAGAGATGTTACAACAAGCTGTTGTTGTCAGGATAGATCCATCGCAATTGCGGGTTGTGGCAGAGATAGGCGGAGAAGGTAAACAATGAAGATACTAGTAACCGGAGCAGCCGGCTTTATTGGTTCACACGTAGCTGATGCATATGTGCAGGCTGGCTATGAAGTGGTGATAGTTGACAATCTCTCGACAGGTTACCTAAAGAACCTTAATCCCCGCGCTACTTTTTACCAATTAGATATTGGAGATCCTAGACTATCAGATATTATCTCCATTGAGAAACCTGATATTGTCAATCACCATGCAGCACAGGTTAGCGTACCTTACTCCATAGAGCATCCGCTGTATGATGCAGAGGTGAATGTGAAGGGTTTGATAAATCTATTGGAAAGCTGTGTAAAAAACCAAGTTTCCAAGGTTATATATATATCATCAGGTGGGGCAACATATGGAGAGGCTACAGAATGCCCTACTACTGAGACCTATCAGCCCAAGCCGCTGTCCATATATGCCATCCACAAAATGGTGGGTGAGAGCTATTTGTATTTTTATAAACAACAATATGGGTTGGATTATACTGTGCTTAGATATGCCAATGTTTATGGACCCAGACAAGTGTCTCATGGTGAAGCAGGTGTTGTATCCTTGTTCATTGAGCAACTTTTAAACAATGTAACCCCTAAGTTGAATAGATATTCTGACCAACCAGAGGGCATGATAAGGGATTATGTCTTCGTAGCAGATGTGGTTCGCGCAAATCTCGCTGTACTTGATAAAGGAAATGGGGAAGCTTTCAATATAGGGACTTGTACTCCAACGAGCACGCTACACTTATACAAAATGATTACAAAGCTTATGTCCAGTTCTGTTAAGCCAATCTTCGCAGATGCACGTAAGGGCGATCTACGGTGCTCTATGCTGGATGTGCGTAAGGCAGAAAGAGTTTTGGGTTGGGTACCTGAGATTGATTTAGAGATAGGACTATCTAAAGTAATAGAATACTTTACAAGCAAGACATGAATGATTAAGGAAGCATTATGAAGTTAACAATGATAGGAAGTGGTTATGTCGGTTTGACCAGCGGTGCTTGTTTTTCGGAGATGGGTAGCACCGTAGTATGCGTTGATAAGGATGTTGAGAAGATTAGGTTGTTAAACGAAGGCATCGTTCCGATTCATGAACCTGGATTAGACGAGATGATACTTCGTAATAAGAATGCAGGTAGGATATTTTTCACAACAGATTTAAAGAGTGCTGTGGAAGAATCCGCAATCGTGTTTATTGCCGTTGGAACGCCTCCGGATGAGGATGGTTCTGCCGACTTACAGTATGTGTTGTCTGCGGCCGCAGAAATTGCCACATACATGATTAAGCCAATCGTGATTGTAAATAAATCTACCGTACCGGTGGGAACAGCAGATTTGGTTAAGGCTAAAGTGTCCTCTGTGTTAAAAGAGATGGGTAAAGATATAAGTTTTGATGTAGTATCAAATCCCGAATTCCTGAAAGAGGGAACTGCAATTGATGACTTCATGAGCCCTGATAGAGTAGTTATTGGAGCAGATACTCAGCATGCAGGTGAGGTTATGAAGACTCTCTATGCACCGTTTTGCAGAACTCATGACAGAATACTTATCATGAGTGTTCGTTCTTCAGAAATGACCAAATATGCAGCAAATGCACTGCTTGCCACCAAGATATCCTTCATTAATGAGATTTCGAGATTGTGTGACGAGTATGGTGCCGATGTGGCAGAAGTTCGCAATGGTATAGGCAGCGACACTCGTATCGGCTACAAGTTTATCTACCCTGGGGTTGGTTATGGCGGTAGTTGCTTCCCCAAAGATATAAAAGCTTTGATTCATATGGCTAACCAAAAAGGATACGACTCTAAGATCCTGAAAGCCGTAGAGGACGTAAATGCTGCACAAAAAAGAGTGCTAATCAACAAAGTTGTTAAGCACTTCGGTACAGATCTAACAGGATTATCTTTTGCGGTATGGGGGCTAGCTTTTAAACCACAAACCGATGATATGCGTGAAGCTCCATCAATAGTGATAATCAATGCTTTAATCGAGCTTGGTGCAACTATTAGAGCTTTTGATCCGGTTGCAATGAAAGAGGCTAAGAGAATATTTGGCAATAAAGCCGGATTAACCCTCTGCGATAATGAATATCAAACTTTAGAGGGAGCGGACGCCATGTTACTAATCACTGAATGGCATCAATTCAGATATCCTGATTTCCAACGCATGAAGGACGCTATGAAGCAAGCAGTGATTTTCGACGGGCGCAACCAATATAATCCAAGTGCTGTTAGAAACCTTGGCTTTAAATACTATGCTATAGGCAGACCAGATATTAACTAATAATAATCTGAATAAAAGAAAAGCCCCCATTCCATGTTGGATGGGGGCTTGCCTTTTTTTAGTATGTTCTATTTCCCAATCCAGTTACTTACCAATTGAGGAAGTATCACCCCAGATCTTCCTTCATGGAACTCGTCAATAAACGACATATTATCCGGAACATCCAAGTTTATCGCTACTGTGAATGCTCCCATCAACTTAGCTGTCATAACAAATCCTGCTGCAGGATATACAACACCGCTGGTTCCCACTATTATAAATATGTCGCAGCACTTTAACTTGTTCTCTATCTCGAACAAGTAGTATGGGATTTCTTCAAACCACACTATATCCGGACGCAACTTGGCTCCACACTTTGCACATTGAGGAACTGGCTGAGTGTTGTCCAGATCTTCCATAGGGTATCTTCTTTTACAATCAGGACATAAGCTCATATCCAGACTGCCATGCATAGCCATGGTATTCTTAGATCCGGCTTTAGTATGCAACCCATCAACATTTTGTGTTATTAACGTGAAGTTATCCTTGAGGTATGTCTCTAATTCCAATAATGCTAAGTGCGCAGGATTTGGTTGGACACTTCTGCTTTGTTGCCATCTCTCGCGATAAAACTGCCATACTCTTGCGGGATTCTTAATAAAGCCATTCCAAGTGGCGATATCTTCTATCCTGTGGTTTTCCCACAAACCACCAGAATCGCGGAAGGTTTTTATTCCGGATTCAGCGCTTATTCCCGCGCCGGTCAGTACTACTACTTTTGTTTCTCTGGTCAGTCTCTTCATTTCATGAGTAACATTTTCTGAGTCATTAAGCCAAGATTGGTCTTCAAGGTGTAGAAATAAACTCCAGAAGCAACAGGATTATTATACTTATCGTTTCCTTCCCAAACCACGCTATGAAGCCCCGGTTCAAGATGCCCATTAGCAAGGCTGCGTATGTGTTGCCCTTTAAGGTTATAAACATCCAAGCTTATTTCCGTGCTTTGCGGGATGCTAAAGCGGATATTCGTTTTGGGGTTAAAGGGGTTTGGGTAATTACGATATAAAACCTGGGAGTAAGGATTTGACACCAAATCAGTTGCTCCAGAGCTTAATCCTGTAATGCGAACATCGTCGATGTACCAGCCTTCACCGCCAACATATCCATCACTTCCGAACACCCATCTAAACTTTGCGGTACCGGATACATCACCTAGATCAAATACGGCTTCCGTCCATCCGAATGATCCGGAGAACACTTCAGTATCGGCATCTAAGGGGGATGCGGGATTGTTAAAGATGTTGAAGGGATATCCACCTATTGGGCTGATTTGTTGCCAATTACCACCGTTGAGTTTGATTTGCACAAATCCTCCATCCCATGCATAGTTCTGCTGAGATTCATGGACCTCTGCTTGCATCCAATGGTAGAATTTAAGTTGGCAACCTGGGGATACCTCCATTGCGGGGCTCTCCAATGCACCGTATGCATTACCGGAATACTGACCGGAACCTGTTCCACCAAACTTCATGGAATACTGTCCCGAATTAGTATGATTACGGTTGTTAGAGCGATGCCATTGATTGGTATAGTTGGTGCTTAAACTTAGTGTCTGCCACCCTTGGAAGTCTGGCTCAAAGCCAAAGCTAATCACTCCAAGATGGATGAGGAATGTGCCTTCGTAAGTGTTCCCATTCTCTGCAGAGAGGATGTATGGAATAGTCAAATCTGTATCTATAGGAGCTGAGTCGCTTATCTGCACTGAGAAGGCGTTGCTTGCTGTATATGACTCTTGATTAGCGATGCTGGGGAAGAATATCTCGCTCTCAGAGAGGGTTATGTAAGGGGAATCATTGAATAAAACAAGCATGGGGTTGTTTGCATCCCCGCTGCCACTATTATCTAGCACGATATTCAATGAGGGATTGTCTCCGGGCATCACAACATTCGTGTCGTTCATTATCTGGTATGTAGTTACACTAATATGTGGAGCATTGAAGGGGAGATAGACTTCAGATTGAGAATTATGATTTTCGTGACTTGTAGTAAATACCAGTTTCGCCCGGCTTCCATCCTCAAAACTACCCACCAGATGTACTTGAAAAGCTCCGATATAAGCAAGAGAATCTCCTGCTGCAATGTTATTCACGCTAAGTTGAGAGTTCAAAATCTGGATATTTGTGGAGGGAGAACTGATGGTAATTGTTGCAGGTGTATCCAATGCAACTAAACCTACATTCTTTGCGAAAAGGTTAATCCCAATGTTATCTCCAACCTGATGAAGTCCATCAGCATCCGTAAAACTAACACTACTGCAAACAATGTAAGGAATTTGGGCAGCAGTTACCGTGAATGACCCTTGATATGGGTAGAAGTTTGCTGCATTGATATAGACCTGGTAACTCCCCGGTGTTAGACTGCCAAAGAGATTCACGTTCACTATACCGGTAATACCCGCTGTTGATTCATATACGGTTGTATCACCATTTTTTATGATGAACTCAGCATTGGGGGCATTGGTTTGAATCTGTAGGTTATTCATCCCCATTATCCATTCGCTTGGTATGTTTGCAGTGATGGTTTGGGGAGTATCTGTCCATAACATCATTGCCGGATCTCCAAACAAGTTGGTTTCATATGTAACCCAATGCATAACCGGAGTGTTGTTAATATACGGGATATTGTCAATCTTGGAATCCACCAGAGTGAAGCCTAGTTCATGAATCCCTTCACCAAAAACGGCATCCATATACTGCCTGTGAAAGTTCTGCGAAGCTCCATCTGTACTGCCTTGTTGTCCCCACCCATAGCGGGAGTGAGAAATCATTGCCACGGCAGCTGTTGCAATGGAAGTGAACTTCTCTGTTATACAATCATCGGTATAGTTACCGGCTTCTGTATCGCGATTGTCGAATGAACCTGCGTAACAACCCTGAGTAAAGTATATGGAGTAGTTGTGATTTGAACCATTGTTCGTAATACTTGTAGCGGATACCTGGTTGTTAGATAGACGCATGTTATATGTTGTGTTGGAGTGTCCCAAGTGATTAACAAAGTTAGGACCTTGGGATAACAAGGGGCGTATCTGGTTTGCTCCCCAGGAGTCTGCTGCCCCATATGTGCGGTCATATAATGTAGTGACTGTCCATGAGTTTGGCACTCCGGCCGTAGCATATCCATTGGCAGTGCTTCCGCCAATCATCTCATCCATATAGTCACCAGCCCAGGTCGGACCATCCCAAAGCCATTCTCCGGCAAAAAACGCAGTTCTAAGCTCATTCTCTACGGGAGCCATTACATAGCTCATGACTTTATTAACGAAGTTGGCTATCTCTTGATTGCTATTGTAGCAAAACCTGCCAACGGCAAGTTCCGGGGCCAGATCTGCCTCAGCACTTTCTCCCCAGTTGTTATCACCATCATTATTCCATGTGCCATCCAGGCATGAATAATACATATCAGCCGGGATATCTGCATCTGTATAACTGTCCTGACCAAGGTTAACATACATACCACGATGCGGGATAACGTCTGTGTCTCCACCCAAAAACACATAACGCAAGGGATTGCTGTTATAGGTTTGGATAATGAAGTTTCGGATTTTCTCCTGCGTATCAGCTCCGGTTACATTAGCATTGATCTCAGTAACAGATTTTACCAGCACATTCATCCCTCTGCTCTCATACAGTGTTTTTAAGGGTAGCCAGTTCTGATACTTGTCTTGGTCAATGATCATCAGATAATTGTATCCTGAAGGTCTGCTGTCTGATGTTCTGAACATTTCAGGGTTATCCACTACATGCTGGATCCGTTTTTGGGTGAAAGTGTCTTGCTTCAACATAGAGCTTGCTTCGATGCTTCTTGAGCCGGAAGAATAGCTAATCTCTACGCTTATCTCACGGTAAAATACAAGCTTGTTTTCTTTTGGGTTATAGGCAAATGGACATACTGCGGAAAAGGCGATGGGGTTACCACTCAAAAAGTAAGTGTTCAAGCCATTGTCAGTTTGTTTTGGGTATTCTTCAGAAGTATTATACACCAAAGGGTTGGGAGTATCTGCCGGTTCAAGAACCTTATGTGAGAAAGGGTATTGCTGCTGTATTGGTTCAATAGGATAGCTAAGCTGATAGCTAATAGGGTTGGAGCGCTTAACCACAATGGTCTCAGCCTCTTGCGATGGGGGTAACAAAAGCTTAATTCCAAACCAAGGTAAATCAGGATCTCCGGGTTCACCCCAGCTTTGGGCATTGTTTAGTTTAATGCTTGTATATCCATGTTCCTCTGAAACAATGGGTGTATCCAAAATGTAGCTCTTTGTAACATTGGCTAAGCAAAGCATGGTCAATATCATTAATAACAGAGACAAGGTTAGTCGCTTCATGTAGTCCAGCCTTATTAGGTTTATTATCAATATAATGACAAACAAAGCAAGCACTGTTCCAAATGCTTTCTTATTATTTTTCCGCATTTCTCTAATCATCATTGCATGATCATTGCATGTTTATTACGGATGAAACATGCAATGATTATGCAATGATCAAGTGATGCCATCAAGAAACATCGGTTGGTTGGTGCTTTGATCTGCGGAGGAAATATTTCCTCAGGTGTAGATATGTGTCATTACGAATAATCCTTGACGTGAAGTTGTGGATGCATAGTTTATAGCCAAGTATAAAACCTGTTGTTGAGGTGATTAAATGATTGGTTGTTACAGATAAGTATTGTAGTAAGTTATGTTGAAATTGATACTTGATCCCACTCTGCAAAATGGATCTATCCCTTTTTATGTGTTATGGAATGTTTCATCTCCGGAACTACCCAATCCCCATCCTTGCCAAACTATCCCCACCGCTTATTGTAACGATATTATAATTGTTAGCAGAAATATGAATAAATCAATAAAGGAGACAGTATGAGAACCTTGCTGTGTTTGTTACTTTTTGTTATGAGCCTTACTTACTTAACCGGAGCATACTTGACAAATGTTCCGCAGGAGTTGTTACAGCCGGATGGAGCCGTTATTAAATGCTTCGCAACCGGTGATGAATTCAGTCGTCGGGTACATACCGAGGATGGTTACTCTATTTTGCAGAACCCCAATACCGGATATTATGTGTATGCTATCCCGGACGGCAATGGGATGAAGTATTCTGACTATGTGGTTGGTAGAGTAAACCCGGAAAGCTTGGCAATCCCAAAGCTTCTCAGGGAAGATCCGGAACTGGTGCGAGCCAGAATAAACGCTTTCGACAGAGCTTTGCAAAGCAAAACAACGCGTACACCCACCACCGGAACCATACAGAATATCGTCGTTTTTGTCCGTTTTCAGGACCAAACTTCTTTTCCGGCAAGTTATTCCTTTAACGACATGAATACCAGGCTCAATGGAACCGGAGCAAATGACATTTCTATGCGTAGGTATTTTGAATATGATTCGGCTAATCAACTGACAGTATTGTCCAATTTTTATCCTGCTCCCAATGGAAATCTGGTGATGTCCTATATCGTTCAGCGAAATCGCAACTACTATTGTAAGTATGACGCCACCACGAATCCCGATGGATTTGAAAGCGAGGGTGAGAGCCAGGATCGTGAACGGGCAATGCTAGGCAGCATTGTAGATTATCTGGATGACAACTCGATTATTTCTGGTAGTTTAGATATCGATGGTGATGACGATGGAGTAGTGGATAACATCACATTTATCTTCCGAGGGTCAGATAATGGATGGGGTAATATACTTTGGCCTCACCGTTTTTGGCTGGAAGATGATGATCGCGAGATAAACGGCAAGATAGTCCGAGATTACAATTTCCTGTTAGAGACCAGTCAGGATACGGGAGTATTCTGTCACGAATTTAGTCATAGTTTGGGTTTCCCTGACCTCTACCATTACCCCGACCACAGCAATGGTATTGATCCGGTTGGAAGCTGGGATCCCATGCAATGGCAACAAAACCCTACTCAGAGACATCTAAATTATATGTGTTATAAATATGGTCATTGGACGGCTGATCCACCTCTGATATCAACTCCCGGTACATATACAATTTCTTCTCGAACGGATTCACCATGGAATGCATTGAAGTTTGCCACGAGTAATCCCAACGAGTATATCTATGTGGAGTATCGTCAGCGAACAGGTCAATGGGAAACATCATTACCGGAGACCGGATTAATCTTCTACCGGGTTAACCCAAGTATCAATGGAAACTCTAATGGTCACCCGGACGAAGTTTATGTGTACAGGGCAGGGGGCACAACCTCAGTTAATGGTAATGTATACAATGCCGTATTCAGTGCCAACAAAGGCAATACAGCCTTTCACCAATATACCTACCCCAGTCCTTTCCTCAGTAATGGTGCTAACAGCGGATTGATTATCACCGATATCTCCGAGTCAGGAGGTAACACCATGACCTTTACCATCCGTAACAGCATACCAAAGACCTGGACAGGGAACGGTGGTAATGGTGATTGGTACACCTCGCAGAATTGGGCTAATGGCATACCGGGACCTACGGATGATGTTATCATACCATGGGGCACTACCTATGGCCCTAACACAAATGCCGGCACCGGGGCAGCAGTATGTGCTAACCTGACCTTGGAACGAGGCGCATCCTTTGTTGTAGGCGATAATCCATTAACAGTAAATGGTAACTTTAACTGCATGGGTCACTTGGAGTTTCGCGGTATAGGAATCATGAATGTAAGTGGTAACTTTATTGCGGATACATACTCACAGGTAAATACCGATACTTCGATAAATCCCTCTGCACGAATTAGCTTAGGTGGATCTATGACATGTAAATCCGGTAGTGTTGTTAACCTTCAAACCGGGAGCATTGAGTTTTACGGAAGCACCACTGCTTATCTGAACATATATCAGACGATTACCTTTCCCACAATGATTGTAAGTAAACCTACTCCCGGCTCATTGCAACTACCGTCGGGGAATACTCAATCTTTGATGATCAAAGGCGATTTGGTAGTTAGCGCAGGCGCAAACATGCATACATGGAGTCCACAGAATGTAGTACTTTATGGTAGCTACTCATGTGACCTGGTTGGGCATGCTTACTTCTATAATGGAAGCTTTGTTTGCATGGGAAATGATTCCAGCTTGAACATAGGGAACTATGAATCAAACTTCTTTCACCACCTTCAGATAAACAAAGAGATTGGAGCAAGCTTGTATCTCCAAAGCGGAGTTAAAATTGAAGGTAATCTTGATATAACCGGTGGTATATTCAATCCACAGAGTTGGGATGTGATGTTGGGTGGAAACTGGAATAATACCCTAAGTGCTGCAAGCTTTATAGAAGGAACAGGAAAGATTATCTTCTGCAGTGGGATGGATCAGAATGTATCCTCTGAAACCTTTTATCAGATAGAAAACAGGAAATCAGGGGGTAGCATAATAGTAAACACTGGCAGATCGGTAAACTGTGTGTCATATGACTGGACCCAGGGCGGTGTAACCGTTAATGGGGGTGTGTTTAGCGCAGCTGACTTGGCAGATGATGGCATCTATGGGGCATTCACTCTCAATAGCGGTACGATTAATCTGACTCAGGGGACAAGTGAGTGGATTGATTTAAGAGCAGATGTCACTGTACATGGGGGTACCTTCAATATCTATGGTGGAGCCAGTCCTGCATTCCTTCCCTATGGGAACAATGCATCAATTACTATGGACAGTGGTATTATAGACTTTCATGATGTTGGGATCTATCTGCCAAATTCTCCCCTGTTGACAGAGAACATTACAGGTGGTCTGCTGCGAACAACGCTGGACTTTGTGTGCGACAGATCAGATTTCCATCCTGCGGGAGGAACATTAGAGTTGTATGGCACAACTGATTGCACACTGCAGATGATAGCCGGAAGCCTAAACAGTCTGCTCATCAGAAAGGCGAATAGTACAAAAGATTCGACTCCAAGTCTTATAACCTCCCGGAATGGTTCTATGTTAACTAGTACCCGTAACATGGCTGTTAACACCTATGGAACCTTGCAATTAACCGGTAATTTCGTGCTACAAACAGGAACCTTTAACGCCCCGGAATTGATGAAGATTGGAGGGGCATGGATAAATACAGCAGGACAAGATTATTTTATCGAAGGTAGCAATACGGTGGAGTTCAATGGCACTGCGCATCAATATTGCGATAATACAGAGCAGTTCTACAAACTCGTTATCAATAAGTCATCAGGAGCTTTACGAGTAAACAATCCCGGTGCAGTTCTCTCTTGCAGTAGTTACGAGTTCATAGCCGGAGCTATTGATTTGCTTCAAGGCACATTTACGGCTGAAGACTTATTCCAGAATGGAATATATGGAAACTTCTATGTAAATTATGGGTGCACAGTCAACCTGTATCAGGATACAAGTTCGTATATTGACCTTAATGCTAATCTATACATTTTTGGTGGTGAGTTCCATATTTACGGAGGTAGTTCGTCATCATACATTAGCTATGGGGGGAACGCTTCCATAACAATGAATGCAGGCTTATTGGATTTCCATGATCAAGGAATAAACCTGTATGCAAGCACTTATAGTTTTGCAGAAGCAATCACAGGGGGCAATATCCGCACCACCGGTGAGTTTTGTATGTGGCGTAACAGTTTCCACCCCGAAGGTGGTACAGTTGAGATGTATGGGTCAGGAACAACATACATATCCTTACTTGATGGGAGCAGATTGTACAATCTAACTGTTAATAAGACAGCTGCGAGATTAGTCAAACAAAAGGTGGAGGGTGATGCAGAGCGTCTTGCTAACCGCAGAGCTTTCTTACAGAAGAGTCCAACAAGGGATGAAGGAATATACTTTGCCACCGCGATTAATATGTCTGGTACTCTACTGGTACAAGCAGGGACTTTGGATCTAAACGGGAATACCGTTGATGTTTTGGGTAATGCCACAATTGCAGGTAAACTCAGGATGGTTTGTGAAGATCCCATTGATCAGCTTAGCGTCCATGGAAATTTCGCTTGGTCAAGCTCTGCCATTGCTGATATCGATTCAGGATCTTTACGATTCTATGGAGATTATATTGTCCATTCTGGTGCTTCGATTGCTCTGCCAGCATCATGCTATACAAGGTTCATGTCAACAACGGGAAGCACAATTTTGCTAAATGGTACGAACTGCTCATTTGGATACCTGGGCTTTGAGGCTACAACAGGCGACAGATCAAACTCAATTTCTGCAAGTTCCATCGACTCACTAAGAGTAGCTACCAATCTTATGATAGATACCGGCAACATACTTAACATGAACGGCGTACCTGCGAGAATCGGTAACTTCGTTTCTGTAGGAGCAACAGGTAGTTTATACTTAGGTTCATCAGGGAATCTGTTATGCGGAGGCTCATTATTCCAGTATGGCACTCTAACCATCGGGAATGGTATTATGACTGTCCGTGGTGAGTATGTCAACTATACAGGCTCTTCTCTCATAGTAAACGGGGGGACGCTTAGAATTGATGGTTCTAATATAACTCCCGCGTTTTCTATTAATGGCAATGTAACAATGGCAAGTGGATTGATTCAGTTCACTAACATGGGGATGACCCTTAACAATGACCCTAAGAACATAACAGGCGGTATCTTGCGCAGCTATGGCAGCTTTAGTGCAAGATCAACTGATGCTATTAAACAAACAAGCGGTGTGGTAACTATTACCGGCAGCGGTGTGGCTCACATTTATTGTGATAATGGGAACCATATTGGTTCGCTAACTATTGATCGAGAGGCAGGATCAACCTTGTATCAACAAACCAACCTCGATATTCGCGGCTCGCTTACACTATGGAATGGAAACCTAAACGCCCAAACCTATGACACTTCTTTAACAGGTTCTTTTAATAACTATTCCGGCTCTTTATGCTACGAACCAGGTTTAGGAACGGTCAGTTTCGTCGGATCAACAAACGAGCAGTTCGTGGTGGGTCAAACCCGTTTCAATAACATTATTGCTGCAACTAATTCAGCTAACTTTGTCACCTTCAACTATACAGTGACAATACTTGGATATCTACGTGTGAATAACATCGCAAGATCCTCTTGTGAGATGAACATCCAAGGCACATTAGAAATGAATGTTCCTTGGGCACAGTTCCACTGCTTGCCTGGGGCTAACATTAGTGCGCAGTATTATGATGGTGCGGGAAACTTGATGGTCAGTGGTGGATTTCTGTATGTAAATGACATTGTTGATAATGGTCTGTTTGGAAACTACTTTATATCCGGTGGTAGTTTATCCATCAGTCAGGATGCAACAAGCAGCATTGATCTAGTCGGCGGGGTTTATATGAGTGGAGGGGAATTCCATGTTTACGGGGGTGCGTCTAACTGCTACATGAGTTATGCCGGAAACTCTACTCTTAATATGACTGGAGGAACCCTTGATTTTGCTGATAAAGGGATCACAATATATGCTTCAAGCTCTTACACCTTCAATTCCGAGATTACCGGAGGAACGATTGTTTGTAATGGTAGTTTTATTAATAATAGAACGAATTTCATGCCTTCCGGAGGTACAATTGAGTTCCGTGGTTCATCCTCGGCAAATATAGTGCAAACAGGAGATTCTCGCTTCTGGAGCATGACAGTGAACAAAGCTTCAAGCTCTATTCTCTCAGCTTCAACAGATATAATCGTGGGCGGAAATGTATTGATATCCAGCGGTTGTTTGATGGTTGGCACTGCTACTCTAACTGTTGGGGGCAATTGGAATAACCAGGTGGGTAGCATAGCCTTTGCAGAGGGAACTGGCACAGTTGTTTTTAATGGAGTCAATCAAGATATCCTGAGTAACGAAACATTTTATAATCTGAATCTTACGAATGTTGGAAGCAACTTTGATGACTTCGAACAAAGTGCTGGTACAACGGTAAATGTAAACAACGACTTTAATGTAAGTCAGGGGACATGGGAAATGAATGCTGGCTCTACCTTAAACATTGCCGGAGACATGATTATCTCAGGAGGGGCAGGTGTTAACTCTATGGGAGATGGCGGGATAAGCATCTCCCTGGGGGGTGATTTAACCGATTACAACACCACATATGGAAGCAGAACAGGATTTTATACCGACACAGCTATTCTGACTCTTAACGGCTCTGAGACACAGAGGATATCTGTCGTGACCTCAGGTTTCACTGTGGGTGACTTGGTTATCAATAAACCTCCTTTGGCTGCATTTAGGTCCGGCTGCTCACTAACTATTCTGGGTGATGTGCATATGGTCAGTGGTTACTGGTGGGATCAATATATGGGTCTCAGTCACGCAGTGTATGGAGATTTTGTAGCGGATGACAATGCTACTTTCGATGGTTCGACCAATAACACTCTAACTTTCATCGGAAGCGGGGATAACGTTTTTAGTTACAACTCCAGCACCGGTTTCTTCTACAACTTCGCTATCAGTAAAACTGCTGGTCGTAATAATGTGACTGGCTCTCATCAGCAGGATGGAGAGAGTGGTTTTAGTTACCCAAGTACATCACGTGGTCAATCCTTGACCTTGAACAGCAACTTGAAACTGTTAAATTCGGGATCATTAACCATACAATCCGGAACTTTGAATCTTAACCATAACACCTTAACCTGCTTCGCCTCCCTTAATGTTAACCTAGGTGCAATACTGCTAGCCGATTCGGGATCAGTAATCCGCATGGGTAACAATCAGGTGGTTAACGTATACAACGGTGGACGGATGAACCTGCTTGGGACTACCGAGCAACCTGTCACTATCACACATATGGACGGTTATTATCAGTTTAGTGTGGGGAGTGGAGGAACTCTTGCAGCATGCAATGCAATATTCGAATTCATGAATGCTGATGGGATCACTCTCAACGATGGTAGCATAGTAGATACTGATTATCCCTTAACGTCATGCACCTTCCGTAATGGATCACTCGGCGGGGTTCTGCTAAGAGTTAACAATAATCAGGATTTGAGTATTACTGGTGCTGTGTTTCCTGCAAATACATGGTATGGGGTGTATAATGTAAGTAAATCAGTAAATGCCGGAACACTCAGCTTTGTTTCATCAACCGGTGATTTTGCCGGGCCAGCATTCGAGTTTGATCCCAACAGCAGGATCAACTGGAGCGGGTTTAATCCCAATCTAAGAGTTGTTAGTATTGTTCCATCTAAAACCAACCCTTATATTGGTGAAACAATCAGTTACCGTGTTACCATTATCAATGATAGCGATACAAATGTTGATAGATCGTTTGGCTTACACCTCTATTACCACCGAACTACAGCACCAACTGAAGGTGATTTTGGCAACTTAACTCATGATTTTAGTTCTTTAGCAGCGGGAGATACCATTTCTTACGTTTTCAGTGGAGTTAGCAGTTCCGTTGCGAGTGCATGGAATACCTATGCTGCGGTGGATCCTGAGAACTTGGTTTCAGAATCAAACGAATCTGATAACGCCAGTGCCGCCTGCTCAATTTCATGGCAGACCTTGGCAATAATCAATGATCTGACTATTGCGTATAATCATGCTACTAATAACATCGAGTTAACTTGGACATACCCAATTCCAGTCACTGGATTCCGAGTTTATTACTCAACGCAGCCCAATGGTGGATTTGTTTACTATGGCGATACCACATTACCTCAATGCTATTTGCCTGCCACAGAGTCGAGATACTTCTTCCGCGTAACAGCAGTGCAAGAATAGTATAAACACCCCAAACCGACAGCTTCAAACTTAGCCATTGGAGCTGTCGGTTTTTCCTATTTTAGTGGCATCATTTATTGCTTGCCTCTTTAACCAAGAATACAATCTCCATACCTGCATTACGCCTTCTGGTAAACTCTTTAAGCAAGTTGTATCATTTCCAAAGAACAACATATCCTCAGCCAGTATCACAACACAAAAACTATTATGGCTTGTCGCTTGTGAAAATAATGTACTATTAAGCGAGAATAAGAGAGTGAGTGTAGTAATATACATTGACAGATTCATGCTAAGTGACAGGTTATCAATCCAGTATTGTTACCCGAAATTAAGAGAGGTTAGAATGAAGAAATTGATGCTCATTTGTTTGATTTTATGGTCATTCTTGTTAGTGTATGGACAGACTGGTTTGTTTAACATCAGCTTCAACCAGAATTATAAGGATGCGGTTAAATCTCTGCAAAAGCAGGGATTCACCATCTCAGACACCACAGATGCTTCAATAACATTCGTAAATCCCAAATTACCCAAGCTAACAAAGCTGCAACTGAGGGATTCCTATTCAAAAAACCAAGTTAGCGGTTGGACAATCAGCTTCCAGGTAAATGGGGATACAGCACTAATAGATAAGTATAAAAGTGAACTTACAGACCTTCACAAGGTTAGCCCTTGGTACGATGACTATTATTGTGAATACGTTTGGGAACTGGATTACCCCAATGGGGTTTACTTATACACTACAGATGATGACGATACGCTGGTTATTAAATACACCGAAATTGATTATGATGATTATTGGTATTGATGTTCTAACGAAGCTCTAGGAAAGCATCCTTCGGGAGCTTAGGAATAACCTTCTCATCAAGAGCTTTAACCTTTGTTCCTTTCACTCTTGCGAGGTTGATCTCATCCCAGTTCCACCCTAGAGAGTTGCCCACATGATACATCTGAGTTAGGTGATCTCTACGTATATACGCAAAAGGACCACACTGAAGGTATATAATATCTTTCAAAGGTGTGCGTCCGATGAATTTTACATTCTTCAGTTCTATAGAGTTATCACTATTTACGACCAGGGATTCATCAGCTAAATGAAACGGGTAGTCTAATGCGAAAGGTTTAAACTCAGTATCCAGTAAAATGATGGTTCCGGATTTCTGCGAAAATGCCTTGTTCATCAGTATGTTGAATCTTGTTTCGTTATCTGCCATGGGATGATCCAACAAGAAATCCTCCCAAGCATAAATATAGCGTGGTTGGGGTTGTGCTTGATACCCGTGCAATACAATTTGTGAGACTCCTCGCAGCCATTTGTTTTCTCTTGTCGTAGGAAAAATAACCCTCACATCTTGTTCATCAATCACTTCACCTTCGTGATACAGCGCTATGAAAGCAGGCATTTTATCCAGTTCGATGCGGTGCATAACAACTTCATAGGCATCATAAGATACACATCTCATACTTTGCCAGTTTTCGTATCCCAATCTTTTCAACCAAGGAAGTAGTGCAACTCCCCGCCAATTCTCAATGATGTCCTTTCCATTCTTGTTACGTAATGTAGTAAAATCAGTCAGTTCTTCAGTATGGAGGTATTGATAACTAACTTCTATTGCATTTCCATGTATGGGGATCAACTTCAAAGCAAAAGCATAACCCACCCCAAGCAACAGGCAGATTGATAGCATGATTCTTTTCATTCTCTTAGCTCCAGTTCATTTAAAACACGTTTTTTGGGTATACGCTTGATCTGTCAACCCACATCTTGCTTGACAGATTTACATAAAACAAAGTTTTGAAACTCAGCCGAGTGGATCTGCCTAAACTTACAAAGCAGGGCACACCACCGATAGGGTATGACGGGAAACGGTCATGCCTCCCTTTTGGAAAGGCTGCAGAGGAAATCTTATCCCTGCATGCCTCCTGCTTTTCATGGAGGTAAAATGAAAAAGCTAAACTTTGCTTTACTACTGATTATCGTTATGCTCACTTTCTCTTGCAGCGAGAAGGATGATAATGACACCCCCACTGATGTTAACATCTATGGCTATAAGCTTGAGCAGTTCATTCCTCAGAACACTGTGCATGATTTGCTTACTACCGATGCAACGGATCTGAGTGATTATCGAAGCCTTTTTGCCTACGAGATTGTTAGTGCAGACGAAGATGAATGGAGTCCCAGACTAAGCGTGAATGCAGGTTATGACTTAGCATGGAATGTGTTCAAAGATGGATTCTATGTCCCCAGCGACAATAAGAAGACTTGGTTTGCAGATTCAAGCATGCCGGGTGCCTTTAAAGTTCGTAATACCGGCAAGTTCAATCTGTACCGGAAAGTGGATGTGGTAACCGGAAGAAGCACTAAACTGGTGGAATTGAAAGGATTAAGCAGCTACGATATTACCAATTGGAGTAGCGTCAGCGAAGCAGCTATCAAACTATCTGATCTTCTTGCAGGAATTGGCACATACAGCTCTGTTAAGCTGGTGGCAGGTGATGATTACAGTGTTACATATACACCTGAGCAGATTCAAGATGGGTATTACTTTCTCGGTACCGAAATCACTACCTTCCCTAACTTTAACGCCACCATGAGCGGTAGTCAGAAGAAATTCAAACGCCTGGCAAGAATTGAGGTTACAACTACAGAAGAGCAAGTGCATAGCTTCTCATTAGCTCCCCATGACAAGGCTAGCATCAGCTTTAGCGTACCAACAGACCTTGGCGGATACACCAGTACCGTGATGACTAACTATTAACCATCTATCCCATATATGATAAAGCATCTCTCTCTTGTATTGGGGTGGCTGATGATCTCCGGGCTGGCACATGCAACCAGCCCGGATTCTTTAAAAACCTTCACTCTTCCCAAAGTTCGGGTAGTGATTGATAAACCCTCCGAGGCTATTGGTCAACTCCAGAAGGTAATCATTGCCGATAAAAGTGAAGCTATGAATCTCAGAGCAGCTTTGCAAAACAATGTTGGTACCAGTGTAAGTGTAGGGAGTAAGGACGAAAGTAACCTACGTCTGCGGGGATTTCGCAAGAATGAAGTTAAGGTGATGATCGATGGTCGCCCAATCAACAACGGTTACTTCGGTAATGTGGATATAAGTAAGTTATCCATAATCGGTATTTCTGAGATGCAGATAGTTAAGGGTCCTAGTTCTCCTCTTTTCGGCTCAGGCAGCATGGGTGGTGTGTTGAATCTGGTTAGCACCGAACCAAACGCTAAAAAGTGGCTTAAGATTGGCACAACCATCAAGCGAAACAACACAAACACCATTCAGTTAAGTTCCTCACACATCTTCGACACATGGAGTTACAAGCTTGGGATATCGGGGCTAAGTAGTGATGGTTTCATGCTTTCTGAGAAGTTTAAGCCAACTTTCTCGGAGAATGGATCTATACGCAATCATAGCGGTAAAGAGCAGTATAACCTATACGCCGGGTGGAACACTGAGCTGTTCAGCTTTCACAAGCTCGGCTTTGACATCCTATACAGTGGGATGAAGCGTAAGGAGATTCCATCATCCATCTACGAACGTAAAACTCGTTTGTATAAGGACTGGGCAAGATACAACGCAGGGCTTACCTCAGAGTTCAGGTTGAACGAAGCTGCAACTCTATCAACCCTGATAAGTTATGATGGTGGTGGGGACAGGTATCTTGAATATAACGATGCTGCTATGCAAAATCTGAATGTAGATTCTCGCATGGACAATGGAAGCTGGGGCTTTGCCCCGAAACTTCGTTTACAGCGCCAAACAGGCGAAACCATTGATTTTGGCTACAAGCTGGATATCCAAGAAAACAAGCGCAAAGATAACGGCAACTATAAAACATGGACCTATAGCCATGTTTTGAACCAAAACGCCTTCTTTCAGTACGATAGAGAGCTGATAGAACGGTTAAAAATAACCGGGGGAATCGGTTTCAGTGCTTATTCATATGCGAAAAAGACAGCGACCACCTTCATCACCGAGCCATCATTGGGACTAAATTATAATGGAGGGAGCATGGGAATAAGCAATTTTGCCATTGGTATGAATAGTGCTCCACCCACCATGCACCAGCTTTACTCCATTGGGAAGGGTAATTCAGAGCTTATTCCCCAAAGATCTTTGAAGCTTGAGATAAGCCACTCCACTCATTTGCTATACAATCATCTAGCTTTGAATGCAGTATTATTTTACAATGACAGTCGTGACCTGATAGACTTGAAGATGGGCAAATATGAAAACATTTACCGGCTCGTCTCAGAAGGTGCGGAACTTAGCATGGTGTTTAGCCCCAATAGGAAATATCAGATTGAGGCATCATACGCTTACCTGGAATATGATAAAAATAGTGATTACAGGCTGACAGAAACCCCTAAGCACAGCTTGGAACTGGTAAATAGATTCTCTCTTCCCGGAGATTTCTTAGTTTCGCTAAGCTCCTCATACCGTGGGAACAGACTGTCACAGGATGAGATTGGCACCTACTATACTCTGGAATCTTATTGGAAACACGATATACAGCTTCATTACGCTTGGAAGTCCTTGGGCTTTAGTGCGGGTTTGGAAAATATACTGGATGTAGATTATCAAGGGGAGTACGGTTTCCCGGAAGCCGGCAGGGATTTTAATCTTGGCATTGAACTGAGCTTATAACGCATCCTCCCCTTGAGCACAAGACCATTTTGTAACCCTATAATTTCCAATATATCAGGTTTTGTTTCCTGTGTCTATGAAAATCGCTCTTGCATCAAATACGGGTGCAATACGCGTGAAATACGGATGCCATCCGTATTTCACGCGCAATGATTAAGCAATGATAGCTAGAGGTGGTAGGGTAAACTTATAACAAATCATTTGTTCAGATCTAGTTTCCGGATAAATTATGTATGTGTGATTCCCCGAGGAGTAATGATGAAGCTTTGTGTTAAAAGCATGTTACTTATATTGCTGTTGACGTATGGAACAAGTGCCTATTCGTCGAGTCTGAGAACTGTCCGTTTACAGCTTAAATGGAAACACCAGTATCAGTTTGCCGGCTATTATGCAGCTATAGAAAAGGGGTATTACCATGAAGTGGGGTTAAATGTCCAACTCTTGGAAGCAACAAGTGATGAGACGCCTTTCAGTGCTGTTGCCTCCGGGAAGGCAGATTTTGGGACCTGTACAACAGATATTCTGGTTGCACGCTCCAAAGGTTATAAACCTGTTGTTCTGGCGAATATATTCCAACACTCACCGCACATAATTATTGCCAAAGAGTCCTCCGGAATAAGAGTAGTACATGATCTGGCCAACAAGAGGATTGCATCAGAGCCGGATGCAGCAGACCTATATGCTTTTCTGTTATCCGAAGGTATGAAGCCGGAAAATCTACATGTAGAGGATCTGAATTTTGGGTTGGATAAATTCATTAAGGGCGAAGTTGATGCAATAACAGCCTACTCCACAGATGAAGTTTATCCTCTTCGAGAAGCGGGCTTCAAGTTTAACGTTCTTTGGCCCACGAGTTCGGGTATTGACTATTATGGAGATTTACTTTTCACTGATGAGATGACCATTCGCAAGCATCCTGTCATGGTGGAGCAATTCAGGAAGGCATCACTAAAAGGTTGGGCATATGCCCTCAGCAATCAAGAAGAGATGGTGAACCTG